>NZ_WWCT01000027.1 GCF_009857605.1 Duganella levis | reverse complement strand
ACGCCGACCGCCGCCGCGCCGACCGCGCCTGCTGCTGCGCGCGCGATCGCGCCGGCTGCCGCTACCCAACCTAAGGAGCCGGCACGATGAATCGTCCGCACTATATCCTGCTGCCGGTCAGCCCGGTATTCATCGCCTTCAGCCTGTTCTGCGCCTTCCTGCTGAACCTCCTGCCGTGGGGCCAGTTCGTCGGCGTGCCGGACTTCGTTGCGCTGCTGCTGGTGTTCTGGGGCGTGCATCAGCCACGCAAGGTCGGCATCGGCACCGCCTTCTTCCTCGGCCTGATGATGGACGTCCACGACTCCACCCTGCTGGGCGAGAACGCGCTGGCCTACACGCTGCTGTCCTACTTCGCCATCATGCTGCACCGCCGGGTGCTGTGGTTCCCGATCTGGACCCAGGCCATCCACGTGTTCCCGCTGCTGGTGATGGCGCAAACGGTGCAGCTGCTGGTGCGCTTCTGCGTTTCCGGCAAAACGCCGGGCTGGTTCTACTTCGTTGAAAGCATGATCGCCGTCGTCCTGTGGCCTGTGGTCACCTGGATGCTGCTGGCGCCACAGCGCCGCGCGGTCGACCGCGATCACACGCGCCCCATCTGACGCAGCGGTTCCGGCATGACTGAAATTAAGGACAACCAGCGCGAACTCCAGCAGTTCCGCCTGCGCCTGACGGTGCTGGGCGGGATGGTGTTCTTCTGCTTCGCGTTGCTGTTGCTGCGCTTTGTCTGGCTGCAGATCGTCAAATACAGCGACTTCGCCGTCAAGGCCGAAGAGAACCGCATCGCCATCGTCCCCATCGTGCCGAACCGCGGCCTGATTTTGGACCGCAACGGCGCGGTCCTGGCGCGCAACTACTCGGCCTTTACGCTGGAGATCACGCCGTCCAAGCTGAACTCCACGCTGGATGAAACCATCGACGAGCTGTCCAAACTGGTCAGCGTCGACATCAAGGACCGCAAGCGCTTCAAGAAACTGCTGGACGAATCCAAAGGCTTCGAGAGCGTGCCGCTGCGCACCCGCCTGACCGAAGAGGAAGTCGCGCGCTTCAGCGCCCAGCGCTTCCGCTTTCCCGGCGTTGAAGTGCAGGCGCGTTTGTTCCGCCAGTACCCGCTGGGGGAAACCGCCTCGCACGTGATCGGCTTCATCGGCCGCATCAACCAGTCCGAGGTCAAAGCCATCGAAGGCACCGACGACGGCCCTAATTACAAGGGCACCGACCATATCGGCAAAGAAGGCCTGGAGAAGAGCTACGAGAAGCAGCTGCACGGCCAGACCGGCTACGAGGAAGTGGAAGTGTCGGCCGGTGGCCGCGCCATCCGCACGCTGTCGCGCACTCCCGCCACGCCGGGCAATAACCTTATCCTGTCGATCGACATCGAACTGCAAAAGGTAGTGGAAGAAGCCTTTGGCGAATGGCGCGGCGCGTTCGTCGCCATCGAGCCGGAGACCGGCGACATCCTGGCCTACGTCTCGCGCCCCGGCTATGACCCCAACCTGTTCGTAGACGGCATCGACGCGCAAAGCTGGAGCGAGCTGAATACGTCGCTGGACCGGCCGATGGTCAACCGGCCGCTGTCCGGCACCTACGCGCCTGGTTCCACCTTCAAGCCTTTCATGGCGCTGGCCGCGCTGGAACTGGGCAAACGCAATCCGGCCACCGCGTATCCCGATCCGGGCTTCTTCTACCTCGGCGGCCACAAATTCCGCGACGATAAAGTCGGCGGCCACGGTAACGTCGACCTGCGCCGCTCCATCATCGTGTCCTGCAATACCTATTACTACCAGCTGGGTAACGACATGGGCATCGACGCCATCACTCAGTTCATGCAGCCGTTCGGCTTTGGCCAGAAGACCGGCATCGACCTGGATAACGAAAAGACCGGCGTGCTGCCGTCCAAGGAATGGAAGCGCAGCCGCTTCAAGGGCAACGCCGGACGCTGGGTCGGCGGCGACACCATCTCGGTCAGTAACGGTTCGGGCTACAACTCGTACACGCCGCTGCAGATCGCCCACGCCATGGCCAACCTGGCCAACGACGGCGTGGTGATGAAGCCGCACTTGGTCAAGATCGTGGAAGACGGCGCCACCCGCGCGCGCAAGCTCACGGTGCCGAAAGAGAGTTATCGCATTCCGCTCAAGCAGGAAAACATCGACATCATCAAGAGTGCGATGGTGGGCGTGAACAGCGAGGCAGGCGGCACCGCGTTCCGCGCCTTCGCCAACGCCGGCTATACCTCGGGCGGCAAGACCGGTACTGCGCAGGTGGTGGGCATCAAGGCCAATGAGAAGTACAACAAGTCGGCGCTGGCCGAACGCCTGCGCGACAACGCGCTGTACACCGCGTTTGCGCCGGCCGACAAGCCGAAGATCGTGATCGCCATGGTGGTGGAAAATGCCGGCTGGGGTGCGGAAATCGCCGCGCCGATCGCTCGCAAGGCGCTCGACTTCTACCTGCTCGGCAAGCGCCCGACCGACAAGGAAACCACCAAGGTGCCGAAGGAAGACGCGGCCGAAATCGTGCCGATCGAAGATCCGGAGGCCGCCGAAGCTGCCGCCGCTGCGGCAGAATCGCGCCGCGAGCCGGCGCCAACGCCGGCACCGCCGCCAACGCCAGCCGCCACGCCGGCGCCGCAGCCGCTCGCGCCGGCGCGCAAGAAACAATAAGGACCAGTACATCATGCGCATCCACGAGAGACGTTCGCTGTGGCGTCGAATGCGGCCATACTTCACCGTCTTCGACGGCCCGCTGACTCTGATCATCATGCTGCTGCTGACGGTCAGCCTGGTGACGCTGTACTCGGCCAGCATCGGCATCCCCGGCAAGATGGAAGACCAGGTGCGCAACATCTTCCTGTCGTTCTTCATCATGTGGGTGGTGGCGAATATCTCGCCGCAGATGATGATGCGGATCGCCGTGCCGGCCTACGCGGTCGGCGTGTTCCTGCTGGTATGCGTGGCGCTGTTCGGCACCATCAAGCTGGGGGCGCGGCGCTGGCTGCACGTCGGCATCGACATTCAGCCGTCCGAATTCATGAAGATCGTCATGCCGCTGATGCTGGCGTGGTTCTTCCAGAGCCGCTCCGGCCATCTGACCTGGCAATCGTATGCGATTGCCGCGCTGCTGCTGGCGGTGCCGGTCGGCCTGATCGTGCGCCAGCCCGACCTGGGCACGGCGCTGCTGGTGGTGGCGGCCGGCTTCTGCGTGATCTTTTTGGCGGGCCTGGCGTGGAAGGCGCTGGTCGGCCTGATCGTGGCCGGCGCGGCGGCGCTGCCCATAGTCTGGTCGGTGCTGCACGACTACCAGCGCGAACGCGTGATGACGCTGATCGATCCCACCACCGACCCGCTGGGCAAGGGCTTCCACATCATCCAGTCCACCATCGCGGTGGGCTCGGGCGGCATTACCGGCAAGGGCTGGACCCACGGCACCCAGGCCCACCTGGAATTTATCCCGGAGCGCACCACCGACTTTATTTTCGCCGTCTACTCGGAAGAGTTTGGCCTGGTCGGTAATTTGATCCTGATGGTGCTGTACCTGCTGCTGATCGGCCGCGGCCTGATGATCGCCGGGAACGCGCCCAACTTCTTTACTCGCCTGCTGGCCGGCGCGATCACCATGATTTACTTCACCTACGCCTTCGTCAACATGGGCATGGTCAGCGGTATTCTGCCGGTGGTGGGCGTGCCGCTGCCGTTCATGAGCTACGGCGGCACGGCGCTGCTGACGTTGGGCCTGGGCGGCGGCATCCTGATGAGCATACAGCGGCACCGAAAACTGGTGCAGACCTGATGGGCCTTGCGGGCGGACGTCCGTGGTGGCAGCGCCTGCGCCCCTACGTGATGGTGTTTGACGCGCCGCTGGCGTTGATCATCGTGGCGCTGCTGTCGGTCGGCCTGGTCACGCTGTACTCGGCCGGCATCGCGATTCCCGGCAAGGTATGGGACCAGCTGCGCAATATCGCGGCAGCGGTGCTGGTGCTGTGGTTCGTGGCGAACATCCCGCCGCAGATGATGATGCGGCTGGCCGTTCCGGCCTATGTGATCGGCGTGGCGCTGCTGGTGGCGGTGGCGCTGTTTGGCGTCATCAAGGGCGGTTCGCGCCGCTGGCTGTATGTCGGCACGCAGATCCAGCCTTCCGAATTAATGAAGATCGCCATGCCGCTGATGCTGGCGTGGTTCTTCCAGCGCGAGCAGGGTCACGTCAGCTGGCGCAGCTACATCATCGCCGCCGTGTTGCTGGCGATACCGGCCGGCCTGATTGCGCGCCAGCCGGACCTGGGCACGGCGATGCTGGTGACCATGGCCGGTGCGTGCGTAATTTTCCTCGGCGGCCTGTCGTGGAAAGCGCTGGGCGCCTTGTTCGCCGCAGGCGCCGCCTCGTTGCCGGTGCTGTGGACCTTCATGCACGACTACCAGCGCGACCGCGTGCTGACGCTGATCGATCCCTATCACGACCCGTTGGGCAAGGGCTTCCACATTATCCAGTCGATGATCGCCATCGGCTCCGGCGGCGTGACCGGCAAGGGCTGGACCCACGGCACGCAGGCGCACCTGGAATTCATCCCCGAACGTACCACCGACTTTATCTTCGCCGTGTTCTCCGAGGAGTTTGGACTGCTCGGCATTCTCGTGCTGATGGTGCTGTACCTGCTGCTGATCTGGCGTGGACTGAGCATCACGCTGAATGCGCCGACGCTGTTCACGCGCCTGCTGGCCGGCGCCATCACCATGATTTACTTTACCTACGCCTTCGTCAACATGGGCATGGTGAGCGGCATCATTCCGGTGGTGGGCGTACCGCTGCCGTTCATGAGTTACGGCGGCACGGCGCTGATGACGCTCGGCCTGGGCGGCGGCATCCTGATGAGCATCCAGCGCCATAGCCGAGAGGTCAGGGGATGACTGAGTTCAAAGACACCGAAGTCGAGATGCGCGAGTTCCGCCTGCGCGTGACGACGCTGGGCGGGCTGGTATTCCTGTGCTTCTTGCTGCTGCTGGCGCGCTTCGTCTGGCTGCAGATCGTGAAGCACAATGACTTCGCCGTGAAGGCGGAAGAGAACCGCATTTCGCTGCTGCCGGTGGTGCCGAACCGCGGCCTGATTTTGGACCGCAACGGCGTGGTCCTGGCGCGCAATTACTCGGCCTACACGCTGGAGATCACGCCGTCCAAGCTCGAAGCACCGCTGGACGATACCATTGCCGAGCTGTCCAAGCTGGTGGCGGTGGAGGTCAAAGACCGCCGCCGTTTCAAGAAACTAATGGACGACTCCAAAGGTTTCGAGAGCGTGCCGCTGCGCACCCATCTCACCGACGAAGAGGTGGCCCGCTTCAGCGCGCAGCACTTCCGTTTTCCCGGCGTGGAAGTGCAGGCGCGCCTGTTCCGCCAGTATCCGCTGGGCGAAAGCGCCTCGCATGTCATCGGCTACATTGGCCGCGTGAGCCGCGCCGAAGCCGATGCGCTGGACGACAGCGACGATGCCGCCAACTATCGCGGCACCGACCATATCGGCAAGGAAGGCCTGGAGAAAAGCTACGAGAAGCTGCTGCATGGCCAAGCCGGTTTCGAGGAAGTAGAGAAGACTTCCACCGGCCGCGCCGTTCGCACCTTGTCGCGCACTCCGGCCAAGGCGGGCAGCAATCTGATACTGTCGATCGACATCGAACTGCAAAAAATTGTGGAGGAAGCCTTCGGCGACCGGCGCGGCGCGCTGGTGGCGATTGAGCCGGAGACCGGCGACGTGCTGGCCTTCGTCTCGCGTCCCGGCTACGATCCGAACCTGTTCGTGGACGGCATCGACACGCAAAGCTGGGACGAGTTGAATACGTCGGCGGACAAGCCGATGGTCAACCGCCCGCTGTCCGGCACCTACGCGCCGGGTTCCACCTTTAAACCGTTCATGGCGCTGGCGGCGCTGGAGCTGGGCAAGCGCACGCCGTCGCAGGTGACCTACGATCCCGGCTACTTCATGCTGGGTGGGCATCGCTTTAACGACGACGTGGCGGGCGGGCATGGCTCGGTCGACATGCGCAGGTCCATCATCGTGTCCTGCAATACCTACTACTATTCGCTCGGTCACGACATGGGCATCAACGCCATTCACGACTTCATGCAGCCGTTTGGCTTTGGTCAGCAGACCGGCATTGACCTCGATAACGAAAAGACCGGCGCGCTGCCGTCGCCAGAGTGGAAGGCCAGGCGCTTCAAAGGTGCGGCGGGACGCTGGGTGGGTGGTGATACTATCTCGGTCAGCAATGGTTCGGGCCTGAATGCCTACACGCCGTTACAGATCGCGCACGCTGTGGCCAATCTGGCAAACAATGGCGTGGTGATGAAACCGCACCTGGTGAAGATCGTTGAAGACAGCACGACCCACGCGCGCAAGTTGACGGTGGCGCAGCAGAGCTATCGCATCCCGCTCAAGCAGGAGAACATCGACTTTATCAAGAACGCGATGGTGGGCGTGACCAGCGAGCCGGGTGGCACCGCGTATCGCGTGTTTGCCAACGCCGGCTACACGGTGGGCGGCAAGACCGGTACCGCGCAGGTCATCACGATTAAAAAAGGCGAGAAGTACAACGCCGCCAGACTGGCCGAACGCCTGCGCGACAATGCGCTGTTCACCGCTTTTGCGCCGGTGGACAAGCCGCGCATCGTGCTGGCCATGGTGGTGGAAAACGCGGGGCATGGTGGCGAAGCCGCCGCGCCGATCGCGCGCAAAGCGCTGGATTATTACCTGCTGGGCAAACGCCCGGCGGAGAAGGACAAGAACAAAGTGGACAAACAAGATACGGAGAACGGCGATGCGCCTGCAACGTAACCATCTCCTGCATCTGACGGCGATGGCGTCGGCGCTGGTGCTGGTCGGCTGCGGCACGGCGCCGGTGGCGACCGAGCGCACGCCACGCCCGGTGCAGTCGCAAGGCCCGGTGATCAAGGCGCCTTCGACCACCAAGCCTGATCCAACGCTGCCGGTGCTGCCGCCGGCGAATTCAGGACGCGGCGGCTACTATCAGGACGACGGCCCAGGCGACGCGCCGCCACCCAATCTGATGGATACGCCGGATGCCGATGTCCGCAACGATCCGCTGCTGCCGCGTTCCAATCGTCCTTACGTCGTCTTTGGCAAAACCTACACGCCGATCACCGACGATCAGCCGTTCACGCAGATTGGTGTCGGCAGCTGGTACGGCAAGAAATTCCATGGACAGCGCACGTCGTCCGGTGAACTGTACGATATGTACAAGATGACGGCTGCGCATCCGACGCTGCCGATTCCTTCTTACGCGCGCTTGACCAATATGGTCAGCGGCGCAGCGGTGATTGTGCGGATCAACGATCGTGGTCCGTTCCACGCCAGCCGCGCCATCGACGTGTCGTACACGGCGGCGTTGAAGCTTGGCCTGCTGGGCAAGGGCAGTCATGAACTGAAGATCGAGCGCATCCTGCCGGAAGAAGTCGACCGCATACTGGCCACGCGCGAAGGCCTCGGTGGCAGCACCAAGCCGCGCCTGACGCCAACGGCCAAGACCTCACTACCATCGGCGCAGCAACCATCCGCACCGGTGGCGCCGACGCCGAGCGTGACCGCCAAGATGATCGATACGCCGCTGGTGCTGACGCCGTCCGCGCCGGTCGGTTCGCCTGTGCCGGTTAGCGCGGCGCCGAAAGATATCGAGTCGCTGATGCTGGCCGAGCGCGCGCCCAACGCCGATGCCGCGCCGGCGGTGGTGGGTGGTTTCTACTTGCAGCTGGGCGCTTACTCGCGCGCGGAAAACGCCGAGGTAATACGCGGCAAGCTGTCCGGCAAATTGAATGGGCTGGACGTGGTGCAGAGCGGGTCGGTGTATCGCCTGTATGGCGGTCCGTTCGCTACTCGCCAGGAAGCGCTGCAGGCGGCGCAAGGGCTGCCGCCTTCACTGGGCATCAAGCCTATCGTGGTCCAGCGGTAACCAGTAGCGCTGATTTATTTGCAGTTGTGGACTTCCGCGTTCGGGAAACCGGCGCGGATTTTCTCCAGTTTGGCTTTCAGGTCCGCATCCACTTCGCGGAACTGGAAGGCCAGCAGCTTGCTGCCGCTCATGCGCGGCGCCACGCGCGCGGTGCGCACGCCTTGCTTCATCAGCGCGGCCAGCTGGTTCTGCGCGGCGTTGTCGGTCTTGAACACGCCTAGCGAAATCCCCCAGCGCAGCGGCGAATTGTCGGAGATGATGAAGTAGTTGGTCACGCCCAGCGCGCGCAGTTCACCGGCTTTCTTGTCGGCGCCTTCCTTGTTGCCCTGCGACGGAATATAAACGATATAGCTCGATACCTCGGTGCCCGGCAGGTTGTGGCGCGACTGGCGGTCGCCCAGGTCCAGCGTTGCCAGTTGGGCTTCGAAACGGCGCGCATCGGCCAGCACGAAGCTGGCGATTTCCACGCAGGCCTGCACTGGCGCCGGCGCCGGCTTGGCGTCGTTCACTGCAGCGGCGGTGCTGGCGGCGGCCTTGTTGGCCTGGTCGGCCGAGATGATGGCCAGCTTGCTGGCGTTGAGCTGATTGAGCAGGCGCTCCGGCTCATGCTCGTTGCCGCTGAAGTGGCCCAGATAGCCGCGTCCATACGCAAACAGCGCTGCGTTCACGGCAAGCAGGGACCAGAAAATAAACTTCAGCACAAGTCGTTCCTTATTCAGCGCTGCCGGTGGTGGCATGCAAGCCAATCAGCACAATGTTTTCGACGATACGGTACGGTACCTTCAGCATCGGCGCAATGTAGGGCGCCGCGCCGCCGGAGATGATGCACTCCGCTGCCTTGTGCGTCGCGCAGGCATGTTCGATGGCGCCGCTCTGCGCGGCCAGGATGCCGCTCAGGATAGCGTCGTCGGTATTGTCGGCGAATCCCTCCGGCAGCTTACCGTCTTGCGCGATCTGCGGCAACTGCGCGGTGTTGCGCGCCAGCGCGCTGGCCATCAGGCCCAGGCCCGGCAGGATCATCCCGCCCAGGAATACGCCGTGCGCCGTGACGGCGTCGATGGTGGTGGCGGTGCCGCAGTTGACCACGATGACCGGCACGCCCGGCGCCAGGCGGTGGCCGGCGATGGCGGCGGCGAAACGGTCGCAGCCCAGTTGCGCCGGATTGCGGTAGCCGTTGGTGACGCCGGCCAGCGCCGGCAGCGATTCAAACCATTCCGGCTGCACGTCTGGCAGGCAGCGTTGCAGTACATATTCCACCTGCACGCGCAGCGCGTTGCCGGCCACGTTGGCGATCAGGATGCGGCTGACGCCATAGGTGGCGGCGGCTTCGCACCACGACAACTCCAGCAGCGGCATGTCGGCATGAGTGGCGGCGCCGTGGGTGATCCACGCGCCCAGTTCAGCGCCGGCATCGGCCAGCGCCCATTTGACGCGGGTGTTGCCGGCGTCGATCAATAACATCATGGTTGTACTCCGCTTAGTTGCGTTCCGATTAAGCGCAGCGATACATCGCCGGACAGGATTTCTACGCGGCCGGCATCGGTATCCAGCAGCAGGCGGCCGATGTCGTCGACGCCGGCGGCGCGGCCTTGCTGCAGCACGGCGCCGTTGTCCAGCAGGACCACGTCCTTGCCCTGCCATGCGTGCAGCGCGTTCCAGCGGTCGACGAAGGGGGCGAAGCCGGTGTCGTCGAACTCCGCCAGCACGGCGGCCAAGCGGCTGAGCAGGGCGGCCATCAACTGGTTGCGGTCCATCTGCGCCAGCCATGGCGCGCTGGCCACTTCGCGGCCGATCTGCGCTTCCAGTTCGTCCGGCATCAGCAGGTTGATGCCGCAGCCGATGACGGCCCAGATGGCGTCATCGGTTTTCTGCGTTTCGACCAGGATGCCGGCCAGCTTGGCGCCGTCGCGCAGCAGGTCGTTCGGCCATTTGATCTGTACCGGCACGCCGAGAGATGCGATGGTTTCGGCCAGCGCCACGCCGACTGTCATCGGCAGGCCGGACATCTTGTGCAGCGGGCCTTTGAACGGCCAGGCCAGCGAAAACATCAACGCGGCGCCGGGCTTGGACAGCCACGAACGGCCGGCGCGGCCACGGCCGGCGGTCTGGTTTTCGGCGATACGCAGCAGCGGGCCTTGTAGCGTATCGATACGCGCCAGCAGGTCGGCATTGGTGGAGCCGGTTTCGGCCACCACTTCGATCGCCACGTGGGTGGCGGAGGTGGCGCAATGCGCGGTGATGGCGGCGGCGGACAAATTGTTCATGATGCTTTGCGGGGTTTGTGCGGCGCTTTGCTGAAGGCCCAGTCGTAGATGGTGTTCGGCAGCATGCGCAGCACTTTGGCCACCACGCCCATCTGCCACGGGATCACGGCGTAGCTGTCGCCGGCGGCGATGGCCTGCGCGGCGCGCACGGCGAATTTTTCGGGCGCCATCAGGAATGGCATCGGATACGGATTCACCTGCGTCATCGGCGTGTCGATGTAGCCGGGGCACAGGGTGACCACGCGGATGCCGTGCGGTTTCATCTCCAGCCGCAGCGATTCGCAGTAGCTGATGACGGCGGCCTTGGAGGCGCTGTACGCTTCGGCGCCGGGCAGGCCGCGTATGCCGGCCACGCTGCCGATGCCCACCAGCCGGCCCGCCGCGCCTTGCGCGCGCATGGTGGCGATGAACGGGGCGAAGGTGGCGGCGGTGGCCACCACATTGGTAGCGATGATGTCGGCGAAGACCGCAATGTCTTCCGCGTATTCGGTCAGCGTGCCGACCGAGATGCCGGCGTTGGCGATTACCACGTCAACGCCGCCGGCGTGCGTGAGGAAGGCCTGTGCGGCGTCGTTAATGGCGGCGTGGTCGCGCACATCCACCGCGTAGGCGCGGTGGCGTTCTGCATGGGGGAGGGAGGCGATCAAGGCGGCGAGGCTGTCGCCACGCCGGGCCAGCAGGCCCAGGGTGGCGCCTTGCGCCGCGTACTGGCGGGCCAGCGCGGCGCCAAGGCCGCTGGACGCGCCGGTGATGAAGACGCGCAAAGGCGTCATGCTTACTTCTTCTCTGCTTTGGCTTTGGCGACCAGCACGTCCAGCACCTGGGTTGCGGCCTGGTTCAGCTGTTCCTCGCTGTTGGCGTTAGCGTCGGCCATCGACGGCGCGGTGATGTATTTGCCGTCCACCACCAGGTAAGGCCAGAATTCGACGTTGTAGGCGTCCATCATCGACAGCGCCTTGCGCAGGTGGCCGGCCACGCCAAAGCCGCGGTAGGTGTCGATGAACTTTTGCTTGTCCACGCCCTGCTTGGCGACGAAGTCGAATACCTGCTCATCGCGGTTCAGGCGATTGTGGTTGACGTGGATTTCGTTGAAGGCCTTGGTGTGCAGTTCCGGCGTCAGCACGCCCATGGCTTGCAGCGTGTAGAACATTTTTTCCTGCGGCTGGTCGGTGCCCTGGCGGCCGATGTGGACGCGCTTGAAGACGATGTTGTCGCCCTGTTTTTTCACCCAGGCGTTGAGCGGGGCGTCAAAGCCGGCGCAGTGCGGGCAGGCGTAGTCGAAGAACTCGATGACTTCGACTTTTTTGCCGGTGTCCACCGGTTGCGGCGTGGGCAGCACTTTGTATTCGGTGCCGAGTTTTGGATCGGTTGGCGAAGCGGATGCGCTAAACGCCACGGCGCTCAGGGTGACTGCGGTCAGGATGAACTTCAGGAATCGCATTGTTACTCCTCTTATTTCTGGTTACGCACTACAGCGACATCGACGCCGCTTTCGGACAGTTTGCTACGTGCCTTGTTCATCGCTTCCACCTGGTTGTAAGGGCCGATGCGCACGCGGTGCAGCACGCCGGTGTCGGTGGAACGGTCCGAGATGTTGGCTTCAAAACCCAGCAGGGCCAGTTTGGCGCGGGTGTTTTCGGCGTCGGCTACTTCGCGGAAGGCGCCGGCTTGCAGGTAGTAGATGAACTTGTCGTCGCCGCCAGTATCGGCAGCAGCAGTTTTGGCGGCCGGCTGCGGCGTGACGTTGGCGGCGTTAGGCGCGGCCGGCTTGGCCGGCGTGCCCTGGATCTTGTCGACCACCGCTTGCAGCGGGTCGGCTGCATGCGGCGCCGGCGTAGCTGGTGCTGGCGCCGGGGCAGGTGCGGCCGGCGCTGCCGGCTGCTGATCCTTGGCCAGGTCCTTGGCCGCTTCGCGCGCCGCGTCCTTGTTGCCGTACATAGGCTTGTTAGGATCGGCGACTTGTCCCGCAGTCGGTTCCGTTGCTTTGCTTGGATGGCCTTTGTCCGTGAACGGCGTCGAGCCCTTGGTGATCATGAGCGCCACCACCACCGCGATACTCAGGCCGATGACCAGGCCAATGACGATGCCGATGAAGGTGTTGCCGTGCTGTTGCAAACGTGGCGTAAAGCCGGAACGGAAATTCATTGTGCGGGATGTCCTTCGCAATTACATTTTGTTGGGAGCCGAGACGCCGATCAGCGCCAGGCCGTTGCGCAGCACCTGGCGGGTAGCGACCATCAGCGCGATACGCGCCGCCTTCAGCGCTTCGTCGTCGACCAGCACGCGCTCGGCGAAGTAGAAGCTGTGCAGGTTGGCGGCCAGGTCGCGCAGGTAGAACGCGATCTGGTGCGGGCCCAGTTCCGCTTGCGCGCGCGCCAGCGTTTCCGGATACGCGGCCAGCGTCGCCAGCAGCGTCGCTTCGGTCGGCGCGGTCAGCGGCGACAGGTCGACGTTGGCCAGGTCGGCTTCGTTGCCGGTCCACTGTTCCAGCATGCGGCAGATGCGCGCGTGGGCGTACTGCACGTAGTAGACCGGATTCTCGTCCGAGGTTTTCAGCGCGACGTCGACGTCGAACACGAATTCGGTGTCGGCTTTGCGCGAAATCAGGAAGAAGCGCACGGCGTCGCGGCCCTTGGTGATGTCGCCGCCGCCCGACCATTCGATCAGGTCACGCACGGTGACGTAGGAGCCGGCGCGCTTGGAGATCTTGACCTCTTCGCCGCCCTTCATCACGGTGACCATTTTGTGCAGCACGTAGTCCGGGAAGCCTTGCGGGATGCCCAGGTTGACGGCCTGCAGGCCGGCGCGCACGCGGGCGATGGTGCCGTGGTGGTCGGAACCTTGGACGTTGATGGCCTGGTTGTAGCCGCGCTGGAACTTGACGATGTGGTAGGCCACGTCCGGCACGAAGTAGGTGTAGGTGCCGTCCTTCTTGCGCATCACGCGGTTCTTGTCGTCGCCGTAGTCTTCGGTGCGCAGCCACAGCGCGCCTTCTTCTTCGTAGGTTTTGCCGGAGTTGTTGAGCATCTCGACGGCGGCATCGACCTTGCCGTCGGCGTACAGCGACGATTCCAGGTAGTAGTTGTCGAACTTGACGCCGAAGGCTTGCAGGTCGATGTCCTGCTCATTGCGCAGGTAGGTCACGGCGAAGGCGCGGATCGATTCGATGTCGTCGATGTCGCCCGAGGCGGTGGCCGGCGAACCGTCGGAGGCCGATACGGTTTTCTTGAGCAGGAAGTCGGCGGCGATGTCGGCGATGTAGTCGCCGTTGTAGGCCGATTCCGGCCAGGCGGCGTCGCCCGGCTTGTGGCCGCGCAGGCGCGCTTGCACCGAGTTGGCCAGGGTCTGGATCTGCACGCCGGCGTCGTTGTAGTAGAACTCGCGGGTGACGTCGTAGCCTTGCGAGACGAACAGCGACGACAGCGCGTCGCCCAGCGCCGCCTGGCGGCCGTGGCCGACGTGCAGCGGGCCGGTCGGGTTGGCGGAGACGAATTCGATGATGACTTTTTTGCCGCTGCCGGCCTGTGCGGCGCCGAACTGCTCGCCTTGCGCCAGCACGGTCTTGACCACGGCCTGCTTGGCGGCGGCGCTGACGCGCAGGTTGATGAAGCCGGGACCGGCGATGTCGGCGCTGTCGATCAGACCTTGGCGGGCTGGATCGGCCAGCAGCGCGTCGACCAGTTTGGTGGCCAGTTCGCGCGGGTTCATTTTCAGCTGCTTGGCCAGTTGCATGGCGATGGTGCAGGCGACGTCGCCGTGCGACGGATCGCGCGGGCGCTCCAGCACTACGTTGGCGGTGACGTCGGTGCCGGCCAGAATCGGGGCGAGGGCGGCCTGGAACAGGGCCGTGATATCTTGTTTTTGTTGGGCTAGCATGCGCTTAAGAATTCATCAGATAGTGGAAACGGCGGGCGCAGCGGCGCCGGCCAAACAGCGGTAATTATACTGTGTTGACCGGCCTGACGGGCGGAGTGTGAGGCAGCAGGGTGTTGCTAATGAATAAACCTTGCGGCGAGAAACGCCAGGCTGCCCGATACGCCGGCCAGCGTGATGGCGGTTGCAATAAACCATTTGATCAGCCGCGTCTCCATTTGCGCCATCTTGAGTTCCAGGCTGTGGTCGCCTGCAATGATCGTTTCATGCAACTTCGCAATGTCTTCTTTGGTCGCATAGTTGGATTTGACGACTGCCAGATTAATCTCGACAGCGCTTAGTCGACGCTCAATGTCGCCCGGCCGCTCAAGGATCTGATCGGTGGTGGATTGGTCCGATGTGGGTTGCGTCGCCATCTGCCGATCATACGCCCGCTGGTGGCGGCACGTTTGACCGAAATTAAGGCAATCCCGCTGTCGCCTTGCGTCTGGCGCTAATGTATACTGCGCGATCACGGCCGTCGCCCCACTCTGGAATTAACATATGAACAAGCGTCCAACGCTCTCCTTGAAGTCTGCCGCCAAGCCGGCCGCGCCAAAAATGCGCGCCAGTCATGCGCGGGAGCTGAAACCGGCGTTGCAGACCAACTTCCAGACCAGCCTCAAACCCGATGCCCTGGCCTATAGCCTGATGGGCGCCGCCAACGCCATCGCCCAGGTGCGCACCGGCACCAATCTGCCGCTGGCGCTGGGCCATGTATGGGGACGACTGCCGGAAATCACGCCGCAGGCACGCGGCGCCATGCAGGACATCAGCTACCGCGCCATGCGCCAGCTGGGCCAGAGCGAGGCGCTGGTCAGCCTGATGGCGCCGAAAGCGCCGGAGCCGCTGGTGTCGGCCCTGCTGTCGTGCGCGCTGGCGCTGCTGGCGTCGCCCGATGAGCCGCGCCCGTACGAAGATTTCACCGTGGTCGACCAGACCGTCACCGCCGCCGAATCGCATCCGGATACCGCCCGCGCCAAGGGCATGGTCAACGCCGTGCTGCGCCGCTTCCTGCGCGAGCGCCAGGCGCTGCTGGACGCGGTATTGCTGCAACCCGTAGCAAAATGGAACTATCCGCAGTGGTGGATCGACGCCGCCAAGACCGCCTGGCCGCAGCAATGGCAAGCCATCCTGGCCAGCGGCAACAGCGCGCCGCCGCTGACGCTGCGCGTCAACGCCCGCCACACCACGGTAGAACAATACCTGGCCAAGCTGGCCGCCGCCGGCATCGGCGCCAGCCAGATCGGCCCGTACGCAGTGCGGCTGGACAAGGCGGTCGGCGTGCAGCTGATTCCCGGCTTTGCCGACGGCGAAGTGTCGGTGCAGGATGCCGGCGCCCAACTGGCGGCGCCGTTGCTGGACGTGCAAAACGGCATGCGCGTGCTGGATGCCTGCGCCGCGCCCGGCGGCAAGACCTGCCACATCCTGGAACTGGCCGACGCCGACGTCACCGCGCTGGACGCCGATGCCAAGCGCCTGGCGCGGGTCGGCGAGAACTTGCAACGTTTGCAACTGAAGGCCAGCTTGCAGGCCGCCGACGCCCAGAACAAAGACTGGTGGGACGGCCAGCAATACGACCGCATCCTGGCTGACGTGCCGTGCACCGCCTCCGGCATCGTGCGCCGCCACCCGGATATCCGCTGGCTGCGCCGCAAGGCCGACACGCTCCAACTTGCAACACTTTCCGGCAAAATCCTCGACAATCTTTGGCAGATGCTGGCACCGGGTGGTAAATTGCTATTCGTGACATGTTCCTTGTGGCCGCAGGAATCCGAGGCGCAGGCGGCCGCTTTTGCTGTACGACATCAGGCGGTACGACTGGATGCGCCCGGTCAATTGCTCCCCGCCGGCGGCTCCGGGCAGGATCACGATGGTTTGTTTTACGCGTTGTTCCAGAAAAATGCGTAACCTCTTGAGTACCGGCCCCCACGTGACGCGACGATTGTTTCGATTTCTGCTAGGTCCCTTGCTGCTGACGCTGGCGCTGCTGGCAGTCCTGTCGCAGCCGGCGCAGGCCGCCGAGGGCGTGGAAATCCGCCGCGCCGTGGTCGAGGCCACCGAAGACGGCTACCGGCTGTCGGCCACCTATGGCTTCGAACTGAGCCACGAGATGGAAGACGCGCTGCAATACGGCAAGACCCTGTATTTTTATACCGAAATTGAATTCACCCGCCCGCGCTGGTACTGGTTTGACGAAAAAGCCGTCACCGCGCGCCAGACCGTCAGCCTGTCGTACAACGTGCTGACGCGCCAGTACAACGTCGCCGTCAGCGGTAGCGTGTACCAGAGCTTCCCGACGCTGGACGAGGCGCTGTTCCTGATTCGCCGCCCCAACCGCTGGCTGGTGGCGCCGCGCGGCGCGCTGAAGCTTGGCGAAACCTATACCGTCAAGCTGAGCATGGGGCTGGACCCCAACTACGTGCCGAAGCCGCTCAAGGTCAACGCCCTCAACAACAATGAATGGCGCCTGGCGTCGGACAAGCGAACCTTTGTCTACAAGGCTGAGTAAGTGAAACGGGCCCTGCGGTATTTATCGGTGGTTGGCGGCGCCATCGTCAGCATCCTGCTGTTCCTGCTGGCCACGGCCTCCGACAATTCCGGCTTCTTCGATCGCTCCTATGCCTGGCTGCTGGGCTTGAACGCGGCGGTGGCGGTCGGCCTGCTGCTGCTGGTGGTGGTGTCGCTGTTCCGCCTGTATTCGCGCTACAAGGCCGGCAAGTTCGGCTCCAAGCTGATGACCCGGCTGGTGCTGCTGTTTGCCGCCATCGGCGTGCTGCCGGGGCTGGTGATCTTCCTGGTCTCGGTGCAGTTCGTTTCCCATTCGATTGAATCGTGGTTCAACGTGCCGGTGGAAGAGGCGCTGAAGTCCGGCATCAACCTCAGCCGGGCCGGCCTGGACCGCGCCATCGGCGAGTTGAGCACCACCGCCAGCCGCACCGCCGAACACCTGGCCGAGCGGCCGTTCGGCACCGAGCGCGGCACGCTGGCGACGCTGGTCAAGGAACAGACCGGCATGCAAAACGCCATCATCGTCGACGCCGACGGCGGCCTGGTGGTCAGCGCCCGCGCCAGCCGGGTCGGCAACCTGAGCGCCGACCTGCCGACCCGCGAAATGATGGCCACCGTCAAGAAGGAAGAGCTGTACGGCGCGGCCGAAGGCGGCAACGAGCTGCACAGCGACCTGGTCAGCGCGCCGGTGGTGCCGGCCGAGCCGGTCAACCAGCTGCGGTTGCGGGTGCTGGTGCCGATTCCCGACTTCATCCAGCCCAACGGCACCCACCTGGCGCCGCGCTATCTGCAATTGATCCAGCTGGCGCCGGCGCAGCTGGCAGCCGACGGCGAAACCATCCGCCGCGCCTATGCCGACTACAAGGAGCGCTTCGACGCCCGCGACGGCCTGCGCAAGATGTATCTGGTGACGCTGACGCTGACCCTGTTGCTGGCGGTGTTCGGCGCCATCGCCAGCGCCTTCCTGATCGCCAGCGACCTGGCGCAGCCGCTGCTGCTGCTGGCCGAGGGCACGCGCGCGGTGGCCGAGGGCGATCTGTCGCCGCGGCCGATCGTCGCCACCTCGGACGAGCTGGGCACGCTGACGCAATCGTTCAACACCATGACCCGGCAATTGTCGGACGCCCGCAGCGCCGTCGAGCGCAACCGCGCGGCGGTGCAGAACGCCAAGGCCCACCTGGAGTCGGTGCTGGCCAATATGTCGGCCGGCGTGATGGTGCTGGACCATGAATTCCACCTGATCAGCTGCAATGACTCGGTCGAGCGCATTTTGCAGCAGGCCGGCGTGACCATGATCGGCCAGCGGCTGGACGATATCGAGGGCCTGCAGGAGTTCGGCGGCGCCATCGTGGCCGCGTTCGCCGGCCAGAATGCGCAATCGGCCGCCGGCCGCAACCTGACGCGGTTACACTGGCAGCGCCAGATCGAAGTGCCGCGGCAGTCGGCCGGGGTCGAGGGCAATGATTTGACGCTGCTGACGCGCGGTTCGCGCCTGCCGGTCGAAGGCGGCAGCGGCTACCTGGTGGTGTTCGACGATATCTCGGACGTGATCTCGGCCCAGCGCTCGATCGCCTGGGGCGAGGTGGCGCGCCGGCTGGCGCACGAAATCAAGAACCCGCTGACGCCGATTCAGCTGTCGGCCGAGCGTATGCAGATGAAGCTGGAAGACAAGCTGATGCCGCAGGATGCCGAGCTGCTGAACAAGGGCACCACCACCATCGTCAACCAGGTGGCGGCGATGAAGCGCATGGTGGACGACTTCCGCGATTACGCGCGCACGCCGCCGGCGGTGCTGGGGCCGCTGGACCTGAATGCGCTGATCGACGAGATCCTGCATCTGTATATCAGCGGCGAGGGCAACGACATCATCCACCCGCAACTGGCGCCCGGCCTGCCGCTGGTGATGGGCGACGCCACCCAGCTGCGCCAGGTGATTCACAACCTGCTGCAGAACGCCCAGGACGCCATGGCGGAACTGGCGGGCGGCGCACCGCAGGCGCGCATTGACGTGATCACCGAAGCCATTCATTATCAGGGCGCGGACGGCAGCACGCGCACGGCGGTGCGGCTGGCGATCAGCGACAACGGCCCCGGCTTCGCGCCGAAAATCCTGGCGCGGGCGTTCGAGCCGTACGTGACCTCGAAGGCGCGCGGCACCGGGCTGGGCCTGGCGATGGTGAAAAAAATTATCGAAGAACATGGCGGACGGATCGATATCCAGAACCATGGCGATAGAAGTGGCGCGTCAGTGTTGATTTTGCTGTTAAAGTTAGCACCGGCGTCGCAAAATAGCTAACGGCTACGAGTACAAAAATCATTGCCGTCGCAAGACGGCGAAATGAGGAAGGCAAGGGAAGATGGCAAACATTCTGGTAGTTGACGATGAAATGGGTATCCGCGAGTTGCTCTCGGAAATCTTGAGCGACGAGGGACATGCAATACAACTGGCGGAAAACGCCCAGCAGGCCCGCGAAGCGCGCGCCCAGGGTGCGCCGGACCTGGTGCTGCTCGATATCTGGATGCCGGATACCGATGGCGTCACGCTGCTCAAGGAATGGCAGCGCGACGGTTTGCTGACCATGCCGGTGATCATGATGTCGGGCCATGCAACCATCGATACGGCGGTCGAGGCGACCCGCATCGGCGCGCTGAACTTCCTGGAAAAGCCGATCGCGCTGCAAAAGTTGCTGAAGGCGGTGCAGGCCGGCCTGACCCGTGCCCAGGAAACCGTGCGCGCGCCGGCCCTGGCGCCGCGTCCGGTGGTGGCGGCGCAGCCGGAAGAAACGCCGGCACTGGGCGGTTTCGCGGTGCAAAACCCGGCGGCGGCGATTTCCGTGCGCGGTGGCGCCACCGTGGCCGGCGCCGACAACCACATGTTCAACCTGTCGTTCGACCTGCCGCTGCGCGAGGCGCGTGACGCCTTCGAGCGCATGTACTTCGAGCATCACCTGGGCCGCGAAGGCGGCAGCATGACGCGCGTGGCCGAGAAAACCGGCCTCGAACGCACCCACCTGTACCGCAAGCTCAAGCAGCTGGGCGTCGAGCCGGGCAAGCTGGCCAAGAAAAACGCCTGATTGTGACGGCCACTCCCGACATCGGCGCCGCCCATCACCGGGCGCCGGTGCTGACCTGGCTGGTGACTGGCCCTCGCGCCGGCGCGCGCGAGGCCGCCATTGCCGCCCTCCTGCCTAAGGAAGGGGCCAGCACCATCATTCTGGAGGGTTTGTCGGACGGCGGTTCGGCGTTATCCTTTGATCCCACGGAAGGCCCGGTTCCCTTTGATACCGTGCCGCAAGTGTTGCGTATCGCTCCAGGCTGCCTGCATTGCAGCGGCAATCTGATTTTGCGAGTAACATTAAACCGTGTGCTGCGCCGTCCCCCCGCGCGGTTATACATCAGTCTGGCCTCTGCCGAGCACCTGGAACAATTGCGTTCCTGGTTGTCCGAGGCGCCCTACGGGGCCTTGCTGGAACTGCAAGACGACATCGCGGCCTAATCCCAGCCCGCTGATTGGCCTTGAATTGGCCCGTTTTCGACCCCAATTGGGTGTTGAAGGCGGAAACGCAGGTGTTTCGCCCCTTGAGAAAGGAAGCAAAATGAACCTCATCTACAACAGCGAGCAATACAGTGTTGTCGAATTCGGCGTTGACCGCAACCTGGACGCATTGCGTTTCGGCGGCTATGAAATTGTCGACAAAGGCGGCAAGCGGGAAATCTTCATCGCCGGCGAACTGGCGAAAAGCTTCCGCCGCGACGTCAACGAACTGATCGCCGGGGAACCGACGATGGCCGAAATCGACGAGTTTTTAGGCAGTTACGATGAGTTGATGAGCCAGCCCGTGCTGCTGCATTAAAACGGACCGGCAGGCGCATGGCGTGGTTATAATCACGCCATGTGCCAACTCCTCGGAATGAACTGCAATGTCCCGACCGACATTGTGTTCAGCTTTACCGGCTTCGCCATGCGTGGCGGCCAGACTGATACCCACCACGACGGCTGGGGCATCGCCTTTTTTGAAGGCGCCGGCGTGCGCCATTTCGTCGATCACCAGGCGGCGGTTGCGTCGCCGATTGCCGAGCTGATCAAGCGTTACCCGATCAAATCCACCAATGTCATTGCCCACATCCGCAAGGCCACCCAAGGCCAGGTGATGCTGGAGAATTGCCACCCTTTCGTGCGCGAGTTGTGGGGGCAGTACTGGGTGTTTGCCCACAATGGCGACCTGAAGGAATTCGATCCGCTGCTGAACGGCGCCTTCCGCCCGGTCGGCACCACCGACAGCGAACGGGCCTTCTGCTACATCCTGCAACAGCTGCGCGCGCGCTTCGGCGACCAGCGGCCGCCGCTGGATGAACTGCGTTCCATGCTCAGTTCGCTAGTGCACGAGATCGCCACGCACGGCACCTTCAATATGATGCTGTCGTCCGGCGGCGAGCTGTTTGCGCATTGCTCGACCAATCTGTTCTACCTGGTGCGCCAGCATCCGTTCGAGACCGCCAAGCTGTCGGACGAAGACGTCAGCGTGGATTTCGCGCAGGTGACCACGCCCAACGACCGAGTCGCCATCATCGTCACCCAGCCGCTGACCACCAACGAGCAGTGGACCGCCTTCCTGCCGGGCGAACTGAAGCTGTTTATTGACGGTTGTCCACAATAAGCAGAATCGGAAGCCGCACCGGGTATAAATCAGATAAGATTTCTACCAATCCACCGTGCCGTTGAGGTTCTTGTGCCCAATACCGCCCCATCCGGAAGTGCCACGCCCACGGCGGCGCCACGCCGGCCCGCCTGGGCGGACATGCAAAAGAACTATCCCGCCGGCAGCGTGACCACGCAGACGCTGTACGACAGCCAGATCGGCGGCAAGTTCGTCAGGCTTTACGCCCAGCCCGGCTATGAGAATAGTTGCGCGGTGCGCATGTCCTACGGGCTTAACCGCAGCGGCCTGACGCTCGCCAAAGGGGGCGGCGCCAGCATCCAGGGCGGCGACGGCTACTGGTACTGGCTGCGGGTGGCCGACCTGAAGGCCGAACTGGCGCGCCGCTTCAAGGGCGTGGACGAGGAGCTCGGCCTGACCGTGATTCCCAAGACGCTGCTGAAGGACGATGCCGCGCTGGCCCTCCAGATCAAGGAGCGCGTCAGGCAGGGGCAGGAATTCATCGACACCAGGCTGGCCGGCAAGAACGGCATCGTGGCGTTCGAGGTGAGCGGCTGGGGCGACGCCTCCGGCCACTTCACGCTGTGGGATGGCAGCGCCAGAACGCTGGCTTACGCCGACGGCCACAACGATTCCGGCAACACCGATTTCTATTTCTGGCTGACGCAGGTGGACCCCGAACGCACGCGCCTGATCCAGACGGTGCGGGTCAAGTTCTGGGAGCTGAAGTAGTGAAGTCGGTATGGGCCGCGCTGCTTGTGGCGCTGATGCCGGTCGCATGCAGTGCCGCCGCATCCTGCCCGCCGTCTTCGCCCGATGAAGACTGGTCCGCTGCCTGTTTCACCGGACAACGGGCAGTGCGCCAGCTCAAGCGGGAATATCTGGCCAGGCTCAAGTTCGACCGCAGTGGCCATGCCGTGATCGTGATTGAACGGCCGCGCGAACTGGTGGCGCTGGACCGGCGGGGCGTGGTGGTGGTGCCCGGCATTTACCACGCCGGCGATTTCGATTATCCGCATGCGCGCGCTGGACTGGGCCGGTTCCGCAGCGGCGCCAAGTGCGGTTATTTCGACTCCAGCAACTTCCAGGTACGCATTCCGGCCAGGTTCGACCACTGCGAGGCCTTCGATGAGTCGGCCACTGTGTGCGCCGATTGCGTCTCGTATTGTCTTGATGGCGACTGCCATGAACGCGTCATGGTCGGCGGCCAGGGCTACCGTCTGGACCAGCGTAACCGCGTGCTGGAGCGCTTTACGCCGCCGGCACTGGCACAGGCATGCAGCGGTGTGCCGCCGGACAGTGTGGAGCACACGCCGGGCAACGCGGTGCTGCGCTGCCCGGCGGCGCTCAATTCACCGTTCGGCACCGTGCCGTAACCAGCAGGCGAGTAATACACCGCAGATGGCGTCATTGGGCAGGGCGACAATATTTTCGTCAGTGCATGATGTAAATTCCCCAAGACATCGGGGTTTATTACTGTCAAAATGGAACGTGCAACAGACCGTTTTTGATTTTGGACCCGCGATGATCGATCTCACCCTACATGACAGCGGTCCCCGGAGCTTGCGCGTGCGCGAGTTTTATCTGGGGCGCCAGCCTATTCTGGACCGTAACCAAGCCCTGTTCGGCTATGAGTTGCTGTTCCGCAACGCTCCAGTGGGGCCGGCCAACATCACCGACGACCTGAGCGCCACGGCGGCCGTGATCGCGCACGCCTCGCAACTGGGCATGGAAAAAACCATCGGCGACGCGCTGGGTTTTGTGAATGTCGATGCCAGCGTGCTGATGAGCGATATCTTTTCCTTCCTGCCGCGCGAGAAGGTGGTGCTGGAAATCGTCAACACCATGCCGGCCACGCCGGAGATCGTCACCCGCATCCGCGAACTGGCCAGTCATGGCTTCCGCTTTGCGCTGGACGATGTGACCGGCGAAAACGAGGACGTGCTGGCGCTGCTGCCGCTGGTCGACTACGTCAAGATGGACATGCGCAATATTCCGCTGTCCACGCTGTCCAAGCTGGCGCCGCGCTTCCGCCAGGAGAAGAAAAAGCTGGTGGCGGAAAAGGTCGAAACGCGCGAAGAATTCAAGAATTGCCTGGATCTGGGCTTTGATTACTTCCAAGGCTATTACTTCTCCAAGCCGGTGATCATGAGCGGCAAGAAGCTGTCGCCGTCGCAGCTGGCGGTGATGGAGTTGATGACCCTGGTCACGTCCGATGCCGACAACCAGGAAATCGAACGCGCCATCAAGCGCGACGTGTCGCTGGCCTTGAACCTGCTGCGGCTGGTGAACACGCCGGCGGTCGGCGCACGCCAGCGCATCGATTCGCTGAGCCAGGCCGTGACCATTCTCGGCCGCCGCCAGTTGCAGCGCTGGCTGCAAATCATGCTGTACGCCGAACCGAGCAAGCGCGGCCACAGCATGACGCCGCTGCTGATGCTGGCCACCACGCGCGGCCGCCTGCTGGAACTGTTGGCCGGCAAGCTGCGCCACAACCAGCGCGAGGTGGCCGATATTGCGTTCACGGTCGGCATCATGTCGCTGATGGATACGCTGTTCGGCATCCAGATGGACGAGATCCTGGAGCAGATTCCGGTCGGCGACGAGGTGCGCGATGCGTTGCTGCATCGGGGCGGTTTCTATGGCGACTTGCTCAAGCTGATGGAGTGCATCGAGCGGATCGAGGAAATGGATAACCACATCGTGCCGACGCTGCGCGACCTCGCCATGTCCACCGACGAACTGGTGGAGCTGGAAATGGCCGCCTTCGAGTGGAGCGACAACGTGGTGCGCTACGCGCTGTAGCACACCACGCGCGCCGGGTCAGGTCGCATGGCCTGCGCCCGGCCAATGCTTCACCAATTCCGGATCGGTGCGCATTTCCCACAGCGCCAGCACCGCCACCGCAATGCCCACCACCACCGAGTTCCACATCAACTCGCGGTTGTCCGCCAGGCGCAGCACCCATGGCGACACCGCCACCCAGATCCCCACCAGCAGATTCAGCACCACCGCCCAGAAGTAGGTCTTGTACAGATCAAACGCCGCCAGCAACGCGATCACCGCGCCCGAGATAAACGCCGTCCACGCCTGCACGGACGGCATCGGATAGCCAAACACCCAAGGCGTGATGAAAAACCACAGGCCCAGCAGCAGGATCAACTGGTCTTGCCAGCGTTTGACGGATGGATTGTTTGCCATATTGCCTCCCAGAGTAGTCAGGCCGCCGGATGGCGGCGTCTTACTTAGTCCGCCCGCAGAAGGTAAAAGTTCATCGCAGCTTGCCAATTTGTTATGGCAACGCTATCCTGCAAGTCATATCGAACAGCACGGAGGTGGCGGTGTTACTGAGCGTGGAGCAAATTTCGAAGTCCTACGGCGCCCGCAAGGCCGTCGATGACGTGTCGTTCAAGGTGCAGCGCGGCCAGACCGTCGGCCTGATCGGTCCCAACGGCGCCGGCAAGTCGACCACGGTCGGCATGATCTGCGGCCTGCTGCGGGCCGACACCGGCCGCATCGTGCTCGATGGCGACGTCATCGGACAGGGCGCCAGCGCCGCCAAGCGCAAGATCGGTTTCGTGCCGCAAGACCTGGCGCTGTACGAGGATTTGTCGGCGCTGGAAAACCTCAAGCTGTTCGGCGCGCTGTACGGGCTGAAGGGCACGCAGCTGAAGGAGCGCTGCGACCAGGTGCTGGCGCTGGTCAACCTGGCCGACCGCGCGGCCGATGTACCGGCCACGTTCTCCGGCGGCATGAAGCGCCGTCTCAACATCGCCGCCGCGCTGCTGCACGAGCCGCAACTGCTGATCCTCGACGAGCCGACTGTCGGCGTCGATCCGCAAAGCCGCAACGCCATCTTCGACACGCTGGAAGCCTTGCAGGCGCAGGGCCACTCGCTGATCTACACCAGCCACTACATGGAAGAAGTGGAGCGGCTGGCCGACCATATCGTCATCATCGACCATGGCAAGGTGCTGGCCGACGAAACCCCGGCCGCGCTGTATCACCGCCTGCCGGCGCAGGCGGCGCTGGCAGTGGAACTGGCCAACGAGCCATCGGCGGCACTGCTGGCCGGCGTGCAGGCGCTGGATGGCGTGACCACCGTCGAACGCAGCGGCGCCACGCTGAACATCGGCCTGGCCGCTGCCTCGCAGGCGGCGCCGGTGCTGGCCTGGCTGGACGGGCAGGGCCATGCGCTGCTGCACTTCGCCACCGCCCGCACCTCGCTGGAAAACATCTTCCTCAACCTGACCGGCCGCAGCCTGCGCGACTGAGAGAACCCGACATGACTGCATTGATAGCCCTGGTCCGCAAGGATCTGATTCTCTACTTGAAAGACAAGCGCGCGCTGATGCTGCACCTGCTGATGCCGGTGGTGCTGGCGGCGTTCTTCGGCTCGCTGTTCGGCGGCAATGGCGGCGGCGACAGCACCAGCAAGATCGACCTCGGCCTGGTGGTGCAGGACCAGTCCGAACAAAGCCAGAAAATCGCCGCCGGCCTGAAGGCGGACAAGGTGCTCAACGTGGTGGAGTTGAGCCAGGATGAGGCGCAGGCCAAGGTGCGCAGCGGCAAGCTGCCGGTGGCGGTGGTGATTCCGGCCGGCTTTGGCGAGCAGGCGTCGGCGGCGCTGTTCAGCGGCCGTGACAAGCCGCAGCTGCCGTTGTATTACGACCCGTCGCAATCGACGGTGCTGGCGATGGTCAAGGGCTTGCTGACGCAGCAGGTGATGCAGGTGACCAGCGCATCCGTCATGAGCGGCAAGAACACCCAGGCCACCGACAAGTATCTGGCCGAGTTGCCGGCCGCTGCCAGCCGCAGCCCGGAGCAGGCGCAGCTGGGCGATTTTCTCGTCAGCCTGAAGAAATTCCAGGACCAGCGCGCCGCGACACAAGCCGCGCAAACCGCGTCTGCTGCCGCCAGCGCCGTAGCGGACGCCGCCGCAGCGCCCGGCGGTATGACCATGCCGTACACCACGCAGGAAGAAGCGCTGAGCAGCGGCCCCAAATACAACGGCTACGCGCACTCGTTCGCCGGCATGGGCGTGCAGTTCATCCTGTTCATGGGGATTAATCTCGGCATCAGCATCCTGCTGGAGCAGCGCCAGGGCATCTGGAGCCGCCTGCTGGCCGCGCCGGTATCGCTGTCGACCATCATCCTGGGCCGCGCCGTCGCCGGCGCCATCATCGCTACCGGCCTGATGGTCGCCATGTTCGTGTGCGCGGTGCTGATCTTCAAGGTGCAGATCACCAGCGTGCCCGGCTTCATCGGCATGGCGATTTGCTTCGGCTTGATGACGGCCGCCTTCGGCCTGCTGATCGCCGCCTTCGGCAAGACGCCGGAAGCGGCGCGCGGCATCGCCACCTTCGCCACGCTGATCCTGGTGATGCTGGGCGGCGCCTGGGTACCGTCATTCGTGTTCCCGCAATGGATGCAGACCGCCACCTTGGTGGTGCCGACCCGTTGGGCAGTGGACGGCCTGGATGCCGTCACCTGGCGCGGCCTGGGGCTGGACGGCGCGGCGCCGGCCATGGCGGTGCAGCTGGGCTTCGCCGCCGTGTTCGGCGCGCTGGCCGTGTGGAAGTTCCTGAAGGATCAGCGCCGCTGATCGATAAAAGCGGCCAGGTCGTTATTGAAGCGCTGCGCCTCTTCCAGGAACGGGGCATGACCGGACTGGGCGTAGCGCTTGCTCTGGATGCGCGGATTGAGCGCCACCGCGCGGGCGATGGCTGGTTCAGTGCGTACCAGCGCGTCCTGTTCGCCATACAGCAGGAGCAGCGGCACGCTGGCTGCGCGCAGTCCTTCGGCTGCCGGCACCGTCATCGACTGTACGCCGCGCTGCATATCCCATGAGGCCATGGCCGCGTTGGCCAGCAGGCGTTCGAACACCGTCGCCGCCGGCTGCTTCTGGAAGCACAAGCGCAGGAAAGTGTTGATCGCATCGAGGTGCGTGCGCAGGTCATCCGATACCAGATCGCGGTAAATTTCAGGATGCGGCGTGATCTGCTCGGGCTTCAGCTCGATGACGCCATCCACATACACGGCGCCGGCGATCGCCTTGTCGCCATACGCAGCAAGATAGTTGGAAATGACGGCGCCGCCGAACGACCATCCCACCAGTACCGGCTTGCGCGCCTGCGCCGCCTGCATCACGGCCTGCAGGTCGGCGGCCCAGCGGCGGCCGTCGCTATAGGCCTCGGTGCCCGAAGGCTTGGCGGACAAGCCATGGCCGCGCAAGTCATAGGTAATCAGGCGGTAGCGTTGCAGCTGCGGGCTGGCCAGCTGTTCCGACCAGTTCAGGTGGCTGCCAAGCAGGCCGTGGATGAAGATGACTGGCACGCCTTGCGGATTGCCGCTTTCGTGCACGGCCAGGGTGACGCCGTCCGGCGCGGTCGCCGTATAGTCGCGGGCCTGTGCCGAAGCATGCAGCACGGCGGCCAGCAGCAGCGCGGGCAGCAGGCGGAGTGGATTGAGGATGAACATAAAGGCTCCTTGAGTGAGGTGAGCCCGCAGTGTGAACCCTGACACCGGTGTGAGGGTCAAGCAAAAAAATGCTATGCTGTTCCGTATGGATAAAGACCCGCTGACGATAGGCAAGCTGGCCGGCGCGACCGGCGCCAGCGTGCGTTCTATCCGCCACTACGATGAACACGGTTTGCTGACGTCGGTGCGCGGCGAGAATGGGTATCGCCTGTTTCCGCCGGCGGCGATCACGCAGGTGCGCCAGATCCAGCGCATGATCGCGACCGGATTCAGCCTGGAAGAAATACGTTCCTTCCCGGATTGCATGCGGATGATAGAAGGCGCGGCGGCTTGCACCCAAACGACCGAGGCCCAGCGCAAACGGCTGGCCTCGATTGAAAAGCAGATTCTCGATCTGGAACGGCGCCGGGCGCGCCTGCTCAAGACCCTGGCGGACGGCGCGGTGCCGCCGCTCGATTAGGACAGGTTAGGCGCCAGCCAGCGTTCCATGTCGGCCTTGTCGACGCCACGGCGCTTGACCATGTCGTTGAGCTGGTCTTCGCCGATTTTGCCGACCACGAAGTATTTCGACTCCGGGTGGGCGAAGTAGAATCCGGAGACGGCAGCACCTGGATACATGGCGAACGAATCGGTCAGCACCATGCCGATTTCTTCGGCCTGCATGGTGTTGAACATCTCGCGCTTGACGGTGTGCTCCGGGCAGGCCGGGTAGCCTGGCGCCGGACGGATGCCGACATACTTCTCGCTGATCATTTCCTCATTGCTGAGTTTTTCGTCGGCAGCATAACCCCAGAGGTCTGTCCGCACGCGCTCGTGCAGGTACT
The DNA here is from genome assembly GCF_009857605.1 of Duganella levis. Classification (GTDB taxonomy): domain Bacteria; phylum Pseudomonadota; class Gammaproteobacteria; order Burkholderiales; family Burkholderiaceae_D; genus Rugamonas; species Rugamonas levis. The sequence goes on along the minus strand of NZ_WWCT01000027.1, from coordinate 61,566 downwards.
CGGCAAACGCCTCGGCCAGACGGTCGGCCAGCGACTTCAGCATGATCGACGAGTAATCGTCGTGTGCATCTTCAAAGCGCTTCTCATACTTCTCGATGCCGAGTCCGGCGGTGACGGCAAACATGCCGATGTAATCCTTGATGCCGCTGGCCTTCGGCGCGATGAAATCGGCCAGGCACTGGTTCGGACGCTGCACGCCATCGACCACCGGCTTGACGCCTTGCTGGCGCAGGCCGTAGTAGGTGAAGTCCACGGTCGAGCGGGTATCGTCGGTATAGATCTCGATATCGTCGTCGTTGACCGCATTGGCCGGCAACAGCGAGATGACGCCGTTGGCGGTCAGCCAGCGGCCGTCGATCAGTTTCTTCAGCATGGCCTGGCCTTCTTCGTAGACCTTGCTGGCGGCCTCGCCCACCACCTCGTCAGTCAGGATGGCGGGGAAGGGACCGGCAAGATCCCAGGTCTGGAAGAACGGGCCCCAATCGATGTATTTGGCGATGGTGCCGAGGTCGACGTTTTTAAATTCGCGGCGGCCGATGAACTTCGGCTTGACCGGGGCAAACGACAATTTCATCTTGTTGGCGCGGGCGTCGGCCAGCGACAGGATAGGCAGCGCCTTCTTGTTGGCGTGCTGTTCGCGGATGCGCTCGTAATCCTGCTCCAGATCGGTGATGTACTGGTCGCGCGATTCCGGCGTCAGCAGCGATTGCGCCACCGATACCGAACGCGACGCATCCGGCACATACACCACCGGACCGTCGTAGTTGTGGGCGATCTTGACCGCCGTGTGGGCGCGGCTGGTGGTGGCGCCGCCGATCAGCAGCGGAATCTTCAGCATGCGGAAGTGTTCGTCGCGCTGCATTTCCTTGGCCACGTGGGCCATTTCTTCCAGCGACGGCGTGATCAGGCCGGACAGGCCGATGATGTCGGCGTTCTCCACCTTGGCACGGGCCAGGATCTCGGAGGCCGGCACCATCACGCCCATGTTGACCACTTCAAAGTTATTGCATTGCAGGACCACCGAGACGATGTTCTTGCCGATGTCGTGCACGTCGCCCTTGACGGTGGCGATGACGATCTTACCCTTCGGCTTGGCGATGATGCCGGTGCGTTTTTCTTCCGCCAGCTTTTCTTCCTCGATGTACGGAATCAGGTGCGCCACAGCCTGCTTCATCACGCGCGCCGACTTGACCACCTGCGGCAGGAACATCTTGCCCTGGCCGAACAGGTCGCCGACGATGTTCATGCCGTCCATCAGCGGACCTTCGATCACGTGGATCGGGCGGCCGCCCTTGGCGAATACGGCGGCGCGCATTTCTTCGGTGTCTTCCGTGATCCACTGCGTGATGCCGTGGACCAGCGCGTGCGCCAGGCGCTTCTCGACCGGGGCGTTGCGCCATTCCAGGTTGGCGGCGTCCTGCTTGCCAGCGCCGGCCTTCAGCGTGCCGGCGATTTCGATCATGCGTTCGGTGGCGTCGTCGCGGCGGTTCAGCACCACGTCCTCGACCCGTTCGCGCAGCTCGGCCGGCAGGTCGTCGTAGACGCCGACCATGCCGGCGTTGACGATGCCCATGGTCATGCCGGCCTTGATGGCGTGGTACAGGAATACGGTATGGATCGCTTCGCGCGCCGGGTCGTTGCCGCGGAACGAGAACGAGACGTTGGAGACGCCGCCGGAAATCTTCGCGTGCGGCAGGTTCTCTTTGATCCAGCGGGTGGCGTTGATGAAGTCGACCGCGTAGTTGTTGTGCTCTTCGATGCCGGTGGCGATGGCGAAGATGTTCGGGTCGAAGATGATGTCTTCCGGCGGGAAGCCGACGTTGTCCACCAGCAGCCGGTAGGCGCGCTCGCAGATTTCGATCTTGCGTTCGAAGGTGTCGGCCTGGCCTTTTTCGTCGAAGGCCATGACGATGACGGCGGCGCCGTAAGCCAGGCACAGCTTGGCTTGGCGGATGAATTCTTCTTCGCCTTCCTTCATCGAGATGGAGTTGACGATGGACTTGCCTTGCACGCATTTCAGGCCGGCTTCGATCACCGACCACTTGGACGAGTCGATCATGATCGGCACGCGCGAGATGTCCGGTTCCGAGGCGATCAGGTTCAGGAAGCGGGTCATCGCGGCTTGCGAATCCAGCATCGCTTCATCCATGTTGATGTCGATCACCTGGGCGCCGTTTTCCACCTGCTGGCGCGCCACGCTCAGCGCCTCGTCGTACTGCTCGTTGAGGATCATGCGGGCGAAGGCCTTGGAGCCGGTGACGTTGGTGCGTTCGCCGACGTTGACGAACAGCGAGCTGTCGTCAATCGTGAAAGGCTCCAGGCCCGACAGGCGCTGCGCCACCGGCACGTGCGGCAGGCTGCGCGGCTCGACGGTCGACAGGATCTCGCCGATGGCCTTGATGTGGTCCGGCGTGGTGCCGCAGCAGCCGCCGGCGATGTTGACGAAGCCAGCCTCGGCGAAATCTTTCAGCAGGGCCGAGGTGTCGGCCGGCAGCTCGTCGAAACCGGTGTCGCTCATCGGGTTGGGCAGGCCGGCGTTGGGGTAGATGCAGACGAAGGTATCGGCGATCTGCGACAGCTCTTCCGCGTATGGACGCATCAGCGCCGCACCGAGTGCGCAGTTGAGGCCGATGGTCAGCGGCTTGGCGTGGCGCACCGAGTTCCAGAAGGCCGGCACGGTCTGGCCGGACAGGATGCGGCCGGAGGCGTCGGTCACGGTGCCGGAAATCATCAGCGGCAGGCGTTCCTGCGCCGGGTGCTCTTCGTAGAATTTTTCGATGGCGAACAGCGCGGCCTTGCAGTTCAGCGTGTCGAAGATGGTTTCCACCAGCAGCAGGTCGACGCCGCCTTCGATCAGGCCCTTGGTCTGCTCGTAGTAGGCGTCGACCAGCTGGTCGAAGGTGATGTTGCGGGCGGCCGGGTCGTTGACGTCGGGCGAGATCGAGGCGGTCTTCGGCGTCGGGCCGAGCGCGCCGGCGACGAAGCGCGGCTTGTCCGGTGTGCTGTACTTGGCGGTGGCGGCGCGCGCCAGCTTGGCGGCGGCCACGTTCATTTCGTAGGCCAGGTGGCCCATGTAGTAATCGTCCTGGGCGATCCAGGTGGCGCCGAAGGTGTTGGTCTCGATCAGGTCGGCGCCGCCGGCCAGGTAGCGCTCGTGGATCTCCTGGATCACGTGCGGCTGGGTCAGCGTCAGCAGTTCGTTGTTACCCTTGACGAACAGTTCGCGCGCGCCGGAGCCTTCTGGCGCGGCGAAGTTGATGAACTGGCCGTCCGGGCCGCCACGGTAGGCGGTTTCATCCAGTTTGTACTGCTGGATGATGGTGCCCATCGCGCCGTCGAGGATCATGATGCGGCGGGCGAGAATGGCGCGCAGCTGGGCATCGGTCTTGGACATGACGGGACGGGACACGTTGTTATTCATTTAATATCTCTAAGGTCGTGGGGAGGCGCGCCGGAAGGCTGAGGGCGGTCTAAGATTATACGGCATCCCTGAATATGCTTCAGCCAACAGCGGCATCGCCGCAACAATCTGCTGTTTCGTCTATCTGATTCACCTCAACAGTGGCTCTCCGCAGGCAGCGCACCATCCAACAGTGTGCGCCAAATCGCGCTCTATACTGAGACGGAGCGGCCATGGACTTCGAATGGGAAAAGCGTCGAAATTTGAGGAGAAACGTTATGAACGAGGATATTGATTTGAGTGATATTCCTGAACTGGGTGAAGAATTCTTTGCGAAGGCACGAAGACTTGGACCATTGGTTGAAAAGAACAGTGTGGTTGTTGATAGCGATATCTACGAATGGTTTAGGTCCACCCTTCCTGAGCCAGAGCGTTCGAAGCGGATTAGTCAGGTGTTGCGCATCTATATGGAGCGCTACCAGGCAAGACTAGCGGCACTTGGTTAAGGCCAGGGCGTCGGCCAGGCGGTCGTTGCCCCAGTACATTTCGGTGCCGACGAAGAAGGTGGGGGCGCCGAACAGGTGCAGGGCCTGAGCTTCGTCGTTGCGGGCGCGCAGGCGGGCTTTGTTGTCGTCGGACTGGGCGGCCGTCAGCAGCGCTTCGGCGTCGAGGCCGATGCCGGTGAGGATGGCGGCGATCACCTCCGAGCTGCCGATGTCTTCGTCATGCTCAAAGTTGGCCAGCATGACGCGGGCGCAAAATTCCGCCATCCACGGCTGATGCTCGCCCAGCAGCGCCACCCGTGCAGCCAGCAGCGAGCGGCGCGGAAACTCAGACGGCTGGCGCCATGGCAGCCCGTATTTGGCGCATTCGCGCGGCATGTCCTTCCACACGTAATCGCCCTTGTCCTTCTGCAGCACAAACGGCGAATTGTCCCAGCCCTGCGCCTGGAAGATCGGCCCCAGCAGGAACGGCTTCCATTGCACGATCACGTCTTTCTGCCGCGCCAGCCGCAGCACGCTCAGGTAGCTGTAGTTACTGGCAAAGTCGAACCAGCAGGTGATGTCACTCATGGCGAACTCCTATGCATAAACCAGCAGACAGCGGATCTCGATGCTTTCGCGCGGCGCGGCGTCCGGCGGCGCCAGCGGATGCTCGAACGCCGCGTGCGGCGTGTAACAGGCCGCAGTCGCGGAATCGAACTGCCGGAAGATCAGCACCTCGTCGCGCGTCATGGCCGGGAAGTACGACCATGCGTGCTCAGGATTATGCAACAACTGGTAGATTTCGCCAGCCCGGTCCGGATAAAAAATATCGCTGGCCACCAGGTCGCCCGGCGCTACGCTGCGGGCGTCGCACATGGCCAGCGGCGCGTCCAGCACCGGATGGCGGATTGAGCGCCACAGGTTGAGGATGGCATAGCGCCGCACTGGCGCCGCTTGCGGCCCGAGTTCCTGCGCCAGCCGGCGTTGCGCGGACACGGCGGTGAAGTCGCAATGCACGCGGCCAGCCGCGCCGGGCCGCTGACCATCCACGCGGCCGAAGGCGTGCGGCGTGCCCGGCTGGCGCTGGCGCACCAGATGGTCGAACACATAGGCTTGGCTGGCGCCCGTCACCGCGAGCGCCAGTTCCGCCACCTCGGGATAATAGCGGCGCACCACCTCGTCCTTGTCGCGGAAGTCGGTCACCGCGCTAGGCGCGTGGCGCAATGTGTAGCCTTCGCGTTCCAGCAGTGTGGCCGAGGCGCGGGCGTCGTGGATGGTGACCGGCTGACGCGCATAGTCGGCATTCTCGCGCGGCTGGCCGTCGCGCGGCTCAAACATGCGCGTAAAGGGGCGTTGCGGCGTCGGGCACAGATATTCCAGCGTGGTGGCAATGGCGGGTGTCATGGCAATCTCCTTGATGTCGATGACTGCATTGAACCGCAACGCCAGCCGCCGCTCAAACGGTATCTTGGACGCTTTCACATTCGCTGCAAGCATGTGATACATTGGATTGATGAGCAATCGCCTCCTTGATCTGCCGCCCCTCGACCTGCTGCGCAGCTTTGTCGCAGTCGGCCGCCGCATGAGTATCACGCTGGCGGCACACGATGTGTGCCTGACCCAGTCGGCGCTTAGCCGGCAAATCCAGGCGCTGGAAGCGTCGCTGGGCTACCCGCTGCTAGTGCGCGGCTACCGCGCCATCGAGTTCACCGCGCAAGGCCGCCGCCTGTTCCGCAGTGCCGACGCCATGCTTGAACAATTGGGCGAAGTGCTCGATACGCTGCAGCCGGGCGGCGCGCGGCCGACGGTCACGGTCAGCGCCAGCATCGGCGTCACCGCCTTGTGGCTGCTGCCGCGCCTGAACGCCTTCCAGCAGGCCGCGCCCGACATCGATGTGCGCGTCGCCGCCAGCAACCGTTTCGCCGATCTGGAGCGCGAACAGATCGACATGGCCATCCGCTACTGCCGCGCGGAAGATGCGCCGCCCGGCGCGCTGCGCCTGTTTGGCGAAACGCTGGTGGCGGTGGCGCATCCATCGCTGCAGGTGCAAGCAATCGAAACGCAACTGCAGCAACATACCTTGCTCGAATTTGACGATGTCTCGCGCCCGTGGCTGCAATGGCCGGCCTGGCTGCGCGCGGCGGGCGTGGCTGGCGTGGCACATGGCAAGCCGCGCAGCGTGTTGCGGTTTAATCAGTACGATCAGGTGGTGCAGGCGGCGCTGGCCGGGCAGGGCGTGGCGCTGGCCCGTCTGCCGCTGGTGCGCGATCTGCTGGAGCAGGGCCGTCTGGCGCCGGCCAGCGCACACCCCGCCGTGCCTTGCGATTACGCCTATTGGCTGCATACGCGCACTGCCGCCGATGCCAACGCGGAGGTCGTACGTGACTGGATCATCGAGCAAGCTGCCTCAATGGCAGGCTGAAGCGATATACTTTCATTTTCAGAATTTCGGGAAGTGCAGATGAATATCACTTTGACCATGCGATTGATGTGCGCCGCCGGCGCCTTGGGGCTGGCGCTGAATGCGCAGGCGGATAGTCTGGCGTCGTCGGCGTCGAGCGCGAGTTCGGCCTCCAGCGGCAGCGTGTCCGATTCGCTGGCCGGTTCCAGCAACAGCTCGAACAACAAGGGCCACCGCACGGCGGATGCCGATTACCGCATCATTGACATCGCCGCCACGCCGGACCGCGCCGAGCGCATCCGCGTCACCATGCAGGCCGACGATCCGGCCCAGCGCATCGTGCTGGACCTGCCGCACACCACCTTCGACAAGCAGCAGCTGGCCGTCGGCGATACGATGTATGCGCACAACCGCGTCTACGGCATCGAATTCGGCCGCGCCGATAATCGCCAGCCGTTCTATCTGGTGCTGGCCGATGAGTGGTATGGCGAACTGGCGTCGCGTCCGCTGAGCCTTTGAGACTTTTCCGCACGCTGGCGCTGGGCCTGCTGATGGGGGCCGCGACGGCTGGCCAGGCGCAGGCCTCGTCCGGCCGCTTCTGCGACCGCTCGCACGAACTGAGCGCAGCCGAGCAGGATCGCCTGCTGCGCTTCGCCGCCGTGCTGCGCGACGAGCTGGCCGCCACCGACGACGGCGTGGCGCTGGTCAGCCGTTCCGGCCTCGACCTGTCGCGCTTTCACATCCGCTATTCGCATGGCGCTGTGGCGTGGCGTTCGGAGCAGGGCGCGTGGTCGGCGCGTCAGCTGTATTACGCCTGCGATGAGGGCCGCCCGCGCATCTACGATCAGGGCCTGGCCGGTTTCGCCATGGGCACCGACGATCCGCAACTGGGCTACGTCAGCATCGTGCGTCTGCCGCCGCAGGCGGTGCTGGCGCTGAGGCCGGCCTTGCTCGATACCTCGCGTGCCTTGCACCTGCTGGGCGCGCAGTACAGCGCCAATGCCTACGCGTACGGCCTGCAATACCAGAACTGCAATCAATGGCTGATCGAAATGCTGGCCGCCGGCTGGGGCGATCTGCCGGATGGCGATGATTTACGCGAACGCGCGCAGCAGTGGTTGCGTGAGCAGCACTATGCACCGCAGCCGGTCGAGGTCGGCTCACGCTGGCTGATGCTGGCGTCGTACTTCGTGCCGTTGCTGCATCTGGATGATCATCCGGACGAGGACCGCGCCGCACTTCAACTGCATATCAGCCTGCCCAGCACGGTAGAGGCGTTTGTGCGCGACCGCTTTCCGCAAAGCGAACGGGTGGAGATTTGCCATGACGAAAAGCAGATTGTCATCCATCGCGGCTGGATGCCGATCGCTGATGGCTGCAAGGCCGGCGACGGCGACCGCGTGATATCGCTCACCGACTAAAGCCGGCGTCGCCACACCACACTGCTTGCATGCCGGCCGGGAAACGCCGCCGCGCGGATGTAGCAATCGTCAATAAACCACGCCGTCAGATGGATGAAGCCACGCGCTTCCAGAAAGCGGCGAATCGCCTGTCGCGCTGGCTGGTGATTGTGTTCGACGGTGATGACGTTGAACGTGTGGCGATCGAACGGGAAACTCTTCAGCAGCAGCAATTCGGTGCCTTCGGTGTCCAGGCTCCAGTAGTCGATGACTGGCGGCGCCTCGGCCAGCGCCAGCGCGGTGGCGGTGGTCATGGTGCGCTTTCTGACCAGTGGCGGCATGCCGGCGGCGTCCAGTGGCAGGCGCTGGGTTTTGACGGCGTGCGCCATTTGTCCGGGGCCGAATTCGTTGATCAGGCCGCCCAACGTGCCGGCCGCTTCGAGGAAGGGCAGTTCGGTCTCGCGGTCGTACAGGCAGGCATGCAGACACATGCAGCGGCGCGTATGGATCAGCTTTTGGTAAAACGCGTCGTTGGGTTCGACGCACAGGCCGCGCCAGCCGAATTCGCGTTCCAGCAATACCGTGTTGCTGCTGCGGATGCCGTCGGCCGCACCGGTGTCGAGGAAAAATCCGTTGCGCTGACCGTTGAGTAGTTGCAGCACCAGGCGGTCCTGGCCGAACTGGGAGGACATGGCGCGCCTGTCAACGATGGCGGCCGAAGGCAGGGGAGCGCCATGCACTGTTGTGCCGACCCCAGCGCGTTTCAAGGTCGGGACGGCTGCTGAGGCTGCGGTGCAGTTGGTCGTTTTCGCGCTGGCCGTACAGCATGGTGACGTTGATGCGGTGATGTTCAAAGCCCGGTTTGAAATGCACTTCGTGGGTGCCGTGGAACAGGTCGGAATTGAACAGCACGCAGCGATTGCGGCGATATGGGATGTAGGTCGCCTGCGCCTTGTTTTCGCGCAGGAAGGCTTTGATGATGTCGGTGCGGCCGTTGTAGGTGTGGAAGTCCCAGGCCAGCGGCGCGTCGACGTCGTACACCTTCATGCCGCCGGTATCGGGCGACAGGTTGTACTCTTCCGGCGTGAGCCAGAAGTTGACGTTGACGGCGGCGAAGTCGGCATGCAGGTTGACGTCGGCCGGCAGGTCGTCGGCGTTCTTGAAGCCCCAGATCTGGCGCAGTGGATAGCGCGGCGTGATCACGCGCGGCAGGGCCGCTTGCAACTCTTCGGCGACCTGTAGCAGTAGCGGGCAATTGAAGCCATCCTGGAAGAATGCGCCGAAGCGGCCGAAGGCGTAGCGGATGCCGGTCCAGACTGTTGCTTGCATGGCGAAGCGGTGCAGGTCTTGCAGTGCTTGCGGCGTTAAGAAATCATCGATTACTACCAGGCCTTCGCCATGTTCAACAAAGCGCGCTTCGATGTCGCGCGGATTCCAACTGGGCGATAGCGCGCGTGCCACGCGGCCCACTTCCGGCAGGTGTACGATGCGGTTGTAGGTGTTGCCGATCACTGTGCGTTCGGCGTCGCTCATTTCCTTGCGCGCTTCCGTTTGGCCGGTGGCGACCATGCAGTCTGCAAGGTGGCGGTAGATGTCGATGGTGGCGTCGAATGTGGCGTCCAGCAGGCCCAGTTGGCGCAGGTAGGCGAACTGGCCTGCGTCGTGTCGCAGTTTGCTGAGGGTGAGGATGTCGCGCGGGACGCGTGGCAGGGCTTGACCGGTGGGGAGGCGCTCGGGATGCCAGGGGCTGCGCCAGCGGTAGGCCAGCAGTTTGCCCAGTTGGCCCATCAAGTTGAAGTCGCCTTGCTGCATGGCGCGTTCCAGTGCAGATTGGGCCCAGCGGTAGGCTGGGTCGCCGGTGGCGAGTTCCTGCTGCCAGAGCGCGAGCGCGGCTTTGGTGTCGCCGGAGTTTAGCAGTGTGAGTAGCCGCTGGCGTCGGTCCACTGGCGCGGCCTTGTCGGCCTGAGCGGCGGCGGCGGGGAGCAGGTCGGCGAGGCTCATGGCCGTTCGCCGGGGCCTTGCTCGGACAGGAAGTCGTCCAGTGCGCCGGAGCGGATCAGGTGGCGGGCATAGCTGGTCAGCGCCTCCAGGGTGATGATGACGTGGCTGGTGCCCAGGAAGCGTTCGGTGTTCAAGGTGGTGGCAGTGGTGATCGGCGAACGTGTCATGCCTGTGTGCGTGAACGGCGTGGTGCTTGGATGAGTCTTGTCGGTGGTGTCGGTGATGTAGGTTTTCCACGTGATGGCGGTGAGCGTGGCGTCCGGATTGGTGCCGGTCGAGTCGGTGGCGGTGATGCCAGTGTTTCCTGTGTTATCAGTGCTGTCGGTGGCATCGGTCGCGTCTGTGGCGTCGGTCCCGGTGCCGGTGGCATCAGTGCCTGTGGTATCTGTGCCGGTACTGTCCGTGCCCGTGGTATCCGTACCTGTGCTGTCGGTGCCGGTGGTGTCGGTCGCATCGGTGCTATCCGTGGCGTCTGTACTATCGGTGCCGGTGCTGTCGGTGGCATCGTCCGTTCCTTCTTCGCCGAAGTGGTGCCAGCGGCCGAAGATCACTTGCAGCCAGTTGTCGTCGAGTTTAATGCGCGCGGTGTCGTGCAGCGCAAAATGCGCCAGCGCGGACACCACATGATGCGCGCGCTGCTCGACCACGGCGGCGGAAAAATCCCGCACAAAACGCTGTTGCGTGATGGGTTCCTTGCCGTCGCTGCGCATGGCGTAATCGCGCAGCCAGGAGATCAGGTAGTTGTTGGCCAGGCAGCAGTAAATCAGGTAGTTCATCGCGGCGGCTTTGTCGGGCGCGATGCGCTTGCCGCTGATGTATTCCGATGCGATCTGGGCCGGGTCGGTGATGAATTGTTCGCGCAGCAGAAAATCCGATGCCAGCGCGCGGAACAAGGCATCAAGGCGCCGTTGCAGCGCTAGTTGTTTCCGCGAGCCACCTTTGTAATTGTCCATGATGCCTCCTCGATTCCAGTGGTTGAGGATCGAGTCTAGGCAGGAAAATAAAGGGGGTCTATTTAAATGGCGTGAAGATTTGATGAGCGCCAAACAACGGCGGAATATTCTTCCGCCGTGTCGGCCATCGCTTAGTTCAGTTCGGTGACGAACTTGTCGTGCGGACGGCGCACTTTTTTCAGGTTGACCAGCCAGTCGCTATCGGCCTTGCGGTAGCCCACCGGCAGGATCACCACGCTGCGCAGGTGACGTTCTTTCAGGCCCAGGATCTGGTCGACGGCGGCCGGATCGAAACCTTCCATCGGCGTGCTGTCGACGCCTTGTTCGGCGGCAGCCACCAGCGCTACGCCCAGGCCGATGTACGCCTGGCGCGCGGCGGCGTCAAAGTTGGCCTGTTCGGTGCGCGCGGCAATGATGGCGTGCAGCTGCTTGCGATAGGCTTCCCAGCCTTCGTTGACGAAACCGCGCACTTCGTTGGTGTAGTCGAAGGCGGCGTCGATGCGCTCAGGGGTGATGTTGTCCCAGGCCGCGAACACCAGCAGGTGCGAGGCGTCGGTCACTTGCGCCTGTCCCCATGCCACTTCGCGGATCTTGGCGCGCAGGTCCGGGTTTTTCACTACGAACACTTCAAACGGTTGCAGGCCGCTGGAGGTCGGCGCCAGGCGGATCGCTTCCAGGATGTGGTTCAGTTTTGCGTCGTCCAGCTTCTGGGCGGCGTCGAAGCTCTTGGTGGCGTAGCGCCAGTTGAGGTGTTTGATTACGTCGGTCATATCGATACTCCTAGATGTTATATGGCCTGCCTAAGCAGGCTGAGGCGGACCACCTTATAATAAGTTTCAAGTCAACTTGAGGGTCAAGCGAAAAATGAAAATCGGTGAACTTTCCCGAATGTCAGGCATGGCTGCCTCGGCGATACGGTTTTATGAAGAGCAGGGATTGCTGGCGCCGATCTCGCGCACGGCGTCCGGCTACCGCCAGTATGCCAGCAACGCACCAGACCGGCTGAAGCTGATCCAGGGCGCGAAGAAGCTGGGTTTTTCGCTGGATGTGATCCGCGACATGCTGGATGAAAACGGCAAATGCTCGATCGAAAAGACCATGCAGCAATCGGCCATTCTGTTGCGGGAGATTGAGGAACAGCAGGCGGCGCTGGAACGGCGGCGGCAATCGCTGCTGATCCTGCGCGCCAATCTGGACAACTACCAGGGCGACAATCCGTGCCCTGGCAATCAGACGGTGAACTGACTAGCTGAAGCGCAGGCCTTCCAGCGGGAATCCCTTGATGAACTCGGCGGCAGGCAGGCGCTTGCCGCCCGGTTTTTGCAGCGAGGTCAGGCGCAGCGCACCCTGGCCGCAAGCGACCACGATGCCATGCTGGGCATCGGCCGACAGCAGCGTGCCGGCGGCGCCGCTGCCTTCCACCACTTCCGCGCCCCACAGCTTGACCACCACGCCGTTGACCGTGCCATGCGCACCCGGGAAGGGATTGAAGGCGCGGATCTTGCGGCCGATCTCCACGGCGGATTGCGAGAAGTCCAGCGCCGCTTCTTCCTTGCTGATCTTGCTGGCGTAGTTGACGCCTTGTTCCGGCTGCACCACCGCTTCCAGCTGCTGGTGCTGGTATTTGTGGAGCGCCTCGACAATCATCTTGCCGCCCAGCGCCGCCAGCTTGTCGTGCAGGCTGCCGGTGGTGTCGCTGTCTTCGATGGCCACTTTTTCAATCAGTAGCATCGGGCCGGTATCCAGGCCTTCTTCCATTTCCATGATGGTGATGCCGGTTTCCGTGTCGCCCGCTTCGATGGCGCGATGGATAGGCGCGGCGCCGCGCCAGCGCGGCAGCAGCGAACCGTGGATGTTGAGGCAAGGCTTGATGTCCAGCGTGCTGCGCGGCAGGATCAGGCCGTAGGCGGCCACCACCATCACGTCATACGGCGTCGACAGCAGGCGCTGGTGCGCGGCCAGGGCTTCCTCGGCGCGCTGCGGGTCCTTGCTGTCCATGCGCAGCGACAGCGGCTGCAACACTTCGATGCCGTGCGTGACTGCGTATTGCTTGACGGCCGATGGCTGCAATTGCATGCCGCGGCCGGCAGGGCGGTCCGGCTGGGTCAGCACCAGCGGGATTTCAAAGCCGGCCTCGTGCAGCGCTTGCAGGGCCGTGGCGGCAAATTCGGGCGTACCGGCGAAGATGACTTTCATGGCTTAGTAGCGACGGCCCTGGGCGCGCAGCTGGGCTTCACGCTGCATGCCGCGTTCTTCCTTCTGCAGCTTGGCCTTGATGCGGTTGCGCTTCAGCGGCGACAGGTATTCGACGAAGACCTTGCCCAGCAGGTGGTCCATCTCGTGCTGGATGCAGACGGCCAGCAGGCCATCGGCGTCGACTTCAAACGGCTGGCCCTTGACGTCGAAGGCGCGCACCTTGACCTTGGTTGGACGCTCCACGCCGTCGTACACGCCCGGCACCGACAGGCAGCCTTCTTCGTAGACTTCCTTGTCGTCGCTGGCCCACAGAATTTCCGGGTTGATGAAGGCGGTCAGCGCGTTCTTTTCTTCGCTGATGTCGATCACCACCACTTGCTCGTGGACGTCGACCTGCGACGAGGCCAGGCCGATGCCCGGCGCGTCGTACATGGTTTCGGCCATGTCGGCGACCAGCTTGGCCAGACGTTCGTCAAAAACGGTAACCGGCACTGCAACTTTGTGCAGGCGTGGATCGGGGTAACGCAGAATATTTAAAATAGCCATGATAACGAAGTGAAAACTATGTGATTTCCCTGCTAATGCAGCAAGCGCGCGACGGATGATGGGAGCGCGGTTTCGCTTGCTAGTTCAGGGTTTTATGGGCAGAATTTGATTCAATTTAGCAAGCTTTACTGCTTTGCTGCCGTGCACCTGTGGCGCACTTACTGGATCTATTAATGAAAAATTTTAGCACAGTCGGTAGCCGCCTTGTGGTTGCGGTGCTGGTTTTTGCCGCCGCCACCGCTTCGGCAGCGCCGTTGGTCTGCGAATTCCGCGCCGACGCCCCGGACCAGCACGTAGTGGTCAAGGGTGACACCCTGTGGGATATTTCCGGTACTTTCCTGCAAAAGCCCTGGTGCTGGCCCACGGTCTGGGACATGAACCGCGAGGATATCGCCAATCCGCACTGGATTTATCCGGGCCAGATCATCTGGTTCGACCGCGCCGCCGGCCGCTTGCGGCTGGGGCAGCCGATTGCCGCCAACAGCGGCGTCAACGACCCGGCCGCCGAACGCCTGCGCCCGCGCGTGCGTACCGACGGCCTGGGCGTGGACGCCGTGCCGTCGATTCCGCCGGGCGTGATCGAACCGTTCCTGACCCAGCCGCTGATTATCGAAGATGACGAATTGAAAGGCGCACCGCGCATCGTCGCCACGCAGGAGGGCCATGTGTTCCTTGGCAAGGACGACAAGGCTTATGTGCGCGGCGAACTGGGCGGCAACAGCGCGTTCCAGGTATTCCGCCCGGGCGCGCCGCTGAAAGATCCGGTCACCAGGCAAATCATCGCCTACGAGGCCTTTTATCTAGGCACGGTCAAGTTGCAGACCGAGGCCAAGCCGGGCGCCGGCAGCGATGTGCACACTTTCACGGTCACCACCGCCACCCAGGAAATCGGCAAGGGCGACCAGTTGCGCGCGGTGCCGCCGATGCCGGTGCGTAATTACGTGCCGCATCCGCCGGCCCAGCCGGTCGAGTCGCGCGTGGTGTCGGTGTACGGTGGCGTCACCCACGCCGGCCAGAACCAGATTGTCAGCATTAATCGCGGAAAGCTTGACGGACTCGATGTCGGCGCCGTGCTGCAGCTGTACCATGCGGGAGCAACTGTCAGCGATTCCACGGCCAAGAAGGGCTGGTTCGGGCGCGAGCAGCAGGTCAAGCTGCCGGATGAGGAAGTGGGCAGCTTGTTTATCTTCCGCACGTTCAAGCATATTTCCTACGGCTTGATCATGCAGGTGACGGCGCCGGTGCAGATCGGCGACATCGCCAAGTCGCCGGAGTAAGCTGCGCCGTGCAAGCCACGGATTCCCCCGCCGAAACGACGCCGCCAGCGCTGGCCGACTGGCTGCGTCTGCAACAGACCGACAGCGTCGGCCTGCTGACCGCGCATAGCCTGCTGGAATACTTCGACACGCCCGCCGCCATTTTTGCCGCCAGCCGGGCCAGGCTGCTGGAGATCGTCAAGCCGCACCAGGCCGACGCCTTGCTGGCATCGCCGCCGGCTGATCTCGACGCCCAGCTGGACGCCATGCTGTCGTGGCAGGCGCTGCCGGGCAACTATCTGCTGCCGTTCGACCATCCCGCCTATCCTGAATATCTGCGCAACATCGTCGGCGCGCCGCTGCTGCTGTTCGTCAAGGGCCGCGTTGAGCTATTGCCGCAGCGTTCGGTGGCGGTGGTGGGCTCGCGCAACGCCAGCCGCCAGGGACTGCTGAACGCCGAACACATGGCGCAGGCGCTGTCCGAGGCCGGCCTGACCATCGTCTCCGGCCTGGCGCTGGGCATCGATGCGGCGGCCCATGTCGGCGGCTTGAACGGCCCCGGCAGCACCATCGCCGTGCTCGGCACCGGCGCCGACCGCATCTATCCGGCCCGCAACAGTGCGCTGGCGCGGCGCATCGCCGAGGAGGGCTGCCTCGTCAGCGAATATGCGCTCGGCACGCCGCCGTCGCGCGACAGCTTCCCGCGCCGCAACCGCATCATCAGCGGGCTGGCGCGCGGCGTGCTGGTGGTGGAGGCGGCTGCCAGGTCGGGCTCGCTGATCACGGCCGGGCTGGCGGTCGGGCAGGGCCGCGATGTGTACGCGGTGCCCGGTTCGATCCATGCGACACTGTCCAAAGGCTGCCACCAACTGATCCGCGAGGGCGCCAAGCTGGTCGAAACCGCCGCCGATGTGTTGCAGGCGATGCAGATGCTGGCCGACGGCGAGGCCGGCGCCCGGCCCGCGCTGGACGACAGTTTCGTCGACCGGGTGTTGCTGGCGATGGGTGACGGTCCGGTCCAGGCCGAGGTGCTGGCGCTGCATCTGGGCCAGCCGGCCGGCGAATTGCAGGGGCAGTTGCTGGCGCTGGAGTTGGCCGGGTTGCTGGAACGCTTGCCGGGCGGCATGTTTCAAAGGCTGCGTGGCTGAACAGCACTTGTCTCCGATTCGTGTTAACTGATAGAGTAGAGCCATGTTCGACGTCCTTGTATATCTCTACGAAACCTATTACCGGCCCGATGCGTGCCCGGAGCCGGCTGCATTGGCCAAGAAGCTGTCGGCCGTCGGTTTCGATGATGTCGAGATTTCCGAGGCGCTGGTGTGGCTGACCGACCTCAACGCCATGGCCGGCGTCGAGCAGGCGCTCACGGCGGCCTCCACCGGCACCCGTTTCTACGTCGAAGAAGAGCAGGACGCACTGGGCGGCGCCGCCATCGGTTTCATCCAGTTCCTCGAATCGGCCAAGGTATTGTCGCCGCTGCAACGCGAAATCGTCATCGAGCGCGCTTTGGCGCTGGAAGAGATGCCGGTCTCGCTGGGCAAGCTCAAGGTCATCGTGCTGATGTTGCTCTGGAGCCAGGGCAAGGAACCGGACGCGCTGATGTTCGACGACCTGTTCGGCTCCGACGAAGACCAGGCGCCGCGCCTGCTGCATTAAATTCCCCTCGAAAATTACTTTCGTGCAACAATTGGCCGTGTCGACGCGGCATGCTTGCGGTGCGCACGGCAATCCGCTTATTATTTGCGCTTTGATAAGACTGTGACGCAAACGTGCAGATTGCTGCGCGATCCATGTATGATGCGCATCTGTCCTCCCCTCAAGTGTTACAAACGAGATACTAAATATGAGCAAAACCCTCATCATCGCCGAGAAACCGTCTGTCGCGAATGACATCGCGAAGACGCTGGGCGGCTTCACCAAGCACGATGAGTACTTTGAATCCGACGAGTACGTGTTGTCCTCCGCCGTCGGTCACCTGCTGGAAATTGCCGTCCCGGAAGAACACGACGTCAAGCGCGGCAAGTGGAGCTTCGCCCATCTGCCGATGATTCCGCCGTATTTCGCGCTGAACCCGATCGCCAAGACGGAGGCGCGCCTCAAGGTGCTGAACAAGCTGATCAAGCGTAAAGACGTCACCACCCTGATTAACGCATGTGACGCGGGCCGCGAAGGTGAACTGATCTTCCGCCTGATTGCCCAGAACGCCAAGGCCAAGCAGCCGGTCAAGCGGCTGTGGCTGCAATCGATGACGCCAGGCGCGATCCGCGACGGTTTCACCCATCTGCGCAGCGACGAAGACATGCTGCCGCTGGCCGACGCCGCCCGCTGCCGTTCGGAAGCGGACTGGCTGATCGGCATCAACGGCACCCGCGCCATGACTGCGTTCAACTCGAAAGAGGGCGGCTTCTACCTGACCACCGTTGGCCGCGTGCAGACGCCGACCTTGTCGATCGTGGTCGAGCGCGAAGAGAAGATCAAGAAATTCGTCTCGCGCGACTTCTGGGAAGTGCGCGCGGAATTCGTCTGCGCCGCCGGCGTCTACGAAGGCCGCTGGCTGGACACCAAGTTCAAGAAGGACGAGAACGATCCGGAGAAGCGCGCCGAGCGCCTGTGGAGCAAGGCTGCGGCCGACTCCATCGCGGTCGCCGTGCGCGGCAAGCAGGGCAATGTCACCGAAGAATCCAAGCCGACCACCTCGATGGCGCCGGGCCTGTTCGACCTGACCAGCCTGCAGCGTGAGGCCAACTCGCGCTTCGGCTTCTCGGCCAAGAACACGCTGGGCCTGGCCCAGGCGCTGTACGAAAAGCACAAGGTGCTGACTTACCCGCGTACCGATTCGCGCCACCTGCCGGAAGATTATCTGGACACCGTCAAGCAGACGCTGGACTCGGTCAAGGACAACAATAACTACCACCAGTTCGCCAAGCAGATCCTGGACAAGGGCTGGGTCAAGCCGAACAAGCGTATCTTCGACAACACCAAGATCTCGGATCACTTTGCGATCATCCCGACCACGATCGCGCCGAAGAATTTGTCCGAGCCGGAACAGAAGCTGTACGACCTGGTGACGCGCCGCTTCATGGCGGTGTTCTTCCCGGCAGCCGAGTTCCAGGTCACCACCCGCTACACCGAAGTGTCCGGCCATCAGTTCAAGACTGAAGGCAAGGTCATGACCAATCCGGGCTGGCTGGCGATCTACGGCAAGGAAGCCGACGGCGACGACAAGGAAGCCGCCAACAACAAAACGCTGGTGGCGGTGGCCAAGGGCGAGAAGGTGTTGACCGACAAGGTCGACGCCAACGGCCTGGTGACCAAGCCGCCTGCGCGCTACACCGAGGCGACGCTGCTGTCCGCCATGGAAGGCGCCGGCAAGCTGGTGGAAGACGACGAGTTGCGCGATGCGATGGCCGGCAAGGGCCTGGGCACGCCAGCCACGCGCGCCGCCACCATTGAAGGTCTGATCTCCGAGAAGTATCTGCTGCGCGAAGGCCGCGAGCTGATGCCGACCGCCAAGGCATTCCAGCTGATGACGCTGCTGCGTGGCCTGGGCGTCAACGAGCTGACCGCGCCGGAGCTGACCGGCGAGTGGGAATACAAGCTGTCGCAGATGGAGAAGGGCAAGATCTCGCGCGAAGAATTCATGCGCGAGATTGCGCAGATGACGCAAGTGATCGTCAAGCGCGCCAAGGAATACAACAACGATACGATTCCGGGCGACTACGCCACGCTGACCGCGCCGTGCCCGAACTGCGGTCACGTGGTCAAGGAAAACTATCGCCGCTTCGCCTGCACCCATTGCGAATTCTCGATGAGCAAAACGCCGGGCGGCCGTCAGTTTGAAATCGCCGAAGTGGAACAACTGCTGCGCGACCGCACCATCGGCCCGCTGCAAGGTTTCCGCTCGAAGATGGGCCGTCCGTTCGCCGCCATCCTGCGCATCGTCAAGGACGAGGACATCAAGAACTACAAGCTGGAGTTCGACTTCGGCCAGAACGACGATTCGGAAGATTCGGAACCGGTCGACTTCACCGGCCAGACGCCGCTGGGCCCGTGCCCCAAGTGCAACGGCAATGTGTACGAGATGGGCCTGGCCTATGTGTGCGAAGCCACCGTCGCCAAGCCGAAGGCGTGCGATTTCCGCAGCGGCCGCATCATTCTGCAACAGGAAATCCTGCCGGAACAGATGGCCAAGTTGCTCAACGACGGCAAGACCGATCTGCTGCCGGGCTTTATCTCGCAGCGCACCCGTCGTCCGTTCAAGGCTTTCCTGGTGAAGGGCAAGGACGGCAAGATCAGCTTCGAGTTCGAAGAGCGCAAAGCGAAAGCGCCGGCCAAAGGCAAGGCGGCTGCTACCGAAGATGGTGCGGCGGAAGAGAAAAAAGCGCCGGTGAAAAAGGCGGCGGCGGTCAAGAAGGCTGCGGCAGTCAAGAAGCCGGCGGCGAAGAAACCAGCCGCAAAAAAAGCAGCGCCTAAAAAAGCCGCTGCGACTGCGGAGTAAAACAGAACGGGACACGCAAGTGTCCCGTTTTTTTATGGCGTGAGACTGGATACAACTGGTAACTTTTCTTACTGAAGTGTGGTCGTCTTCGGCTGGGGCGGGTCCGTTGAAGGTACAAGAGCGCTGATCAACAGCGGTCTGCCAACCCACAGTAAAGGAATCACGCCATGAAAACCAACACCCTGATGATCACCGCCGGCCTGTTTTCGATGATCAGCGCAGCCGCCTTCGCGCAGACGCCTGTGGCCCAGGTCCAGCACGACAATGTGCAGATCCGCCAGGATTCCAAACAAATTCATCAGGACACCCGCGAGATCAAACACGACAACGCCGTGATCGCGGTGAAGAAGGACGAAGTGGTCGCCGGCAAGCAGCAGCTGCATGCCGAGAAGCAGGAGAGCAAGGCGCTGGCGCACGCCGAGCATCAGGACCTGAAGCAGGGCAATCTGGCCGGCGCCGCGCAGCTGGACCAGGCGCGCCGCAACGAGCAGGTGGCGATCAAGCAGCAAAAGCAGGAAATCCGCCATGACCAGAAGGTGATCGCGCATCACGCCGTGGACAAGCACGCGACCCAGGTGGCGCGCCAGGAGGACAAAGTCGACCGCCACCTCGACACCGCCAAACGTGATCACGACGCCAACAAGATCTGATTGTCATTGTGATCAAAGCCGGACGCCGCCAGGCGCTCCGGCTTTTTAACGCTTGCGCGCGGCCGCACAAGCTACTATATTGAACCCATCATGACCCTCGCTCTCAACACCGTCACCTCCAATGCGGCTTATCAGCCGTATGTGCCGACGGTCGGCCAGAATTCGACGGCGGCTGCGGCCTTGTCCTCGCAAGCGGTCAGCTTGTCGGCGCAGTCGGCAGTGGTGGCGTCGCTGGGCGGCTCGACTGGCGCGACGGTGTATTCAGCCAGCGGTTTGCTGAGCAGTCTGAAACAAGCGGGCACGCAGGAAGAAGCGGTCAGCGTGCCGGTCGACGGCAGCAAGGTAGACACCTCCGACAGCGCCCAGTTCGCGCAAGATCAGGGCATCGTGTCGACGCTGGCCACCAGCTCCACCGGCGCCGGTGTCTACACCGGCAGCGGCACGGCCAGCGACGGTCTGTCCGATCAAGCCTCCGCCAACTGGGCGGACCTGCTCAAAACCAATCCCAATCTGGCCGGCACCGTCATCTCCAGTTCGTTCGACATGGGCATTGTCAGTACGCTACACGTCACAGCCTAGTCACACCTGGGCATTAAAATAATTGCCGTGCTAAACTATTGATTCTTTAGGGCAATCTATTTTCTGCTGCCTGAATCGCGGTTTCAATAGTAGCAATCTTCTTTGTTTTTCAACATTGCCATTGCGGCACGGTACTCATGAATAATTTAAAAATTGGCACGCGCCTGGCGGCGGGCTTTGGCTTGGTATTGGCGATGATGATCCTGATGACGGTGATCGGCATTCGCCATATGCATTCGGTGGCCACCGCCACGCGCGACATGATGCAGCAGCCGCTGGCGAAGGAGCGCATGATCAGCGACTGGTATCGTTTGATCCACACCAGCGTGCGCCGCACCTCGGCCATCTCGAAGAGCACGGACCCGTCGCTGGGCCCGTTCTTTGCCGACGACACCAAGCAGTCGGTTGCCGAAATTAACAAGTTGCAGAAAAGCGTAGAAGGGCTGCTGGAGGGTGACGAGGAAAAGGCGCTGTACGACAAGCTCAAGGACTATCGCAAGGTGTACGGCGAATCGCGCGACAAGATCGTCGCGCTGAAGAAAGACGGCAAGCTGGAGGAAGCGGCCGAAGAACTGGACCAGCGCTTCACGCCGGCCGGCAAAGCCTACCTGGGGTCGCTGGGTGGCTTGCTGGAGCATCAGCGCAAGAGCATGGACGGCGAGGCCGAGCGGATCGAGGCGTTGTATGAAACCAACCGCACCTTCATGGCCATCTTCGGGCTGGTGGTGCTGGCGCTGGGTGTCTTCTGCGCCTGGCGTTTGACGCGCGGCATCACCGTGCCGCTGGGCCAGGCGGTTGAGATCGCCGAAGCAGTGGCGCACCGCGACCTGACCTCGCATATTGAAGTCAACAGCAGCGACGAAACCGGCCGCCTGCTGCAATCGTTGCAGAAGATGAATGATGGCTTGATCAGCATCGTTACCGAAGTGCGCAACGGCACCGAGAGCATCTCGACCGCCTCCAACCAGATCGCCGCCGGCAACCTGGACTTGTCGGGCCGTACCGAAGAGCAGGCCTCCAGCCTGGAAGAGACGGCTTCGTCGATGGAAGAACTGACTGCGACCGTCAAGCAAAATGCCGACAACGCGCGCCAGGCCAACCAGCTGGCCGTGAAAGCGTCGGAAGTGGCGCAGCGCGGCGGCGGCGTGGTGGCGCAGGTGGTCAGCACCATGGATGCGATCAACGGTTCCTCGCGCAAGATTGCCGACATCATCAGCGTGATCGACGGCATCGCCTTCCAGACTAATATTTTGGCTTTGAACGCGGCGGTGGAAGCGGCGCGCGCGGGCGAGCAGGGCCGCGGCTTCGCGGTGGTGGCGTCGGAAGTGCGCAACCTGGCGCAGCGCAGTGCGGCGGCGGCGAAGGAAATCAAGACGCTGATCGACGATTCGCTGGACAAGGTGGATGCCGGCAGCATGCTGGTGTCGCAGGCCGGCAGCACCATGACCGATGTGGTGGACAGCATCCAACGCGTGACCGACATCATGGGCGAGATCACCTCGGCCACGCTGGAGCAGAGCAGCGGCATTGAGCAGGTCAATCAGGCGATCGGCCAGATGGACCAGGTCACGCAGCAAAACGCCGCGCTGGTGGAAGAGGCAGCGGCAGCAGCAGCCTCGCTGCACGACCAGGCCGACGCGCTGACCGCCGTGGTCGCCGTCTTCAAGCTGCGTTGAAATCCGGGGTCAGGTCCGGCATTCGGACACGAGCACAACCGTAGTCTTCGCTACGGTTGTGCTCGTGTCCGAATGCCGGACCTGACCCCGGAGTCTATTGCGCTTGCAGCTCGACGTTGATCATGTTGTCGTCGGGCTTGCGGTCGATTAGTTTGTTGTCGGGGTCGATGCCGGCTTTGGCCGGCCGGCCGCTGACGATTACCGTGTAGCGGTTCTCTTTCTGGTCGATCAGCTTGCGCTCGCGCAGCAGGCTGTTGCCATCCTTGTCGTCGACGCCGATGTCGATCCAGTCTTTCAACGCCACGTCTTTTTCCTCGCCCTGTTCGCCGGCCCGCACCTTGGCCGCGTTGACGGTGAAGCTGACTTCGTATTTGCCATCGCTGAGCTTGCGCGCGGTGGCGGACACGGCGTGGTTTTCATACAGCACGATATGATTGAACAGGTCGTCGATCAGGTAAGCCTGGTCGGGCGGCGTGATCTGCCGCAGCGCAGCCACCAGCACGTCGACGCCCGGATACGGCCCCGTCTTGTGGCCGTATTGCGCCAGCATCTCCTTCAGCGCGGCGTTGACCTTGGCTTCGCCCAGGATGTCCTGCAACTGGTACATCGCCAGGCTGCCTTTGCGGTACTGGATGTAGTTCTGGTTTTCATTCTCCGCCAGCGGCAGTTCTTTCTTGCGCTCCAGCGCGCGGCCGAGCAGGTACTGCTCCAGGTCGTAGTGCAGGAAGCGCCGCATCTTGCTGGCGCCGAAGTTTTTCTTCATCACCATCAGCGCCGAGTATTCGGCCAGCGTTTCGCTCAGCACGGTGCTGCCGCGGGTGTTGCCGGCCACTAGCTGGTGGCCCCACCACTGGTGCGCCACTTCATGCGCGGTGATGTAGAACGGGTAGTCGATATCCTTCGGATTCTTGTCGTTGACCTTGGCGATGAAGCCCACCGATTCCGAATACGGGATGGTGTTCGGATACGATTGCGCAAACTGCGCGTAGCGCGGGAATTCGACGATGCGCACCAGTTTGTGCTGGTATGGTCCGAAGTTCCTGGTGTAGTAGTCGAGCGATTCCTTGATGCCCTTGTCCATGCGCTCCAGGTTGTACTCGTGGCCCGGATGGTAGTACAGCTCGATGCCGACGTCCTGCCACCAGTCGCGCTTGACCAGGTAGCGCGCCGACTGGAACGCGTACATATTCAGGATCGGCTGTTCCATTTTGTAGTGGAAGTAGCGGCGGCCCTTGCTGCCCCAATCCTTGACCAGCGTGCCCGGCGCAATCGCAGTCTGGTCGGCGCTGGTGCTGACGGTGGCGTCGAAGTTGATCCAGTCGGCGTCGTTGCCGGCGAAGTTGTTGGCCAGTCCGGCCGCATCGTCGCGCGGCAGCATGCGTTCGCGCGCCGCCAGCTGGTGTTTCTTGCGGTCGCGCGCGTCGTTCAGTTCCCAGTCCTGCTGGTAGCCGATGTGCGGCATGATGCCGTTGTTGAAGAAGGTGCCGTTGGCGATCACCGGGGTGTCCTGGCCGAGGCCGAGGATGCCGCGCGGTTCGTAGCTCAGCTCGAATTCCATCGCCAGCAGCGCGCCCGGCGCCAGCGGCTTGCTTAGCTTGTAGGTGTAGAAGCCCAGCGCGCGGTCCTGCAGGCCGTTGCGCACCGGCTGGTCGAAACGCACCCGGTACAGCGTGGTGGCGTTGTCCTGCGAGACGATGATGTCGCTGACCGGCTGCGTGCCTTTGTTCTGCAACACGTAGCGGCCCTTGACGTTGAGCGTGCGCTGCGCCGGCCAGATGTCGACGTTCAGCTTGACGTCGTTGATGCGCGGCTGCGGGATCACGGCGTATTGCTTGTACTGGCGTTCGTAGTCGGCCTTGTCGGTTTCCTTGCGGAAGGCCGATTTGTAATGGTTGGCGATGTTCTGGTTGTAGAACAGCACGCCGCCGGCGCCGCCGAAGATCAGCACGCCGATGGTGATGCTGGCCAGCACCGGCATGCTCAGCGCATGGCGCGCCAGTTGCAGGCGCTGGCGCCAGCCGTCGTTGGTGCCGCGCGCCCAGAACAGCAGCGAGGCCACCACCAGCAGCAGCGCGGCGCCGGCCCAGTAGGCTTCGTACCAGCGCTCGCGCAGCAGGAAGTGGCCGTAGCCGTTCATGGCCGAGTAGGTCAGGCTCGGCATATTGCCGTAGATGAGCAGCGGATTGTCCAGCCCGACCGTGCCGGCCGTGACGCTGATGATGTAGTAGACGATCATCGCGAAGTAGGCGATGTAGCGCTGGTTGATGATCACTTGCAGCGCGATCGCCAGCACCGCCGTCAGCGCGTAGCCGGGCAGCAGGATCAGGAACAAATGGCGCAGGTACAGCCCCGGCTCCAGCAGGAAGTAGCCCTGGCAGATCTGCACCGCCATGCCGCTCAGCATGACGATGAACAGCAGCAGCGCCTGCAGGCCGATCAGCGCGAACAGCTTGGACAGCAGCGGCAGCCAGCTCGGCACCGGCAGCGCGTCCAGCATCTGCGCCATGTGGGCTTCGCGTTCGCGCCAGATCAGTTCGCCCGCGTAGAAGGTGGTGATCACCATCATGAACAGCGCAAAGGTTTCGCTGACCACTTCCAGAACCTGGTAGGTGACCGGGTAGGTGTTGGTACCGTACATCGAGCCGAGGTCCAGCGACGACGCCAGCATCATCAGCACGCCGGCCAGCACGATCACCAGGAAGTAGATGTTCTTGGTGGTTTCGCGCAGGTTGAGCCAGCTGCTCTTGAGCAGCAGCCAGCCCAGGCTGCGGGCCTGGAAGTCCGGCGCCTCCTGCGTGTTGGCCGAGGTCTGCGACAGCTGTTGCGGGATTTCGCCTTCGCCGGTACTGCTGCTGCGGCTGTGGCCGCTATCGCTGGTGGCGACGAAGTGGAAGCGCCAGTAGCCCATCAGCAGGCCCAGCAGCGCGGCCGAGGCCCAGATCACGCGGTTCAGCAGATAGACACCTTCCGGCCACACCATGCGCGCGTTGCGCTCGATGATGGGCCAGTATTCGGTCAGGCGAATCACGGCGGTGGTACCGAACGGGTCGATCAGGGCGGCGAAGGTTTTGTAGTCGAGGTCGCGCGCCAGGCCGGGCGCCACCATGTAGCCGACCAGCATCACCACGCTGGCGATGTAGACCGGCAGCATGCGCCGCGTCAGCGCGGCGATGATGAAGAACACCGCGCCGAAGATGAAGATATTGGGCAGGATGACGATCAGGTAGGGGATCAGATACGCCAGCGCCGGCGGATGGGCCAGCCGCTCGGGATCGATGCCGGGAATGAAACTGCCCAGCCAGGCGCCCAGCAGTATGCTGGTGAAGATCACCGCCAGCGTCAGGTAGGCGCCGAGGAAGCGGCCGAAGATGTACTGGTGCTTGCGGATCGGCGCGCTGAAGAAGAAGTGCTGCATGCCGTATTCGAAATCCTGCTGCACCGAACGGCCCATCATGGCGGCGATCACCACCACGCCGAGCGAGCCGAGGAAGCTGGTGGTGAACATCAGCGAGCGCGGCGAGTCGATCAGCTGGCTGCCGAAGGTGATCGAGGCGCCTTTGAAGAAGCCGCCGGCAGCCATCATCCATAACGTGGACAAGGCCAGGAAGCCGAGGAAGTAGACCCAGGTCGATGGCAGCTTGAGGCGCTGGCGCGCTTCGAAGAGGGCGATGGCAAGCATGGGGCAGTCCTTAATCGCAGCTGTTCGCGGCGCGGTGGCGGCCGGCGATGGTGGCGAAATAGACATCTTCCAGGTCGCCGATGGCTTCCTCGAAGCCGTCGCCCGGATCGTCGTCGCTGTAGACGTGGATCAGCGTGCGGCCCGACAGCAGGCGCGACGAAATCACCGGATGGCGCAGCTGGAACGATTGCAGGTCGCTCTTGTTGATGAAGCGGGCCCAGATCTTGTCGCTGACTTCGTGGATCAGTTCCTGGGTCGGGCCGCACAGCAGCAGATGGCCCTTGTTGATGATGGCCATGTTGGCGCACAGGTCGGCCACGTCGGACACGATGTGGGTCGACAGGATCACGGTCTTGTCTTCGCCGATATCGGACAGCAGGTTGTGGAAGCGCACCCGTTCCTGCGGGTCGAGGCCGGCGGTCGGCTCGTCGACGATGATCAGTTTCGGGTCGCCCAGCAGCGCCTGGGCGATGCCGAAGCGCTGCCGCATGCCGCCCGAGAAGCCGCCGAGGCGCTGGTGGCGCACTTCAAAAAGATTGGTTTGTTGCAACAGTCCGTCGACCACCTCGCGCCGGCGGTGGCGGTTGCTCAGGCCTTTCAGCACGGCGAAGTGGTCCAGCATTTCGTAGGCGGTGACTTTCGGGTAGACGCCGAAGTCCTGCGGCAGGTAGCCCAGCTGGCGGCGCAGTTCGTCTTTCTCGTCCAGCACGTCGAGGTCGCCGAAGAACACCGAGCCGGAATCGCATTCCTGCAAGGTGGCCAGGGTGCGCATCAGCGTCGACTTGCCGGCGCCATTCGGGCCGAGCAAGCCGAACATCCCGGTCGGGATGGTGAGCGAGATCTTGTCCAGCGCCACCACGCCATTGGCGTAGGTCTTGGACAAATTGCTGATGCTTAATTCCATACTAACTCCTGATTCTGCGCGAACAACCACTTTTCACATGATGGCATTGTATTGAATTTGATCCACACAGGGGGGCGCCATTGCGATGGGCCGCATTATGCTGCGCCAGAGTGCAAAATTGGCGGCACAGACCGCAGGCTGAGTTCGGTGGTTGAATAGACAACTTAGTCAATTCCTGAACAAAACCTGCTCCCGGTTGAACCACCAGCGGCACAGGGCCAGCAGCAGGCCGGCGGTCAGTGCGGTGGACAGCAGGATCACCGAGAACATGCGGTAGTCCATGGTGCCCTTGACCAGTTCCTTCATCGCCAGCGCCACATTGGTCAGCGGCACCATGGCCCAGCGCCAGTTCAGTTCGACACCGGGCAGCAGCGCCACCAGGGTTGGCAGGATGGTAACGATGATCAGCGGCGAGATCATGCCGGCCGCTTCCTTGTAGCTTTTGGCATAGATCGAGATCGACAGCAGGATGGCGGCGAAGATGGCGGCGGTCGGCACCAGCATCAGCGCCACCATCGCCAGGTCGAGCGGGCCGATGGCGTGCAGCATCTGCACCAGGTCGCTGCCGACCAGGCCGCCGAAGAAGTGGATCAGCACGGCCACGCTGACGATCATCAGCAGCGCCGAGGTCAGGCCGACGGTGAACAGCATCAAAAACTTGGCCAGCACGATGGCGCTGCGCGAGACCGGCGCCAGCAGCAGGGTTTCCAGCGTGCCGCGTTCCTTCTCGCCGGCGCCGGTGTCGATCGCCGGGTACATCGCCGCCATCAGGCACACCATCAGCAGGATGTAGGGCAGCATGCCGCCGATCACCGCGCCCATCTGTTCGCGCTTGCCGGCGGTGGAGTGGTCTTCCAGCTGGATCGGATCGAGCGCGTACGCCAGTTGTTCCTTGCTGAGCTGGAAGCGCGCCATCGCCTGCTCGCGCAACGCGCCGTTCTCGGCGCCCAGCACTGCCAGCACGCGCTTGCGGGTGAGATCGACCGTGGCGGCGCTGTTGTAATGCAGCTCGATCTTGCCTTGCTGCTGGGCCGTCAGCCGGTCGCCCAGGCCGGCCGGGATCACCAGCGCAAACTTGATGCGCTCGGCGCCGATGGCGGGCTTGATCTGGTCCTGGCTGGCCAGCACGATTTCATGGAAGCCTTTTTCGCGGGCGAAGCGTTCCGCCAGCTGCGGCGCGTGTTCTTTGCCGAACACGGCATACGTCATCTCGGCCGTGCTGGCCTGCTTGAACAGCGTCGACGACAGGTAGCCGAAACCGGAAAAAATCAGCGGCATGCCGAACACCGGAATGAACACGGTGAAGATGAAGGTGCGGCGGTCGCGCACCAGTTCCAGCAATTCCTTGAGGTAGATGGTCCACATGGCTCAGGCTCCCTGGTTGACGACGCCGACAAAGGCATCGTACAGATCGGCGCTGCCGCCTTGCTGACGCAGCTCGTCCATGCTGCCGTGGAAGGCGGTCTGGCCATGGTTGATGATGCATACCCGGTCGCACAGCTTGTCCACTTCGTGCAGCTGGTGGGTGGAGAAAATCAGCGGGACGCGCAGCGCCTTGTAGCTGGCGATAAAATCCAGCAGGATCTTGGCCGACATCACGTCCAGTCCGGTGGTCGGTTCGTCGAGGATGACGATCTGCGGCTCGTGCACCACGGTGCGGGCGATGGCGCATTTCTGTTTCATCCCGGTGGACAGCTGGTCGGCCCGCTTGTTGCCGAACTCGTGCATTTGCAGCAGCTCGAACAGGTGGTCGCAGCGGCGCTTCAGGTGGGCCGGGCTCATGCCGTGCAGGCGGCCGAAGTATTCGACGTTTTCGCGCGCGGTCAGGCGGCCGTACAGGCCGGTCGAGCCGGACAGGAAGCCGATGTGCTGGCGCGCCGCCAGCGGATCGGCCAGCAGGTCGATGCCGTTGGCGTGGATGCTGCCGCCGTCCGGCTTGAGCGCGCTCGACAGCATGCGCAGCGTGGTGGTCTTGCCGGCGCCGTTCGGTCCGAGCAGGCCCAGCACCTCGCCCGGCGCGCAGCGGAAGCTAACGTCGCGCACCGCGTGGAACCAGCCGTCGTGATCACGCGGATCGCGCGCGGCCTGTGACTTGCTGCCGCGTGACGGCAGGCGAAAGCGTTTGGCCAGGTTGCTTACCTCGATCATCGGACTTGTCCCAGGATTGAAAAGTTTCAAGAGTAGCATGTAAAAATTCTGGCACGCAAGCTACTGATTGTAGAAAACTCTTGCTATAGTCGCACACAGGAGCGGAGCGAAAAATGAGTCCTCAACTGAAGGAAAAAATCCTGGCGGTGATGCAGTACGGCGTCGACCGCGACGAGTCCACCGGTTTCTTCCGCGTGGCGCTGGGCCTGTATTACCTGGCCGGCCTGATGACCAAGGAAACGCTGGACTTCGCCGAACTCGATGCCGATTTCAACCGCTTCATCTACCACGCCATCGGCCGCGGTCACAGCATCACCAGCGTGCTGCAATACATGAGCGGCGAGAAAGTGGTGCGGGTGGTCGAGTCCAAGCGCTTCCTGAAAGCCTTTGCCGAGCATTGCGATGAGGTGCCGGTAGAAAATATTCCCTTCCTGCTGGGGCTGAACCTGGGCGTGGCCAAGGACATCTCGAAGATCGACGTGCGCGGGCCGGTGGCCGACTACATCGAGCGCCAGCGTCAGCTGCGTGAGGCGACAGACGCAAAATAACGGGGGGCTCCCTTATAATGGGATTTTCCATCGAAGACACGAGTTCGTTTATGGCCGCCTATCACCACAATCCCCTGGACCGATTCATTGCCGGCGCCGACAAGGCGCTGCGCGTCATTGCCGGCGTTGCCTCGGCATCGCGACCGAACCCGGCAGCGCGCGCGGCGGATGCGGAAATGAGCGAGGCCGAACGCCGCCATGCGGCCGGCCTGATGCGCGTCAACCACGTCGGCGAAGTGTGCGCGCAGGCGCTGTACAACGCCCAGGCGCGCTTTGCCCGTACCGAGGCGATCCGCGAACAGTTCGAACATTCCAGCCGCGAGGAAGAAGACCATCTGGCCTGGACCGCGCAGCGGCTGGGCGAGCTGAATTCGCACATCAGCGTGCTCAATCCGCTGTTCTACGGCGGCGCCTACGCGCTGGGCACGGTGGCGGCGGTGCTGGGCGATGCGCGCAGCCTGGGCTTTGTGGTGGAAACCGAACGCCAGGTGGAAGCGCACTTGGCCAGCCATCTGGATAAATTGCCGCCCCAGGACGCCAAGTCGCGAGCGATCGTCGACCAGATGCGCCTTGACGAAATCGAACACGGTGCAGCTGCACAGCGTCTCGGCGCGGTCAATGTGCCGGCGCCGGTGCAGGGCGTGATGTCGGTGATGGGCAAGGTGATGACCACCACCGCTTACTACGTTTGATGCTAATATCGCAGCATGATCAAGCAACCATCCCCATTCGGAGCGTGTTCCCGCAGGCCATAGAAGCCTGCTGATCGTATTTACACATCTACAGTTTTCTAAAGGCCACAGCGAGTTTGCTCCTGTGGCCTTTTTCTTTTTTGGAGCGGCCATGGAGTTGATGTTCTACGATACTTACGAGCGGCGCTTGCGTCCCTTCGATCCTTTGCAAGCCGGCGCGGCGGGCCTGTACGCCTGCGGCCCGACGGTCTACGACTACGCCCACATCGGCAACCTGCGCACCTATCTGTTCGGCGACCTGCTGCGGCGCGTGCTGGCGCTGAACGGCTATGCGGTCAACCACGTGATTTGCGTGACCGACGTCGGCCACCTGACCTCGGACGCCGATACCGGCGAGGACAAGATGGAGAAGGGCAGCCGCCGCACCAGCCAGTCGGCGTGGGAGATTGCCGCGTTTTACACGCGCGCGTTCCAGCAGGACATCGCCGCGCTGCACATCCTGGCGCCGGCCGTGTGGGCGCGCGCGACCGAGCACATTCAGGAACAGATCGACTTCATCGCCGACATCGAGCGCAACGGCTTTACCTACCGCACCGCCGACGGCATTTATTTCGACACGCAAAAGCTGGAGCGATACGGCCACCTGGCGCGGCTGGATATCGGCGGGCTGCAATCGGGCCACCGCGTCGACCTGCGCGACAAGCGCGCCGCCACCGATTTCGCGCTGTGGAAATTCAGCGGCGAACAGCAGCGCCAGATGGAATGGGACAGCCCGTGGGGACGCGGCTTCCCCGGCTGGCACATCGAATGCTCGGCGATGTCGACCAAGTATCTCGGCGCGCTGTTCGACATCCACATCGGCGGCGAGGACCACATCCCGGTCCACCACAGCAACGAAATCGCCCAGCACGAGGCTTGCCACGCCCATCCGCCGGCGCGCTACTGGCTGCACGGCGCCTTCCTGAATGTGGACGGCGGCGACAAGATGTCGAAATCGGCCGGCGAATTCCTGCGGCTGGCCACGCTGGTGGAGCGCGGCTTCGATCCGCTGGCGTATCGCTACCTGGTGCTGTCGGCGCACTACCGCTCGCCGCTGACGTTTTCATGGATGGCGCTGGACGCAGCCCAAACCGCGCTCGGCCGCCTGCGCCTGGCCTGCCGCCGCTTGCCGGAAGGCGGCCAACCGGACGCCGGCTACCAGCAAGCGATGCAGGCCGAACTGAATCAAGACCTGAACACGCCACGCACGCTGGCCTTGCTGTGGGAGCTGCTGAAATCCGACCTGCCAGCCGCAACGCAAAAAGCCACGCTGCGCTGGCTGGATCAGGTACTGGGCTTAGGGCTGGCGGAGTGGACGCCGGCAGTGCTGGAAGTGCCGGACGCAGTGCAGGCCTTGGTCACCGCCCGCGATCAGGCTCGCCAGGAAAAACGCTGGGCCGACGCCGACACGCTGCGCCAGGCGATCGAATCCGCCGGCTTCACCGTGCGCGACACGCCAGCCGGCACCAGCGTGCAGCGTTAGGCGACTTCGACGATCTCGAACGAGTGGGTGATTTCGGCGGTCTTGCCCAGCATGATGGAAGCCGAGCAGTATTTGTCGTGCGACAGCGTGATGGCGCGTTCGACCTGCTCGGGTTTCAGTCCCTTGCCGGTGACGATGAAGTGGAAGTTGATCTTGGTGAACACCTTCGGCTCGGTGTCGGCGCGGTCGGCTTTCAGCACGCATTCGCAGCCGCGGATGTCGGAGCGGCCTTTTTTCAGGATCAGCACCACATCATAGGCGGTGCAGCCGCCGGTGCCGAGCAGCACCATTTCCATCGGCCGCGGCGCCAGGTTGTGGCCGCCGCCTTCGGGCGCGCCGTCCATCGTGACCAGGTGGCCGGAGCCGGTCTGGGCCAGGAAACTCATGCCCGACGGGCCATTCCAGCTAACTTTGCATTCCATTGCATTCTCCGTAAGAAAAACTTTGTCCCCATTGTAATGGAGCGCGCAAACCCTGTGTTTGTGCGGCTTGCGCCGTCGATGGGGCTTGACGGCCGACCCCACAAGCGGTTATAGTTGTCGGCTTTCCATTCGCTCAGGAAAGTAAATAAAAAGGCCGAGTCCGCTGAAGCAATAGCGGAACCACCATATGAGCGGTAATTTCTATATACAGAAAGTCATCACATGAAAACTTTTTCCGCTAAAGGACATGAAGTCCAGCGCGACTGGTTCGTGATTGACGCGACGGACAAAGTCCTCGGACGTGTTGCCAGCGAAGTGGCACTCCGACTGCGCGGCAAGCACAAACCTGAGTTCACCCCTCACGTCGATACCGGCGATTTCATCGTCATCATCAACGCAGGCAAACTGCGCGTGACCGGCACCAAAGCAACCGAGAAGACCTACTACCGTCACTCGGGCTACCCAGGTGGCATCTACGAGACCAACTTCCTGAAAATGCAACAGCGTTTCCCAGGTCGCGCTCTGGAAAAAGCCGTCAAGGGCATGCTGCCAAAAGGCCCACTGGGCTACGCAATGATCAAGAAGCTGAAAGTGTACGCCGAAGGTTCGCACCCGCACGCTGCCCAGCAACCTAAAGCACTCGAAATCTAAGGAACTGACATGATCGGTAACTACAACTACGGCACCGGCCGTCGCAAGAGTGCAGTGGCTCGCGTTTTCATCAAAACGGGCACTGGCCAAATCATCGTTAACGGCAAGCCAGCAGCGGAATACTTCTCGCGCGAAACCGGCCTGATGGTTATTCGTCAACCTCTGGAACTGACCGGCAACGTTGAGCGCTTTGACATCAAAGTCAACGTGCACGGCGGCGGCGAGTCCGGCCAGGCAGGTGCAGTGCGCCACGGTATCACCCGCGCCCTGATCGACTACGATGCAACGCTGAAGGGCGATCTGGCACGCGCCGGCTTCGTTACCCGCGATGCACGTGAAGTTGAACGTAAAAAAGTTGGTCTGCGCAAAGCACGTCGCGCAAAACAATTCTCGAAGCGTTAATTTTTACGCTCTGGTGCGCTGCTTGCGGCGCATCACCGAAAAAGCCGCCGGCCTTGTGTCGGGCGGCTTTTTTTCCATCTGGGCTACTGTCATACGGTGGTAGCCGTTGCCTGATAAAATGGCACCTCACACTTAATTTAAGGAAGAACAATGATCAAAGTTGGCATCGTCGGCGGCACCGGATACACCGGGGTAGAACTGCTGCGTTTGTTGGCAGTCCACCCGGATGTGGAACTGACGGCAATCACCTCGCGCAAAGAGGACGGCTTGCCAGTCGCTGATATGTTCCCATCGTTGCGCGGCCGCGTGAACCTCAAATTCTCGTCGCCGGAAAACGCCGACCTGACCAAGTGCGACGTGGTGTTCTTCGCCACCCCGCACGGCGTCGCCATGGCCCAGGCGCCGGCGCTGCTGAAAGCCGGCGTCAAGGTGATCGACCTGGCGGCCGACTTCCGCATCCAGGAAAAGGCCGTGTTTGAAAAATGGTACAAGATCGAGCACACCTGCCCGGACCTGCTGGAACACGCAGCCTACGGCTTGGCCGAACTGAACCGCGAAGACATCAAAAAAGCCAACCTGGTCGCCAATCCAGGCTGCTACCCGACTACCATGCAGCTGGGCTACTACCCGCTGCTGAAGAACGGTCTGGTCGATGCCGGCTCGCTGATCGCCGACTGCAAGTCGGGCGTGTCGGGCGCCGGCCGCAAGGCGGAAATCGGCACCCTGTTCTCGGAATCGTCGGACAACTTCAAGGCCTACGGCGTGGCTGGCCATCGCCACACGCCGGAAACCTCGGCCCAGCTGCAACGTTTCACCTCGGACAAGGTCAGCCTGATCTTCACGCCGCACTTGGTGCCGATGATCCGCGGCATGCACTCGACGCTGTACGCGCGCCTGACCAAGGACATCAGTAACGAAGACTTGCAGAAACTGTTTGAAGACCAATATAAGGACAGCGCCTTCGTCGACGTGATGCCGTTCGGCTCGCATCCTGAAACCCGCTCGACCCGTGGCTCGAACATGCTGCGTCTGGCCTTGCACCGTCCGGACAACGGCAACACCGTGATCGTGCTGGTGGTGCAGGACAATCTGGTCAAGGGCGCGTCCGGCCAGGCGGTGCAGTGTATGAACCTGATGTTCGGTCTGGAAGAGACCACCGGCTTGATGCAGATTGCCCTGTTGCCTTAAAACCCGCTGTTTTTGCGGGGTCCGCAGCAGAACTTATCTTCAGGGTCTATAATGGCCCCTAATTGTTTTCTCGTAGGAGTTAGAAATGAACGCTGTTGCCGAAATGCCAGCACCTATCGTTTTCACCGATAGCGCTGCTGATAAGGTCGCCCAATTGATCGAAGAGGAAGGCAATCCCGACTTGAAACTGCGCGTATTCGTGCAGGGCGGCGGCTGCTCCGGTTTCCAGTACGGCTTCACCTTCGATGAAATTGTGAATGAAGATGACACCACCATGGTCAAGAACGGCGTCCAGCTGTTGATCGATTCGATGAGCTACCAGTACCTGGTCGGTGCGGAAATCGATTACAAGGATGACCTGGAAGGCGCGCAGTTCGTCATCAAAAACCCGAGCGCTACCTCGACCTGCGGTTGCGGTTCGTCGTTCTCGGTATAAGTTTTAGCTTTACCCGCCAAAAGGCAGCCTGCGGGCTGCCTTTTTTATTGGCTGAACATCTTGACCAGGCTGTGCGGGGCGTCGGAGCCGTAGAGGATCTCGTGCAGGTCGGCCGCTTCGGCGGCGGCTTGGGCGCTGCGGGGGAAGAGCGCTTGCTCGTAGGCGGTTAAGGCTGTTTCGAGGTTGCCGGCGTGGGTGGCGATAGACTGGGCCAGTTCGGCGCCGTCCAGCATGGCGAGGTTGGCGCCTTCGCCGGACGGGGCCATCAGGTGGGCGGCGTCGCCGACCAGGGTGACGCCGGGCACGCGCTGCCAGCGGTGGTCGGCTGGCAGTTCGCGGATCACGCGCAGCACTGGTGGCGTGTCGCTGTCGGTGATCAGCGCGGTCAATGCCGGCGCCCAGCCGTCGAATTCGGCGGCGATGTGGGCGGCGGCTGTGGCTGGGTCGGCGCAGGCGTCTTCCAGCCATGTCTCGGGTTTGTTGAGCGCGATATAGGCGTGCAGGACGCCGTCCGGCTCGCGGTGCGCGAGGATGCCTTTGCCTGGCGCGACGGCAAACAGCGCGCCATCGCCGACCGCCGCTGCGCTGGCTGGGTGGTGGCGGTCGCTGTCGCGCAGCCAGGTCTCGATCAGCGAGATACCGGCGTAGGCCGGTTTGGCATCCGACAGCAGCGGGCGGACCTTGGACCAAGCGCCGTCCGCGCCCACCAGCAGGCCGCAGTTCACCAGCGTGCCGTCGGCAAACGTCAGCTGATGGCGGCCGTCACCGAGCGGCGTTACCTGTGTCAGCTTGCGCCCCCACTGTACCGCGCCGGGCGGCAGCGATTCCAGCAGAATGCGGCGCAGTTCGCCGCGCTGCACTTCCGGCCGGCCGCCGCTGCCGTCGTCCAATTGCTCAAATAATACCGCACCGTCGTGGCCCAGCACGCGCGTGGCTTGCCCGCCGGGATGGATCAGCGCCTGGAATTCCTCAAACAGCCCGGCCGCCTTGATGGCCAGCTGGCCGTTGAAATCGTGAATGTCGAGCATGCCGCCTTGCGACCGCGCCTGGGCCGAGGCTTCTGCTTCGTAGATGGTCGCGGCGATGCCGTGAACGTGCAGTACGCGGGCCAGCGTTAATCCGCCGAGGCCGGCGCCGATGATGGCGATAGAGGTATTTGTCATATTTATTCGATAATGGAACGTCGTTCCATAAGGATTTTGCGGCAGTCAGCCAGATATGTCAAGATAGCGGCCATGGCAAAAAACACCCCCCGCCGCGAAGAGGCGTTGACGCGCGAGCGCATTATTGAAGCATCGATCAGTCTGCTGGACAGCCGTGGCGAAAGCGGCCTGACGTTCCGCGCGCTGGCCGAGGAGTTGTCCACCGGCGCCGGCGCGATCTACTGGCACGTCGCCAACAAGAACGATTTGCTGACCGCCGCCTGCGATGCGCTGGTCGCCCGCACGCTGAACCTGCCGGTGGCTGAGGCAGCGCCGCAGGACGTCATCCGCGCCGTGGCGCTCGGCATGTTCGACGCGATCGACGCCCATCCGTGGATCGGTTCGGCGCTGGCGCGCGCGCCGTGGCAGTCGCCGATCGTGCGTTTGCTGGAGCGTCTGGGCCAGCAGGTAAGGGCGATGGGCATGGCGCCGGCTGGGCAGTTTACGGCCGTGTCGGCGCTGCTGAGTTACATACTCGGTGTCAGCGGGCAGAACGCGGCCAACGCGCAAATCGGCAAGGAGCTGGGAGGCGACCGCGATGCGATTCTGGCGCAGGTGGCTGGTGCGTGGTCGGCGCTGGATGCCGATGCTTATCCGTTCACGCGCAGCATCGCGGCGCAGTTCCGCGAGCACGACGACCGTGCCGATTTCCTCGCCGGCATCGACCTGATCCTGCGTGGTATTGCCTTACCCGGCTAAGGCCTAGCGCGGGTAGAGTGCGCCCAGCACGCGTTCGCCCTTGGCGCCGGTAACGGCCGGCAGGTTGCCGGCCAGCCGCTCGTTGAAGCGGTAGCCCAACCACGCAAACGCCAGCGCTTCGACGCAGTTGGGCGCCACGCCCAGCGCCTGCGTCGACGCCACCATCACCTGATTGCCCAACGCCGCCCCCAGCGCCTGCATCAGCACGCTGTTGTAGGCGCCGCCGCCGCAGATATAGACCGCATCCGCGCCGCCGCCATAAGCCTTGATGGCGTCCGCCAGCGTGACGGCCGTGTATTCAGTCAGCGTGCGCTGCACGTCTTCCGGCGCGGCCGCCGTGTGCGCTGCCAGGCGCGCATCCAGCCATGCCAGATGGAACAGCTCGCGGCCGGTGCTTTTCGGCGCCGGACGGGACAGGTACGGTTCCTTCAGCAGTTCGTCCAGCAAGGCCGGCACGACCTTGCCGCTGGCCGCCCACGCGCCGTCGGCATCGTATTCCTGGCGGCGATGGCGATGAATCCAGCCATCCATCAGCACATTGCCGGGACCGGTATCGAAGCCGACCACGCGGCCATCGCCGCTCAGCACGCTGATATTGGAAATGCCGCCGATATTCGCCACCACGCGCGGCTGGCCTTCCTTGCCGAACAAGGCCTGGTGGAAGGCCGGCACCAGTGGCGCGCCCTGGCCGCCGGCGGCGACGTCGCGGCTGCGGAAATCCGCAATCACGTCGATGCCGCACAGCTCGGCCAGCAGGGCAGGGTTGTTGGTCTGGCGCGTAAAGCCCAGCTCGGGACGATGGCGGATGGTCTGGCCATGCACCGCCACCGCGCGCACGTCCTGCGGCGCGCGGCCCGAGACGCGCAGCAGCTCGGCCACGCATTGGGCGTAATACTGCGCCAGCTGGTTGGCGGCCATCGCCTCGCGTTCGATCTCGTTGTCGCCGCTGGCTTGCAGCGCCATCAGCTCGGCCCGCAGCAAGGGTGGGAAGGCGATGTAGGCCGCCGCCACAGTGGTGGTGGCATCGCCTTCAAACTGCGCCAGCGCGCCGTCCACGCCATCCAGGCTGGTGCCCGACATTAAACCGATATACAACGTCATTACCTGCCTCGCGATCTGTGTGGTATAGCGCACGGAAGAAACGTGCTCAACAGCGCATGATAATAAAAAAACAGGCCGCTAGGCGGCCTGTTTCAGAAAAGCTTATTTGGAGGCGACTGACGCCATGCGAGTACCGCCGCCTGATCCGGCCGGGCGCAGCAGTGCGAAGCGGTGCATCATGTCGTTGGAGTAGACTTTGAAGCGGCTCATTTCGGACGCCGTCAGCGGCGCCTGGGCCTGCACGTTCATCTTGCCCGGGTCTTTGGCTTCGCCAGCGACGCGGAATTCGTAGTGCAGGTGAGCGCCGGTCGACCAGCCGGTGGTGCCGACGTAGCCGATGATGTCGCCCTGGCTGACGCGCGCGCCTTTTTTCAGGCCAGGTGCAAAGCGGCTCATGTGGGCGTAGGCGGTGGTGTAGTTGCTCCAGTGCTTGAGCACGACGAAATTGCCGTAGCCGTTCTGGGTGCCGGCGAAATCGACCACGCCGTCGCCTGCTGCGCGGATCGGGGTGCCAGTCGGCGCCGGGAAGTCGATGCCTTTGTGCTGTTTCCATTGGCCGGACAGCGGATGTACGCGCATCGCGAAACCGGACGAAATACGCGAGAATTCCACTGGCGATTTCAGGAACGCTTTTTTCAGGGATTTGCCGTCGTAGCTGTAGTAACCGCCGCCTTGCTTGCTTTGCGGATCTTCAAACCACACCGATTGATAGGTCGTGCCTTTATTGGTCAGTTCGCCCGCCAGCACCCGGCCGGCGCGTACGAACTCGCCATCCTGCCAGAACGTCTCGTACACCACGTTAAAGCTGTCGCCGCGCTTCAGATCGCCGCGGAAGTCGACGTTGGTCGAGAACATCTCAATGATTTGCTTGACGATATTGTCCGGCAGCTTGGCGCCGTCTTCGCTGGAGTCGGTTGCCGCGTACAGGGTCGAGGTAATGTTACGCGCGTGCATTTCGACGCGGCGTTCCAGCTTGGCTGGCTCGGCGCTGGCAACGAAGCCGTTGCCCTGGCGGGTGATCTTGATGTTGGTGACGGGATCGTCTTTGCCGTCGACCACGGTGGCGCGCAGCCACTGCAGGTTGCCCTCGTCGTCGGTCTGCGCTTGTACGCGCTTGCCGGTCTTGAGCTGCATCACGCCTTTCGCAACCTTATCTTTTTTGATAAAGTTCTCGGCCGCATCGTCGTCCACGCCCAGGCGCGTCAACAAGGTGGCCAGCGTGTCGCCGGCGCGAATTTTCTCTTCGTGCACGAAGTGCGCGTTAGAAGACTGTTGTTCCAGGCTATTGATCTGCGCGCTCAGGTCCGGAACCACAACCGCTTCCTGGACAGTTTTCACGGGCAGATCCGATGCGTCAGGCGCAAGCGGCGCTACGCCTGCCGCACCAAAAGCACATACTGCAAGAAACAATGCAGACGCGCTGATGATGCGCGCCTTGCGCGTAGAACCTAGCAGACTGAACAAGCGTGAGCTTGTGAATTTATGTATTTGGTTCATGCAATCAGTTAAAATTTGCCGCTTGAACTATTCAGGAACGTTTTATTTCTTCTAATTATCTATTTTGTTCGTTTTCGTGCGGCAAGATTGATGGATCGGGGATTATAACAAACTCCTGCGCCTGACTACCTTTTTCTGAAAAAACCGTAAAAAAATCATGACTACTTCTTCTTCGATACCGTCGGCTCCCTCTAAAGCGTTGCCTTTGACTGACAACGTACTGGAGGCGCTCGCCATCACCAAACGCGGTGTCGACGAGTTGCTGATTGAAAGTGAGTTCGCCCAAAAGCTGGCGCGCTCCGAACAAAGTGGTGTGCCGCTGCGCATCAAGCTGGGCCTGGATCCAACCGCGCCCGACCTGCATCTGGGCCACACCGTGGTGCTGAACAAAATGCGCCAGCTGCAAGACCTCGGCCATCAGGTCATCTTCCTGATCGGCGACTTCACCTCGATGATCGGCGACCCGTCCGGCCGCAACGCCACCCGTCCGCCGCTGACCAAGGAGCAGGTCGAGCAAAACGCGATGACTTACTTTAAGCAAGCCTCGCTGGTGCTGGACCCGGCCAAGACCGAAATCCGCTACAACTCCGAATGGTGCGACCCGCTGGGCGCGCGCGGCATGATCCAGCTGGCCTCGCGCTATACGGTGGCGCGCATGATGGAGCGCGACGATTTCACCAAACGCTTTAAAAATGGCACACCGATTGCCGTGCACGAATTCCTGTACCCGCTGATGCAAGGCTACGACTCGGTGGCGCTGAAGTCCGACCTGGAACTGGGCGGCACAGACCAGAAGTTCAACCTGCTGGTCGGCCGCGAACTGCAAAAGGACTACGGTCAGGAGCCTCAATGTATTTTGACCATGCCTCTGCTGGAAGGTTTGGACGGCGTTGAAAAAATGTCGAAGTCGAAGAACAACTACATCGGCATCACCGAGCCGGGTAACACCATGTTCGCCAAGATCATGAGCATCTCCGACGAAATGATGTGGAAATACTTCAATCTGCTGTCGTTCCGCTCGATCGCCGATGTGGCTGCATTGAAGGCGGCCGTGGCCGCCGGCGGCAACCCGCGCGACGCCAAAGTCGCCATCGCGCAAGAAATCGTCGCGCGCTTCCACTCGCAGCAGGCCGCCGAAGATGCGCTGGCCGACTTCGTCAACCGCTCGAAAGGCGGCATCCCGGACGACATTCCGGAAGTGGCGCTGGGCGGCGCGCCGCTGGGCGTGGCGCAGTTGCTGAAGCAGGCCAACCTGTGTGCGTCGACCTCCGAAGCGATGCGCATGGTCGAGCAGGGCGGCGTGCGGGTCGACGGCACCGTCATCAGCGACAAAGCCTTGCAACTGGAAGCCGGCACCTTCGTGCTGCAAGTCGGCAAGCGCAAGTTTGCGCGCGTGACCTTGTCGGCATGATCGCGCTGCTGCAACGCGTCAGCAGCGCCAGCGTGGTGGTCGATGGCGCAACCATCGGCGCCATCGACGCCGGCTTGCTGGTGCTCGTCTGTGCCGAGCGCAACGACACCGAAAAGGACGCGGACGCCTTGCTGACCAAGCTGCTGGCTTACCGCGTGTTCGGCGACGATGCCGGCAAGATGAACCGCAGCGTGACCGATATCGCCGGCGGTTTGCTGCTGGTGCCGCAATTCACGCTGGCGGCCGACACCAAGTCCGGCACGCGGCCGTCGTTCACGCCGGCGGCGGCGCCGGCCGATGGCCTGCGTCTATTTAGTTACTTTGTCGAACAGGCGCGCCTGAAGCACGCCACGGTGGAAACCGGCCAATTCGGCGCCGACATGAAAGTGTCGCTGACCAACGATGGCCCGGTGACCTTCTGGCTGCAAACCAACGCGAAATAAGCGATGAAGCTTTCCAGCGACAGTTTCCGCAACCGCGCCGCGATGCCGACGGTGCATGCAGCCGAGGGCGGCAACCGCCACCCGCAACTGCGCTGGCGCGACGTGCCGGCCGGCACCGCCTCGTTTGTGGTGCTGTGCCTGGCAGCGGACAGGCCGGACGGCGATTTCTGTCACTGGAGCGTGGTGGATCTGCCGCCGACGCTGTCGTCGCTGGCCGCCGGCGCGC
Organism: Duganella levis; assembly: GCF_009857605.1. GTDB lineage: Bacteria > Pseudomonadota > Gammaproteobacteria > Burkholderiales > Burkholderiaceae_D > Rugamonas > Rugamonas levis. Next base: position 20,354 of record NZ_WWCT01000027.1, on the reverse strand, counting down.
TGTCCGGGGATGCCGATGTCGTGCTGAACGGCGTGCCACTGCGCCAGGGGCTGAGCGACAACGGCCGTGCCGGCTATGACGGTCCCGGGCCGTTGCCGGACGCCGCCCGCCACTATATTTTCCGCATTTACGCGTTGGACGTGCCCCGGCTGGAACTGCCGGCCAGCTTCTCTTGCGCCGACGTGTTGCGCGCCATTTACGGCCATATCATCGACGAAGCGCAGCTGATCGGCGCATATCCCAACAAATAAGCCTACCCATGACTCAAACCACCATTCTGCTGATCCGCCACGGCGAGACGGCCTGGAACGCCGTGCGCCGCCTGCAAGGCCATATCGACATCCCGTTGAACGAGGAGGGCGAACGCCAGGCTGCCGCGCTGGGCCGCGCGCTGGCGGCAGAAAAGCTGGACGCCGTACTCAGCAGCGACTTGCAGCGCGCCATGCAGACCGCCCAGGCGGTGGCCGCGCATCATGCCGGCCTGACGCCGAGCACCGATGCGCAGCTGCGTGAACGCGCATATGGCGTCTTCGAAGGCATGCTGTACCAGGACATCCAGGACGAATACCCGGCCGACTTCCAGCTATGGCAGTCGCGCGATATCGACGCCATGATGCCGCACGGCGACCGCATGGCGGAAAGCTTCCGCCAGTTCTACGACCGCGTGATCGCCGCGCTGCGCGAGGTGGCCGCGCGCCATCCGGGCCAGACGGTGGCGGTGGTGGCGCACGGCGGCGTGTTGGAGTGCGCCTACCGCGAAGCGCGCGGCATCCAGCTCGACAGTCCGCGCGACTTCCAGGTCAAAAACGCCAGCATTAACCGCTTCGACGTCACCGACGGCAAGTTGGTGCTCACTAGCTGGGGCGAGGTGGACCACCTTGCGCCGGCCGCCATGGACGATGTCATTTAGTTCATGCTTCATAACGGCCAGGCTGCACATTTGCCGAATACATAAAAAATAGTGCTTATTATTTGAGCAGGGCTTCGGTTAAAATAGACGGTTCCCTCTCCCGACATTCAGGTATCGTCAGTGCAAATCGGCCCTCATTTACTGCGTAACAACGTTTTTGTCGCTCCCATGGCGGGCGTGACGGATCGTCCTTTCCGCCAGCTGTGCAAAGAGCTGGGCGCGGGCTATGCAGTGTCTGAAATGGCGGCGTCCAATCCGCGCCTGTGGGCGACGGAAAAGAGTTCGCGCCGCACCGACCACACCGGCGAGATGGAGCCGAAGGCGGTGCAGATTGCCGGCGCCGATCCCAAGGACCTGGCCGATTGCGCGCGCTTCAACGTCGAACGCGGCGCGCAGATCATCGATATCAATATGGGCTGCCCGGTCAAAAAGGTCTGCAACGCCTGGTGCGGCTCGGCCCTGTTGCAGGACGAAGAACTGGTCAAGCGCATCGTCGATGCAGTGGTTGGCGCGGTGGACGTGCCGGTCACGCTGAAGTTCCGCACCGGCTGGGACCGCGACAACAAGAACGCGCTGAACATCGCGCGCATCGCCGAGGACGCCGGTATCGCCATGCTGACCTTGCATGGCCGCACCCGCGCCGACGGCTACAAGGGTGACGCCGAGTACGACACCATTGCCGCTGTCAAGAAATCGGTTTCAATCCCGGTGGTGGCGAATGGCGACATCACCTCGCCGGAGAAGGCCAAATTTGTGCTGGACTACACCGGCGCCGACGCCATCATGGTCGGCCGCGCGGCGCAGGGCCGGCCGTGGATTTTCCGCGAGATCGATTATTACCTGCGCACCGGCCAGCATCTGCCGGCGCCACTGGTGGACGAAGTGCGGGCGCTGATGGACGAGCACCTGCGCGGCCATTACGCCTTCTATGGCGACTACCTCGGCGTGCGCACCGCGCGCAAGCACATCGGCTGGTATGTACGCGACCTGCAGGGCGGCGAGGAATTCCGCCAGAAAATGAACCTGCTGGAATCCGTCGACGAACAGTTACTTGCCGTCGACCAATTCTTCGAATCGCAATGGCGGTACGGCGAACGGTTACAATACCGCCTCGCTGAAGATTTGCAGGCCGCCTGAACGGCGGCGAGAGAGTACAAAAAAGTCACATCATCAGAAGGGCAAACGTTTCCAGCCATAAGCCGGACGATTTGCCAGCGTTATAGATTAATTAGCCGAACGACAAGAAAATGAGCAAAGAAAGTATCCAGGAAGTAGTCCAGAAGAGTCTCGAAGAATACTTCGCCGACCTGGGCGAGCAACAGGCTTCGAACATCTACGACATGGTCGTGCTGACCGTTGAGAAACCGATACTGGAAGTGGTCATGACGCGGGCCGACGGCAATCAGTCGCATGCCGCGCAGATGCTGGGCATCAACCGCAACACCTTGCGCAAGAAATTACAGGAACACGGCCTGCTGTAAAGCGCCCGTTCTCGCCGGCATGGAGGTGGCTGGGAACGGCCGCCGCAGTTGTCCTGCCGGTTCGCTACCGAATTTATTAAACCACCTCTTCATTGCCATGATCAAACAAGCTCTCATCTCCGTTTCCGACAAAACCGGTGTGCTGGACTTCGCCCGCGCGCTGTCCGCCATGGGTGTCAACATCCTGTCGACCGGCGGCACCGCCAAACTGCTGGCCGATAACGGCGTGGCCGTGACCGAAGTTGCCGATTACACCGGTTTCCCGGAGATGCTGGACGGCCGCGTCAAGACGCTGCACCCGAAAGTGCACGGCGGCATCCTGGCCCGTCGCGATTTCCCGGACCACGTGGCCAAGCTGGAAGAGCACAGCATTCCGACCATCGACATGGTGGTGGTCAACCTGTACCCGTTCCAGGCCACGGTCGCCAAGGATGACTGCACGCTGGACGACGCCATCGAGAACATCGACATCGGCGGCCCGGCGATGCTGCGTTCCGCCGCCAAGAACCACAAGGACGTGGTGGTGATCTGCGATCCGGCCGACTACGGCGTGGTGCTGGCGGAAATGAAGACCACCGACAACGCCCCAGGCTACGTCAGCTACGAGACCCGCTTCACGCTGGCCACCAAGGTCTACTCGCACACCGCGCAGTACGACGGCGCCATCGCCAACTACCTGATCAGCCTGGACGCGACCCGTGCGCACGGCAGCCGCAGCGCCTATCCAGCCAAGCTGAACGTGGCGTTTGAAAAAGTGCAGGACATGCGCTACGGCGAAAATCCGCACCAGTCGGCGGCGTTCTACCGCGACGTCACCAAGACCGACGGCGCGCTGGCCAACTACAAGCAGCTGCAAGGCAAGGAACTGTCGTTCAACAACATCGCCGACGCGGATGCCGCGTGGGAATGCGTGAAGAGCATGGGCGGTTTCGACCAGTCGGCCGCTTGCGTCATCGTTAAACACGCCAATCCGTGCGGCGTGGCGCTGGGCAGCAATGCTGTTGAGGCTTACAAGCGCGCGCTGCAGACCGATCCGACTTCGGCGTTTGGCGGCATCATCGCCTTCAACGTTGATGTGGACGCGGCCGCCGCGACCGAGCTGGCCAAGCTGTTCGTGGAAGTGCTGATCGCGCCGTCGTTCACCGACGAAGCCAAGCAGATCCTGTCGGCCAAGCAGAATGTGCGTCTGCTGGAAATCCCGCTGGGCAATGGCGTCAACGCCATGGACTTCAAACGCGTCGGCGGCGGCCTGCTGGTGCAGTCGGCGGATTCGAAGAACGTGCTGCTGGCCGACGTCAAAGTGGTCAGCAAGAAGCAGCCTACCCAGCAAGAACTGCAGGACATGATGTTTGCATGGCGTGTGGCGAAATACGTGAAATCGAACGCTATCGTCTTCTGCGGCAATAACATGACGCTGGGCGTGGGCGCTGGCCAGATGAGCCGTATCGACTCGGCCCGCATCGCCTCGATCAAGGCGCAGAATGCTGGCTTGTCGCTGGCTGGTTCGGTGGTGGCGTCGGACGCCTTCTTCCCGTTCCGCGACGGTCTGGATGTGGTGGTTGACGCCGGCGCGACCTGCGTGATCCACCCAGGTGGTTCGATGCGCGACCAGGAAGTGATCGACGCCGCCGACGAGCGCGGCGTGGTGATGGTGTACACGGGTACCCGCCACTTCCGTCATTAATCTGACCTCGGCCCCGGCCTGAAAAGCCCGCATTGCTTGCGGGCTTTTTCTTTACTGCATACAATCCCCTAATGATAATTCTCGGCATCGACCCCGGCTTGCGCACCACCGGCTTTGGCGTCATCCAAAGGCAGGGCAGCAAGTTGCTCTACATTGCCTCCGGCACCATCAAGAGCGGCGAGGGCGGTTTGCCGGCGCGGCTCAAGGTGATCCTGGACGGCGTGGGCGAAGTCGCGCGCACTTATTCGCCAGACTGCGCCGCCATCGAACAGGTGTTCGTCAACGTCAATCCGCAATCGACGCTGCTGCTGGGCCAGGCGCGTGGTGCGGCCATCTGCGCTCTGGTGTCGGCGGACCTGAGCGTGGCCGAGTATTCGCCGACGCAAATCAAACAAGCAGTGGTGGGCACCGGCCGCGCGGTCAAGGCGCAGATGCAGGACATGGTCGCGCGCCTGCTGAAACTGCCCGGCCTGCCGGGCACCGATGCCGCCGATGCACTCGGCATCGCCATCTGCCACGCCCACAGCCGCGAAACGCTGACGCTGATTGCCGGCGCCACCAACACTACCGCCAACGGCCCGCTGGCCGGGCTGCGCATGCGGCGCGGCCGGCTGGTCGGTTAAATTTTCCTAAGGTTTCACACATGATTGGTCGTCTCTCCGGTATTCTGCTCGAAAAAAATCCGCCGCAATTGCTGGTGGATGTAGGTGGCGTCGGCTATGAAGTCGATGTGCCGATGAGCACCTTCTACAACCTGCCTGGCGTGGGCGAGAAAGTGGTGCTGTTCACGCACCAGGCGATCCGCGAGGATGCGCATTTGCTGTTCGGTTTTGGTAATGCCGAGGAGCGCGCGGTGTTCCGCCAGCTGATCAAGATCACCGGCGTCGGCGCGCGCACGGCGCTGTCGATTTTGTCCGGCATGTCGATCGCCGACCTGTCGCAGGCGGTGACTTTGCAGGAAGCGGGCCGTCTTGTGAAAGTGCCTGGCATCGGCAAGAAAACCGCCGAACGCCTGCTGCTGGAGCTGAAGGGCAAGCTGGGTGCGGACATCGGCGCCGGTGGCGTCGCCGCCGTGCCGGACGCGAAATCCGACATCCTCAACGCCCTGCTGGCGCTGGGCTACTCCGACAAGGAAGCCTTGCTGGCACTCAAAACCGTCCCCGCCGGCGCCACCGTCTCCGACGGCATTAAGCAGGCGTTGAAGGCGCTGTCGAAGGGCTGATCGCTCAATGCAGGGTAAAATACCTGTATGAGCATACAGACCGACAGTTTTACCGAGCAGCGCATCATCGACGCCGCCCCATCATCGCCGAATGAAGAGGCGATCGAACGCGCGTTGCGGCCCAAGCATCTCGATGAATATGTCGGGCAGTCCAAGATCCGCGACCAGCTGGAAATCTTCATCTCCGCCGCCCGTAAGCGCAAGGAAGCGCTCGACCACACTTTGCTGTTTGGCCCGCCAGGCCTGGGTAAAACCACGCTGGCCAACATCATCGCCCGCGAGATGGGCGTCAACCTGCGCCAGACTTCCGGCCCGGTGCTGGAACGCCCTGGCGACCTGGCCGCCATCCTGACCAACCTGGAAGCCAACGACGTCCTGTTCATCGACGAAATCCACCGCCTGTCGCCGGTGGTGGAAGAGATCCTGTACCCGGCGCTGGAAGACTACCAGATCGACATCATGATCGGCGAAGGCCCGGCCGCGCGTTCGGTCAAGCTCGACCTGCAACCGTTCACGCTGGTCGGCGCCACCACCCGCGCCGGCATGCTGACCAACCCGCTGCGCGACCGCTTCGGCATCGTCGCCCGGCTGGAGTTCTACACCACCGACGAACTGACCAAGATCGTCAGCCGCAGCGCCGCGCTGTTGAAAGCCCACATCGATGAAGATGGCGCCCGCGAGATCGCCCGCCGCGCGCGCGGCACGCCGCGTATCGCCAACCGCCTGCTGCGCCGCGTGCGCGACTATGCCGAGGTCAAGGGCAACGGCGAGATCACCAAGACCGTGGCCGACGCTGCGCTGGTGATGCTGGACGTTGACACTGTCGGCTTCGACGTCATGGACCGCAAGCTGCTGGAAGCGGTGCTGTACAAATTCGGCGGCGGCCCGGTCGGCATCGGCAACCTGGCGGCCGCTATCGGCGAAGCGGCCGACACCATCGAAGACGTGCTGGAACCGTACCTGATCCAGCAAGGCTTCCTGCAGCGCACGCCGCGCGGCCGGGTGGCCACGCCGGCCGCCTACAAGCACTTCGGCATGAGCCCGCCTCGCACCAATCCGAATGGCGAGCTGTGGAGCGATCTATGATGCAGATCTGGGTTGACGCCGACGCCTGTCCCGCCGTCATCAAGGAAATCCTGTACCGCGTGGCCGACCGCATGCAGATGCAGGTGACGCTGGTGGCCAACCAGTTGCTGCGGGTGCCGCCGTCGCGTTTCATTCGCTCGGTGCAGGTGCCGTCCGGCGCCGATGTGGCGGACCAGGAAATCGTGCGCTTGCTGGAGCCCGGCGACCTGGTGGTTACCGGCGATATCCCGCTGGCTTCGGACGTGCTGAAGAAGGGCGGCTACGCGCTCAATCCGCGCGGCGAGTTCTACACCAACGACAACATCGCGCAGATGCTGACCATGCGCGCCTTCATGGACGAGCTGCGCGGCAGCGGCGTCGATACCGGCGGCCCGGCCGCCTTCAGCCAGGCCGACCGGCAGAGTTTCGCCAACAGCCTCGACCGCCATCTGGCCAAGCACAAACGCAGCAGCAATGGATGAACTGCGCGCCATCTCGACCTTTATTCGCGCTGCCGAACTGGGCAGCTTCAACAAGGTCGCCGAAGCGCAGGGCACCACGCCGCAAGCCGTCAGCAAAACCATCCGCCAGTTTGAGCAGCACCTCGGCGTGCGCCTGTTTCACCGCACCACGCGTAACAGCACGCTGACCGAAGAAGGCCAGCGGTTGCTGGAGTCGATCAAGCCCAGCCTGGATGGCGTGGTCGGCGCGCTGGCGCGGGCCCGCAGCGCCGCGCGCGAGGACGAGGGACCGATTCGCGTGGCCGCGTCTGGGTCGATTGCGCGGCGCGTGTTGATGCCGCTGCTGGCCGAGTTTCAGCTAGCCTATCCGGGCATCCAGATCGACCTGATCCAGGACGACGCGTTCAGTGATCTGGTGCATGACCGCATCGACGTCGGCTTCCGTGGCGGCAATGCACCGGAGGCGCAGATTGTCAGCCGGCGGCTGTTTCCGGTCCAGCAAATCGTCTGTGCTTCACCGGACTACTTGCAACGCCACGGCGCGCCGCACAGCCTGGAGGAATTGGCGGCGCACCGCTGCACCGCCTATCGCCAGCCGGGCAGTGGACGCGCCATGGCGTGGGAATTCGAGATCGATGGCGAGACGGTGTTCCACCACGTGCAGCCTGTCCTGCTCAGCAACGATCCCGATACCGAAATGCATGCGGTACTGGCCGGCATCGGCATCGGCCAGATCGACAGCATCAACGCCAGCGCCGCCATCCGCGCCGGCCAGTTGCAACCGCTGCTGACCGAATACCTTAGCGAGCGCATGGGTTTTTACCTGTACTTCCCGCAGCGGTCCGACATGCCGGGCCGGGTGCGGCGCTTTGTTGACTTCATCGTCGAACGCCTGCTCGATAGCCAGGAGTTTTATATCAACTTTAAGTTGTCACTGTAACGGCTTATTGCTACTACTTTGGTTGTGATAGCGCGCCTATAGTTCACCTGTCTTTTAACCCAACAGGAGAACTACCATGAACAATCGCGTTGCTGTTATTACCGGTGCTTCGAGCGGCATCGGCCTTTCCACCGCCAAACTTCTGGCCGCACGCGGCGCCAAAGTCGCCTTGCTGGCGCGTCGCAAGGAAGTGCTGGACCAAGTCGTGAGCGACATCCGCGCCGCCGGCGGCGAGGCGCTGGCACTGGCGGTCGATGTGACCGATCAGGCATCGGTCGATGCCGCCGCCGCCGCCGTGGAGCGCGCTTACGGCCCGGCCAACCTGGTCTTCAATAATGCCGGCGTGATGCTGCCGGGCGCCATCGAGGCGCGTGAAACGGAGGTGTGGGAGCACCAGATCGACCTGAACGTGACCGGCGTGATGCGCGTGATCTCGGCCTTCGTGCCGCAACTGGTCAAGAGCGCGGAGCAGGGCGCCACGGTGGATCTGATCAACACCTCGTCGATCGCCGCGCAGAATATCTATCCGTACTTCGCGGTCTACAGCGGCACCAAGGCCTATGTCAGCCACCTGAGCCGCCACCTGCGCGCGGAACTGGGCCCCAAGGATATCCGCGTGTCGCTGATCGAACCGGGCATTACCGAGACCGAGCTGCAAGGCCACTGGACCTTCCAGGGCGCCAAGGAGTGGATCGCCGGTGCGGCGCAGAACATGGAATTCCTGCAGCCGCAGGACGTGGCGGAAGTGGTCGCTTTCCTGGCGGCGCAGCCTAAGCATGTGAACCTGCAGCAGGTGGTTGTCATGCCGACCAAGCAGGCTACGTAATCACTTTTTGTCGATGCGCATGGTCGGCACGAAGCGGGTCAGGTAGATGGTCACGCAAGCGCCGATCAGCACGATCAGCAGGCGCACCCACAGCATGTCGGTGCGCCAGATCGAATAGCTCATCGAGCCCCACATGAAGATCAGCACCCAGATCTTGCCGCGCAGCGGAATGCCGCGGCCGTTTTCATAATCGCGCAGATACTTGCCGAACACGGGATTGGTTTGCAGCCAGTGGTGCATGCGCGGCGAGGCCCGGACGAAGCAGGCCGAGGCCAGTAGCAGGAACGGCGTGGTCGGCAGCAAGGGCAAGAAGATGCCGAGCACGCCCAGGATCACCGCCAGGATGCCGACGAAGTTGAGAATTATTTTCATTTGGCTAAATCGTATCACCTTGCGTTAGACTATGACAAAATGGTAGCGCTAACTTAAGGAGGGGACGATGAAGCAACGCTTGCTGGCCTTGGTGGCCGGTCTGATGACGATGATGATGGCCGGCGCCCAAGCCGACACCCAGTACAAAATCCTGGTGCTGGCCATGCCGAGCAAGTACCACTACGAATACATTCCGGTAGCGCGCGACAGTCTGGAAAAGCTGGGCAAGCTGCATGCCTTCGAGATGACCTACACCAACAAGCCGGAAGTCTTCGATGGCGACCTGAGCCAGTACGCCGCCGTGATGTTCCTCAACACGCCGCCGGAAGAGCTGAACGAGGCGCGCCGCAAGAAGTTTGAGGAGTATATGCAGCACGGCGGCAACGCCATGCTGGTGCACCGCTCGCTGATCATTCCGCCCAACACCTGGCCGTGGTTTGAAAAGCTGATCGGCCGCCATGTCGGCACCCATCCGATGCTGCAAACTGGCGTGGCCGATGTGGTTGATAAAAAATTTCCCGCCACCTTCGGGCTGCCGGATCACTGGATCTGGAGCGACGAATGGTATGTGTTTGATGATCCGTACCAGATCAAGATCAACCCGGTGCTGAATGTCGACGAGACCAGCTACGACCCGACCAAGATCTGGCCGGGGCAGGTGTCACACGGCATGGGCAAGGACCATCCGGTGAGCTGGTATCACTACGTCGACAAGAGCCGCGTGTTCGTCACGGCGCTGGGGCACGACGGCAATATGTACAAGGACCCGCAGTACCTGGCACACTTGATGGGCGGCATCTGGTGGACTGCCACCGGCAAGGGCGTCAAACCGTAATTACTCCTGGCGCACCCAGACTTGCGAGCGGCCCAGCATCGGTACGCCGATGTAGCCGCGCACGCTGAGTTTCTTGCCGCCTTCGGTCAGGTGCATTTTGCTCTTGTAGACCTTGCCGTTGTTCGGGTCGAGGATCTCGCCGCCGGCGTATTCGTCGCCGTCTTTCTTCAGGCCGGACAGGATGGTCATGCCCAGCACCGGCTGGTCTTTGCGGGCGTCGTCGCATTTATCGCATTTCGGCGACGGGTCTTCGTTCGGCTCACGGAACAGTTGTTCGATCTTGCCTTGCAGCACGCCATTGGCTTCGGTGATGCGGATCAGCGCCTTTGGTTTGCCGCTGACATCGTCAATATTCTTCCACAGGCCGACCGGCGAGGTGTTGTCGGCGAAGGCCGGTGAGATGCTCAGGGCGGCTGCGGCGATGAAGGCGAGGAATTTCATTTTGGGTCTCCAGATTGTTATTTGTGTGGGACCATTATACGAACTGACCGACCGTGCTAATTAGAGGCTCTCATCCAAAATATCTGAAATTACACGAAAAGTCTAAAATGAGATAATATGTTCAGATGAAAAAAACAGCTGAACATCAAAACCTGCTGGCGCAGATGAAACAGGTGGCCGAGGGCTTGGGCAAGACGCTGGCGCCGTTTTGCGAAGTGGTGCTGCACGACCTGACCCAGCCGGAGCACGCCATTCTGGCCATCCACAACAACCTGTCCGGCCGCGAGGTCGGCGCGCCGGCTACCGAGCTCGGCCTGGCGCGCGCGGCCGATCCGGCCTTCGAGCAGGTGATTGCCAACTATCCCAACACCTTCCCCGACGGCCGGCTGGCCAAGAGCACCTCGGTTGGCATCAAGGACAGCGAAGGCCAGTACATCGCCGCGCTGTGTCTGAATGTGGACCTGACCGTGTTCCGCAGCCTCAACAGCATGCTGACGCAATTCGGCAGCGTCGACACGGCGGTGGCCGTCAGCGAAACCATGGCGCCGGCCGGCGCCGACGCCATCCGCCAGCGCATCGACCAGTTTGCCGCCCGTCTGGGCACCACGCCGCGCGCGCTGAAAGCCGAGGAGCGCAAGGCGCTGATGCGCGAGCTGAAAGAAGCCGGTCTCAGCGATGTACGGCGGGCGATGGACATCGTCGCCGCCTATCTCAACGTCTCCCGCGCCACCGTCTACAACGACGCGCGCTAAATCACCACAGGAACCATCATGAGCGAACAGAAACTGCCTACTTTTGAAGACGTGGTTGCCGCGTCCGAGCGCATTGCCGGCGTCGTGCACCGCACGCCGGTGCTGACCTCCAGCACCGCCAATGCCGAGCTGGGTGCGGAGATTTTCTTCAAGTGCGAAAACTTCCAGCGCATGGGCGCGTTCAAATTCCGCGGCGGCTACAACTCGCTGGCCAAGTTCACGCCGGAGCAGCGCAAGGCTGGCGTGGTGGCGTTCTCGTCGGGCAATCACGCGCAGGCGATTGCGCTGTCGGCCAGGCTGCTGGGGATTCCCGCCACCATCGTCATGCCGCATGATGCACCGGCCGCCAAGGTGGCCGCCACGCGCGGCTATGGCGCGCAAGTGGTGATCTACGATCGCTACACGGAAGACCGCGAACAGATCGGCCGCGACCTGGCGGCCAAGCACGGGCTGACCCTGATTCCGCCGTATGACCATGCTGACGTGATTGCCGGTCAGGGCACGGCGGCCAAGGAGTTGTTTGAAGAAGTGGGACGGCTGGATTATGTGTTCGCGCCGCTCGGCGGTGGCGGCCTGCTGAGCGGCACGGCGCTGTCGACGCGGGCCTTGTCGCCTTCGGCCAAGCTGTTTGGCGTGGAACCGGAGGCTGGCAACGACGGCCAGCAATCGTTCCGCAGCGGCAGCATTGTGCACATCGAGACGCCGAAGACGATTGCCGATGGCGCGCAGACGCAGCACCTGGGCAACCTGACTTTCCCGATCATCAAGCGTGACGTCGATGACATCCTGACCGCCAGCGACGAACAGCTGCGCGCCGAAATGCGCTTCTTCGCCGAGCGCATGAAGATGGTGGTGGAGCCGACCGGGGCGCTGGGCCTGGCCGCTGCGCGCGCGATGAAGGCGCAACTGCAAGGCAAGCGCGTCGGTATCATCATCAGCGGCGGCAACGTCGATATCGCCCGCTACGCCGAACTGCTGGCGCAATAAAAAAAGGCCGCTCACTGAGCGGCCTTTTGATTCATCAAGCTGCGGGCAGCTTGGCGATCTGTTCACGCATCTTGTCCAGCGTGGCGGTGAAGTTGGCGACGCGTTCCTTCTCTTGCGCCACCACTTCGGCCGGCGCGCGGGCCACGAAGCTTTCGTTCGACAGCTTGCCGTTGGCCTTGTTGATCTCGCCTTCCAGACGGGTGATCTCCTTGCTCAGGCGCTCACGCTCGGCTTTGACGTCGATCTCGACTTTCAGCATCAGCTTGGTCGTGCCGACCACGGCCACGGCGGCCGGCGAATCCGGCAGCGCGTCGACGATCTGCACTTCGGCCAGCTTGCCCAGCGCCTGGATGTACGGTGCGCACAGCGCCAGCGCTTCCTTGTCGGCGGCATTGCCCGGCTCGACGATCAGCGGCACGCGCAGCGACGGCGCCAGCTGCATTTCGCCGCGCAGGTTGCGGGTCGCATCGATCAGCGCTTTCAGCTGTTGCATCCACGCTTCGGCCGATTCGTCGATATTGGCGGTGTTGGCGATCGGGTACGGTTGCATCATGATCGAATCACCGGTCTTGCCGGCCAGCGGCGCAACGGCTTGCCACAGCGCTTCGGTCACGAACGGAATCACCGGATGGGCCAGGCGCAGCACCACTTCCAGCACGCGCAGCAGCGTGTGACGGGTGGCGCGTTGCTGGCCTTCGGTGCCGTTTTGCACCTGCACCTTGGCGACTTCCAGATACCAGTCGCAATACTCGTCCCAGACGAACTTGTAGATGGTCGAGGCGATGTTGTCGAAGCGGTAGTCGGCAAAGCCCTTGGCCACGTCCAGCTCGGCTTTTTGCAGCAGCGAGATGATCCACTTGTCGGCGTTCGACAGGTCGGCGTCGCTGGCGCTGCAATCCTTCTCTTCCGTGTTCATCATCACGAAACGGGTGGCGTTCCACAGCTTGTTGCAGAAGTTGCGGTAGCCTTCGGCACGGCCCAGGTCGAAGTTGATGTTGCGGCCCAGCGAGGCGTACGAGGCCATCGTGAAGCGCACGGCGTCGGTACCGTAGGCGGCGATGCCTTCCGGGAATTCCTTGCGGGTGGCCTTGGCGATCTTCTCGGCCGCTTTCGGGTTCATCAGGCCGGTGGTGCGTTTCTCCACCAGCGCGTCGATGCCGATGCCGTCGATCAGGTCGATCGGGTCCAGCGTGTTGCCCTTGGACTTGGACATTTTCTGGCCCTGCGAGTCGCGTACCAGGCCGTGCACGTAGACGGTCTCGAACGGCACCTTGCCGGTGAAGTGCAGGGTGAACATCACCATGCGCGCCACCCAGAAGAAGATGATGTCGAAGCCGGTCACCAGCACCGACGATGGCAGGAAGGCTTTCAGGTCCGGGGTTTCTTCCGGCCAGCCCAGGGTCGAGAACGGCACCAGCGCGGACGAGAACCAGGTGTCCAGCACATCGTTGTCGCGGCGCAGCGGCGTGGTGACGCCTTGCGCGGCGGCCTTGGCGATGGCTTCCGCTTCGGTCTTGGCGACATAGATGTTGCCGTTGTCGTCGTACCAGGCCGGGATCTGGTGGCCCCACCACAGTTGACGCGAGATGCACCAGTCCTGGATGTTGTTGAGCCACTGGTTGTAGGTGTTGCTCCAGTTTTCAGGGACGAACTTGATGTCGCCGCTGGCGACTTTTTCCAGCGCCGTTTCGGCGATCGATTTGCCCGGGAAGAACGTGCCTTCCGGCGCCGGCTTGCTCATGGCGACGAACCACTGGTCGGTCAGCATCGGCTCGATAACCACGCCGGTACGGTCGCCGCGCGGCACCATCAGCTTGTGCGGTTTGACTTGTTCCAGCAGACCTTGCGCTTCCAGGTCGGCGACGATTTGTTTGCGGGCCGCGAAGCGATCCAGGCCACGATAGGCTTCCGGCGCGTCGTCGACGATCTTGGCTTCCAGCGTCAGGATCGACGGCATCGCCAGCTTGTGGCGTTGGCCGACGGCGTAGTCGTTGAAGTCGTGCGCCGGGGTGATCTTCACGCAACCGGTGCCGAAGGCCTTGTCGACGTATTCGTCGGCGATGATCGGGATTTCGCGGCCGACCAGCGGCAGCGTCAGCATCTTGCCGACCAGCGCCTGATAGCGTTCGTCGGTTGGATCGACCGCCACGGCGACGTCGCCCAGCATGGTTTCAGGACGGGTGGTGGCCACGGTCAGGTGACCGCTGCCATCGGCCAGCGGGTACTGGATGTACCACATCGAGCCGTCTTCCTCTTCCGACACCACTTCCAGGTCGGAGACGGCGGTGCCCAGCACCGGGTCCCAGTTGACCAGGCGCTTGCCGCGGTAGATCAGGCCTTGCTCGTGCAGGCGCACGAAGACGTCGGTCACCACTTTCGAACGGGTCTCGTCCATGGTGAAGTATTCGCGCTTCCAGTCCGGCGAGGCGCCCAGGCGGCGCATCTGGCCGGTGATGGTGGAGCCGGATTTCTCTTTCCACTCCCAGACCTTCTTGATGAACTCTTCGCGGCCGAGGTCGTGGCGCGAGATTTTCTGCGCGTCCAGCTGGCGTTCCACCACGATCTGGGTGGCGATCCCGGCGTGGTCGGTGCCCGGAATCCAGGCGGTGTTATGGCCGAGCATGCGATGGTAGCGGGTCAGGCCATCCATGATGGTCTGATTGAATGCATGGCCCATGTGCAAGGTGCCGGTGACGTTCGGCGGCGGCAGCTGGATGCTGAAAGAAGGTTTGCCGGCGTCGAGGGTGGCGGTGTAGTAACCGCGCGCTTCCCACTCGTTGCGCCAGAACTGTTCAATGTCGGCAGGCTCGAAAGACTTGGCTAATTCCATGATATGGCTAATTAAATTGGGCGAAACAACCATTATAAATGACGCGGCACAGCATTGAGCCGGGTCTGCTGGAAAATTGTCTTTAGTTCAATGATTTAGTTTGGTCTTAGTCACAACTCAGTCCACGCCGACAGCGTAAAATGCCGGGATAGGAGGTGCATGATGATGACAATCGCAGATATCCAGGCTGGTCTCAAACTGCTCAGCATAGAGGAAAAGCAGCGTGTGCTGGCTTTATTGCTGAACGACCTGGCCGGGGATGATGAGGCGCTCAAAGCTAAATTAACCCAAGAGGCGTTAGATGATGTGACCGCAGGCCGGCTCATTGCGCACGACGACGTCAAAACCTGGGCCGATAGCCTCGAAACCGATCATCCACGTCCTCTACCTCGTTAATGCAAACTCAGTGGACCAGCAAAGCGTTATCAGACCTGCGCAGGCTCCACGAGTTTTTAGCCCGGAGCGACGCCAGGGCCGCAACGGGTCTGGTGCGCTCCTTGGCCGCTGCGCCAGATATCTTGCAATCCAATCCCCGTATAGGACATCAGCTTGACACGTTTCTTCCAAGAGAAGTTCGTCGCATTATCGTCGGCCAGTATGAGCTGCGCTATGAGATTGCTGCTGGCGATATCTACATCCTGAGAATTTGGCACAACAGAGAATCACGCTAATTGATGCCGCCTCAGCAAAGGCTTCGTTGAGGCGGCTGGCTCGTCAGGCGGACTGGATGTGTTGTGCGGATAACGGCAACTGGCGCACGCGTTTGCCGGCGGCGGCGAACAGGGCGTTGGCGACGGCGGGACCGATCAGGGCCGTCGCCGGTTCGCCGATGCCGCCCGGCTTCTCGCTGCTCGGCACCAGCGTGATGTCGATCTTCGGCATCTCGTTCATGCGCAGCACCGGGTAGTCGTGGAAGTTGGTCTGCTGTACGCGTCCCTTGTCCAGCGTGATTTCCGCCCCCAGCGCCGACGATAGCCCGAATGCGATGCTGGACTGGATCTGCGCCTCCACCGTGTCCGGATTGACCATCTGACCCAGGTCGGCCGCCACCCACACGTGGTGCACCTTGATGGCGTGGTCCTTGTCGACCGAAATCTCGGCTACCTGCGCCATATACGTGTCGTAACCTTCCATCAGCGCGATGCCGCGATAGTGGCCCTTGGGCAGCGGCTTGCCCCAGCCGGATTTCTCCGCCGCCAGCTTCAGCACCTTGGCAAAGCGCGGCTGCTTGCCCAGCAGCGCCAGGCGGAACTGGTAGGGGTCTTTGCCGGCCGCCGCCGCCATCTCGTCGATGAAGCTCTCGTTGGCAAACGCATTCAACGCATGGCTGACCGAGCGCCAGTAGCCCACACGCAGGCCGCTGTCGTGCTCGATCAGTTCCTGCGTCATATTGGGAATGTCGTAGCCGACCACCGCCGCTTCGGCCATGAACGGGTCCAGCGTGCCCTTGGGTAGGCCGAAGGCGCGCTGCGTCACCGATTGCGAGGTCAGCTGCAAGGTCAGCGCCACCGGCTTGCCGCTGGCGTCGAGGCCGCCGGCCATGCGGTGCAGCGCCATGGGCCGGTAGAAGTCGTGCGTGGTGTCGTCCTCGCGCGTCCACAGCAGCTTGACCGGCTTGCCGACCGCCTTGGAAATCTCGGCCGCCTGCACCGCGAAGTCGTATTCAAGCCGGCGGCCGAAACCGCCGCCGAGGAAGGTGGTTTTCACCGTCACGTCCTCCGGCTTGAGGCCGATGGCGGTGGCGACATTGCCCTGCGTGCCTTGCTGGTATTGGGCCGGCCCGATCACCAGGCATTTGCCATCCTTGTACGAGGCGGTGAAGTTCTGCGGCTCCATGGTGGCGTGCGCCAGCAGCGGCGACCAGTATTCGGCGCTGAGCTTTTTGCTGGCGCTGCCCAGCGCAGCCTTGGCGTCGCCGGTTTTCTTGATCGGGATGGTGGCGTCCCTGGCGTTGCGGATGCCGTCCTGCATCGAGGCGTTGTCGATGCGCGCCACCGCGCCTTCGTCCCATTGCACCGCCAGCGCTTCACGCGCTTTCTTCGCATGCCACCAGGTATCGGCCACCACTGCCACGCCGTCGCGGATCTGCACCACGGCAATCACGCCGGGCATGGCCTTGGCTTTGGCGGCGTCGAAGCTGGTCGGCTTGCCGCCGATCACGGGGCACTGCTCCAGCGACGCGTACACCATGCCGGGCAGCTTGACGTCGATGCCGTACTCGGCCGTGCCGTTGACCTTGTGCGCCGTGTCCAGCCGCTTGGTGGGCTTGCCGATGACCTTGAAATCCTTGGCTTCCTTCAACGTCACTTTCTCCGGCACCGGCAGTTTGGAAGCCGCCTCGGCCAGCTCGCCATATGTGGCGCTGCGGCCGCCGGGGCCGGTGACCTTGCCGTCGGCCGCGTGCAGTTGCGCGGCGTCGAGCTTCCACTTGGCGGCCGCCGCGTTGACCAGCATGGTGCGCACCTGGGCGCCAGCGATGCGCAGCTTGTCCCAGCCGTCACGCACCGAGGTCGAGCCGCCGGTGATCTGCGCGCCGAGCAGGGCGTTGGTGTAGACCGGCGCCACCGGCGCAATCTCCACCTTGATCTTGCGGATGTCCACGCCCAGTTCCTCGGCGATCAGCATCGGCATCGAGGTGTACACGCCCTGGCCCATTTCCGAACGGGCCGACAGCAGCGTGATGGTATTGTCGTCGGCGATGTGGACCCAGGCGTTGGGCGTGTGCAGCGTGCCGGCCGCCACGGCCTGGTCCAGTTGCGCGGGCAGGAATACGCCCAGCGTCAGTCCGCCGCCGACCACGGCGGTGGTTTTCAGGAATTCCCTGCGATTGGTGGTCATGGCCGTCTCCTTATGCCTTGCGCATTTCAGCGGCGGCGGTGTGGATGGCGGCGCGGATGCGGTTATAGGTGCCACATCGGCAGATATTGCCGCTCATGGCGTTGTCGATGTCGGTATCGCTGGGATGCTGGTTGGTGCTGAGCAGCGCGGCGGCGCTCATCAGTTGGCCGGACTGACAGTAGCCGCATTGCGGCACGTCGTGCGCGATCCAGGCTTTTTGCAGCGGGTGGGAGTTATCTTTGGACAGCGATTCGATGGTGGCGACTTTTTTGCCGGCGACTACCGAGACCGGCGTCTGGCAGGAGCGGATCGGTTGGCCATCGAGGTGGACGGTGCAGGCCCCGCACAGCGCCAGGCCACATCCGAACTTGGTGCCGGTCAGGCCGATTTCGTCGCGGATCACCCACAGCAGTGGGGTATCTGCTTCGGCCTGCACACTGACTTCTTTGCCGTTAAGCTTGAACTGTGTTGCCATGTCTATCTCCTCGTTATCATTAGGAATATTCATGCCGCGAAGATCAATATAACGTATTTCAACTACAAAAAGGAGACTTGCATGATCCCAGTACTAGAAGCCGTCAGCCTGACCGTGGACGGTCCCGTCGCCACCATCCGCCTCAACCGTCCGGACAAGCTGAACGCGATGAACCTTGCCATGTGGCATGACATTCGCGCGGCCTTCCGCTATGTCGACGAGACGCCGGCGATCCGCGTCGCCATTCTGGAAGGCGAGGGCAAGGCCTTCACCGCCGGCATCGATTTGCAGATGATGATGGGCGTCGGCGCCCAGGTGCGCGACGAGTGCGACGGCCGCACCCGCGAAAACCTGCGCCGCGTGATTCTCGACTTGCAGGACACGCTGACCAGCCTGGAGCGCTGCCGCAAGCCGGTGCTGGCGGCCGTGCACGGCGCTTGCGTCGGCGGCGGCATCGACCTGATCTGCTGCGCCGACATGCGCTACTGCGCGGCCGACGCCTGGTTCACCATCAAGGAAATCGATATCGGCATGGTGGCCGATGTGGGCACGCTGCAACGCCTGCCGCGTCTGGTCGGCGAGGGCATGGCGCGCGAACTGGCCTACACCGCGCGCAAGTTCGACGCCGCCGAAGCCAGGGAGATGCGGCTGGTCAACCGGGTGTTCGAGTCGCCGGAAGCGTTGCGGGCCGGCGTGCGGGAGATCGCCGACGCCATCGCCGCCAAGTCGCCGCTGTCGGTGCGCGGCGTCAAGGAGATGATCAGCTACGCCCGCGACCACACCGTCGCCGATGGCCTCAACTACGTCGCCACATGGAATGCCGCCATGCTGATGTCATCCGACCTGCAAGCCGCCATGACGGCTGGCATGAGCAAATCCACACCGGTCTTTAAAAACTAAAAGATGCAAGACGACAGCACCTACTTCGATACACACTTCGATGCCGGCTTTGAAGCTGCCGGCATGGCCTGGCTGCCATGGATCGGCAGCGGTTTTCGCGCCTCGGCAAGCCGCACGATTGTGCTGGGCGAGAGCATTTACGACTACAGCAACGGCGATGCCGCCAAACGCCAGGCGATCCTCCAGAAGGACAGCCTGCGGCGGCGGCATCTTTCGCACGGCATCCATGAGCAGTACAAGAGCCGCTATCTGCGCAATTTCGCGCGGGCTTTTTTCATCAAAAGGAAAGTCAGCAGGACGGAACGGGAGTTGTTGTGGCAGCAGGTGGCTTATCTGAACCTGGTGCCGCGCATGATGGCCAGCCTGCGCGAACGGCCGGGCGAACAGGACTATCGGGACGGCTGGAAAATCTTGCTGACAATCGCCGGCCTGATCGCCGCGCGCCGCTGCATCGTCTATGGGCTGGAAGGGGCGAAGATTGCGGCGCTGAGCGCTGCGCTGCCGCCGGGCGCACTGCTGGTCGAGCGTCGCTTGCCGGCGGTAGGCAGGAATCGCCCGCTGCGGCTGACCGTCAAGATCGGTGACCGGCCGCTGGACATTCTCTTCATCCGCCATCCCAGCGCGTTCTTCCGCTGGGATGAATGGGGTGTGGTGATGCGGCAGTTCCTCGCCGAGACATCCGCCGCACCGGCCTTCAAGGACTGAGGCGCCAGGTGTTGCGGCCGGCCGCCTTGGCCTGGTACAGGGCGAGGTCGGCGCGCTTGTAGAGTTGTTCGTGGCTTTCGCCGTCGCGGTAGATCGCGGCGCCGATGCTGGCGCTGATTTCGATGCTGGCCTCGCCATACGACAGCGGCAGGGCCAGGTTGGCGAGGATGCGCGCGCACACCGGTTCCAGCGTGGCGCCGTCGCCGGTGTGGGCCAGCAGCACGGCGAATTCGTCGCCGCCCAGGCGGAACGGCCGGTCGGCTTCGCGCACGGCCGCGCACAGGCGGTCGGCGGCGGCGGCCAGCAAGGCGTCGCCGGCGTCGTGGCCGTGGGTGTCGTTGACCGGCTTGAAGCGGTCGAGGTCGACCAGCAGCAGTGTGAAGGCGCCGCCGCCGCGTTCGGCCTGCGCCACCAGGTGCCGCAATTCGTCATTGAACAGGCGGCGGTTGGCCAGGCCGGTCAGCGGATCGCCGTAGGCCAGCGTTTCCAGCTGCGCCTGGGTGGCGCGCAGTTCGGCGGTGCGCGTCTCGACCATGGCTTCCAGCTCGCGCTGGCGACGCCGCAGGTAGGCGGTGCGGGTCTGCACCAGGCCGGCCCCCGCCAGCAGCGCCAGCGCGAGCTGGAAGCCAT
>NZ_WWCT01000026.1 GCF_009857605.1 Duganella levis | reverse complement strand
GGCTCGGCGGTCACGGCCTTCTTCTTCCTGGCCGGCGCCGCCGCGCTGGGACGCGGCTGGCGCAGCGGCACCGTGCTGCGGCGCTACCTGGTGGTGCTGATGCTGGCGCTGAGCGCCGCCGTACTGGCGCGCGGCCTGCTGTCGCTGCCGGCCATGGCGGTCGAGGGTTTGAATCCGGTGGCGGTGCAGTCGGCCGGCATCGTCGCGCTGTATCTGATGATGCTGGGCAACGCCTTCGGCTATCTGCTGCTGGTGCGCGAGCACGAGCATGGCGAACTGGCGCGGCTGGAAGTGGTCGACGCGCTGACCGATGTGCCGAACCGGCGCGGCTTCTACACCGCGCTGACGCCGTGGATCGCGCTGGCGCGCCGTCCCGGCATGCCGACTTCACTGATTATCCTCAACCTGGACCAGTTCAAGCGCGTCAACGACAGCTATGGTCACTCGGCCGGCGACATGGTCTTAAAGGCGATGGTCGACGTCTGCAAGAAGCAGTTGCGCGATTCCGACCAGATGGGCCGCCTGGGCGGCGCCGAATTCGCCATCCTGCTGCCGCGCACCTCGGCGGAAGACGCCAGCATGGTGGCGGAGCGCATCCGCCTGGCCGTCGCCGCGCTGCCGGTCAAGGCGGAAAAGGCCATCATCAACATGACGGCCAGCCTGGGCGTGACCACCATCCGCGCCGAAGACAGCACCGTGAGCCTGTTCAAGCGCGCCGACGAGGCGCTGCAGGCAGCCAAACAGGCAGGCCGCAACCGCGTGGCCGAGGCGCCGACCGCGATTCTGTAACGCGGCGTCATCAAGGTGTCACAAAGTAGGCCTATCGTGCTTATAATGGTATAAATCGTTTATTTTGATTCCTATATATGTACGCTGCCGTAGACCTGGGTTCCAATAGTTTTCGCCTCCACATCGGCAAGCACGATGGGGAGGCCATCCGCGTACTGAAAAGCGTGCGTGAGCCGATCCGCCTGGCCGCAGGGCTGGACGACAAGGGCAACCTGACGCCCGCCGCCATGCAGGCGGCCCTCAACTGCCTGAAAAACTTCCGCACCGTGCTGGCGGCCTACAAGCTCGATGCGGTGCGGGTGGTGGCCACATCGGCGATGCGGGTGGCGCGCAACGCCGCCGCCTTCCTGCCGGAAGCCGAACTGGCGATCGGCTATCCGATCGAAATCATCTCCGGCGAGGAAGAGGGGCGCCTGATCTATATGGGCGTGGCGCACGCGGTGGCGCTGCCCGGCGAACGCCGGCTGGTGATCGACATCGGTGGCGGCTCCACCGAATTGATACTCGGCCGCGGGCCGGAAATCGAACGGGTCGAATCGTTCAGCGTCGGCACCGTCAAGCAAAGCCTGTCGTTCTTCATCGGCGGCCGCGTCGACGGACCGTCGTTTGAAGCGGCCATCCTGTCGGCGCGCAGCCATTTCGAGGACGCCGCGCCGCCGTACCACCCGCAATTCTGGAAGCAGTGTTACGGCTCATCCGGCACCGCGCGCACCATCGCCGACATCATCGTCAAGAACGGCCTGGGACGCGAAGTCAACGCCCAGTCGCTGGAGGCGCTGAAACAGCGCTTCATCGAATTCGGCCACGTCGGCAGGATCGACATGCCGGGCCTGAAGGCGGACCGCGCCTCCACCATCATCGGCGGGCTGGCGATCCTGATTGGCCTGGTGCGCGAACTGGATATCCCGGTGGTGGTGCCGATCGAGGCCGGCCTGCGCATGGGCGTGATGTGGGACCTGCACCTGCGTTCGACCAAGCGTGACCGCCGCGAGCAATCGGTGCAGGCCTGCGTCCAGCGCTTCCACGTCGACGAACGCCGCGCCAATCGGGTGGCGGTCGACTCGCTGGCGCTGTACGCGCAGACCAAGCCAGCCTCGGACCAATATAGCCGCCTGCTGTACTGGAGCGCGCTGCTGCACGAAATGGGCATGGTGGTGTCGCACACCGGCTACCACAAGCACGCCGCCTACATCGTCGAAAACGCCGACTTGCCCGGCTTTACCGCGCGCGAACAGCGCACCATGAGCTGTTTGATCGTGTCCCACAAGGGCAATCTGCGCAAGGTGGGCGAGGCGCTGACCGAGATCGACTTCGCCAAGGCCATCGTGGCGTTCCGGCTGGCGGTGCTGTTCATGCACTCGCGCATAGACCTCGACTTCACCCAGATCAAGCTGCGTTTTAAAAGCCGGATCGAGCTGGAAATCCAGCGCGAGTGGGTGGCCGAGCACCCCACGCTGTCCTATTGGCTGGAAAAGGAACAGGAGCAGTGGGATGAAGTGGGTGTAGACTTCCTGATCCGCACCACTGGCTAAAACGGAGGCCCCATGCACGACAGGATCTTACGGTATTGCGCTTGCATGCTGCTGGTCTTGTCGTCCCCGGCGACGGCCGGCGAAACCGTCACGCTCTGCTACGAGTCGCAGGACGTGCGGCCGTGGCGCACCGAAAAGGGCGACGGCCTCAATTTCGCGCTGCTGAAAATCGTCGGCCAGCGGCTCGACATCCAGTTCGACTTCCAGAGCATCCCGTGGAAACGCTGCCTGGCGCAGCTGAAAGCCAACACCGTCGATGGCGCGTTTGCCGTCAGCTACAAGCAGGACCGGCGCGAACTGGGTGAATACCCCGGCGGCGACCAGCCCGACGCCAGCAAGCGGATGCACACCGATACCTACGTGGTCCTGCGCCGCAAAGGCAGCAAGGTGGGCTGGGATGGCAAGCATTTCAGCAATCTGGATGGCGCCATCGGCTTCCAGCTGGGCTACTCGGTGGGCGAAGTGCTGCGCGCGCAGAACCTTGAGGTGGATGAGGGTAGCCAGCGCGCCGACGAACTGGCGCGCAAATTGATCGCCGGCCGGCTGGCGGCAGCGGCCATGGGCGGCAGCGACGCCGCCAACCTGATGCAAGGTCCGCTGGGCGTGCAGCTGGAGCAGCTGCCGATTCCCATCATCGAAAAACCCTACTTCCTGATTCTGTCGCACGCGCTGGTGGCGACCCGGCCGCAACTGGCGGCGCGCATCTGGAACGCGATCGAGGAAGCCCGCAACAGCGCCGCCTACAAAAAGCAGGCGGCGGCCGAAGGAGTGCATCATTAAACGCGCACTGGCCGACGGCGGCGGTCCGCTGACGCAGCTGCGGCTGGCATGGCGGCGCAATATCCTGCTGCGCCTCGGCTTCGGCATCTTCGTCGCGGTGGCGCTGTCCACCGCCATCTACACCACCTATGTGATGCAAGCCTTGCGCAGCGAGGCCGAACAAAACCTGCACGAACGCGCCGAACGGCTGGCGGCCGTGCTGTCGCAGGCGCTGGCGCGGCCGCTGTTCGACATCAACAGCGCTGCCGTCAACAGCGTGGTGGACGCCTCCGGCGCGACGCCGGAAGTGCTGGTGCTGCGCGTGCTGGCGCCGGGCGGCGCGGAACTGGCCAGCTATGTGTCGCCGCTGAAGGAGCCGGTGGCGTCGATCCGCGTACATCGCGACATCCAGTTCAGCGACCTGCGGCGCAGCTACCCGGTCGGCGCGATTGAACTGGTGTACTCGCGCCAGCAGATGGACAGCGATTTGCAGCGCCAGATGTTCAACACGGTGGCGGCCAACCTGCTGCTGGCGGTGGCGATCGTGCTGTCGATCTTCATCGTCGGCCGGCGCGCGGCGCGGCCGTTCGCCGACATCCGCACCGGCCTGGAAAAGCTGACGCGTGGCGAGACCGACATCAAACTGTCCGGCATCGGCCGCGAAGACCAGGTCGGGCGCCTGTCGGACGCCGTGCTGCGCTTCCGCGACACGCTGACGCGGCTGCGCGACGCCGAGCGCGAACTGCGCGACTTCAACGCCGAACTGGAACAGCGCATCGGCGCCCGCACGGCCGAACTGTCGCACAGCATGCAGCAGGCGCGCGACAGCCAGGCCAAGTTGCAGACCATCGTCGACACCGCGCTGGATGCGGTGGTGCGGATGGACCTGGAGGGCCGCATCGTCGGCTGGAACCGGCAGGCGGAGATCATCTTCGGCTGGTCGCGCGAGGAGGCGCTGGGCCTGGAGCTGGACAAGACCATCATGCCGCCGCGCTTCCGCTACGAGCACCGGCGCGGCATGCAGCGCTATATGAGCGGCACCAGCAGCGGCGTGATGAACACCCGCATCGAGGTGTACGCTTTGCGCCGTAGCGGCGAGGAATTCCCGATCGAGCTGGCGATCACGCAGGTCAAGACCGAGGAGCGCAACAGCTATGAATTCTGCGCCTTCATCCGCGACATCAGCGAACGGCGCGAGCGCGAACAAAAACTGGTGACGGCCAACGTGATGGCGGAAGCCGCCAACATCGCCAAGTCCGAATTCCTGGCCAATATGAGCCACGAGATCCGTACGCCGATGAGCTCCGTTATCGGCATGGCCTACCTGGCGCTGCGCACCGAACTGACGCCGCGCCAGCACGACTATGTCAGCAAGATTCACCGCGCCGCATTGACCCTGCTAGGCATCATCAACGACATCCTCGATTTCTCCAAGATCGAGGCCGGGCGGCTGGAAGTGGAGTCGATTCCGTTCGCGCTGGAAGAGGTGCTGGCGAATGTGCACAGCGTTACGGCGCAGCGCGCGGCCGACAAGCAGCTGTCCTATGTGACCGAGATGGCGCCGGGCGTGCCGCGCTATCTGGTGGGCGATCCCCTGCGCCTCGGGCAGGTGCTGATTAACCTGGTCAACAACGCCGCCAAGTTCACGCGGGAGGGCGGACTGGAACTGCGCTGCGAATTGCAGGGCGGAGAGGCCGACGGCAAGGTGGTGCTGCGCTTCACCGTGCGCGACACCGGCATCGGCATGACGCCACAGCAGAAATCGCGGCTGTTCCGCGCCTTCAGCCAGGCCAACGGCTCGACCACGCGGCAGTACGGCGGCACCGGGCTGGGACTGTCGATTTCGCAGCAGCTGGTGCGGCTGATGGGCGGGAATATCGACGTGCGCAGCGAGGTCGATCAGGGCTCGACCTTCCAGTTTGATTTGCCGTTTGCGCTGTCCGACGCGGCGGCGTTGTCGGTGCAGGCGGCGGTGCACCACGGCGTGAACGGGGACGTCACGCCGGGCACGCCGCCACAGCGCAAGGCGCGCGTGCTGCTGGCCGAGGATAGTCCGGACAACCAGGATGTCACGCGCGAGCTGCTGGAGCTGCAAGGGCTGTCAGTGGAGGTGGCGGCCAATGGCCGCGAGGCGGTCGACCGGCTGATGGCTGCCGATCCGCACAGCTTCGACCTGGTGCTGATGGACCTCGGCATGCCGCTGATGGACGGTCACGAAGCCACGCGTCTGCTGCGCGCCGATGCCCGCTTCAGCGAACTGCCGATCATCGCCGTGACCTCGCATGCGGTGGCCGGCGTGCAGGCGCGTTGCCTGGAAGAGGGCATGCAGGACTACATCAGCAAACCGATCGATCCGCAGCGTCTGTACCGCGTGTTATCACGCTGGCTGGGAATGCCGATGAAGGCGGTGCCGCCGCTGCCGCCATCGCCGCTGCCCGATGCAGCGGATGCTCCAGCGGCTGCACGCAAGGCGCTGGAGGAGCTTTCTGCGCTGGTGGCGGAGTTCAGCGGCGACAGTGCGGACTATTTTGCGCGCTGCCGTTCGATGCTGGCGACGGTGCTGTCGCCACAGTTGATGGTGCGGCTGGACCATCATATGGAGCAGTATGAGTTTGAGGCCGCTGGCAAGTTGCTAGTCGACGCCATCAACAATAGGGAGGCAACATGAATTCCATTCATCGTGCGACGGTGCTGATTGTGGACGACACGCCCGACAATCTCATGTTGCTGTCCAATCTGTTGAAGGACAAGTACGCCACCAAGGTCGCCACCAACGGCGCGACCGCCTTGCAGATTGTGGCGTCCTCCAAAGTAGACCTTATCCTGCTTGATATTATGATGCCGGAGATGGATGGCATTGAGACCTGCCGCCGCCTGAAAGCAGATCCGGCCGGTGCATTAATTCCAGTCTTGTTCCTGACCGCCAAGAGCTTGCAGGAAGACGAAGCGCTCGGCCGCAGCGTGGGTGCGGTAGACTTCCTGCGCAAGCCAGTGAATCCTGATTTGCTATTCGCGCGCGTGGCAGCGCATCTGAAATGATATATACTGTTTATATTGTTGAATAACCTGGAGTGAATATGGCGACCAAACCAGCCACCAAAACCACCGTAACCAAACCTGTAGCAGTGAAGCCAGTCGCGCCGAAAGCCGCCGTCAAGCCTGTAGCCAAAGCTGCAGTTAAACCAGCCGCCAAGCCGGCGGCCAAACCAGCAGCCCCGAAAGCCGCTGTGAAGCCAGCGCCGAAAGCCGCCGCCAAACCGGCGCCGAAAGCAGCTGCACCAAAGGCCGCCGCGCCGAAAGCTGCTGCGCCGAAAGCCGCACCAAAAGCCGCAGCGCCGAAAGCCGCCGCCAAGCCAGCTGCCCCGAAAGCTGCTGCTCCTAAAGCTGCCCCGAAGGCCGCCGCCAAGCCAGCCGCCGCGCCGGAAGCCAAAGTCAAAGCCAGCAAGGAAAAGCTGGTACGTGACAGCTTCACCATGCCGGAAGCCGAATACGCAGTGCTGGGCCAAGTGAAAAAAGCCGCCCTGAAAGCCGGTTTCGAAGTCAAGAAGAGCGAACTGTTGCGCATCGGCGTGGCGCTGATCTCGCAGATCGACCTGGCGACGCTGAAAAACGTACTGGGTGGCCTGCCGCAGCTGAAAACCGGCCGTCCAAAGAAAGCCTGATTAAAAAACAACAGGTCACGAAAATGACATTTTCTTGTCATTTTCCTGAAGTATTCGCTGGTTACGCTTGCTTCGTCTTCTACACAAAAGGGATGAAGCATGCAAACCTCGATCATACAAGCGGACGTTCGAGCATCGTCCGGTAAACTGCTACTCAGTATGGCAAGCACGCCGGAAGAACTGCGTGAAGTCCAGCGCCTGCGCTACAAAGTGTTCATCGAAACGATGGGCCTGACCGCCTTGGTGCGTGCCGACGGCCTGGATAGCGACGAATTCGACGAACACTGCGACCACCTGATCGTGCGCGACGCCGACAGCCTGATGGTAGTCGGCACCTACCGCCTGCTGAGCGCCAACCGCGCCCGTAAACTGGGCCGCCTGTACTCCGAGGGCGAGTTTGACCTGGGCCGCCTGAACAACATCCGCGGCCGCATCGTGGAAGCGGGCCGCGCCTGCATCCATCCGGATTACCGTGGCGGCAGCGTGATCATGCTGCTGTGGTCCGGGCTGGCCGAGTACATGCGCCGTGAAAATGCCGAATTCCTGGTTGGCTGCGCCAGCATCTCACTGGCCGATGGCGGCCACAATGCGGTCGCCGTGTACCAGCAACTGACGGCCAAGAGCCTGGCGCCGATCGAATACCGCGTCACGCCGCACCTGCCATTCCCGTTCTCCAAGCTGGAAGCCTCGCAAAAGCCGCAAGTGCCGCCGCTGTTGAAAGGCTATATGCGCTCGGGCGCGTGGATTTGCGGCGAACCGGCCTGGGATCCTGATTTCGAAAGCGCCGACCTGTTCCTGCTGATGCCTCTGGCGAACCTGGATTCGCGCTACGCCCGCCATTATGGCGTGGCCGACGCCCAACCTTTGGCAGCCTGACGCGCTTTTTCGGCCCCGTGTAAAATAAGCCGTTGTGCTTATTTTTGCGGGGCAGTCATGAAGTTGGATCTGGAGTCGAACAAAACGGGTTTTCAGGAGCGCCAGGTGCTGCGGCATCGCGGCAGCGACGCCACCCGCACGACCGACAGCGTCATCGAGGAAGTCCCGGTGGCGCTGGTCTTCAATGGCATCTCGCATGCCGTCATGATGGTCACCCCGCGTGACCTCCAGCCGTTCGCCATGGGTTTCGCCCTGACCGAAGGACTGGTCGCCAAAGCCGCCGACATTTTTGACATCGAAGTGCACGAGCATGCGCGCAGCTTCGAGATCGACATCACCATCGCCAGCCAGGAATTCGTCCAGCTCAAGCAGCAGCGCCGCTCGATGGCGGGCCGCAGCGGCTGCGGCGTGTGCGGCATCGAGAGTCTGGAGCTGCTGGACCTGCAACCTGAACGCATCGACGCCGCGCCGCTGCATGCGGATGGCGCGCTGCAACCGGCGATTGCTACCGCCGCCTCGCAACTGGGCCAGTATCAGGAACTGATGCGCGCCACCGGCGGCGTGCATGCAGCGGCGTGGTGCGACGCGCAGGGCAATGTGCTGCGCGTCTGCGAAGACGTCGGCCGCCACAACGCGCTGGATAAGCTGATCGGCCATCTGGCGCTGGATGGCGTGGATATGCGGCGCGGCTTCGTGTTCATGTCCAGCCGCGCCAGTTATGAACTGGTGCGCAAGGCGGCGCGCATGAATATCCCGATGCTGGCCACCATCTCCGCACCGAGCACGCTGGCGATCGACATCGCCTCCGAAGCGGGCATCAAGCTGGTGAGCTTCTGCCGCCAGGACAACTGCGTCGGATACACCTAGTATTTTTTGACGAATCCCACATAGATGCGCCGCGCAACGAAGTGATCGAAGCCGCGCTGGCGGAAGGTGCTGGCGTCGGTGCTGTAAGTGCGCTTGCTGCCGTCGAAGATATCGTTGGCGTTGACGGTCAGGCTGAGCGTCTTGTCGATCGCATGCTTCCATACCAGATTGACGCTGCTGGTCGCGCCGTAGCGGCCCAGCGGCGTGACGCCGGCCGACTGCATGTGCGCATCAAGCGACAGGTCGGCGTAGGCCGCCCGCAGGTTCACATAGGCCGAGACGCCGTTCTGGCGCACCATGGCGGCGAGATCCGGCGTATCCAGCGTCACGTAGTACACGCCGCCGTCGGCCCCCAGCTTCAGTTGCCCATCCGGCTTCCAGTCGAGCGATCCGGTGATGCCGGTGGATTGCGCGCGGCCGCCGTTCTGGCGGGACGTGATCAGGACATTGTCGACAAAGCTGCGGGCATCGATCACCGTGTCCCGGCTGCTGCGGTAGAAGCCACTCAGGCTGCTGCTTAGCTGCGACGCTTCCGCATTGACGCCGATCTCCCATGACGTCAGGCGCTGCGGCTGGAGGTGCGGGTTGCCACGACTGAGATTCTGCGCATCGATGTAGGTGGTGTAGGGATTCAGATCGAGCGCGCTGGGTACTTGCAGGGTGCGGCGATAGCTGAAGGTCAGATCGGTCTTGTCGGTGTAGGCGTAGCGCAGGTGCAGGCTGGGATTGACGGCGCGCCAGCGCTCCGTTTGCGCGGCCGGGCCGACGCGCAGCGCCATGCTTTCGGCGCGGGCGCCCAGCAGCGCTTCCCATTTTTCGTGCCGGATCAGGTCCGTCAGATAGGCGGCGGTCAGCGTGGTTTTCACCTTGTAGGCGTTGGTGGTATTCAGGTCAGGCGTTTCCGCGCCGGTGGCAGGATCGATGGCGGCCTGGTAGTTGGACAGGTCGTCCACCTTGTCTTGCAGGTCTACGCCAGCGCCCCATTGGCCGCGTTCCGATGGGCGGCTCCAGTCCAGCGTGGCCTGCGTGAGACGTCGCGCCGAGCGGGTGGTGGCGCGGCTGTAGTCGGTCGCCAGTGCTGGTGCGATAAAGACGTCGCGATACGATTTGTCGATCAGGGCCACAGTGTCGCTGTGCTGGAGCATGGCTTTCAACGCCGTGCCGCTGTCCTGACGGCTGTAACTGAGGCTGGCGTTGTTGTCGGACTGCTGGTTGGGGCCATTGGAGATGCGGTGATAGGTGGCGTCGCCCTCGTTGAGCACATCGAACAGTGGCCGCGAACGGCGCGTGTTGCGTTGTGCCGACAGACTTAGACTATCCGTGTCGCTCAACGCATAATCGGCGCCCAGCGCGGCGCTTTCCACGACGCGGTGGACGAACACCTCTGATGTTTGCCGCGTTTGTCCGCTTGCGCCGCTGAGCGGGTTATTCCACTCCACGGCGGAGTCGCGGATTTTCTGCGTCCCGTCACGGCGCAGTGCCATGCTGCCATGCACGCTCAAGGCGTCGCGGTTGATGTCGCCATCCACGCCGGCATTCCACAAGCCCTGGTTGCTGGCGCTGCCGCGCAGCTGCGCGTGGGCGCCGGGCTTGCGGTTGCGCTTCAAGATAATGTTGACGATAGCGCCGCCGTTGGCGTTGTAGGCGGCGGATGGATTGGTGATCACTTCCACGCTGGCGATGTCCGCGCCGCTCATGGTCTGTAGCGCCAACGCCGTTTCCTCGCCGGCGCCAGACGTCATGGCGGTCGGTTTGCCGTTGACCAGCACCGTCACTTGCGAATTGCCCTTGACGGAAATCTTGCCGTCAGCGGAGACCGAGAGTTCCGGCGTGGCCTGCAACACGTCCTGCACGCTGCCGTTGGCGGCCTTCGGTTGGTTGGCTACATCGTAGACCGTCTTGTCGATCTTTTTGATGACCGCTTCTTTTTGCGCGGTCACCGTCACGGTTGGCGGCGCGGGATCGTCCTGCTGCGCGTGCGCCAGTAGGGGTAGCGCAGCGATGACGAGTAGGAGGCGAGAAGAGTGCATGCCAGGGAGTATAGAAGCGCGCGGCCGGCGCCGACAGCGCGGCCATCCCAGACATCCGGGGTTTCGTCACATCGTCAGCGGCAGCCGCACTTCGGCGACGAAGCGGTCGCCTTGCAAGCCGGCTTGCAGTGAGGCCGCAGGATGCATCAAACGCAGCCGGTCGCGCGTATTGGCCAGCCCCAGTCCTGTGCCGGGATTGGGCGTGGCGCCGGCGCCGGCCGGATTGGTGACGCGGATCGACAGCGTCTCGCCATCTTGCGTGAAGCTCAGCGTAATATCGCTTGGCCCCTCGCGGCAATCGAGGTCATGGCGCAAGGCGTTTTCCACCAGCGGTTGCAAGAGCAGCGGCGGGCACTCGACATCGTGCAGCAGATTGCTTTCGCCCTCAATGTGCACGCGCAGACGGTCGCCGTAGCGCAGCCGTTGCAGGTCGAGGTAATCGCGCACGAATTGAAGTTCGGCGGCGACGGTGGTGGCCGTGTTGCTGGCGCTGGCCGTCAGCGCATAGCGCAGCAGATCGCTTAAGCCGCTGATGCCGCCCAGGGCCAGCTTCTTGTCGCCATCGCGCACCAGTGCTGCGATGGCGTTCAGCGCGTTGAACAGGAAATGCGGTTCCAGCTGCGCGCGCAAGGCCAGCATGCGCTGCTCCTGCAAAGCCAGTTCACGTTCGCGCGCGTGGCGCCAGTAATGAATGGCCAGGATGGCGGCGAAGGTGGCGCTGGTCGAGAACCAGCCGACCAGCAGCATCTTCATCATCAGTCGCCACAGGTCGTCCAGGCTGTCGATTTGCAGATAGCCACGCAGCCACGCCATGTATAGCCACTGCGCCGGCTGGAACACCAGCACCAGGCCCGCCAGCAGCGCCACCACTTTGCGCGGCCGTCCGATCAGCGTCGGCCAGCGCGTCAGCGTCAGGCTTAGTCCCGTGCTCAAGACGATCAGCGGTAGCGCGTACTCAATGAACCAGGTGACGAACAGCGTCGGGTAATGGCTGCCGACGCCGCCGCGCAAATTGTCGCTATAAGTTTGCAGCGCGCCCAGCGCGCTGATCGCGGTCCACAGCAGAACGGTGGAGGCGAGGGTTTTGGCGAAGCGCCATCTAGCCCTCATGCGCCGAACGTTCCAGCAGCACCGGGATCGATTTGGAGGTCGGCGTGCCGGCGCCGTCGGCGGTGCTGTGCAGTGGCACCAGGCCATTGGTTTCGGGGAAGTAGGCGCCCAGGCAGCCGCGCGGAATGTCGTATTCCACCAGCAGGAAACGCTCGGCGCGGCGCGTGACGTTGTCGTCCCACACGCTGACCATGTCGACGTATTCGCCGTTCTTTAGATCCAGCATTGCCAGGTCGTCCTTGTTGATGAACACCACGCGGCGCAGGCCGTAGACGCCGCGATAGCGGTCGTCCATGCCGTAGATGGTGGTGTTGTACTGATCGTGCGAGCGGGCTGTCATCAGCACCATCAGGCGTTCGCCGTGCAGCGCGCGGGCGCGGTGGATCGGCGTATCGGTATCCACCGCATGCGGCACGAACTGCGCGCGGCCGCTGGCGGTGCGCCATTCGCGTTCGCGCGAGGCCACCCGCAGATGGAAGCCGCCCTGGTGCGCCACGCGCGCGTTGAAGTCGTGGAAGTCGTCGAACACCTGTTCGATCAACTCGCGGATGCGGGCGTAGTCGGCGCCGAGGCCTAGCCAGTCGACTTTGTCGCTGCCCAGCGTGGCGTGCGCCAGGCGGGCGACGATGGCGGTTTCCGACAGCAGGTTGGCCGATGCCGGCTTGTTGATGCCATACGAAATGTGCACCATGCTCATTGAGTCTTCCACCGTCACGCCTTGCGCCACGCCGTTTTGCAGATCGACTTCGGTGCGGCCCAGCGTCGGCAGGATCAGCGCTTCCTTGCCCATCACCAGATGGCTGCGATTCAGCTTGGTGGCCACATGCACCGTCAACTCGCACTTGCGCAACGCCTCGAAAGTAAGGGGCGTGTCCGGCGTGGCCATGGCAAAATTACCTCCCATGGCAATGAACACTTTGACGTCGCCATCCAGCATGGCCTGGATGCTGTCGACGGTATCGAGACCGTGCTCGCGCGGCGGTTCGAAGTTGAAGACTTTTTGCAGGCGGTCGAGGAAAGCCTTGGTCGGCTTTTCCTCGATGCCCATGGTGCGGTCGCCCTGCACGTTGGAGTGGCCGCGCACCGGGCACAGGCCGGCGCCGAGGCGGCCGATCTGGCCGCGCATCATCATCAGGTTGGACAGCATCTGGATCGCCTTCAGCGCGTTCTTGTGCTGGGTCAGGCCCATGCCCCAGGTGCTGATGACGTTCTTGCCCTTGATGTAGATGTCGGTCAGCTGTTCGATCTGCGCGCGCGGCACGCCGGATTCGGCCAGCAGTAGGTCCCAGCTTTCGGCCCGCAAGTCCTGCTCGAAGGCCGCGTAGCCGCTGGTGTGGCGGGCGATGAATTCGCGGTCCAGCAAACTGGCTGCGCCGGCTGCCAGCGCCTCGTCGTCACGTTCCACCAGGCGCTTGGCGATGGCCTTGATCAGCGCGAAGTCGCCGGCCAGCTTGGGCTGGATGAAGGTGGTGCTGATGGTGGTGCTGGAGCCGGTCAGCATTTCCAGCGCGTGCGCCGGGCTGGTGAAGCGCTCCAGGCCGCGTTCGCGCAGCGGGTTGATCGAGACGATGGTGGCGCCGCGCCGCGCGCAATCGCGCAGTTCGCCCATCATGCGCGGGTGGTTGGTGGCCGGATTCTGGCCGAAGATCAGCAGCGTGTCGGCATGCTCGAAGTCTTCCAGCGTGACCGTGCCCTTGCCGATGCCGACCGTGCCCGGCAAACCGCGACTGGTCGGCTCGTGGCACATATTCGAGCAGTCCGGGAAGTTGTTGGTGCCGTACATCCGCACCATCAACTGGAACAAAAAGGCGGCCTCGTTGCCGGTGCGGCCGGAAGTGTAGAAGGTGGCCTGGTTGGGATCGGGCAGGGCGTTCAGGTGGCGCGCCATCAAGGCGAAGGCGTCGACCCAGCCGATGATCTTGTATTTGTCGCTGATAGCGTCGTAGACCATGGGATCGGTCAGGCGGCCGTGCTGTTCCAGTTCATAATCGGACTGTTGCAGCAGTTCGGTCACCGTGTGACGCGCGAAGAACTCCGGGTAGACGCGCTTGCTGGTGGCTTCCGCCGCCACCGCCTTGACGCCGTTCTCGCAGAATTCAAAGGTGGACGCGTGTTCGCGGTCCGGCCAGGCGCAGCCGGGGCAGTCGAAACCGTCCGGCTGGTTTTGCTTGAGCAGGGTCTTGTAATTGCCGCCGGCGACGCGTTCGCGCACCAGATTGATCGCCACCTGTTTCAGCGCGCCCCAGCCGGCCGCCGGGTGCGTGTAAGGTGTGATGTGGCCTTCGGGCTTTTTGTTCATGTTGCAGTCCGGTAATATTTGATACGAGTATATTGTATTTTAGCCAAAGAGCGTAACACGATGGATGACGAAGTGATGACTGTGCTGGCCGGCGTGCTGGAGGCGCTGTGGCGCATCGAGACCGAATGGCCAAACAAACCCTGTTCGCTGGCCAAGCTGAGTAAACAGGTGCAGCGGCCGATGAGCGTGCTGCGCCGCCAGTTGACCATGCTGGAGGAGGCGGGATTGATCAACATGGCGCTGGACGATGGCGGCATCACCGGCACCGTGGCGCTCAGCGCAGCCGGACGCCAACTGGCGGCCGATATCTTCCGTTAAAAAATCTGCTTGCATCTTGCCGGGGCGAGGTATAAGTGATTGTACCGTTCGGTACAACTTAACTTTATTCAGAAGGTGCTCACCATGACTCGTCCGCCACTGCCACCGTTCACGCTGGAAACCGCCGCCCAGAAAGTCCGCGCCGCCGAAGACGGCTGGAATACCCGCAATCCGGAAAAGGTCTCGCTGGCCTACACCGAAGACTGCTTCTGGCGCAACCGCGGCGAATTCGTCACTGGCCGCGCCGCCATCGTCGGCCTGCTGCAGCGCAAATGGACGCGCGAACTGGAATACCGCCTGATCAAGGAATTGTGGGCGCATGACGGCAACCGTATTGCGGTTCGCTTCGCCTACGAATACCATGACGATTCGGGTCAGTGGTATCGCGCCTATGGCAACGAGAACTGGGAATTTGCTGCAGACGGCTTGATGCAGCGCCGCCTGGCCAGCATCAACGAGCATCCGATTGCCGCTGCCGACCGCAAATTCCACTGGGATATCAACGGCCCGCGTCCGGCGGACCACCCAGGCCTGAGTGATTTTGGATTTTAAACATGCCAAGAGTGATGGGAGAGCGGGGCGATGTCGTGCCGCTGCTGGCCGAGGTGTTCCGCACCTACGGTTTCGAAGGCGCCAGCCTGGCGCGGATTACCGAGGGCACCCGGCTGGGCAAGGGCAGCATCTATAACTTCTTCCCCGGCGGCAAAGAGGAAATGGCCGAGGCGGTGCTGAGCGAAATCGACACCTGGTTCCGCGACCAGGTGTTCCAGCCGTTGCGCCACGCCGCCGACGCCCAGCAGGGCGTGGCCGATATGTTCACGGCGGTCGGCCGCTATTTCCTGTCCGGCCGTAAGGTGTGCCTGGTCGGCGTGTTCGCGCTGGGCCATGAGCGCGACCGTTATGCGGTCAAGGTGCAGGCCTATTTTGCCGAATGGGTGCAGGCGCTGGCGGCGGCCTTGCAGCGCGGCGGCCATGCTGCCGACAGCGCGCTGGCGCTGGCCGAGGACGTGGTGGGCGGCATCCAGGGCGCGCTGGTGCTGGCGCGCGCGGCCGATGAGCCGGCGTTGTTCATGCGGGCGCTGGCGCGCATGCAGCAGCGCCTGGTTCCACCCGGAACCAGTTAAAACGCCGCCAGTCTAATGGGTTTTAACCCACCGGGCTGCCACCACCATGACCCCTCCGTTGACGCATGTGATTGCCCCCGGCCTGGCGCCGGACTTGCTGCTGCGGCAGATCTACCTGAATGTCCGCGATTTCGCCATCTTCACCATCGATGCCCGTAGTGAAGTCACCAGCTGGAACCTCGGCGCCGAACTGGTGTTTGGCTACACGCCTGCCGAGATCATCGGCCGGAGCAGCGCGCTGTTGTACACCGCCGGCGACCAGGCGGACGGCGAGCCGTTGCAGGAAATGACGCTGGCGGCGCGCGGCGAGCGGGCGGCCGACAACCGCTGGCACTTGCGCAAGGACCAGTCGGTGTTCTGGGCGGATGGCGTGCTGACGGCGATCCGCGACGACCAGGGGCAGCTGATCGGCTACCTGAAGATCCTGCGCGACATCACCGAGCGCAAGCTGGCGCAAGATGAAATCCGCCGCCTGGCCACCATCGACGGCCTGACCGGCCTGGCCAACCGCGCCGCCTTCGATACGCGGCGTTCGGAGATGGTATCGCAGGCAGAGCGCAATGGCCAGCTGCTGCTGTTGCTGATGATCGACCTCGACGAGTTCAAGGAAGTCAACGATGGGCTGGGCCACCAGGCCGGCGACCAGCTGTTGCGGCAGGCCGCGCAACGCATCCGCAGCGCCAGCCGCGAGAGCGACTACATCGCCCGCCTGGGCGGTGACGAGTTCGGCCTGCTGCACCTGCATCCGCCATCGCCGGCCAGCGGTGGCGTGCTGGCCGAGAAGCTGCTGCAGCATCTGGCGCGGCCGTTCCAGATCGGCGAATGCGAAGTCAGGATCAGCGCCAGCATCGGCATCGCCGTCTGCCCGAGCGATGCCGACACGCCCGACACGCTGCTGAAAAAAGCCGACCTGGCGCTGTACCACGCCAAGAACGCGGGCCGCAACCGCTACCACTACTACACCGAGGAGCTGGACGAGCTGGCGCACCGCAAGAATACCGACCACAATGAGTTGCGGCGGGTGCTGCGCACCGGCGATTACTGGCTGGAGTACCAGCCCATTCTTGCCGTCGATGGCCAAACCATCGCCATGGAAGCGCTGCTGCGGTTGCCGGATTTTTTCGGCCAGCAGCCGGTCGACTATGTGATCGGCCTGGCCGGTGAACTGGGTCTGCTGCCGGAACTGGGCAAGGGCGTGATGCGGGTCGCCTGCGCCCAGCTGCGCAGCTGGTACGACGCCGGCGTGACCGGCCTGCGCATCTGCATCAACACCTGCGCCAAGGAACTGCTGGACGACAGTTACCTGGCGCAGCTGGACGCGGTCCTGATTGAGTTCGGGCTGGCGGCCGGTGATGTGGAGCTGGAGCTGACCGAACGCGACGCCATCAAGCTGGAGCGCAGCGGCAGCCGCGTCATCGAGCAGCTGCGCGAACGCGGCTTCATGCTGTCGCTGGACGACTTCGGCACCGGCTATTCCTCGCTCAGCTATCTGCGCGCGCTGCCGGTCAATACCATCAAGCTGGACAAGAGTTTTCTGCACGACGTGCCGGCCAACCCCGACGGCAACGCAGTGGTGTGCACGGTGATCCAGCTGGCGCAGAACCTGCGCCTGAACGTGATCGCCGAGGGCGTGGAAAATATCGACCAGTCGGCCTTCCTGGCCGGCGCCGGCTGCACCGCGTTCCAGGGCTTTCTGTACTCGCCGTCGCTGGACGCGGACGCCGCCACGCGCTGGCTGCGGCAGGACGCGACGCCGTAGTTACACCAGGCCGAGGTCGCGGCCCTTGGTGCCGAAGATGGTGGCCACCTGGCCGGCGTTCAGACCGTACATGCGCGACAGCAGGCCGCCGAACATGGCGCGGTATTCGTTCAGCACCGGATAGTCGCGGTTCTGGAACAGCGTCGGCTGTTCCAGCCGCACCTGTTCGCCATGCACCTTGCCGCCGTTGACGCTGCCGCCCATCACCCAGTAGACGGTGCCGTGGCCATGGTCGGTGCCACGGTTGCCGTTCTCGCGGAAGGTGCGGCCGAATTCGCTGACCACCACCACCACCGTGTCTTTCCAGTCCGGCCCCATCTCCTGCGCGAAGCCGGCCAGGCCGCGTCCCAGTTCGTCGAGCCGGCTGGCCAGGTAGCCGGTGGCGTTGCCCTGGCCGACGTGGGTGTCCCAGCCGCCGACGTCGACAAAGCCGATGTTGTACTTGTCCTTCATCAGCTTGGCGATGCGGCGCGCTTCCAGTTCAAAGCCCTTGGTGCTGACGGCGTTGCGGTTGGCGGCCTGCATTTCGCCGCTCATTTGCTTCATCACGTCGTCGCGCACCTCGAAGCCCTCCTGTACCTGCTGTGACAGTGCGGTGTGTTCATACATGGCGGCGATCATCTTGGCCTGGCGCGCATCAACCGCCGGCTTGCCGACGCTGCGCAGCGCGGTGTTGGGCACCTGCAGGCCGCCCTGCATGATTAGCGGCAGCTGGTCGGTAAAGGAGATGGCGCTGGCGCGGTCGGCGTTCAGGGTGGACGCCAGCCGGTTGAGGAAGCCGGAGCGGTAGTCGCGGGTGCGGTCCAGCGCCTGGCCCAGTTCTATGCTGTCCTGCGTTTCGAAGTGGCTGCGCGACAGGT
This sequence comes from Duganella levis, assembly GCF_009857605.1. Classification (GTDB taxonomy): domain Bacteria; phylum Pseudomonadota; class Gammaproteobacteria; order Burkholderiales; family Burkholderiaceae_D; genus Rugamonas; species Rugamonas levis. The sequence goes on along the minus strand of NZ_WWCT01000026.1, from coordinate 74,983 downwards.
CCTCGGTGCCGGCGAACGGCACAAAGGCCACCTGGCCGGCGTTGAACAGCGGGTGGATGCTATCGGCCAGCACCGGGTGCAAGCCCCAGTCGGTGTCGATCGGCAGCGCGGCGGTTTTCGGAATCGCGATATTGGGGCGCACCTGGTAGTAGTACTGGCTGGAGACCGGCACCAGCAAGCTGGTGGCGTCATAGCCGCCGCGCATGAAGACGAACAGCAGACGGGTCTTGCTGGCCGGTGCGGCCCACAGCTGGCCGGCCATCGACGAGGCGGATAAGGTGGCCGAAGCGGCGGCCAAACTTTTGAGCAGGGTACGGCGTTTCATCGGGCTTCTCCTAGCGATGCATCAGTTCCGGCGATGACAGCAGCAGCGTGTTCCACTCCTGCGGCGAGGCGGCTTGCTCCAGCGCCTGGCGGGTAGCCGGCGCCAGCGATGTTTGCAGCGACTGGTAATACAGGGCGTTGGCCAACTGCGGGAAGGCGACCTTCTCCAGCGGCTGCGTGCCTTCGGTCTTGAACAGGCCCGCGTTGCCGCCGCCGATGGCCTTGGCGATTTCGAAGCGGGTGATCATCTGGCCCGGGCTGTCCCAGCCGGATGCCGTCAGCGGATAGCCATCCGGCGTCTGGCGGCCGTACAGCGGTTCGGCCATGCGATTGAGCCAGCCCAGCATCGGCCCGGCGTTGAGGATGATCTTGTCGTCATAGGTCAGGCGCACGGCCGATACCACGTAGTGCACCGGGTCCTTGAACTTCTTGCCCAGCGATTGCGTGAATTCCGGTGCGTCGAACATGGTGCGCAGCACGGCGGCGATATCGCCGTCGCTGGACTGGAAGCGCGCCGCCATGCGCTCGACCAGCTGCGGCGGCGGTTCGTCGGCGACGAAGTAAATCGCCAGCTTGCGGCTGACGTAGCGCGCGGTGGCCGGGCTGCGGCTCAGGCGATCGAGCGCCTCGTCCACTTCGGCCAGGCCACGGCCCTTCACTGTCTGGCCGAGGAACACCTTGTCACCATAGTCGTGGCGATTCGGATTGAACTCGAACAGGCCTTTGCGCACGTACTGGCTTTGCTTGTCTCGACGCACATCGGGCGTCTTGTCGCCCAGGTTGACGCCGACGCCGGTGAGGATGCGCGCCAGCTGCTGCACGTCGTTCTGGGTGTAGCCGCCGTCCACGCCCAGCGTGTGCAGCTCCATGATTTCGCGCGCGTAGTTTTCGTTGATGCGGTTGGCGGCGTTTTGTTCGTTATCCAGGTAGCGGATCATGGCCGGGTGGTGCAGCGTGGCGGCCAACAGATCGCGGAACTTGCCCAGCGCGTGCGGGCGGATCGCCTGTTCTTCGTAGTCGCTGACCAGCACCCGCAGATTGCTCTTGCCCTGATGGACGTTGAAGTGGTTCATCCAGAACCATGTCATCTGCTCCTGTAACTGGTTGGGCGAGTACAGGTCGCGCAGCAGCGAACGGGTGGCGGCTTCCTTGGCCAGGCGGCTCATCTCCTGCTGGTAGGCGCGCTGCGCGGCCTTCTTGGCGTCGTCGTCGACCATGGCCTTGTCGTAATCGCGGCGCTGCTGCTCCAGCTCCTGCACCAGTTGCGGCAGCGGCTTTTGCGAAATCGTCATGGCGTCAATCTGCGCCTGCGCGGCGGCCGGCAGCACGGCGGCGCCGGGATGCAGTTGCCGTTCCAGCCAGGCGCTGTAGCCAATTTTCTCGACCTGCTGGTAGGTGCTGGTGTTGACGCCCCAGCTGATGCGATTGAGCGCGGCGCTGAGCGCTACCGGATCGGCGGGCGCCTGGCGGGCCGGCGGCGTTGTGCTGGTGGTCGCGCAGCCTGCCAGCAGCAGGAGCAGCGGCGGCAGAAACGCGAGCGGACGGGTGAAGGTCGGAATAGGCATAGTCTCTAGAATATGCCATTTTTTGGGGAGTTCCACATGACGTATGTGTAAGCTGCAACGAAATGTTACAAGCCGGGGGGCTTGTCTGATTTATCATGGTCGCTCCATTTTTTAAGGAAGCAGGCTTTATGCGTCTTATTTTCTCCGCGTTGATGGCGTTGGCCATGGCGCCGCAGGTGCAGGCGGCTGTCACGTTGCATGTCAGCTCCACCCAGCAGGAACGCACTTCGCAAATGGACGTCACGCTGGCGGACAGCTATCTGTCGGTGGATACCGCCAAGGGCCGGCTGGTGTACGATTTTGCCGCGCGCCGCCGCTACGCCATCAACACGGCGGCCAAGGAGTACGCGGAGTATTCGCTATTCGACACGGTTGGCTTCCGCGTGGTGGAGATGCATAACCGCGACGTCTTGCGCGGCGCGGTGGCCGCCATCAAGGTCGATACGGTGCTGACCAACAAACAGGTGCAGGAGAACGAGCTGGCGGTGCTCAGCGCCGGGCCGGGCGTGGCCGAGGAAAAGACCGAGGGCGAGCAACGCGTGTTCTATGTGGACGGCGTCAAGCTGGCCGCATGGAGCGCCGCCGGCACCAAGGTATCGGCCACGGACACTGCGCAGTTCACGCGCTTCATGCGCTATGTGCCGGGCGGCCATCCGCAACTGCTGGAGCGCTTGGCCAAGGGCGGCGTGATTCCGGAAAACCTGACCTTGTTCCTCAATGAAGGCCGCGATATCAAGCTGGTATTCACGCAGGTACAAAACGCCAAGCCGCCGGCTTACGATCTCAAATCCTACCAGCGGGAGATCAGCAAGGACGGTGTGGATGCGCTGTTCGATCGCATCGCTGCCGCCACGCCGCAGCAACTGGACGCGCTGCGCGCCGAACATCCATGCGACGCCAGCGAGGACTTCAGCGACGCCCAGATCCTCGATACCATGCTGGGCAAGATGGAATGCATGCTGTCCACCGGCAGGCAGGTAACGCTGACGACGGAGCAGAAGCAGGCGGCGGCGACGTCGTCCTCGCTGTCGCTGCTGTTTGCCGCCATCAATCCCGGCAAGGATGGGCAAATGGCGGATGGCGTGAAGACCCTGGTGGCCTTGCGCCAGCAGGCGCCGCGCAAGGCCTATGTACTGAAGGTGTTTGAAGCGAATAACCGCTTGCGCCTGAAGCAGGCCAAGGAGGCTAAAGAGCTGTTCGTCGAGGCGCTGCAAGCCAATCCGATGTTGGGCGGAGCCTACAAGGATCTGGGCGATCTGCTGCTGATGCAGTACGATAGTGCGCGTGCCTGGCGCAGTTGGGATGCCGGCCGCCGCGTGTCGCCAGCCTTGCCCAACTTTGAAGCGGTCAATAAATTCGAGGCGGATCTGCTGGCGAAGAATCCACAATTCTTCTAACGAGACCATCATGCCCGCCACCGATCCGCGCGTAGACGCTTACATCGCCAAATCCGCCGACTTCGCGCAGCCGATCCTGGCGCATCTGCGTGCGGTGGTGCATGCCGCTTGTCCCGAAGTGGAAGAGACGATCAAGTGGAGCTTCCCGCACTTTATGTACAAGGGCATGATGTGCAGTATGGCCTCGTTCAAGGCGCATTGCGCGCTGAACTTCTGGAAGGCCGAGCTGCTGATGGCCGCTGATGAAGTCAATCGCGAAGCCATGGGCCACTTCGGCCGCATCACATCGCTCAAGGATCTGCCGCCCAAAAAAGTGCTGGCGTCCTACATCAAGCACGCCATGCAGCTGAACGACGATGGCGTGTCTGCGCCTGCCCGTGCCAAGCCGGCGGCGCCACGTTCGCTGGAGATACCGGATGACTTGCACGCCGCACTGGATGCGGTGCCGGTGGCGCGCGCGCACTTCGACAGCTTCAGCCCCAGCAAGCAGCGCGACTACGCCGACTGGCTGACCGAAGCGAAAACCGAAGCGACGCGGACGCGCAGGCGCGAACAGGCCATTGAATGGATCACAGAAGGTAAGGCGAGAAATTGGAAATACGAGAAATGCTAACTGGTACTAACTAGCTACTCGGTAAAGCTGCGTTCAGCGGGGTTTGGGCTGATCGCTACAGCGCTTGGGGCGCCGGATACCGCATGCCGACGCCAGGCAGGGCAGAACAGTGTTTTTGTTCAATGCATAGACGCGGTCGACAGATCTTTCAGCTCGCGAATGCTGATATCTGATTTTTCATGCATACGCAGCAGGATCGTGGCACCAACTGCTAACTTCCGGTGACGGATCTTGCTGATGATCGGCGGCTGAACTTCCAGCACCCGACACAACTCCGCATCGTTCTTCAAGTTCATCTTTTCAATCAGCGTATCAAGAAGCTTGTTCGGGACAAAACTGGATGGTTCCAGTGCCCGAGCGCGATTCATTGCTTCAATCAACTCCAACTTCTTTTGACGTACGTTCATGGCTTGCTCCTCCTTTGCTCAAAACGTTAAAAAAAGTACGTTCCCGGCAAGGCTAGCGTCCACACTCGTTACGGTCTGAATGTGGTACGCGACTCAACATTCTTGATAACCATGCAAGTTATTTTCAATAATACTACGGATAAAAAAAAAGTGCAGGCTTTAACAATTAAATTATGTTGGTTATTGCTCAAACGGGTTGACGTTTGTTGTATCTTTTAGTCCATTTCTGGATAAAAGTAGGATTTTGTCTGTCTTTTTAGCAGCAAGTTGCGAATGTGTAACCATGATGGCGCAAGCGCCGGTGGCTTTAATTTCGCGCTGCAACAGTGTGAGGATGGCGTCGGCGGTTTCCGGATCGAGATTGCCGGTTGGTTCGTCGGCCAGCACCAGGGCCGGGCGGTGCACCAGCGCGCGGGCGATCGCCACGCGCTGCATTTGGCCGCCGGAGATTTGATGGGGGAAGTCGTGTTCGCGGCCACCCAGGCCGACCGCTTCCAGCATCTCGGCTGCGCGTTCGGTCGGCATGCCATTCAGCAGCAGCGGCAAGGCGACGTTCTGCAACAAGGTCAGATGCGGCAGCACGTGGAAGGCTTGAAAGATGAAACCCATGCGTGCGCGCCGCAGCTTCGTCGCCGCGTCGTCATCGAGGCCGGACATTGGTATGCCGTCGACGATGATGGGCGAGGCGGCCGATGGATCGGGCGTATCGAGGCCGGCGATGAGATTCAGCAGCGTCGATTTGCCGACGCCGGAATCGCCCATGATGGAGACGAATTCGCCGGCCTTGAAAGTCCAGGACAATTGGTCCAGCACCGGACGGCCGTTGTAGGATTTGGAGAGCTGGCGAAGTTCGAGCATGTTTACCTTGTGAGTGCGCGCCGCATGGCGAAGCTGATGGCATCGACCAGCGTCACCAGCAGCAGCATGGCGATGATGACGGTGGCGGCCAGCGGCATCTGGAACAGCGACAGGTGATACTTCAGCATCTGGCCGAGGCCACCGGCGCCGACCACGCCGAGAATCGCGGCGGCGCGGATGTTGTTCTCCCAGCGGTACAGCGTATAGGACATCATCTGCGGCAGCGTTTGCGGCAGCGTGGCGTACATGAAGGCCGCAGTGGCGCTGGCGCCGTTGGTGCGCAGGCTTTGTTCCGGCAGCGGCGCGGCGTTTTCCAGCGAGTCGGCAAACAGGCGTCCCAGCACGCCGGCCGTGTGCGCGCCGAGTGCCAGCGTGCCGCCCAGCGGACCAAGGCCAGCGGCGATCAGCATGATGGAAGCCCATACCAGTTCCGGCACCGAGCGCAGCACGTTCAGCACTGCGCGCATGGCGGCGCGGGGCGCGGCGCCAAAGCGTCCCGACGCCGGCAGCGAGAAGGCCAACCCGAAGATCACGGCCAGCAGCGTACCCAGGCCGGACATGGCCAGCGTTTCAATCGCCGCCCAGAAGGTCTTGGCGAGGAAGCCGCTGGAGGTTTCCGGCGGCGCAAAGCCGGCCAGCAGTTCCATGGTGCTGTTGATGGCGTCGACCGTGAAGAAGTCGCGCCACTTCAATGGCAGCGTGGCGAAGCTGGCGATGATCAGCACCAGCAGCAACAGCATCAGGATGCGCATGGTCCAGTCGCGCGCCGGCGGTTTCGGCATGTCTGGATTCATCCCAGCCTCCTGCGCAGCACTTTGGAGAACTGGTCGGCCAGCGCCACCAGCGCGATGAACACCAGCAGCATGGCGGAGACTTCCGCTCCGTTCATGGCCTTCAGCGATTCATCCATGCGCTGGCCAAGACCGCCGGCGCCGACGAAGCCCATCACCACCGAGCCGCGTATCGCGCATTCCCAGCGGTAGACGGTGTAGGACATCAGTTCCGAGGCGGCTTCCGGCAGCGCGCCATACAGCAGCGCGGCCAATCGCCCGCTGCCATTGGCCAGCAGCGTGTCGCTGGCGTGGGCGTCGGACGATTCGAGAATCTCGGCATATACCTTGCCCAGCATGCCGCAGTAGGTGAGGGCAATCGCCAGCACGCCGGCGGTCGGGCCCAGGCCGATGATACGCACCAGCAGCAGCGCCCATACCAGTTCCGGCACCGAGCGCAGGATCACCATCAGCCAGCGCACCGTCTGGCGCACGAAGACGGCGAGAGGGCGCATGCGGCCCGTGCCCAGCGCGGAAATCGACAGCTGCTCGTTGATGATCAAGGTGGCGGGAATGGCGCCCAGCAGCGCAAGCGTCAGGCCGGCGGTGGCGATGGCCACGGTGTTCCAGGTTTCGCGCACCAGCATGTGCAGGAATTCGGCGTCGTGGGCCGGCACCAGGAAGTCGGCCAGGAAGCGGCCGGTCGCGTTCAGACTTTGTTCGTCAAACAGTATCCACGGCTTGAATTCGGAGATCACCATGGTCGGCCACAGAATCACCAGCGCGGCGACGATGATGAAGATACGGCGGCGCAGGGCGGGATCGCGGTGCACCGCCGCGTGGTTCAGCGTGGCGTCCATTACAGGCAAGCGCCTACGCCGATTGTGACCGCCAGAGCATCGTGACCGTCGCTGTGCGGCGATGCGGCTGGCGGCTGTTCGCCCTGATACAGCGTGGCGATCATCTGCGGCGTGACCTGGTCGCGCGGCAGGTCGAAGGCGATGCGGCCGTCGCGCAGGGCGACGATGCGCTGGAAGTGGCCCAGGGCCAGGTCCACCTGGTGCAGGCTGCAAATCAGCGTGGCGTTGCGCGCTTTGGCTTCTTCGCGCAGCGTGGTCAATGTGAGTTCGGACAGGGCGGGATCGAGCGCGGACAGCGGCTCGTCCACCAGCAGCGACTTGGCCGGCGACAGCAGCAGGCGCGCCAGGCCGCAGCGCTGGCGTTCGCCGCCGGACAGGCGGTCCACGCGCGAATACAGCTTATCTCCCAGATTAAAGCGCGACAGTGCATGCCACGCGGCTTCCGGGTCTTCAGGCTTGAACAGCGACACCAGCGCGCGCCACACACTCCATTGCGGCAGGCGCGCGGCCAGCACCGCCGTCACCACGCGCTGGCGCGGCGGCAGCGGCGGCGTTTGCGGCGCCAGGAACAACTGCGCGCGCAAGCGGTGACGCGCCGCTTCGCCCAGCGCCCACGGCTCGACGCCGAAGGCATGGAAGCTGCCTTCGGACGGCTTGCGGGACAGGGACAGCGTCGCCAGCAGGGTAGTCTTGCCGGCGCCGGAAGGGCCGATCAAGGCCAGTTGCTCGCCTTGTTCGACGGTCAGGTTGATAGCTTGCAGCGCGGGGGCAGAACGCCCGCCGAGGTGGCGGACGGTCAGGTCTTGCAGTTGATACGTTGGCATTTACTTCAGCAGGCCGGCGTTCTTGGCTGCGGCTTCGATGTTCTTGTAGTTGTCTACTTTGGTCGGAATGAACTTGGTGGCGCGTTGCAGGTCCATGATCGCTTTGTCTTCAGGCTTGTTGGCGTCCAGCGCCAGGAAGGCGTCGGTCAGCTTTTTCTTCAGATCGGCGTTCATGTCGGTGCGCACCGACCAGTTGTAATCGTAATAGCCAGGGGTGGTGTAGAACACGCGCACCACGGCTGGATCGACCTTCTTGGCCTCGACCAGTTTTTCCCATACCGAGATATTCAGCGCGCCGGCATCGACCTTGCCACCTGCAACGGCAGCCACGGTGGCGTCATGCGCGCCGGAGAAGGCGATGCGTTTCAGATCGGTGTCCGGATTGATCTTGGCGGCCAGCAGGTAGTAGCGCGGCATCAGGTGGCCGGAGGTCGAGGACTCGGAACCGAAGCTCAGGGTCTTGCCTTTCAGGTCGGCCAGGCTGTTGATGCTCTTGTTGGTGGTGACGAACACCGAACGGAATTTTTCATCTTCGGCGCGCTGCACCAGCGGCGTGATGGCGCCCTTGCTGCGTTCATTGGCCTGCACGAAGGTGAAGCCGCCAAACCAGACCATGTCGACCTTCTTGTTGATCAGGGCTTCCACCGAGGCGGCGTAGTCGGTCACCGGGGTGAATTCGACCTTCATGCCGATTTTCTTCTCCAGATACTCCCCCAGCGGCTTGAACTTGCGTTGCAGTTCGGTCGGCGCTTCGTCCGGGATGGCCGAGACGCGGAACACGTGATCCGCCGATTGTGCTTGCGACCAGGAAGCGGCCAGCATCAGGCTCGTGGCCAGCAGCGATTTAAAGGAGATTTTCATCAGGATTGCCCTTTTATGTGAGAAGTCGCACGGAACTTTTGGTACAGCGCTACAAAATGGATATTCAGCTATCATAGCAAAAATCCCCTCAAGGGATTGCCACCCCCATTAGATAGGTAGGGCATTTATGCAAGTATCCCGCTCCTCGGCGATCCGTGTTGTTTCGCCTCTCGCCAGCAACACCGCGCCTCAGCGGCCCGCGCACGGCAGTGCCGCGGTTATCGAAGAAATCACCGCCGGCTTGCTGGCGCGCGATGCGCATACTTCCCCAAAGTTCCTGTACGACAGCCTAGGTTCCAAGCTGTTCGAGGCCATCTGCGAACTGCCTGAATATTATCCAACCCGTACCGAAGCGAGCATCTTTGCCGCCTATGGCGCCGACATGGCGCAAGCAGTGGGCGATGGCGCATCGCTGATCGATCTGGGCGCGGGCAATTGCGCCAAGGCGGCGGCGTTGTTCCCGCTGCTGAAGCCTGCCCAATACGTGCCGGTCGATATCTCGCGCGACTTCCTGCTTGGTGCGGTGGCGCAGTTGCAGCAGCGCTTCCCGCAGATCGAGATGACGGCGCTGGGACTGGATTTTTCCAGCGGCTTTGAACTGCCGGACAGCGTGCGCAGCGAGCGCCGGGTGTTCTTCTATCCCGGTTCGTCGATCGGCAATTTCTCGCCGGAGCAGGCGGTGACTTTCCTGCGTGGCCTGCGCGCCAATGCCGGCGCCGATGGCGGCCTGCTGATCGGCGTGGACCTGATCAAGGATCATGCAGTGCTGGATGCGGCCTACGACGACGCCTTGGGCGTCACCGGCGCCTTCAACCTGAATATGCTGCGTCACCTGAATCATCTGATTGGCGCGGACTTTGAAATCGACCAGTGGAAGCATGTGGCCTTCTTCAATCCGCAATTGAGCCGGATTGAAATGCACCTGGAAGCGCGTTGTCCTTTGACCGTGACCTGGCGCGGCGGCGAACGCGATTTCGCGCGCGGTGAACGCATCCACACGGAAGACAGCTACAAATATACGCGCCAGTCCTTCGTCACCTTGCTGGAGCGGGCCGGCTTTGCCACCACGCGCATGTGGACCGACACCGATACCTGGTTCGCTGTGATTCATGCCCGGGCCAGCTGACATGGAACGACTTCTCGCGCGCTATGCAGCGGTGCGCAAGCACACGCTGGCGCTGGCGGAGCCGCTGTCCGATGAAGACTGCGGCGCGCAATCGATGCCCGACGCAAGTCCGACCAAATGGCATCTGGCGCACACCACCTGGTTCTTCGAGACGTTTATCCTGGAACGCATGGAGCGCGACTTCGCGCCGTTCCATCCGGCGTTTCGCATCCTGTTCAATTCCTATTACAACGGCATCGGCGAGAAGCATCCGCGCGCCCAGCGCGGCCTGCTGACGCGGCCCGCGATGGCGCAGGTGCGCGCTTACCGCGCCGACGTCGATGCGCGCATCGCCCGCCTGATCGACAGCGCGCCGTCCGCAGAATTGGACATGCTGCTCACGCTCGGCCTGCAGCACGAGCAGCAGCACCAGGAGCTGATGCTCACCGACGTCAAGCACCTGCTGGCGCAAAGCCTGCTGCGTCCTGCTTACATGGAGATACCGCTGCCGGCCGCCGCGCCAGCGGCGCCACTGGCGTGGATTGCCTTCGACGGCGGCCTGACCGAGATTGGCCACAACGGCGACGGCTTCAGTTTCGACAACGAGCTGCCGCGCCACAAGCAATATGTGGCGCCGTTTGCGCTGGCCTCGCGGCTGGTGACGAATGGCGAATACCTCGACTTCATCAACGCCGGCGGCTACTTCAACGCCGCGTTGTGGCTGGCCGAAGGCTGGGATTGGGCCCGCACGCAAACCCTGAAAGCGCCGATTTACTGGTTCCAGGACGAGCAGGGCGCGTGGCAGGAATTCACGCTGCACGGGCCGCAGCCGCTGGACCTGAATCGTCCCGTGACGCACATCTCGCTGTTTGAAGCCGATGCTTACGCCCATTGGGCCGGCGCTCGCTTGCCGACAGAATTTGAATGGGAATACGCGGCCGCGCAGGCGCCGATCGAAACCGGTTCCTTGCATCCGGGCAGCGCCGCCGGTGCTGGCTTGCAGCAGATGTACGGCCATTGCTGGCAATGGACCAGCAGCAGCTACGCAGCCTATCCCGGCTTTGCGGCAGCGGAGGGCGCGCTGGGCGAATACAACGGCAAGTTCATGCTGAACCAATACGTGCTGCGTGGTTCGTCATCGGCCACGCCGCAAGGCCACGCGCGCGCCAGCTACCGCAATTTCTTCCCGGCCGGCGCGCGCTGGCAGTTCAGCGGCATACGGCTTGCGAAGTAATTGACATTGCAGGTCAGATTGCATAATGTGGTGTCCTCTTCAATAGCCTGGCGCTGTGCCGCAGCCTCCCATGACGCAACACTTCTTGAACATCGGGGTTGGCAATGCTGCCTTGCCCGGCTTTGTCTCGGTCTCCCAGGCGCCTGGCGCCGAGCTGCAGCATGACCTGGCACAGGGGCTGCCGTTTGCCGATAACAGCGTGGCCGGCATCCATTGCGAAAACCACCTCGAATATCTGAGTCAGGAACAGGGCTTGCTATTCCTGCGCGAGTGCCGCCGCGTGCTGGCGCGCGGCGGTGTGCTGCGCGTCGTCACGCCGGACCTGGAAGCCATGCTGGCCACCTACATCGCACAGAGCGCGCCCGGCGCGGCGCGGCATGAATGGGTAGACAATCCGGGCGAAGCGCTGAATTTGCAGATGCGGTTCCAGGGACGGCAATGGATTTATAGTGCGCAGGACCTGACCCGCTCTGCCGTGTTGGCAGGGCTGGACGGCGCGGTGCGGCGACAGCCGGACGAGAGTGCGATGGCGCCGCTGGCGGGACAGGCGACCGGCGCAGCCGGCCAGCTGATCATGGAATTTTCGCCGCACCAGCCGCAGATCGACGCCCATCCGCTGGTCAGTATCGTGATTCCCGGCTATCGCGCGACCTACTTCGCGGCGTCGCTGTCGAGCGCGCTGGCGCAGACTTATGACAACCTCGAAATTATCGTGCTGGATGACAGCAGCAATGACGATATCCACCAACTGATCCTGGCCAGCGGCGCCAGCGACCGCGTGCGCTACCTGAGGAACACACCGCCGCTGGGCGAGGGGCATAGCTTGACGCGCGGCATCCGCGAGGCGCGCGGTCAGCTGATCAAGCCCCTGTACGATGACGACGTGCTGCTGCCGCAGTGTGTGGCGCGCATGGTGGAGGGCATGCAGGCCTGTCCCGATGCAACGCTGGTCATCGCGCGCCGCTACACCATCAATTCGGCCGGCGAGCGCTACGCAGAGCAGAAGCTGGCAGTGGCCAACGCCAGCTGTGAAATGAGCGGTCTGAGTCTGGCGGCCTTCACGCTGGCCACCGGCGGCAATTTCATCGGGCCGCCGCCGGCGGTGATGTTCCGCCGGGCCGACGCGCTGACCATGGCGCCCACGGTCATGAGCTTCAGCGGGTTTGAAATCAAGGGCGCCGGCGACGTCGCGCTCTACCTGCACCTGCTGGGACGTGGCGAGTGCGTGTACCTGCATGATCTGCTGAGCGAATTCCGCATGCACGACAACCACACCACCAGCGATCCGGCCATCTACGTGCATGAGCGTCACAGCTGGGCGTTCCTCAAGCATCACGGCAAGCGCCTGGGCCTGCTGCCGGACGACGTCAGTCTGCGCATCAAGCGGTCGCTGTAACGGCTGGCCGCAAAACGCGCCGGCTGCGGTTCGCCAAGCCCCGGAGGCGGTGCTATGATGTAGCATGTTCGATCTAATTCAATACGCCAATAATCCCTGCCTTGCAGGCGACGGCCAGGCGTACAGCTACGCAGAGGTGCAGCTTGAGGCCGACCGTATGGGAGCGGCGGTGCAGGGGCGCCACCTGGTGCTGTGCCTGTGCGAAAACAGCGTGCCGTCCCTGATGGGGTACATCGCCCTGATGGTGCAGGGGCAGGTACCGCTGCTGATCGAGGCCGGCCAGCAAGCGGCGGCAGTGCAGGCCCTAGCGGCGGCCTACCGTCCCGGTTATGTCTGGCTGGACAATGCGCGCAGCGGCGAGCTGGCGGACGCCACGCCGGTGTACCGCTTTGGCCACTATGTATTGCTGAAAACTGCGCTGGCGGAGGCGCCGACAGTGCTGGACGCGCAGCTGCAACTGCTGCTCACCACGTCCGGCTCGACCGGCAGCAGCAAGCTGGTGCGCCTGAGTCGCGCCAATCTGCTGGCCAATGCGGCCGCCATCACCGCCTATCTGGCTATCCGCGCCGATGACGTGGCGGTCACCACCTTACCCTTCAGTTACTCCTTCGGTCTGTCGATTGTGCACACCCATCTGCTGGCAGGCGCGGCGATCCAGGTCACCACGCTGACGCCGCTCAGCCGCGAGTTCTGGGAACTGCTGCAGCAGCAGCGGGTGACCTCGCTGTCCGGCGTGCCCTATACCTACGATATGCTCAAGCGCATCAAGTTCGAGCGCTTCGAGCTGCCGGCGCTGCGCTACCTGAGCCAGGCCGGCGGCAAGATGAGCGAGCAGGGCCTGGCCTACCTGCAGCGGCTGTCGGCCGAGAAAGGCTGGCCCTGCTTTGTGATGTATGGCCAGACCGAGGCCAGCGCGCGCATGGCTTATCTGCCGGCCGCCTGGCTGGAACGCAAGCTGGGCAGCATCGGCCACGCCATCCCCGGTGGACGCTTCGAACTGATTGACGCCGACGGCCAACTGATCGCGGACCCGCGGGTGCCTGGCGAACTGGTCTACTACGGCGCGAATGTGGCACTGGGCTACGCCAGCGGCGCGGCCGACCTGGCGCGCGGTGACGAATGGGGCGGCCGCCTGGCGACCGGCGACGTCGCCTACCGCGACGAGGACGGCTGCTACTACATCAGCGGCCGCCTCAAGCGCTTTGTGAAGGTATTTGGCAACCGCGTCTCGCTGGACGAGGTGGAAGCGCTGCTGCAGGCGGCCTATCCGGGCTGCGAGTTCGTCTGCCATGGCCAGGACGACCACCTGCGCATCGCCTGCGCGGGCGAGGCCGGGCGCGACGGCCTGCTGGCCTTCGTTTCGCGGCAACTGGGCCTGCACCGTAGCGCGATCAGCTGCGCTTTTATCGCTGAGATTCCCCGTTTGGCCAACGGCAAGGTGAATTATAATGCTTTAAATCAATAAGGCTGCTTGCGAATTAATGAACAAAAACATCATCGTTACCGGCGCCACTTCGGGCATCGGCCGGTCCCTGGTGCAAAAACTGGACAGCGAAGGCAACCACCTGATCCTGGTCGGGCGCGTGCCGGACAAGCTGGCTGCGCTGGCCGCCGGTCTGCGCGCAAGCAGCACCTGCGTGGCGCTGGATCTGGCCGACCTCGACAGCCTGGCCGCGCTGGCGCCGCAGCTGCCGGCGCGCATCGACGGTTTTGTTCACGCGGCAGGCCTGGAATCGGTCGAACCGATCAAGCTGGTCCGCTACGACAAGTTCGATCACCTGATGCGTTTGCATGTATATGCGTTCGTTGAGATACTCAAACTCATCGACAAAGCAAAGAAAAAAACCGATGACTACGACACCAGTGTCGTCGCCATCTCGTCGATTGCCTCCGATAACGGCGGCGTCGGGCAGACCATGTATGCGGCGTCCAAGGCGGCGCTGGAGGCGACGGTGCGCGTGCTGGCCAAGGAGCTCGCCGCCAAGCGCATCCGCATCAACGCCGTCAAGCCCGGCATCGTCGACACCGAGATGACGCAGCGCTGGATGCGCCGCATCGGCATGGCCGATAAGGCCGAGGTGGAGCGCCTGCAGCTGAACGGCATGGCCCAGCCGGAAGAGATCGCCAGCCTGATTGCCTTCTTGTTATCGGATCAGGCGCGGCATATCGTGGGAACGCAAATCAAGATCGATGGCGGCGGACCGGCCGGAAAGGTGTTTTAACATGGCAAATCTTAGTTTCGCCAATTACCGTATCGCGGCGGTGGCCAGCAGTGTGCCCAGCCATGTGCGCACCAGCAACGATTTTGCCGCCCAGTACGGCCAGGACGTGGTCGACAAGATCATCAAGAATGTCGGCGTGGTGCAGGGCCACCTGGCCGATGAGTACACCACCACCTCCGACCTGTGCGAGCACGCGGCCAACACCATCATCAACGAGCTGGGCATTGAGCGCGCGTCGATCGACGCCTTGCTGTTCGTCAGCCAGACCCCCGATTACGTGGCGCCGTCCACAGCTTGCGTGTTGCAAGCGCGGCTGGGGCTGTCGGAAGACTGCCTGGCCTATGACATCAACCTGGCCTGCTCGGGCTTTGTGTACGGCATCAGTGCGGCGCTGTCCTATCTGGCCAACAGCGGCATCCAGCGGGTGCTGCTGCTGTGCGGCGACACCGTCAGCAAGCATTGCTCGCCGCAAGACCGCGGCCTGGTCATGCTGTCGTATGACGCCGGCTCGGCGCTGCTGATCGACAAGGATGAGGCCAGCAGCGACCGCGCCATGTTCAAACTGCGCACCATCGGCCAGGGCTACCGCAGCCTGATCGTGCCGTACGGCGGCTACCGGCACCGCATCGGCTCGGCCGAGCGTACCGAGCGCGAGCCGGAGGTGTCGCGGTCCGACTACGACGGTTATATGAACGGCGCCGATGTGTTCCGCTTTTCCATCACCGAAGTACCCAAGCTGGTAAAGGATTTCAAGGCCGATTTCGGCCTCGACTACAGTCAGCTGGACCGCCACGTGCTGCACCAGGCGAATGTCTTTATCATGAAGAATATCGCCAAGCGGGTGGGCATCAGTGACGATAAAATGCCGATCAGCATAGACCGCTACGGCAACACCGGCGCCGCCACCATTCCGCTGACCATCAACGACTGCTACGCGCACGACGCCGACGCCGACGTCAGCGAAACTATTTCCGTGTGCGGCTTTGGTATTGGTCTGTCGCTGGGGGTGGGCGTGATTACTCTGCGCAACACCCGGGTCTTCAAAGTCCGCATCTGCGACACTTACTTTGACGACAACATCGACAACCTGCACAATGAGACCAAGAGCCTGGTTAACAGTTAAAGCGGTGAGAGCGCAACCATGATGGATGTAGTGATTTTTGGCGCCGGCGGGCTGGGGCGGGAAATTTGCGACACGCTGGACGCCATCAACGCCGGCGCGGCGCGCTTCACGCTGCGCGGTTTTATTGACGAGGTCAAGGCGCCGGGCAGCCTGGTCAACGGCGTGCCGGTGCTGGGCGGCGCGGAAGCGCTGGCGGGCCTGGCGGGCCAGGTCGGGATCATCCTCGGCATCGCGGCGCCGGCGGCGCGCCAGCGGCTGCACCAGCAGTACCGGGGACGGTTTGCCTTCCCCAACGTGCTGCACCCGAGCGCGCTGGTGTCGGCCCATGCGGGGCTGGGCGAGGCGATCCTGGTGCAGGCCTACTGCATCGTGGCGGCCAATGCCGCGCTGGGCGACGGCGTCATGATGAATGCCCATTCGGGCGTGGGGCACGATGCGCAGGTGGCGCCGTACTGCGCCATCATGAGTTATTGCGACCTGGCCGGCAACGTCCAGCTGGGCGAGCTGAGCTTTGTTGGCACCGGCGCCAAGGTGATTCCGTCCACTGTGGTGGGGGCGGAGAGTTACCTGTGCGCCGGCGCGGTGGTGTTCAAAAGTGTGGGGGAAAAGTCCAAACTGATGGGGAATCCGGCCAAAATCATCGGATAACCGTCGGATAACAACAAGGAGAGTACAGATGGATATTGCGGAAAAAACCCGGCTGCTGGCCGAAATGCTGGAAGTGGATGCGGCCGAAGTCACGGCCGAGACGCCGCTGGATGCCTACCCGACCTGGGATTCGATGGCCGTGCTGTCGCTGATCGCCCTGCTGGAAGAGCATTTCGGCCGCGCCGACGTGGACGGCACCCAGATCCGCCACATGAAAATAGTTGCAGACGTTTTTAAGGTAATGGAAAAATAATATGAGCAATCTCGAAAAGTACCAGAGCATTTTTAAAGAATCGTTCCAGTACGACGGCGACGTCGAACAACTGATCTACCAGGCCATTCCCGACTGGGACAGCGTCGGCCACATGCAGCTGATGGCTGCGCTGGAAGACGCCTTCGGCATCGAGCTGGACGTGGACGACATCATCGACTTCTCCAGCTTCAAGAAGGGGATCACGATCCTGGCCAAGTACAACGTGGTGATCTGACCATGACCTTGCCTCTGGAATTCGATATCAACGGCATCAAGGCCTGCCAGCGCAACCGGCATCCGCTGCTGTTCGTCGACCGCGTGTTTGACGTCATTCCCGGCGAAAAAGCTTCGGCCGTGAAATGCTTCACCTACAACGAATGGTTTTTCCCGGCGCACTTCGACGACGAACCCAATGTGCCGGGTTTTATCCAGGTCGAGTCGCTGGTGCAGACTTTCATCATGAGCTTTTTGTCGCAGGACGAACTCCGGGGCAAGAAAACCAATTTCCTGAGCATTAACAACGTCAAGTTCAAGCGCAAGATCGTGCCGGGCGATACGCTGACCGTGCACGCCACGCTGACCTCGTTCCGGCGCGGCATCGCCACCGGCAGCGCGGTCAGCTTTGTCGGTGACGCGCCGGCTTGCTCGGCCGACTTCGTGGTGGCCGTGCCGGACATCCTGGACCAGTTCAAGCCCAAGGGTGCCGCATGAGGCTGGCCGACTATGTGTTCGAGACGCTGGCCGACCATGGCGCCGACACGGTGTTCATGGTCACCGGCCGTGGTGCGCTGTTCCTGACCGACGCCGTGGCCAAGTGCAAGCGGCTGCGCCCGGTTTGCGTGCACCATGAACAGGCCGGCGCCTACGCCGCCACCGCGCGCGCGCAGCTGCACAATGCGCCGGGCGTGTGCCTGGTGTCGACCGGCTGCGCCTCGACCAACGCCGTCACCGGCGTGCTCAGCGCCTACCAGGACGGCTTGCCGGTGGTGTTCATCTCCGGCCAGAACGTGCTCAAGGAAACCACCTATTACACTGGCCACAAGCTGCGCACCTACGGCCAGCAGGAAGCCAACATTGTCGAGATCGTCAAGTCCGTCACCAAGTATGCGGTGACCGTGACCGATCCGCGCGACATCCGCCGCCATCTGGAGCAGGCGCTGTACCTGGCCAGCGAAGGCAAGAAGGGGCCGGTCTGGCTGGATATCCCGCTGGACCTGCAAAGCGCGCAGATCGAGCCGGATGAGCTGCCCGGCTTCACGCCCGAGGTAGTGCCGGTGGAGGCGCCGCAGGACGATATCGACTACCTGCGCGCGGCGCTGGCGCAGGCGCAGCGGCCGGTGCTGCTGATCGGCTCTGGCCTGCGCGCGGCCGGTCGCCTGGCCGAGCTGGCCGCGTTTGCCGAAACCAATCAGATTCCCGTGGTCTACACCCCCAGCTCGGCCGACTGCTATCCGCTGTCGCGGCCGCTGTCGGTGGGCTCGCTGGGCAGCATGGGCTGCTCGCGCGCCGGCGCCTTCGCCGTGCAAAACGCCGACTGCCTGGTGGTGCTGGGCAACCGCCTGTCGTCGATCACGACCGGCGTCGATTTGTGCAAGTTTGCGCGCGACGCCAGGACCATCGTGGTGGACATCGATCCCGACGAGCACAGCAAGAACGAGCTGCGCATCGACCGCATGGTGCTGCAGGACCTGGCGACGCTGTTCCCGCGCCTGGGCCCGCAGCGCATCGCCGGCGACACCGCCGCCTGGGTGGCCACCTGCGCGCGCTGGAAGGCGCAGTACGCCGTCGAGCCGTATTTCGCCTCCACCGACCGGGTCGACCTGTACGACCTGACCAACGCCTTGTCCGCCGAGCTGGACGATGACGCCATCGTCATCACCGACTCCGGTCTGATCGAGGTGATCCTGCCGTCCAACCTGAACTTTGGCGGCAGCCGCCGCGCCATCCATCCGGTGTCACAGGGCGCGATGGGCTTTTCCATCCCGGCCGTGCTGGGCGTGGCCGATGCGCAGCGCCAGACCGTGGTGGTGGTCGGCGACGGTTCCTTCATGATGAATATGCAGGAGCTGGAAACCATCCGCGCGCACAAGATCCCGCTCAAGCTGATCGTGGTGAACAACAATGTGTACTCCATCATCCGCCGCCGCCAGAAAGAGCTGTTCCGCAACCGCACCATCGGCACCGATCCCGGCAACGGCGTGACCGTACCCAGCTTCGAGAAGGTGGCGGCGCTGTTCGATTTCGGCTACGTGCGCATTGACGGCATCGCCGGCCTGGCGGAGGGCTTGCGCCAGGTGCTGCGCAGCGACGGCGCGGTGCTGTGCGAAATCATGGGCAAGGACGACCAGGAATATATCGAGGTGTCGCACGCGAAAAACAGCAGCGGCAAGTTCGTGCGCCGCCCGCTGGAAGACCAGTGGCCGTTCCTGGAGCGCGATGCGTTCCTCGCCGAAATGATAGTGCAGACCATCGATCAATAAGGGCAGATCATGAAGTTGAATGACGGCATCATCCTCGAGAACCACGGCAAGCCGTATTTTATTGCTGAGCTCAACACCAGCCATTTCGGCAAGGTGGACATCGCCAAGGACATGATCGTGGCGGCCAAGGCGGCCGGCTGCGATTGCGTCAAGTTCCAGTCGTGGTCGGCCAGCACGCTGTATTCCACCACCTACTACCGGCAGAATCCGGTGGCCAAGCGCTTTGTCGACAAGTTCTCGTTCTCGTCGGAGCAGCAGAAGGAGCTGGCCGAGTTTGCGCGCGCGCAGGGGATTGCGTTTGCATCGACGCCGTATTCGCGCGACGAGGTGGATTTCCTGCTGCAAGAGTGCGGCGTGCCTTTCATCAAGATCGCCTCGATGGAGATCGACAACCTGCCGTACCTGGAGTACATCGCCCGCACCGGCACCGCCATCATCCTGTCCACCGGCATGGCCGACCAGGACGAGATCGACCGCGCGGTGCGCTGCATCCGCGCCGCCGGCAACGACAATGTGTGCGTGCTGCATTGCGTGTCGATTTACCCGGCCGCGCCGTCCACGATCAACCTGAACAATATGCTGACGCTGCGCGAGCGCCATCCGGACCTGGTGATCGGCTATTCCGACCACACGCTGGGCGCGGCCACGCCGACTGCGGCGGTGGCACTGGGGGCGCCGGTGATTGAAAAGCACTTCACGCTGGATGCCGGCAAGATCGGCATGGACAACCAGATGGCGATGGAGCCGGACGCTTTTGGCGCCATGATTATCTCCTGCCGCGAAGCGTGGGAGTCGCTCGGTTCGTTCGAGCGCGTGGTTTCCGAGGCCGAACTGGCGCAGCGCCGCAATATGCGCCGCAGCGTGGTGTCGCGCCGCGCAATTGCCGCCGGTGCCGTTATCACCGCGGAAGATCTGGACTTCAAGCGTCCCGGCGACGGCTTCAGTCCGGCGCAGGTGGACCAGGTGCTGGGCCACAAGGCCTTGCAGGATATCGCCGCCGACGAGGTGATTTACGCCGCCATGCTTGCCTGATGATTGGTCTGACCATTTTGAACCGGTCGCGGCAGAAGACTGTGCTGCTGATCCACGGCCTGTTCACCAGCTCCGGCTATTGGCTGCCTTATCTGACCAGCCTGAAAGAATGCCGGCTGCTGATCCTGGACATCGATTACCGCGCCATCGGCGACATCGGGCCGTATCTGCAGCGGCTGGAAGACGTCATCGTCGCCGAGGCGGGCGGGAAGGTGGATGCAGTGATCGCCCATTCGCTGGGGGCGCTGCTGGCCAGCCGCCTGCCGGCGCCGTTGCGGCAGGCCAGCTATGAACTGTGCCCGGTCTACGGCGCCACACGCCTGGATCCGGAGCATTTTGTGGCCGATATCGGGCAGCGCCTGAAGGCTGCCATGACCGACGCGCAGATCCGCGCGCAGCTGGCGGAGGCGGATGCCGCGCTGGTACGCCACAGCCCGCTCAATCCGGCGGCCCCGGCAACGTCGCGTGGTACGATCTACCTGCCCGATGCCGACCCGTATTTTTCCTATGACCCCGGCGCCGCCAGCCGGGCCTTCAGCGGCGACCATTTTGACGTCACGGCCGCCATGGCGGCGATCGGCAGGGAGTTGTCCGCATGAGCTATTACGACCATTTCGCCGCACTGAACGCCGACCAGCCGTATGGCTTGCCGGCGGCGGAGAAGCAGCGCCTGCTGGTGGCGCTGCTGAACGAACTGACCGCCCACCATGTCCAGCATTCGGCGCCGTACGCCAAAATCGTCGCCAGCCTGGCGCTGCCGGCGGTGGCGCAACGGGTGGAAGAGGTGCCGTTCATCCCGGTGCGGCTGTTCAAGCACCTGGACCTGCTGAGCGTGCCGCGCGCCGAGGTGTTCAAGACGCTGACGTCCAGCGGCACCAGCGGCCAGGCGGTGTCGCGCATCTATCTGGACCGCGAGAATGCGGCCATGCAGACGCGCGTGCTGGGCGCCATCGTCGCCGGCTTCCTGGGCAAGCAGCGCCGGCCGATGGTGGTGGTGGATGCCGACAACCTGCTGGCCGACCGCCGCCAGTTCAACGCGCGCGCCGCCGGCGTGCTCGGCTTCTCGGTGTATGGCAAGGAACACGCCTATGCGCTCGACGCCGGGATGGCGCTCAAGCTGGAGATGCTGGAAGCCTATTGCGACCAGCATCGCGCGCGCGGCATCTATGCCTTCGGCTTCACCTTTGTGGTGTGGAAGTTCCTGTGCCAGGCGCTGGAGCGTCGCGGCAGCCGGCTGGATTTTGGCCCGGACAGCATCCTGATCCACGGCGGCGGCTGGAAAAAGCTGACCGAGGAGAGCGTGTCGAACGAAGTATTCAAGGCCACGCTGCTGGAGCGCGCCGGACTGCGCCGCGTGCACAACTACTATGGCATGGTCGAGCAGACCGGCTCGATCTACATGGAATGCGAGCACGGCCACCTGCACGCCTCCAACTATGCGGACGTCATCGTGCGCGACCCGATCAGCTTCAAGCCGGCCGCAGTCGGCGAGCAGGGCGTGCTGCAGGTGCTCAGCCTGCTACCGCGCAGTTATCCCGGTCATAGCCTGCTGACCGAGGACGTCGGCGTGCTACTGGGTGAAGACGACTGCCCGTGCGGCCGCATGGGCAAATACTTCCACGTGCAAGGCCGCATGCAATCGGCCGAAGTGCGTGGCTGCAGCGATGTGAGGCAGTTCTGATGATGAATGTGCAGTTTTTCGTGCCCGCCGAGGCCAACGGCAGCGATCTCGACACCGTGCTGCGTGACGGCGCCAGCCGCAAGCTGCTGGCGCCGTTCGATCCGGCGCTGGTGGATTTCGTCATCGCGTTCGGCAAGTCCATCTTGCTGGACCGGGAGTCGCGCAACTATCCTGAGCTGGTGGTGCTGGGTAATTTCTTCCGCGCTGCCAATATCGCCAGGCTGAAAGAGGCGCTGGCGACGGACGACGGTTCGGCCTGTTTCGGGCGCGGCCTGGTGTTCCACATCGCGCCTTCCAACGTCGACTCGGTGTTCCTGTACAGCAGCCTGTTGTCCTTGTTGTGCGGTAATGTGAACCTCATCCGGATCTCCCGCAATGCCGGGCCGCAGCTCAGCTTTGTGCTGGCCAAGCTGGCTGCCACGCTGGCGCAATCGGAACTGAAGGGGCGCTTCTATGTGCTGACCTACGAGCATGACGACGCCATCACCATGCAGATTTCCACCCATTGCCACATGCGGGTGGTGTGGGGCGGCGACGCCACGGTGCGCAAGATACGCTCGCTGGCGCTGCGCCCGACCGCGGCCGAACTGTGCTTCCCGGACCGCTTTTCCGCCGCCATGCTGAATGCCGACGCCGTCAACGCGCTCGATGCGGGCGCACTGGACGAGTTGTGCGGCCGTTTCTACAACGACGCCATCTGGTTCGCGCAGCAAGCCTGTTCCTCGCCACGCCTGGTGGCCTGGATCGGCGGCGCCGAGGCCTGTACGGCGGCGCGGCAGCGCTTCTGGCAGGCGTTCGCGCAACTGCTGCCGCACAAGGATTATGAGAATTCGCCCGGCATGGCGATGGACCGCTTTGTCACGGCCTGCCTGGTAGCCACCGAGCCGTCGTACCAGGAAACCTCGGCGCTGCTGTTCCCGACCCGGATATTGCTGGACAATACCCCGTTGGCGGCCGCCAAGCACTACCACTGCGGCAATGGCCTGTTCTACGAGCAGTGCTTTGACGAAGCGCCGGCCTTCCTGCGCACCTTGAGCGACCAGGAGCAGACACTGTCGGTGTTCGGTTACAGCGCGCAGGAGATGGCGCCGTGGCTGGGTGAGCTGCCGATGCGCGCGCTGGACCGCATCACCAAAATCGGCCAGGCGCTGGATTTTGGCGTGATCTGGGACGGCACCAATCTGCTGCAGGCATTTACGCGCCGCATCAGCATTCAGCTGTAGCGGCTCATCCGGCGCTGAGCCGGAACTGGCTGACCACCTGGTTCAGCTCGCCGGCCTGGTCCTGCATGGCCGAGGCGGCTGCGGCGGCCTGTTCCACCAGGGCGGCATTCTGCTGCGTGACCTGGTCCATCTGGCTGATGGCGATGTTGATTTGCTCGATGCCGCTGCTTTGCTCGTGGTTGGCGAGCGTCATTTCTTCCACGATCGCGGTTACCTTGCGCACGCTGTCCTGCACTTCGCTCATGGTGTTGCCGGCCAGGTCGACCAGTTGTGCGCCGGCCGCCACCTTGTCGACCGAGTCGTCGATCAATTGTTTGATTTCCTTGGCGGCGCTGGCCGAACGCTGCGCCAGCGTGCGCACTTCCGACGCCACCACGGCAAAGCCGCGACCCTGTTCGCCGGCGCGCGCCGCTTCCACCGCCGCGTTCAAGGCCAGGATATTGGTCTGGAAGGCGATGCTGTCGATCACACTGATAATATCGACAATTTTGCGCGATGAGTCGTTGATGGCGTTCATGGTGTCCACCACTTGCGCCACCACGGCGCCGCCGCGCTGCGCGACTTCGGTAGCGCTCTTGGCCAACTGGTTGGCCTGCTGCGCGTTGGCGGCGTTCTGCTTGACGGTGCTGGTCAGTTCTTCCATCGAGGCCGCCGTTTCTTCCAGCGAGCTGGCTTGCTCCTCGGTGCGTGATGACAGGTCCATATTGCCGCTGGCGATTTCCGCCGAGGCGGTGTTGATCGCGCCGGTGCCGCTGCGCACGCGGCCGACGATGTTTGACAGGTTGGCGCTCATCTGCGCCATCGCTTCCAGCAGCTGCCCCATTTCATCGCGCTGGCTGCTGCTGATGTGGTGCGTCAGGTCGCCGGCGGCGACCGCGCGTGCCACCCGCAGCGCCTCGCCGATTGGATCGGTGATGGAGCGCGTGACGCGCCACGCAAACGCCAATCCGAGCGCCAGCGCCACCAGTCCAAGCCAGGCCATGATCTGGCGCGCCATCGCGATGTCGTGTTTGACGGCGGCGCCGTTTTCTTCCACCACGGCTTTCTGCAAGTCGTTCAGCGCGCGCACGCTGTCCTGCAGCTTACCCAGCTTGGGTTGCATGTCGCTGCGCAGGAGGTTAAGGGCGGCTTCGCGCTGGCCGTCCGCCAGCAGCTTGCCCACTTGCGTGAACGAGGCCACGTAGGCTTTGCGTTCATCGCCGATGCGCGCCAGCAGCGTCTTGCCTTCGTCACGCGAGACCAGGCGGTTCAGCGTCTCCAGCGCGGTGGTGATGGTTTTCTTGTTGACGTCCATCTCACTCTTGATGGCGGCCAGTCGCGTGGCGTCGTCGGTGGTGAACAGCTCCAGCGTCAGCGCCGAATTGGCGCGGGTGGTGGTGCTGACGGTGGCCGCTGCTTCGGCCTTGACCCAGTCATTGTCGATGATGGTGTCGTTGAGGGAGCTGATGCTGCTCAGCCTTTGCAGGCCGATCCCGATCAGTATCGCCATCAATACCAGGACAGCGCCGAAGGCCACGCCGAGGCGCGCGCCGATTTTCAGATTCGAGATATTCATGCGGCTGCTCCATGTATTGGACATGAAAGCAGTATAGCGGGGAGGGGAGCAATAAGGGTTGCACGGAGGGGACGCCTCCGTGCTAGCTATGTCCTAAGCCTTAGGCCGAGATGGCGCCTTTGGCCTGGTCTTCTTCCGAGCGCACCAGCTGGCGATTGACGGCGCTCAGCACGGCCTTGAAGGAGGCGGTCAGGATGTTGCTGTCGGTGGCCGCACCAAACAGCGTCGGGCCGTTGGCCAGGCGCAGTTCGACGTAGCACGCCGCCTTGGCGTTGGCGCCGGAGCCGATCGAGTGCTCGTGGTAGTCCATCAGTTTGATGTCCAGGCCGAGCGCGTCGACGAAGGCGTCGATCGGACCATTGCCGCCGCCTTGCAGCGCCAGTGGCGCGCCACGGTGCAGCATGGCGATATCGATCTGCACCGGTTCGTCGCTGCTGGTGTCTTCCACCATCTTGTGCGACTGGTAGGCGTACGGCGCGTTCTGCTCGAAGTACTCTTTGCTGAAGATGTTGTAGATGCCTTCGGCGGTGATTTCCAGGCCGGTCTGGTCGGCCACGGCTTGCACCGCGCGGCTGAACTCAATCTGCAGGCGGCGCGGCAGCACCAGGCCGAAGTCCTGTTCCAGCAAGTAGGCCATGCCTCCTTTGCCGGACTGGCTGTTGACGCGGATGACGGCGTCGTAGCTGCGGCCCAGGTCTTGCGGGTCGATCGGCAGGTAAGGAATCTCCCAGATCGCGCCTTCCTGTTGTTTGGCGAAGCCTTTCTTGATCGCGTCCTGGTGCGAACCGGAGAAGGCGGTGAATACCAGGTCGCCCACATATGGGTGACGCGGGTGCACCGGCAACTGGTTGCATTCTTCAACCACCTTGCGCACTTCGTCGATGTCGGAGAAGTCCAGGCCGGGATTGACGCCTTGCGTGTACAGGTTGAGCGCCAGCGTCACCAGGTCGACGTTGCCGGTGCGTTCACCGTTACCGAACAGGCAGCCCTCGACGCGGTCGGCGCCGGCCATCACCGCCAGTTCCGCCGAAGCGACAGCGGTGCCGCGGTCGTTGTGCGGGTGGACCGAGATAATCAGCGAATCGCGGCGCGCCAGCTTGCGCGACATCCATTCGATCTGGTCGGCGTAGATATTCGGCGTGCTGCATTCCACGGTGGACGGCAGGTTGATGATCAGTTTTTTGTTCGGGGTTGGCTCGAAGATGGCGCTGACGGCGTCGCAGATATGCTTGGAGAAGTCCAGCTCCGTGGTGGAGAACGACTCCGGCGTGTACTCGTAGCCCCAGTCGGTGTCTGGATGCTGCCTGGTCAGTTCCTTCACCAGCTTGGCGCCGGTGGTGGCGATGTTGGTGATCTCTTCGCGCGACATGCCAAACACCACTTTGCGGAACACTGGCGCCACCGAGTTATACAGGTGGACGATGGCGCGCTTGGCGCCGACGCAGGATTCCACGGTGCGGCGGATCAGCTCTTCGCGCGACTGGGTCAGCACGATGATGGTGACGTCGTCCGGGATGCGGTTCTCGTCAATCAGCTTGCGCACGAAATCGAAGTCGGTCTGCGACGCCGAAGGGAAGCCCACTTCGATTTCCTTGATGCCGATCTTGATCAGCAGGTCGAAGAAACGCAGTTTTTTCTCGATGCTCATTGGCTCGATCAGCGCCTGGTTACCGTCGCGCAGGTCGGTGCTCATCCAGATTGGCGGTTTGCTGATGACGGCGTTCGGCCAGCTGCGGTCGGACAATTGGACGGCTGGGAAGGGACGGTATTTGCTCGCTGGGTTCTGCAACATCATGGTAATGCTCCTGGATCGGGAATATAGGGGACTGGCTAAACGATGTGGCGAAAGGCTGCGGCGCGGCCACGGGATACTAGGCGCGGCAA
This sequence comes from Duganella levis, assembly GCF_009857605.1. GTDB lineage: Bacteria > Pseudomonadota > Gammaproteobacteria > Burkholderiales > Burkholderiaceae_D > Rugamonas > Rugamonas levis. Next base: position 48,668 of record NZ_WWCT01000026.1, on the reverse strand, counting down.
CCGATCGGTAGTTTTAGCAGTAGCGACAAGGCTGGGAGCATCGGTACAACTTTCCTGGATTTTGTGAAGACGGTGCGGCTTATGGCCGGCACGGGGTACAACTGAGACGCGGATTAAGCGCGTGCTAGTAGACGCGCTGCTAGCGATAGGGCGCTGGCAGGCGATAGCAGGAAAGCGGATAGGTGCAGATGCGAGATCATTCCTTAAATGTAAGCGATCCGCGCCGCGCCCGTCAAGCGAATGTTTATTTGTTTGATTTGATTTTTTATCAATACGGCCCTAACATCAGGGCTCTTTTCATAGAGGGGGATATTGATGCGTTGGATTTCTGCTGTGGTGTGCATGTTGTTTGCTGGCGCCGTGTTGGCCGCGCCGGCCAAGCCGATTAGTACGCCGGAGGATGTAGCGGCGATTACGGCGGTGACCGAGCAGTTCCAGGCCGCGCTGAAGGCCAAGGATGTGAAGGCGCTGTCGTCGCTGCTGCTGCATTCGAATATCCTGTGGACGTCGCCCGCCTCCGACAAGCAGGTGGCGAAGATGCGCGCGGAGACAGATGTCAATTTCGATGGCGTGAACCTCGCCGGCTATAGCGGCTTTGCGCAGTTCGTCAAGAACGCCAAGTTCCCGATCGAAGAACGCTTCTACAACGTCAAGATCACCCAGGACGCCGACCTGGCGTGGGTGATGTTCGACTACGAATTCGTCGGCGACGGCAAGGTGGAAAACTACGGCATCGAGACCTGGCAGATGGTCAAGCGCGGCGGTCAGTGGAAAATCTTCTCCGTGGTCTGGTCGACGCACTTCACAGATCAATAAGATGCGCAAAGCGCAAATTGCCGGCCTGGCCTTCGTCTTCATCTGGTTTTTCGTCGGCGGCATCATGCACTTCGTCGCCACCGATACGGAAGCGCGCATCGTGCCGCCGTATATTCCGTGGCCGGTGGCGGCGGTGCTGGTCAGCGGCGTGTTTGAGCTGCTGGGTGCTGCCGGCATCCTGATCGGGCGCACGCGCAGGGCGGCCGGTATCGGCCTGCTCCTGCTCACATTGGCGGTAACGCCGGCACATATCTACATGCTGCAGCGGCCCGAATTGTTCCCGGTACCGCTGTGGGCATTGTGGCTGCGATTGCCGATCCAGGCCGCCTTGCTCTGGCTGATCGCCTGGAGCACCTGGCGGCTGCGTCGCAAATAAATCAGCTGACGATAACGCGTGCTTCGCCTGCGGCCATACGGCCGATGACGGCGGCGTCGCCGAAGCCCTGGTCGCGGAACAGGGCCAGTACTTCCTCCACGCTGCCGGCGTCGCACGACACCAGCAGGCCGCCCGAGGTTTGCGGATCGGTCAGCAGCGAGTGCTGCGCCGGCGTGATGGTTTCGGCAAGCTTGACATCCTGGCCATACGCCTCCCAGTTGCGGCCCGAGGCGCCGGTGAAGTAGCCATCCTGCGCCAGTTGCTCGACGCCCGGCAGTAGCGGGATGCTGGCCATCTCCAGATGCGCTTCCAGCCTGGCGCCGCGCGCCAGTTCCAGCAGGTGGCCCAGCAGGCCGAAGCCGGTGACGTCGGTCATCGCGTGCACGCCGGCCAGTTCGGACAAGGCCTTGCCAGGCTTATTCAGCTTGGTGGTGTTGGCGATCATGGCCTTGTAGCCTTCGTCATCCAGCTTGCCCTTTTTGAGCGCCGCTGACAGCACGCCCACGCCCAGCGGTTTGCCCAGCACCAGCACGTCGCCGGCCTTGGCGTCGGCATTGCGCTTCACTTTCGACGGATGGATCAAGCCCATGACCACCAGGCCGTATATCGGCTCCACCGAATCGATGGTGTGGCCGCCGGCGATGGGAATGCCGGCTTCCGCGCAGATCGATTCGCCGCCTTTGATGATCTGGCCGATGGCCTCTATCGGCAGTTTGTTGATCGGCATACCCACCAGTGCCAGCGCCATGATCGGCGTGCCGCCCATCGCGTACACGTCCGAGATGGCGTTGGTGGCGGCGATGCGGCCGAAGTCATACGGGTCGTCGACGATCGGCATGAAGAAGTCGGTGGTGGCGATCAGCGCCTGTTCGTCATTGAGCTTGTAGACGGCGGCATCATCCGACGTCTCGATCCCGACCAGCAGTTCCTTCGGCACCGGGAAGCCGTTGGAGTTCTTCAGGATCTCGGACAGCACGCCGGGCGCGATTTTGCAGCCGCAGCCGCCGCCGTGAGAGAAGGAGGTCAGTTTGATAGCGTCGTTACTCATGATGGGCATTTCCTGGTGAAGTCTGATGGCGCAGATTATCCTCCAACTCCGGCAACGCCGCTTGAACCGTGGCCGGTTACAATTAAGGCATGACCTCTTCATTCAGGAATGCCACATCGCAGCAACTGGCCCATGCCCTCCAGCACACGAGGGAGACCACGCTGTCATTGTTCGACTGCTTTGCCACCGCCGGCATGGATGCTGCGGCGAGCGTGCCGCAGCTGCGCACCATCAATCCGCCGTTGTGGGAATTGGGCCACACCGCCTGGTTCGCCGAATGGTTCATCCTGCGCGAGGCGACATCCAGCCATCCGGCCGACGCCAACGGCCACTGCCTGCTGACCAAAGGCGACGACTGGTTCGACGCCACCCGCGTGCCGCACCGCAGCCGCTGGACGCTGGACTTGCCCAGCGCCGGTGGCGTCAAGACCTACTGCTACGAAGTGCTGGACCGCGTGCAGGACAAGCTGACGCGCGAACCGAATACCGACGAGGCCTTGTATCCATACCGACTGGCGCTGGCCTACGAAGACATGCGCGGCGAAGCCTTGCTCTACACCTTGCAGACATTGGGCCTGGCGGCGCCGGTGTACGCAGCGGCTGAAGAACAGCAGATGTTTGCGCCGTCCGAAATCGGCTTCCCCGGCGGGACCATCCAGATGGGCAGCAAGCCCGGCGCCGGCTTCGTGTTCGACAATGAGCGCCAGGCGCACAGCTTCCATGTGGCGCCGTTTCGCATGGATAGTACACTGGTGACCAATACCCAGTATGCAGATTTCGTCACCGATGGCGGCTACGACCAGCGCCAGTTCTGGAGCAATGCCGGCGCCGATTGGCTGATGCGGCAGGAGCGTTCCTCACCGCGCTACTGGCAGCGCGACGGCGCGCAATGGCGCACCACGCGCTTCGGCCGGCCGTCCACGCTGGCTGGCGCGGAGCCGGTGCGGCATGTGAATCTGTATGAGGCGCAGGCCTATTGCGCCTGGGCCGGACGCCGCCTGCCGACCGAAGCAGAGTGGGAATATGCGGCTTTGTCGGGGCATCCCGCCTTCCGCTGGGGCCAGCTGTGGGAGTGGACCGCGTCGCCGTTCGAGCCGTATCCGGATTTTCAGGCGGACCGCTATCTTGAGTATTCCGAGCCGTGGTTTCATACGCATCAGGTGTTACGCGGCGCTTCGTTCGCCACGCCGTCGCGCTTTGGCTCGGCCAAATTCCGCCATTTCCAGCTGCCGGAGCGCGACGATCTCTTTGCAGGTTTCCGCACCTGTGCCTGGCCGGGATAGTTTCTCATTTGGCGGGCGCTCTGCTATGCTTTTTGTTTTCCCAGCCAAAGGCGCCGCCCCATGAAACTGAAGCACATCCTGATTTCCGCCACCATCCTCGGCGCCGCCGCGCAGGTCAGCGCCGCGGACGAGGTGACCGTGATCCGCGCCGGCAAACTGGTCGACGTGGTCACCGGCACGGTGCTGAAGGACCAGACTATCGTCATCACCGGCGAGCGCATTACGTCGGTGGGCCCGAGCGCCTCGGCGCAAGTGCCGGCCGGCGCCAAGGTGATTGACCTGTCGGCGCAGACCGTGTTGCCAGGCCTGATCGACGCGCATACCCACCTCACCGCCGACCCTTACCTGAGCGGCTACAACGCGCTGGGCGTGTCCGACACCCGCGCTGCGCTGTATGGCGTGCGCACCGCGCGCAAGACGCTGGAAGCCGGCTTCACCACCGTGCGCAACGTCGGCGCCGGCGGCTTTGGCGACGTGGCGCTGCGCGATGCCATCAACGAGGGCGATTTCATCGGCCCGCGCATGCGCACCGCCGGTTACGCCATCGGCATCAAGGGCGGCCACTGCGACGAGAACCTGCTGCCGCCGGACGTCAACTTCACCGGCCGTGGCGTGGCGGATGGTCCGTGGGAGGCGCGCGCCAAGGTGCGCGAGATGGCCAAGTACGGCGCGGACGTGATCAAGATCTGCGCCTCGGGCGGCGTGCTGTCGAAGGGCGACGAGCCGGGCGCGCAGCAGTACACGCTGGAAGAGATGCAGGCCATCGTCAGCGAAGCGCATAAGCTGGGCCGCAAGGTAGCCGCGCATGCACACGGCACCAGCGCGATCCACGACGCGATCGTCGCCGGCGTGGACTCGATCGAACACGCAAGCCTGATTGACGATGCAGGCATCAAGCTGGCCAAGGAACACGGCACCTATCTGGTAATGGACATCTACGACGATGACTTCATCCTGCAGGAAGGCGCCAAGGCCGGCATGCTGCCGGAATCGATCGAGAAAGAGAAGAAGGTCGGTCAGCTTCAGCGCGATAACTTCCGCAAGGCCTTCCAGGGCGGCGCCAAGATGGCCTTCGGCACCGACGCCGGCGTCTACCCGCACGGCGATAATGCCAAGCAGTTCTACTACATGGTCAAATACGGCATGACGTCGATGCAGGCGATTCAAGCCGCCACCATCAACGCCGCCGACCTGCTGGGCTGGAAAGACCGCGTGGGTTCGATCAGCGTCGGCAAGTACGCCGACATCATCGCCGTTAAAGGTAATGCTGCCGACGATGCGACGGAGCTGACCAAGGTGTCGTTCGTGATGAAGGGCGGCGCGGTTATTCGTCAGTAAGGTGATATCGCCTGGCCTGCCAGGGCATCACACTGGCTTGCCAGGCCATGCGGGCAGCGTAGGGAGAAGTTGTTTTTCTTTTTATACTGGCCGCATGCGTGTTTTTCTCCTTCTTGTTGTGGCGTTGCTGAGCGCCTGTGGTGGTGGTGGTGGTGGTTCCTCCAGCGGCACTGTCACCGCAGGCAGTTCGGTGGCCTCGGCCTCCATCTCTGTTTCCGATCCCGTCACCGTTGGCGTGCTGCCGGCCATGGCCGATGCGCTGGTGGTGGGCGACCATATCGTGGTGCGCTCGCGCTCCGATTCCTTCGTCACTGTCAACGGCAAGCCTGTGTATGCGGCCACGCGACTGAGCGTGGTGGATAGCCAGGGCAAGCTGCTGTCTTCCACCGATTACGGTTTTACGCTGGCCACCGGCTACACCGGCGAGTGGCAGATGATGCTGTCGCCGGACGGTTTCGTCATGGTGCAGGCCAGCGCCGGCACGCGGCTGCTGCACTTCGATGCGCAGGCGCGCCTGACCGGCACTGCCAGCGACCTTTATCCCGCAGGCGATTACGCGCCGGCCGAAAACGGCGGTGCGGCCGACGGCAACGGCTTCTGGCTGGCCACCACCTTCTCGCTGCTGCCGGTCACCGACAAGACGCAGTATCTGCTCAAGTTGTGCAAGTTCGATTTCAACGGCAGGCAGCTTACGCCGCCGTTCACGCTGTCCACTTCGGCCCTGCATCCGCGCGTGACGGCGGCCAGCGGCACGGTGCTGGCAAGCTGGATGGAAGGAGGCGGCGCGATGCTGGGCATGTGGGCCAACGGCGCCGGCGCGCCGACCGTGCGTTCCCTCAGCACCGGCGGCGCGCAGCCATATCCGCTTGCGCTCAACGCCGCCGGCAAGATGGGCGTGCTGTGGAACGGCAAAGCCACGACCACCGCTGCCGGCGGCGTGATGGGCGTGGCGCTCGACACCAGCGGCGCGCCGGTGCTGCCCACTGGCCGCACCGACCTGACGCAAGAGACGCTGTCCACCAGCTGGGCCGGCAATGTGCGCGTGGCGGACATCGATGCGCATGCCTTCAGCGGCGGCGTCGCTATCGCCGGCAGCGTGGTCGGTTCGTTCAAGGCCGGCGATGCGGTGGGCGATGTGCTGGTGCTGGCCGATTACGCTGTCAACGCGTCGCCGCTGTCGTCGCAAACGCCGGTGCTGCTGCGCTTTACTTTGCCTGGTGGCGCCGCACTCGGACCGTCGCCGGTGTTCCGGCAGATGCTGTTTGCCGACCACGCGCTACTGCTGGCTGGCGATGAAACCGGTTTGAAGGCTTTCTACACTAAGCGTATCCCTTAGTCACCTCTCTAAAGTGATGAAAATGTAGCAGAATTACCTATTTGTCATAGACAAACGCACACTTTAATGGATAATTGCTCAACTAACGGCGCCACCGCGCCGTTTTTTTGCGTTCGTCCTTTACAAATAGGAAGTTGATGGAAGCGTTTAAAAAACTAAAAATAGGTACGCAGCTGGCACTGAGCTTTGGCACGCTGACTGCGCTGATGCTGATCATGGCGACGTTTGCGATTGTGCGCACGTCGTCGATTACCAATGCGTTCCACGACGAGCAGCGCGTGATGAGCGAGAAGCTGGAACCGCTGTACGTGGCGCGTGAAGCGCTGGACCAAACCGGCATCGCGGCGCGCAATGCGTATGTGTTTGCCGATGCCGCAGCGGCAGCAAAAGAGCTGCTGGTTGTCGACGAACAGAAGGCCATTTATCTGGCCGCGCTGGAGCAGATGACTGCGTCGTACAAAGGCGACGCCAATTTCGCCAAGGTGCGCGATGGCCTGCTGAAAATGGCCGATGCGCTGAAGCGTCCGCGCCAGCTGCGCGAAGCCGGCGACATGGAAGGCTTCGCGGCCTTCCTGACCAATGAATGCAGCCCGCTGCGCAAGCAGATCGTGGCCGATATCGCGACGGTGCTGAAAGCGTCGCAGGATGAGACGCGCGCCGCCAGCGCCGGCGTGGATGCACATGCCAGCGACGCCTTCCTGTGGATCGTGCTGCAAGCCGTGTTGTCGCTGCTGGTGAGCGTGCTGATTGCGTGGGTGAATACGCAGCTGCTGCTCAAGCAATTGGGCGGCGAACCGACCTACGCGACCGACATCGCCAACAGGATCGCAGAGGGTGATCTGTCGGTGACGGTGCAGGTCAAGGCCAATGACAAAACCAGCTTGCTGCACGCGATTGCAGCCATGCGCGACAACCTGTCGTCCATCGTTGGTCAGGTGCGCCAGGGCACCAACCTGATCGCCACGGCGTCTTCCGAGATCGCCAGCGGTAACCGCGATCTGTCGGTACGTACCGAGCATCAGTCGGAATCGCTGGAGAAGGTCGCCACCGCGATGGAAGAACTGACCGGCACCGTGCGCCAGAATGCGCACAACGCCATGCAGGCCAATACGCTGGCGGTATCGGCGTCCGGCGTGTCGGAGCAGGGTGGCCAGGTGATGGAGCAGGTGACCGTGACCATGGCGTCGATCAATGCGTCATCGAAGAAGATCGTGGACATCATTTCGGTCATCGACGGCATCGCTTTCCAGACCAATATCCTGGCACTGAATGCGGCGGTGGAAGCCGCGCGCGCTGGTGAGCAGGGCCGCGGCTTCGCGGTGGTGGCGACCGAGGTGCGCAACCTTGCGCAACGCTCGGCAGCAGCGGCCAAGGAGATCAAGGCGCTGATCGATGATTCGGTGGTGAAGGTGGGCGCCGGCTCCGAGCAGGTGCACAAGGCCGCCGAGACCATGCACGAAGTGGTGACCAGCGTGAAGCGCGTGACCGAGATCATGGGCGAAATCAGTGGCGCCAGCATGGAGCAGACGGCCGGCATTGAGCAGGTCAACAACGCCATCAGCGAGATGGACAGCATGACGCAGCAGAATACTGCGCTGGTCGAGCAGGCATCGGCCGCCGCGCAGGAACTGCAAGACCAGGCTACCAGCCTGGCGCACGTGGTGGATGTGTTCAAGCTGGAGTCGCACACCGCCAGCGTGAGCGGCTTGCGTGGCCGTACGCGCAAGGCGTCGCCGCCGGTGGCTGTACCATCGCTGGAAGAGGACGTACGCCGCATCGCCTGATTAATCGCTTGCATGACGGAGTTGCGCATTCCATAATTGATAAATAATTATGGAGTGCGGATGAAGATTGGTTTGCAAACGTGGGGAAGTCACGGCGATATCCGGCCGTTCGTGGCGCTGGCGGAAGGCTTGCAGCAGGCCGGTCACGAGGTGACGCTGCTGATTACCTGCGTCGACAGCGGCGCGTATGCCGGCATGGTGTCACCATCCGGCGTGACGCTGCGGGTGATTGCGTCGCCGGTGATTCCGCTGTCTGAAGCGGCGCGCATCGGCGAGGCGGCCATCGGCATGCGCAATCCGTTGAAGCAGATGACGATGCTGATGGAGGCTGCGTTCCTGCCAGCGGAAGAGGCGATGCTGGCCGCTGCGCTGGAACTGGCGGCCGAGTCGGATCTGCTGGTTGGCCACTACTTCATGTATCCCTTGCAGATCGCCGCCGAGCAGGCCGGCAAGCCGTATGTCAGCGTGCTGCTGTCGCATGTAGCGATTCCGAGTGGGCATAGCCATCCTATCGGGCTGCCGTTCGGACAAAGCTTCCTGTGGTGGCTGAGCTGCTGGGCGTTGCAAAAAACGGCGGGGCGTTATCCCAATCGCCTGCGGGCGCGTTTGAATATGCCGTTGACGAGGGATTTCGTCAATGAAGTGTGGCTGTCCGATCTTTTGACGCTGGTGGCGGTCAGTCCGCAGTTGTGTGAGCGGCAGCCGGATTGGCCGTCATCGATCCAGCTGTGCGGCTTTCTTGATATGCCGAATATGCAGATCGAAGGCCGCCTGACCGATGCGGTCGAAGCCTTCCTTGCTGCCGGCGATGCACCGGTCTACATGACTTTCGGTAGCTGGACGCCGCGCGACATTCCTAATCAGACCGATACCCTGCGCCTGTTCACGGACGCCGCGCAGATGGCCGGTTGTCGCGCCATCATTCAGACTGAAGATGCCGCTGCTTGCGGTTTCCAGTCCGACCAGCAGATACTGTACGTCCCGGCCTCGCCGCATCATCTGATCTTCCCACGCTGTGCTGCGGTGGTGCATCACGGCGGCGCCGGCACCACGCAATCGGTCACGCTGGCGGGCAGGCCGTCCGTCGTCGTCGCGCACATCAGCGAGCAGGAACATTGGGGCAAGGAGCTGCGCCGCATCGGCATCGCCGGCAAACCTTTGCATCGCCGCAGCGTGACCGCAAAACAGCTGGCGTCGCGCCTCCGCGCAGTCAGTCCGGCAATGCAGGCGAAGGCGCCGGTGGTGGCGCGCGCGATGGCGCAAGAGAACGGTGTCGCAGCGGCGGTCCGTCTGATCAACCAAGTATCTGGAGCCCGGTAGATGGCATTCTTCAAAATCGCATCGCTGTTCTTTATCACCGCGCTGGCGGAAATCGTCGGCTGCTATTTGCCCTGGCTGGTGCTGAAGCAGGGTAAAACGGTGTGGCTATTGGCGCCGGCCGTGGTGTCGCTGGCGCTGTTTGCCTGGCTGTTGACGCTTCATCCGACGGCCGCTGGCCGCACCTATGCGGCGTACGGCGGTGCGTATATTTGCGTCGCGCTGCTGTGGCTTCGCTTTGTGGATGGCGTGGCGCTGACGCGTTTCGATATCGCCGGTGCGGTGCTGGCGTTGGTGGGCATGGCGGTGATTGCGCTGCAGCCGTCGCAGTAATTATTTCAACGACAAGAAAGGGATGATCTGATGATATCGCGATTCGTTTTGAAGTGTTTGCTCGTCATGGCCGCCGGTGCCGCAGGCGCCGCACCGGTGGATGAGGAGCTGACGGCGCTGGTCAAGCGTCACGCCGAAGCGCAAGGCAGCTTTGATTTGGCCACGCTGAAGGCTATCACCGCCGAGAATTACGTCGAGATTTCGCCGGTCGGCGAGGTGGATCCGCGCGAGAAGATGTTGTCGTTCTATGCGCCGGAGCAGAAGCGTCCCAGCCCGCAGCTGAAGGTTGACGAGCCGCTAGTGCGCGTATTCGGCGACAGCGCCGTGATCTACACGCGCATCTCCTACACCATGGGCGCGGGCGAAACGGCGCGCACCTTTGCGATGCGCGCCGGTTATGTGGCGCAGCTCAAGGACGGCAAGTGGCTGCTGGTGTCAGCCCAGTACACCGGCATCCGTCCGCCCAAGAGCTGATTACAGCAGCGATTCCGCCAGGTCTTTCAGGTCGTCCGCATATTCCAGCTCAACCAGCTGCTTGCGGGCGACGCCGCTGCGCCATGCGGCGGCGGCGATCTTCGGTGTGACACCGATCAGCAGGCGTGGATCCAGCAGGCCAGGCACGATGTAGTCCTTGCTGAAGCGCGCATCGCTGCGCGCCATGTCGGCCAGCGCCACAACGCAGGCACGCTTCATTTCCTGGTTGATGGTGGTGGCGCCCGAATCCAGCGCGGCGCGGAACAGGTAAGGGAAGCACAGTGCGTTGTTGATCTGGTTCGGATAGTCCGAACGGCCGGTGGCGATGATCGCATCCGGCGCGACTTCGCGCACCAGTTCCGGACGCAGTTCCGGCTCAGGATTGGCCAGCGTGAAGACGATAGGATGCGCCTTCATGTTCTGGATGTCGGCTTGCGACAGCACGCCGGGACCGGATACGCCGAGGAACACGTCGGCGTCGTGCATCACGTCCGACAGTGTGGTGGCGGTGGTGTCCTGCGCCCAGGCGGCTTTTTCGCCGTCCAGGTTGCGCGCGGTGGTCAGCACGCCTTTGCTGTCGCAGACGAAGATGTTCTTGCGTTGCGCGCCCAGGTCCACCAGCAGGTCCAGGCAGGCCACGGCTGCGGCGCCAGCGCCGGAGCAGACGATTTTCACGGTAGCGATATCGCGGCCGGTCATTTCGATCGCGTTCAGCATGCCGGCGCCGACCACGATGGCGGTGCCATGCTGGTCGTCGTGGAAGACTGGAATCGACAGGCGCTCGCGCAGCTTGCGCTCAATGTAGAAGCACTCAGGCGCCTTGATGTCTTCCAGGTTGATGCCGCCGAAGGTCGGATGCAGGGCGGCGATGATGTCCACCAGCTTATCCGGATCGCTTTCGTCGATTTCGATGTCGAAGGCGTCGATGCCGGCGAACTTCTTGAACAGCACAACTTTACCTTCCATCACCGGCTTGCCGGCCAGTGCGCCGATGTTACCCAGGCCGAGCACCGCGCTGCCGTTGGTGATGACGCCGACCAGGTTGCCCTTGGCGGTGTATTCGTAAGCCTTGGCCGGATCGCGCTTGATCTCGACGCATGGCGCGGCCACGCCGGGTGAGTAAGCCAGCGCCAGGTCTTCCTGGGTGCTGACACTTTTGGTGATTTCGATGGCGATTTTGCCAGCGCTGCCGGCACGGTGATAGGCGAGTGCCTTTTGTTCTATCGTGGTCATATTGTTTTGTAGTCCTTGTAAAGCGAAAAACGCCCGTACGAGCCTAAGGGCAGGTACAGGCGCAAACTGCTGGGGATTCAGTGTTTATGGGTAGAGGCCACGAACTTCACGGGCTTGCAGCACTCGGGTGCAAGCGAGGATGAAGGTGGCGGTTCGCAGCGTGACTTTCTTGTCCTGCGCAACGGCCCATACAGCATTGAATGCATCCTGCATGATGCGGGTAAGGCGTGCATTAATTTCATCTTCGCTCCAGAAGAAGCTGGAGAAATCCTGCACCCATTCGAAGTATGACACGGTTACGCCGCCCGCGTTGGCCAGCACGTCTGGAACGATCAGCACATCCTTGTCGGTCAGGATGTCGTCCGCTTCCGGCGTGGTCGGGCCATTGGCGCCTTCCAGAATGATTTTGGTGCGAATACGCGGCGCGTTAGCGGCAGTAATCTGCTGTTCCAGGGCGGCTGGAATCAGGATGTCCGACTCCACGTCCCAGAAAGCGTCACGCGTCAGCTGCGCTTCGGCGCCAGGGAAGCCGGCGACGCCGCCGGTTTCCGCCACGTGGTGGTGCAGACGGGCGATATCCAGGCCGCCTTGATGCACCACGGTCGCGGTGTGATCCTGCACGGCGATGACTTTGGAGCCGGCTTCCGCGAACATGGTCGCTGCCACGCCGCCGACATTGCCGAAGCCCTGCACGGCGACACGGGCGCCGGCAATCGCCACGCCACGTTTGACTGCGGCTTCACGGCCCACCACGAACACGCCGCGGCCGGTCGCTTCGCGGCGACCCAGTGAGCCGCCCAGCGAGATTGGCTTGCCGGTCACGACGCCGGTCGACAGGTTACCTTCGATCATGGCGTAGGAGTCCATCATCCACGCCATCACTTGTTCGTTGGTGTTGACGTCCGGTGCCGGGATGTCTTTGTTAGGGCCGATAATCAGGCTGATTTCGCTGGTGTAGCGGCGGGTCAGGCGCTGCAGTTCACCACGCGACAGGGTTTTAGGATCGACACGGATGCCGCCTTTGGCGCCGCCGTATGGCACGTTGACGGCCGCGTTTTTCACGGTCATCCACGCCGACAGGGCCATCACTTCGGACAGGGTCACGTCCTGGTGGAAGCGCACGCCGCCCTTGCCTGGACCACGCGACATATTGTGCTGCACGCGATAGCCTTCGTAGTGCGCAATGCTGCCGTCATCGCGCTCGATCGGCACGTCGACAGTCAGGATGCGCTTGGGGCGCTTGAGGGTTTCGACCCAACGCGACAGGCTACCGAGGTGCGGGGTAACGCGGTCGATTTGCTGCAGATAGACACCCCATGGACCGAGATCTTCGGCGTTGAGGTACGAAGGCAGTGCGTGTTGTGCTGGTACAGAGGTCATGCTCAAGGCTCCCAATGAATTCGTTTGCTGAGCGCCGCTTGTGGCGGTGCTCAAGTGGCACGAATCCTACGCCTGGGCTTTTGAGGCGGCCAATGCTGTATGCGCATTTAGCTATGCAAATGATGCATAGTTATAGGAATTTCATCGTTCGGACGACGGCAGGCTGCGCTTTTTACGGCCGCCGTTCTGCTGCATTTCGAGGAATTCCCACAGCCGGTCGACGATCGGTTTGCCGCGCCGGTGGGCGGATGCGCGTTCGCGATACAGGCGGATTTCCATCTCGATCTCCCAGTCCGAAGTGTCGCCATCGGCGCGCGCCAGCTGCTTTTGTTTGAGCTCGCGCGTGACGGCGGATTCCGGCAGGAAGGCGACGCCGCGGCCTTCCAGCGCCATCATCTTCAGGCCTTCGGCCATGTCGGTTTCATAATGCGGCTCCAGGTGCAGCGGCGTCTTGGCGTCGTTGAGGATCAGCTCCACCATGCGGCCCAGGTAGGCGTTATTGGTGTACGAAAGGAAGGGCAGCGGCGCGCGCTTGGTGCCGGGCAGCGTAAATTCCGGCACCTTGTTTTTATCGCAGCGGGCGTAGGCGCGCAGCGATTCGCGGCCCATCACCAGCATGTCGTAGCGGCCCGGGTCCAGCTGCACCGGCTGGCGCGGATGGTGATAGCACAGCAGCAGGTCGCAGCCGCCTTCCACCAGTTGCAGCACGGCGTCGTGGACGTTGAGCGCCATCAGGCGGCTGCGGATCGGCGCGAAGTCCTGCTCCAATCCGGTCAGCCATTTCGGCACGAAGGTCAGCGACAGCGTGTGTGGCACCGCCAGGTCGATGCTGGTCTGGGCCGCGGCGCGCTTGGAGCGCAGCAGCTCGCGCGCGCCGTTGATCTTCGATAGCATCTCCAGCGCCTGTTCGTAGAACACCACGCCGGCCGGCGTCAAGCGGGTCGGATACGAAGTGCGGTCGATCAGGTCTGTGCCCAGCCAGTTTTCCAGCGACTGGATGCGGCGGGAGAAGGCGGGCTGCGTCACGTGGCGCAGCGCCGCCGAGCGGCTGAAGTTATTGGTCTCGACCAGCGAGATGAAGTCTTCCAGCCATTTGGTTTCCATGCAAAGTCCTTTACGGTGTCGTCGATGCGATGCTGCGGATCGGCGTGAACAAATACGCGCCGGCCGCAAACGTCACCAGTATGATGCCACCGCCGAGGAACAATTGCGACAGCGAGACCAGCGTCAATATCCATCCGGTGGCGGCGGCCGACAACGGCGCCAGTCCCATAAAGATGAACATGAAGATGCTCATGGCGCGGCCCATCATCTGCGGCGGTACGCGTTGCTGGATCCAGGTGAAGACCTTGATCTGCATATAGCCGGTCAGCAGGCCGAGGGTCAGCATCAGCAAGGCCGCCTGCCACACCGCCTGCACCATGCCGAGTGGCGCCAGCAAAATGCCGGCGATGGCGTCCGCCGTCAGTATCATCGCGCCGAAGCTGGCGAAGCGCAGCCGCGTTCCGAGTTTGGCCGAGGCGCCCATGCCCAGCAGCGTGCCGGCGCCGTGTGCGCCCATGATCAGGCCGAGGGTGGAGGCGCCGTGCAGCTGGCTGGCCAGCACCGGCAGCGCCACCTGCATCGCGCCGCCGATGAACAGCGACACCGTGCCCCAGTAGATGAAGCACAGGCGCATCGGCACATCGTCCCACACCATGCGCAGGCCGGCGCCGACCGAGCGCAGTACCGACTGCGATTTGGCGTCGGTGGTTGACGGTGCGGCGGCGGACAGCAGCGTGACCTTGGCCAGCGTCCATGCGGAGACCAGATAGCTCAGGCAATCGAAGCCGAAGGCCAGCGCAAGTCCATGCGCGTTGCTTACGCCGCCGTTGCCATCGCCGGCAAACGCCAGCAGGCCGGCCGCCAGCAAGGGGCCGATCAGCATGGTGACCTGGCGGATGCCCATCATCATGCCGTTGGCGGCTTGCAGATTGTCGGCGGGGATGGCCAGCGGCAGGATCGACATCCCGGACGGCATGGCGAACGCCTGCGCCAGACCCAGTCCCAAAGCCAGCACGTAAATCAGCTGCAGCGCCAGATGCGGCGAGATGGCGACCGTCAGCGACAGCGATGAACTGAGCGCCACGGTCGGCGCCGAGGCGATGTTCATCACCAGTAGCGTCAGCAGCGCAAGCAGCACGGCGTTGACGTACTTGGTCAGCATCAGCACGCGCTTGGGCGAGTAGCGGTCCACCAGCGCGCCGCCGACCAGGATGAAGACCGCGCGCGGGATGCTCATCAGCGCGATCACCAGTCCCAGCGCCAGCGTGTCGCCGGTCAGCTTGAGCACCAGCCAGGGCAGGGCGATCATGGTCAGCTGGTCGCCCAGCGCGGAGATCACGCCGCCGCGCATCAGCCACTTGAAGTTGGTGTTTTGCTTGAGCGCGTTCATGAGTTGGAGGCGTTCATGCCGGCGATCAGCGCCAGCGCGTTGCTCAAGTCACCGAACTGCGACGGCGGGCAACTGCGCAGCAGGTCTTTGCTGATCTGGTCCACCACGGTGACGGCGTTGTTCAGCAGTTCGCGGCCGGTGTCGGTGATGGCGGCGTAGGCCACGCGGGCATCGCGCGGGTCTTGCTGGCGTTCGACCAGGCCGATTTTCTCCAGCGGCAGCAAGGTGCGGGTGACTCCGGACGCGGTCAGCCCCTGGCGCTCGGCCAAGTCGACGCGGCGCAGACGGCCACCGGGTGCGCGGCTCAGATAATGCAGCAGCATGAAGTCGCTGAAGCTGATGCCGTGGTAGCCGCCCAACACCTGGTCGAGGCGGCGCACGAGGGTGGCTTGGGCGCGGGCCAGGCGCAAAGTGAATTCCAGACTGGGGCTGATCGGCGTATCCATAGTTGCTCCCTTGTTGAGTTATGCTTGAATAATACTTGAGTAAGCAATCATTGTATAGTTTTTATTCAGGATTCGCTAAACTGAAAGAAAACTACATAAATGGGGATAGCAATGCATATGGGGACCACCGAGATCTTCCTGATCGCGATGACAATTATTTTCAGCGTGCCTTACCTGATCTGGCGCCTGGGCGGTACGGACTACTATGCGCCACTCGTGGTAGTGCAGATTATTGCCGGCATCCTGCTGGGGCCGGGCGTAATGGGGCGCGCTTTTCCCGAGTACTATTCTTTCGTGTTCAATCCGCAAGTGGTGCAGTCGCTGAACGGCATCGCCTGGTGGGCGGTGATGATTTTCGTGATGATCGCCGGCATTGAGCTGGATTTGAAAAAAGCCTGGGAGCACCGCCGCGAGAGCACCATCACCGCCGGCCTGGCGCTGGGCACGCCGCTGCTGTTCGGCTGTGTCGCCGCGCTGGGAATGGTTGGCTACGCTGGCTGGATTGGACCGAAGGCGCATGACTGGCAGTTCGTGCTGGGCGTCGGCATGGCCTGCGCGGTGACCGCGCTGCCGATCCTGATCCTGCTGATGGAAAAACTGGACATCCTGCGCCAGCCGATCGGCCAGCGGATTCTGCGCTACGCCAGCCTGGACGACATCGCCATCTGGGGCGTGCTGGCGGTGATCATGCTGGACTGGGACCGGGTCGGCCGCCAGGCCGGCTTCCTGCTGCTGTTCGCGCTGGCGACTAAACTGTTCCGCATGCTGATGGTGCGTATTCCGGAGCGCGACCGCTGGTACATTTCCTTCATCTGGCTGGCGGTGTGTGCGCTGGCAGCGGACTGGGCCGGCTTGCACTATATGGTCGGCGCCTTCCTGGCCGGCGCGGTGATGGATGCCGACTGGTTTAATCAGGAAAAGATGGACTTCATGCGCGCCAATGTGCTGATGGCGGTGATGCCGGTGTTCTTCCTGAGTACCGGCCTGCGCACCAACTGGGCAGTGGGCGGTTCGGCGGTGTTCCTGGTGGCGCTGGTGCTGCTGGTGGCGTCGGTGTCGGGCAAGCTGGCCGGCATCCATCTGGCCGGCAAGATCCTCAAGTGGGCGCCGGGCGAGGCGTCGATCATCGGCTGGCTGCTGCAAACCAAGGCGCTGATCATGATCATTTTCGTCAATATTCTGCTGGATAAACAGATCATCACCAGCGAGACCTTCACCGCGCTGCTGTTGATGGCGATCGGCAGCACCATGCTGACGGTGCCGATGGTCTATCCAAAATTGCAGCGCGTGGCGCAGCTGATCTTCAAAACCAGCTGATATAATATGGGGATGAACGATACTACTCAACTCCCTCCACTGCCGGATCGTCTGTCGATTGATCCTCGCAGCAAATTCCACGTCGCCGCCGTGTTTGAACACGATGTTGGCATCAAGTTCAACGGCAAAGAACGCATGGATGTCGATGAATACTGCATCAGCGAAGGCTGGATCAAGGTTCCAGCCGGTAAGTCGCTGGACCGTTTCGGCAATCCGATGCTAATCAAGCTGAAAGGCACGGTCGAAGCGTTCTACCGCTAAGCACCGGCCTCCGTCAGAAAAGCCGCCTGGTTCGCCACGGCGGCTTTTTACATTGTGGCTTGCGGATCGTCGTAGCGGCTGGCCGACGCCAGCAGCAGTTCCAGGAAGACTTTGACGACTGGCCGGCATTCGTCGCTGCGCCAGTTCAGCATCATGGCCAGCGGCGGCAGCCCCTCCAGCCGGACCGCGCGCATGCCGGCCGGTGGCGCGCCCAGCACAAACGAAGTGCCCAGCATCAGGCCCATGCCATCTTTGGCCAGCTGGATGCCGAACAGCGACTGCGTGGCCGCGAACACGAAATTCGGCGTCACGCCGGCCACCCGGCATGCCTCGACCAGGCCGTCGTATACGGGCGGATTGACTTCGCGCGCGAACACGATAATGTTTTCTTCCGCCAGGCTGCTGAGCGGGAGCTGCTGCATGCCGGCCCAGCGGTGCGTTTCGGGCAGCAGCAAGGCCCATGGCGATGCCGCCACCAGGCGGCTGCTGACCTCGGCGCAGTGGGGCAGACCGGTGTCCGCGCCGCGTAGCACCACGCCGACCCCGACATCGATCTGCGCGCGCATCAGGGCGGTGCTTTGCTGCTGGTTGAGAATCTCCTGACGCTGCAGCCGCGCGCTGGGATAGGCATGCTGAAGCTGGCTCATCGCCCCCGCCAGCACCGGCAGGCTGGCGTATTCGGTGATGCCGATGGCAATCGCCATGTTCTCCTCGCCGCCGGCAGCGGCGGTGCGCTGCGCCAGCTGGTCGAGATTGCTGATGATTTTGGCGATGCCGTCGCGGAAGACGATGCCCGCCGGCGTCAGCGCCAGCTGGCGCTGGTCGCGGATGAACAGTTTGGCGCCGAGGTTTTCCTCCAGCCGCGCAATTTGCTGGCTCAGCGCCGGCTGCGTAATCGACGCCAGTTCCGCTGCCCGGCCGAAGTGCAGCTCCTGGGTCAGGATTAAAAAGTTTTGATACATTCTCAGTTCTGAGGTCTTCATTGGTTTAAACCTTTGGGCTGAGTGTGGCTGCTCATTCTACGCGATGAATCCGGCGCGAGGCCCTCTTGTGATCGCCACGATGGGGCGCTGAAGCGAAACGCCACGGTGGTGCCGGAACCGCTGTTGCTGCGGATGCTGAAGCGCGCGCCGAGACTGGTGGCGCGTTCGCGCATGCCGTGCAGGCCGAAGTGCGCGCCGGACTGCGGCTGGCGCAGCACGTCGTCCGGAATGCCGCAGCCATCGTCGGTGACGCGAATGATTGCCTGCGCCGCCCGCCATTCTTCGGTAATGGAAATCCGGCTGGCGCCGGCATGCCGCACGGCGTTGCGGATCGCTTCGGCGAGGCACATGAAGAGTTCGTCGGCAAAGCTGTTGGTCTGGGTAGACAGCGCTGCCGACAAGCGCGACTGAAACCGGATGCCGGCCGGTTCGCAGACCGCAAGCGCCAAGCCATCGATACGCTGGCTCAACGACGCGGAGGCATTGGGCTGGCGCAGTTCATAAATCAAATCCCTGCCGAGGCTCATGGCTTCGCCGGTTTTTTCCGCGATCGCCTGCAGGTCGGCGGCAGGGTTTTGCAAGGCCAGCACGATCATGTGGCACTGCTGGAGGAAGTCGTCATGCAAGATGCGGGCAATGCGATTGCGTTCGCTTTGCCGCTCGCGGAACAGTAGCTCCGAGAGCTCATCCGGCGTCATGAAGACTTTGCGATTGCGCATGCGACTCTTATTCAGTTGAATCGCGCGGATTCTACGCAGAATAGATCGCACGTTCCAATTAGAAATAATTATCTGCTCGATAAGACTCGCTTATCGCGGGCGTCGCATAAAAACAAAGGGCTGAGGCCTGTGCAAGACAGGACTCAGCCCTTGAAGCTGGTACCGCAGGATGGCGGCTTAATGCGTGGCCGGATCGCCGCGCAGCTTGTCCAGCATTTGCAGCGTGGCTGGCACAAGGTTCATGATCCCGTGGTATGCACAGTATTCACAAAACGCTTCCTCCGGCGTCATCGCGGCGATACTGGCGTCGGAGTGACCGCGGCGGCGCAGGGCACGCAGACAGGCGGCATCCATATTTCTGGAATTCATGCACTTTCTCCCTTTTGAATCTGATAAGGTTGGTGGGTGGTTCGATAATTTCCTACCGAAAATATTATAATAGAAAATGATTCCATGTGGAAATAAAAATGGTTTTTATTAACATTTTGGATAAGTGGCTACCTTGGCTGGCGGCGGTGATCGCCTGCGGCACGGTGTCGTGCGCCCTGGCGGCCGCGCCGCTGACGGTGGTAACGGAAGAGTTTGCGCCTTACAGCTATGTTGAGCGGGGCGAGGTCAGCGGTTATTCAACCGAGGTGGTGCGCGCCGCGCTGGGGCGGGCGGGCATCGACTACGAGATTCAGATTTATCCGTGGGCGCGCGCGCTGCAGATGGCTACGGCGCGGCCCAATGTGCTGATTTACAGCATCGTCCGTACACCGCAACGGGAAAACCAGTTCCACTGGATCGCCACCATCGCACCGCGCAATGTCTACCTGTACAAGCTGGCGGCCCGGCAGGATATTCAGACGCACACGCTGGCCGACCTGAAGCCGTACCGGATTGCCGCCAATCGCGGTGATGTGGTCGAGGAGCAGTTGCACCAGCTGGGGCTGACGGCGGACCTGTCGGCCAAGGATGTCTTCAGCCTGCAAAAGCTGGTGGCCGGACGGGTCGACTTGATGGTGGCCACGGAGTTGTCGATCAATAACCTGTGCCTGCGCGCCAATGTGTCGTGCGCGCTGCTGGAACGCGGCATGCAGATGCCCGAGATCAGCGGCTACTACGTGGCGGCCAGCCTGGGAACGCCAGCCGCCACGGTGCAGCGCTTGCGGCAAGCGTTTACCCAGTTGCACAACAGCGATGCCATGCGGCACATCGCCGACAAGTACGGCATTCAGCCCCTCAAATAGTGGCGGGGGCCACTGGCGCTGCCGGCGCCGCCAGGTTGCGGTTCAGCCGCCACAGCAGTGCGCCAGCGACCAGCGAAGTGCCCACTACCACGTAGCCTACCGTGTCGAAGTGCTGCAAGCGGCCATCCGCCGCCTGGGTGACGATGTGGCCGGAGACCACCGACGCCAGGCCGCCGGCCAGTTGCTGGATCGACGCGCTGATGGCGTTGTACGAACCGCGCTGGGTCTGCACCGGCACTGTCGACGACAGCGCCTGGAATGGAATCATGCGCGAGAAGATACCGACGAACATCATCGTGTTGACCACCACCAGCATCCACAGCGGCACCCGGCCCAGATGGGTGTAGATCAGCACCATGGCGATCGACAGCGCGGTGCCGAACAGGAACACGCGGAACTTGCCGAAGGCGTCGGCAGCGCGGCCGATCATCGGGCCGATGAAGATGGTGCACACGCCGGTGATCAGGTACACGGTCGGCAGGTGGTGCAGGTCGATCCCCATGTTGTTGACGATGTAGGCGCTGCTGAACGGCATCAGCATGAAGCCGCCGGTGGTCAGCAGGGCGGTAATGGCAAACGCCAGCAGGTAGCGCTGCTCGGTCAGCGTGTGGTACAGGTGCATGAAGGCGCTGTGTTCCTGCGGCTTGCCGAGGTGGGCATTGACCGGCTGCATTTTCCACGCCACCACCAAACCGCCGGCCAGGCCAAACGCGGCCATGGCGATGAACGGCACATGCCAGTTCCACTGGTTGGACAGGTAGATGCCGACCGGGATGCCCAGCACCTGGCTGGCGGCAAACGCGGTCTGGATCAGGCCCATGACGCGGCCGCGCATTTGCGGCGGGAACAGGTCGGTCGAAATGGCCAGTACGATGGAGCCGATCACGCCGCCGAACAGGCCGGTGAAGATGCGCGCCGCCAGCAGGCTTTCAAAGGTCGGCGCCAGGCCGCACCAGACGGTGCCGATAATAAAGCCGGTGTAGAAGAACAGCAGCAGCTTCTTGCGGTCGTAGCGGTCGGCGAAACCGGCCGTCAGCAGGCCGGAGAGGCCGGCGCTGAAGGCGTAGGCCGATACCACCAGACCGAATTGCGCCGGCCCGATGTGCAGGTCCGGCATGATCAGCGCACCCAGCGGCGACATGATCATGAAGTCGAGGATCACCGCGAACTGGAGGAAGGCCAGCATGGCCACGACGATTTTCTGGTAGCCGCTGAACGGCGGCGCAGGCGTTTTCTTCATTCGTTATCTTTCTTTTCGGATGGGCGGCAGAACGGCGCGCGGTGCTTGAAGAACTGTTCGCGCTGCTTGAAGAACTGACCGCGCTCTTCCGGCGTCATGGCTTGCCAGCGCTGCCAGTGCTCGCGCTTTTCGTGCCAGTCGCGATGATGGCCGCGGAAGCCGCCAAACAGGATGCGGCAGAGTAGCAGCAATCCCAAAGCCTGCCAATAGTTCACGGCATTGGCGCCGGGGAAGATGGTCGGGATCAGGCAATTCCATAGCCACATGACGATGGCGCCCAACGCGGCGGCGCCGGCCAGTATCCACAGGCATTTGATCAGTTTAAATTTCTTGTAGCTCATATTTTCGTGACGCATTTTGTTGGTACTCCTTTCATTCGTCGTACAGGGCTTGCAGGCGCTGGCGCAGATACAGCACGGCGTAGCGCTTGCGGGCCAATAAAGTGTTGATCGAGACGCCGGTCTCTGCCGCCATCTCCTTGAAACTGATGCCGTCCAGCTCGTGGGCGATGAACACTTCGCGCTGGTTGGCGGGCAATGCTTCCAGCGCACGCTGCAGTTCTTCCAGCAGCATGGCGCGGGTGTAGGCCGCTTCCGGGCCGCCGTCGGGGGAAGGCAGCATCAGGTCGAGGCGGCAATCCTCGTCCTCGTCGCCACTGCCCAGGTCCTCAAGGGCGACTTCCTTCTTCTTGCGGAAGCGGTCGATGATACGGTTGCGCGCCACCCGGAACAGCCAGGCGCTGACCTGTTCGATCGGCTCCGGCAGGTGGTAAGCCTGGGTGAACTCGTAGAACACATCTTGCAGGATATCGTCGGCATCCGTCTGGTCCGCCACGCGGCGGCGGATGAAATGCCACAAGCGCGAACGCTCGCGCAACACGGTCGCGGTGATGGCTTGATCTTGCTCAGTTATTGTTGGTGGTGCGGTCATAGACTGGAAGGCGTTCCAGAGCTCCGAATATTGTAATGCTCTGAAATTACTTTTGGCGGGGCAATTATGCATCCTGTACCGCTTAATTGGCATTCTGTCTAAACGGACGCGTGCGCGTTCGATTTCTTTTTTACACTGTTATCTCATTCATCATCTATCCGGGGGGCAGTGTGAGAGGACTTCATTGGTTGGCGGTGATCGCCGCATTGCCGGTCGCGGCGCAGGCGCAGGGGCATCTTGCGACGCTGGATCGCGATATGGTGGGGCCGCGTTCCCAGGTTCTGGTGCTGGGCACGGTGCATTTGCGCTATATGCCGAAGAGTTATAACCCCGCCGCACTGAACGGCATGCTGGACAAGCTCGCGGTGTTCAAGCCGTCCATCATCACCGTGGAGAACGAGCCGGGCGAAGACTGCGACCTTGCTGCGCGCCAACCGGCGAAGTACGGCAAGGACTACTGCCCAACCAACGAAGCGGCCCAGGCCGCCACCGGCCTTGACCTGACGGCGGCCATTGCCGAAGCTTACCAGACGCTCAAGACCTGGCCCGCGCAGCCGACGCCGGCGCAACGGCGCCGCCTGGCGGCAGTATTCCTGGCGGCGAACGAGCCGGCCTCCGCTTACGTCCAGTGGTTGCAATTGCCAGCGCCAGAGCGCCGCGCCGGCGACCTGTTGGACGACGCGCTGGTCGCACAGCTGCAACGCTTGGCCTCCACCAACAACGAGAGCTACCAGCTAGCCGCCGTGCTGGCAGCGAGGCTGGGCCTTGCGCGGGTGCACGCGGTCGATAACCATACCGGCGACCGCCTGGACGTACCGGATATCAAAGCGCTGGTCCATTCGATCGAGGGGGCCTGGGCAGCGGGCAGCGCGGCCTCGAAGGTGCAGCAAAAACAGGAAGATGGGCTGAAGCTGGCCGATGACTTGCTGCCGCTGTACCGGCTGATCAACGATCCGGCCGCGCTGGCCGTCGAGGCTGACGCCAATGTACTTGCCGCGATGCGCGGCAAGTCGCCGGAACATTATCCGCAAATATGGGTGGCCGGCTGGGAAGTCCGCAATCTGCGCATGGTGGCCAATATCCGCGAGACGTTCCGCGAACAGCCCGGCGCCCGGGTGCTGACCATCGTCGGCTCGGCCCACAAGTCGTGGTTCGATGCCTGGCTGGGGCAACTGCAAGGTGTGGACATCGTCAACGTGGCTGATGTGCTCCGATGAGCGGATCGGTTCGGCTAGCGCGTCCGGTTTCGACGTGACCGGCTGCACGGCGTAGCCAATGCGGATCGGTGCTGGTGACGACGCTAAGGTCGTACCAGCCAAAGCTGGCTGACAGATCGCAGGCCACTGTCGTGGCAGCACCGGCCGCCACCGTGTAAGTGGCAGCCACCGCGCCGTAGGCGTTATCGGAGACGGTGAAGCTGCATGCTTCGCTGCCTTCGCGGTTGGAGAGTAGCAGGGTGATGTTGCCCCGCTCATAGTGCGTCTCAAGCTGCGGCCGTGCACCAGTCGCGGCAAGCTGTCCGCTGAATTGGCGCAGGAAGCCGTTGGCGCCGTGCACACTAAGCTCGTAAGCGTCGTCGAAATGCCAAGGTTCGCTATCGATCTTTTTGCCTGCTTCTACCGTGTAGTACCACGGACCGCCCGCGCGCAGGCTGGAGTAGACGATGAAGGCGGCGCCGGCTGTGCCGTCGTTGGCGAAACTCAGTGCAAACTGCTGCGGACCGGTCGACTGGCCATGCACCGCCAGGTCATACGGCAGCGCACAGGCGGGACGCGGACCGCTCGCCGGCTGCGGCTCCTGCTTCGGCAACGTCTGGTTGACGGGCGGTTGCGGGTAAGGCTTGCCGGAGACGCGCGCATAGGCCGCGGTCGGCGGCACGCTGGCTGGCCATTCGCGGTTGGGCGTACTGAAATCGAAGGCCGAAGTCAGGTTGCCGCACACGGCGCGGCGCCATGGCGAGATCTGGTCGCACTGCACGGCGGCGCGCTGCTTGCCTTTGCTCACCAGCCACTCTTCGAGGAAGCGCAACTGCGAGGTGTGATCGAACAGCTGCGAGCACACGCGGCCGCCCCGGCTCCACGGCGAAATCACCAGCATCGGCACGCGCGGCCCGAGGCCGACTGGCTCGCCCTGATAGGTTTCATGGACGCCGATCTCGGCCAGCGTGGTCTTGCCCATGGATGGATTCAGCGGCGCCAGGTCGGACGGTACGTGGTCAAAGAAGCCGTCGTTCTCGTCGTACATCAGCAGGAACACGGTCTTGGACCAGACCTCCGGATTGGCCACCAGCGCCGCCAGCAGGCGGGCGGTGATCTGTTCGCCGGCGTTGGGCGAGTTGGGCGAGTGCTCGGTGTAATCGTTGGGCGAGCAGATCCACGACACCTGCGGCAGGCGGTTGTGGCGGACGTCGTCGGCGAAGCTGTTCACCAGCCAGTCGGCCGTGGTGCCGGTGGCGTTGGCGGCCGTGGAGCCGGGCGCCAGCATGCGGCCTTTCTGGTACAGCGGCGCGTCCTCGGCGAGACGGCTGCCGTCGGCGTTGACGCGGAAATTGCGGAAATAGGCCAGGTAGTTGTCGCCGTAGTTATCCCATTCCTGGTAGACCTTCCAGCTGACCTGACTGGCTTCCAGCACCTCGGCGTAGGTGCGCCAGTTGGGTGCGCCGCTGATGACCTCGGGCGTGATGTTGTCCAGCGCCGGATCGCCGTTGAAGTAGCCGGCCGCGTTGACGTTGTACAGCTTGCCCATGGTGCCGATCCAGCCCTGGCTGGTGCCGGTTAGCGCGACCATGCGGTTCGGATCGGTGGCGCCGAAGATCGAGCAATGGTAGGCGTCACAGATGGTGAAGGCGTCGGCCAGTGCGTAGTAGAAGGGCAGGTCGCCACGGTCGAAATAGCCCATCGATTGCGGCGTTTTGCGTTTGACCCACGCATCCCAGCCTTGCCAGATGGCTTGCGCGCCTTTCCACGTGTGGTCGGTGCCGAGCGACAGCGCGCTGGTGTTTTTGGCGTCGAAGTGGAACGGCAGTACATGGCCGCCGGCAGCATCCGGCTGATACCAGACCGGGCGACCATCCGGCAGCTTGATGGCGCGCGGATCGTCAAAGCCGCGCACGCCCGACAGCGTGCCGAAGTAATGGTCGAAGGAGCGATTTTCCTGCATGAAGATCACCACGTGTTCAATGTCGGCCAGCGTGCCGGTGACATTGTTGGCGGGCACCGCCAGCGCGTCGCGGATCAGGTCGGGAAACAGGGTGGCGGCGCCGCCCGCACCAGCGGCGTAGCGGAGAAATTGACGGCGGTTGATCGACATGCTGGCAGAGGAGAAATAGCTGAAGCGTCGATCATAGCGGGCGAATGTGACAGGCCTATGGCGCGCTTATCGCTTGTTTTTAGGCTCGACCTGGTCGGTCATGCGCATGACCTCCGCCGGCACGGTGTCGCCGCGTCGCTTCAGCAGAATGGATTTGTTGTCTGGCCAGGTGCAGGTCAGCGTCTTGTCCGCCTGCGCGTAACGGCAGTTGATGTCGAATTCTGCTTTCATGCCCGGCACGCCTGCCGGAAGGAAGGGATGCAGCACCAGTGTGTCGCTGTCCATTTTGGCGTGCACCGGGTAGCCGACGATGGCGCGTGGCCCCGGCTTGCCGTCATCGACACCATCGGCGCGGTGCGCTGGCGCGCTCGAACCGGCCATCATGCCCAACCCGTCCGGCAGCAAATACACATCGGCTTGCTCCTGCTTGCCGTCGTAGAGCGAGGCGCCTGTGCCCCATGCGCCGGTCAGATGGGCGGGGATAAGGTCGGCGGCGCTGGCTCTGATGGGGAGCAATAGAAACAGTAGCAGCGGGATTATTTTATGTTGCGGCAGCTGGGCTATTTTTTTCATTGGTTTTACAGTATCTCGATGGCCGGGCCTTTAAGACTACGGTGCTGAGGCTGTCCATGAACAATGACCTTGGATGCGCCGCCGCTGCTGACCTCCACATTGCCGCTGACGTTGATCTCGGCCCTGGCCGAGCCATTTACCGCTACACGCGCGTCACGCGTCGCCAGCTTTGCCAGCAACAGCTGACCTGAGCCTGCGCTGTCTGCCAGCAAACTGTTCACCGTGCCGCCGATGGTGATATCGGACGAGCCGCTGGTATCAATCTTGACCTGCTCGCCCTGGACCGTTCCTAGAAAAAGATCGCCGGAGCCATACAGCTTGATGTCCGCCGAGTTGCATATCAGCTTTTCAGCGTGCACATCGCCCGCACCGCTGCTGGTCAGCGCCAAGGTATGCACCACGCCGTCCAGCACAATTTTTGATGCACCTTGATTGTCCAGCGCCAGCGCTGTGCCGCGCAAGCCGCTGACTGCTACCTGTACTGAACCCTTGACCTTGAGCCGAGCCAGCTGCGGCGTCGCGTACCGGATGCGCACCGCGTGTGCGCTGACCAGATTGCCCGTAGTCCAAATTTTTATCTGGCCGCCGCTTTCCACATGGTGGATAAATGGCAGCAGATTGTCGTCTGCCTCGATGACCAGCTGCGGCGTACTGCCAACCGTTACGTCAAGCAGCACATTCAGATGCATGATGTTTTCCAGCTCCAGCTCGCTTGCACCTGAGACGGCTATCCGTGACTGTGTCACATTGCCGCTACCGTTAGTCAAATCGCCGTGTGGAGACCACGCTACTGTCGCACAGCCGGCACTCAGCAGCATCAGGAAAAATAGCAAGGTTGGGCGCATCGACGATCCTTATTTCGATATATTGAGTGTTAAACCGCAGTTTGCCGCGTCGTTTATCGGCGGCTGCGAAGTCACTTCCCGCTGATTGAGTCCGCGCCCGGCCGGGCCATTTTGGCTTCCAGCGCCGCGATGAACTTCGCGTCCATCGGCATGGTGCCGGGTGCTTTCTCAGCCAACTGGATCTTGCTCCAGGCGCCGGCATAGTCGCCCGCGTAGTACAGCAGAATGGCCCAGTTTTGCAGATTGGCGGCGTGATCCGGGTGCTGCTGGTAGATGGCGTCGAAGCGTTTGGCCGCGTCTGCCAGCAGCGCTTTGTCCTTGGTTTGCAGGCCGACTACCGATACGGCTTTGGCATAGTCCACCTCGAAATCCACATTGCCCCGCAATTTAGGCTCGGCTTCGGTCATCAGCTTGAGCGCCTCGGGGCGCTTGCCCTTGGCGCTTTCCATCACCGCCATGCCCCACAAGGCCAGCCCGTTTGAGTGATCCAGCAGCCACGCCTGGTTGAAGCGCCGCATGGCGTCTTGCGGCGCATTTTTGCGCACAAAGCTCCAGCCCAGCAGCGCGATCTGCTCCGCCGCCTTGGCGCGGTCGCCGCCGGTCTGCCGGTCGACCTCATCGAGAAAATGCTGATCGGCAGCTTGCTGCTGCTCGGTCTTGGCCACCAGGCCATACTTGGGCTCCAGATTGATATTCTGGGCGGCGCCAGTCTGATGCAGGCCGGCGCCGAGGGCCAGCGCGAGCAGGAGGGAAGTGAATGGTGTTTTCATTTCGACAGCATAGCATTTAATGCAAAAAAGGCCACCAGATTGCTCTGGTGGCCTTTTTCATTCAGACGCTAGCGCTGACGAACGATTAACGGTCGCCGTAGGTGCGGCGCTGGCCGTCGTTGCTGCGTGGGTTGCTGCCTTTGTAGCCGCCGCCTTTGTAGCCTTCGCCCGAAGCGCCGCTGCCTTCACGGCGTGGTGCGCCGGCGCTGCTGCTGCCTGGCTTGCTGAACGAACGCTGGCCTGGCTTGGCGCCGCCACGGTTGTCGCCTGGTTTCCAGCCGCCTGGACGTGCCGACGAGCGTGGCGCCGAAGCGGTTTTCTTCGGCTCGTAGCCTTCGACCACATTCACCGGAATCAGTTGCTTGGTGAAGCGTTCGATGCGTTTGACGTTCATGCCTTCTGCGTGGTTGACCAGCGAGATGGCGTGACCGTTACGGCCAGCGCGGCCGGTACGACCGATGCGGTGGACGTAATCTTCCGGGAACTTCGGCAGATCGTAGTTGAACACGTGGGTGATCGATGGGACGTCGATACCGCGCGCCGCGACGTCGGTAGCGATCAGGATCTTGACCGAACCGCGACGCAGGCTGTCCAGGGTGCGGTTACGCGCGCCCTGATGCATGTCGCCGTGCAGGGCGGCAGCCGAGAAACCGGCGATGTTCAGACGGTCGGCGATGGTGTCGGCGTCACGCTTGGTGGCGGTGAACACAACAGCCTGGTCCAGGGTTTCGTCGCGCAGCAGGTGGTCCAGCAGGCGATTCTTGTGCGACAGGTCGTCGACGAAGTGCACGCGCTGGGTGATGTTTTCGTGCTTGTTGGCGGCGCTCAGGATCTGGATCACTTGCGGATCTTTGGTGATGCGGCGCGCCATGTTGCCGACGACGCCGTCCAGCGTGGCCGAGAACAGCATGGTTTGACGGTTGGCCGGGGTGGCGGCAACGATTTTCTCGATGTCGTCGATGAAACCCATGTCCAGCATGCGGTCGGCTTCGTCCAGCACCAGGATTTCCAGTTGCGAGAAGTCGATCTTGCCCGATTCCATGTGGTCGATCAGACGGCCTGGGGTGGCCACCAGGATTTCAGGATTCTTGGCCAGCAGTTGCATCTGCTTAGGGTAAGGCATACCGCCCAGGATCGACACGGCCTTGATGCGGCGCAGGTTGACGCTGTATTTGTCGGTATTGGTGGTGACTTGCAGAGCCAGTTCGCGGGTCGGGGTCAACACCAGCATTTTTGGCTGTGCAGCTTTGAAACGTGGACGCTCGCCACGGGCACGGGCGGCTTGCATTTCTTGATTAGGAGTCTTGCCGGCGGTGGCCGGATCGATCTCGGACAAACGGTGCAGCGACGGCAGCATAAAGGCTGCAGTCTTGCCGGAACCAGTTTGCGAGGAAACTAACAAGTCCTTGCCTGCGATCGCGGCAGGTACAGCCTGCTGCTGAACTGGAGTCGGCGCGGTGTAGCCGGCGTCGGTCAGGGCTTTAATGATGGACGTGTTGAGACCAAGTGCTTCAAATGTCATGCTGTTCTTTCGTAAAAACCAGCGTCCCCGCTGTCATAGCGGAACGCGAAATAGCAACGCCTACCAAAACGAAATGACTCAATCAGAATCGAAAGAAATTTCGGCACAAAAGCTTTGCGCCGGGACGGTGTCATGTAACGACACCAGAGGCGGGAGGGCTTTATAAGGGCACCAGGAATGATGCGCTGAGGCTGCGATGCTGCTTAACTTACTACTGGCTGAACAATCGGTGTCGCTTTGTTATCGACACGCGCATTGCAGGCTAGGCAGCTATTATGCCCTGTTTTGCCTTGTTTGTACAGGGCGGTGTAGAGGAGGCGGTTCTATCGTGCGCGCGGTTGGTTGTCTTTAAGATAATTTACTGTTTTTATCAGCGACGGGAGGACGTATGCGGCGGAGCATTGTTGGAGGCATGGCTGGTCTGCTGGCGCAGGCCTGCGTGGCGGCGCCGGTGACGGAGTTGAAACCGCAGGAGCTCGCCGCCTTCGTGGCCAAACATGACTATGTGGTGGTGCAGATGACCTCGCCCGATCTGAACTGCGGTTATTGCAAGGGCGCCGACGACACCTTCGACCGGGCGGCGGCCTTGCCCCATGAGCCCAAGCTAGTCTATGCACGGGTTCAGTGGAAGCCATGGCGCGAGATACCCGATTTCGGCCCGCTGGTCCGGGTGTACGGGGTGCCGGAGCAGTATGTGTTCCGCAACGGCAAAGCGCTGGGCGGTACAGGCGGGCGTCCGGCCAGCGCCGCCGGGTTGTTGACGCAAGTCGATCAGGTGATCGCCGATCCGCCATTGCTGCGGCCGAAGCAGGAGCCGGTCGCCGAGAAGCCGGCCCAGCCGCTCAGTGATGCTGAACGTGCCAGCGTCAAGCTGGGCATCCGGCGCGATTTCCTCACCGCCGTCAGCAGCGCTTGCGGCCGCATGTTCCCGGCGCACAAAGCCAACTACGATGGCGCCGTGCAAAGCTGGCGCACCGCCAACGAGGCCGGGCTGAAGCAGGCGGATGTGCTGATGGTCACCCGCACCAGCCGCGCCGACGCGCTGGCCATGCGCCCTCTGGCCGAGGAAGAGAAGCGCAGCTTGCAGGCGTGGCAGACCGGCAAGCTGGGCATTTCGCAGCAGAGCGCGCCGACGATGGCTGATTGCGACAAGTTCTACAGCAGCCTGGCCGGCTTGCCATGATGCGCATTTGTATCTATTTGTAATCCCGTAACCCCGTTTTAGCTGCCGTCACGATACACCCTGCAATGCCGGCATCAGCTGGCGCAAAGGGGATCGTTATGTGGAACAGAATAATCGTGGCCAGCTTGCTGGTGATGGCGGGGATGGCGCAGGCGCAGATACCGGAGCAGCGGGCCTCCAGGCCTTTGCTGCCGCGCCCGCCGATGGCGCCGCCGCTGATGGTGGTGCAGGGCGCCGAGCAGCCGGTGCGGCTGCAAAGCCTGAAGGTGGACGCCGCGCTCAGCGGCAGCATGGCGCAGACCACGCTGCGCATGGTGTTCTTTAACCCGAACCGGCGGCCGCTGGAAGGCAAGTTGCAGTTCCCGCTGTTGCCGGGACAGCAGATCAGCGCCTTCGCGCTGGATCTGGAGGGCAAGATGCGGGCGGCGGTGCCGGTCGAGAAGGCACGTGGCCGGCAAATCCTGGAGGCGGTCGAACGTACCCGCATCGACCCGGCTTTGCTGGAGCAAACCCAGGGCAACAATTTCCAGTTGCGGGTGTTTCCGATTCCGGCGCAGGGCACGCGCACGGTGGAGCTGACGTACACCGAGACGCTGGACCGCGAAGGCGCGAACTGGGCCTATCGGCTGCCATTGGCGTATGGCGAACTGGAGCAGGGCGTGGCGTTGCACGTGTCCGTAGCCGGCGAGGCGCCGCCGCAAGCCAGCGGCAACATCGGCGACATCGTCTTCGAGCGCAATGGTGACGGCTATCAGGCCCAGCTGACGCGCGCGACGTATTCGGCCAGCGGCGTGCTTAAGTTGCTGGTGCCGACGTTGGTAGCGCCGCAAACCTATGTGCAGCAGTTTGGCGGCGAGACGTATTTCCTGGCCGAGATGCCGGCCAGCACGCAGCGCACGCCGCGCCCGCTGCCTAAGGTGGTGGGTTTGCTGTGGGACAGTTCCGGCTCCGGCGCGCAGCGTCAGCATGATGCCGAACTAAGCGAGCTGGATCGTTACTTCAAGGCGCTGGGCAATGGCGAGGTGCGTCTGATCCGGCTGCGTGACCGGGCAGAAGCGGTGCAGCGTTTCCGCATCGTCAATGGCGACTGGCAGACCTTGCGCAAGTCGCTGCAAGACACGGTGTATGACGGCGCCAGCGCACTGGCCGATTGGCAGCCGCAGGCGGAGGTCAACGAATACCTGCTGGTCAGCGACGGCTTGATGAATTATGGCGGCAAACAATTCCCGCAGTTGTCGTCGCGACAGCGCTTGTATGTGCTGAACTCGGCGGTGTCGGCTGATACCGCGCGCTTGTCGGCGCTGGCCGAGCGCAACGGCGGCAAGCTGGTGACGGTACAGGCCGATCGTCCGGGCGCGGCCGCTGAGATGTTGTTGACCGACGGCTTGCAAGTGCGGCTGGTGAGCGCACGCGGCGCGACCGATGTGTTGATTCACGACGACGATGCGCCGCTGGGCATGTTGCGCGTGTCTGGCAAGCTGATTGCACCGGTGGCGGAGCTGAAGCTGGAGTTGCTGAAGCAGGACAGGGCAACGCCATTGCTGATCGAGGTGTCGGCCAACGGGCCGTCGCATCCGCTCGCGGCGCGCACCTGGGCCGGCTACAAGTTGCATCAATTGGAAGCGGATTATGAATTGCATCGCGCCGCGATTCGCCGGCTGGGCACGCAGTTCAGCATGCCGACGCGCGAGACCTCGTTGCTGGTGCTGGAACGGCTGGAGGATTATGTGCGTTACGACGTGCAGCCGCCAGCCGAGTTGCAGGCTGCCTTCGATGCGCTGAAGCGGATGCGCGGCGGTGAGTTGACGCTGCGTCGGACTAATCAGCTGGAACAGGTGGTGCAGCAGTTCCAGCGCAAGCTGGCGTGGTGGGAGGGCAATCATCCGAAGCCGACGCCATACCCGGCGTACCGTGAGAACAAGTTGACACGGGTTGAGGTGACAGGGCGGTCGAACGGTGCGGACAAAGCGGTTACCAATGAGCTGGCGATGCGCTCGCCGCCACCAGCGCCGCCAGCACCTCCTGCGCCGGCACAGGAGCCGCTGTCGTATGCATCCGGCGTCTTTCAGCGCGCGCCGAGTCCGGTGGTGATTGCCAGTGCGGCTGACCGGCACATGCGGCCGGCTGCGGAACCAGCGCAGTCATCCGGCGAGATCACGGTCAGCCTCAAGCGCTGGGATGCGAACGCCAGCTACATCGCTCGGATGAAGGCGGCGCGGCCGGACCAGCTGTATGCGATTTATCTGGACGAGCGGCCATCGTACCTGAACAGCAGCGCGTTCTACGTCGATGTTGCCGACCAGCTGTTTGCGCGCGGCCAGCGCGATCTGGCCTTGCGCGTGCTGTCCAACCTGGCGGAGATGGATCTGGAAAACCGCCAGGTGCTGCGCATTCTTGGCTATCGCTTGTTGCAGGCTGGGCAGCCTGAGCTGGCGATTCCGGTGTTCGAAAAAGTGCGTGAGCTGGCCGAGGAAGAGCCGCAATCGTTCCGCGATCTGGGCCTGGCTTACGCTGCCGCCGGCCGTCCGCAGCAGGCGATTGACCAGTTGTACGAGGTGGCGATTCGTCCATGGGATGGACGCTTTGCCGAAATCGAGCTGATTGCGCTGGCGGATATGAATTCGATCATCGCGTCGCCAGGCAAGGTGAAGCTGGACACCAGCCGCATCGATCCACGTCTGCTGAAAAACATGCCGCTCGATATGCGCGTGGTACTGAGCTGGGATGCCGATAATTCCGATATGGATTTGTGGGTGACCGATCCGACTGGCGAGCGCTGTTACTACGGCCATCGTTTTACGGAGCAGGGCGGGCGCTTGTCGGTGGACTTCACTGGCGGTTATGGGCCGGAGGAGTTTTCGCTGCGGCATGCGATGCCGGGCAAGTACAAGGTCGAGGCCAACTTCTTCGGCAGTCGCCAGCAAGTGGTGGCTGGGGCCACGACTTTGCAGCTGAAATTGACCAGCGGCTTCGGCCGCGCCGGCGCGCGTGATCAGATGGTGACGGTGCGGTTGAGCGGACGCGGGGAGACGGTGCTGGTGGGCGAGTTTGAGGTGAAGTAATCAGTTGATGGCGTCGATTCGCTTGGCCAGTTGTTCCGGCACTGGATAGTCGGGATAGGCCAGGTTGAATTTGCGCCATTCTTCGCGCGCGTCCTGACGCAGGTCGGCTTTCAGCATTTCGTCGATGACGTGCAGCCATTCGGCGGCGCGGGCGGTATCGGCAGGCGACATGGCCTTGCGCGCGGAGCCGGTGACGGTGACCAAGGTCGGCGCAGTCGCAGCCGCAACGACGGGCGTAGCCGAGGTCGCAAGCGCAGGTGCTGGCGGTGGCGCAGGCGGCGCAGGTGGTGCCGCCGGCAAGGCGATGGGAGCGGCCGGCGGCATCGACGGCGCCGACCGCGATGAATATGAAAGCGTTGTCGCGGGCGATGGCGAAATCGGCGCGGCAAGCGGCCCACTCGTCACAGACGGCGGAACGGCCGCCGCCAGATTGGCGGTCGGGGCGGAGCGGGCGCGCAGGAATTGTTCTGCAGGCGGCGTGATGATGATCGGCTCCGGCGCTTTGTCGGCATCCGCCAGCAATGACGGCGCCAACTTGGCGGCCGGCTCAGCGTGCGGTGCGGGCTGCGCCGGTGCCGGTCGCGCAGGGCTCGGTGACGGCGCAATGTGGCCGCTCGGCGATGGGGCTGCAGCGGCGGATACGGCCGCCGTCACGGAGGTGGTCTCTCGATCGCGCCCGCCAGTGGCGCCGCGCCCAGCCACCACAGTTGGCAAGGCTGGCGGCGCCGGTTGCGGTGCAGGCTGCTCTGCCGCTTGCGGTGTGCTGGCGACGGGTTTTTGCTCTGGCGCCGCCGCTGTCATTTGCGCTTGCTGGGCATAGTCGCCACGCTGCCATTCCAGCGTCAGCAGCAAGACGCCGACCAGGCTGGCGGCCAGCGCTGCGGGCGCACGCCAGCGCGCCATATTGGCCGCCGGCCGCCGCGTCGCGACCTGCGTGACCCCGCCTGCTTGAGCTGCATGCGCGGCTGGTGCAGCCTCCACGGCTTGCACCTGTTGCACCGTCTGCGCCGCGCGCTCCTGCGCCAGCTGCGCTTCAATCGATGCCATGATCGCGTCATTCACCTGCTTGGGGGCTTCCGGCTGCGCCAACGCCGCCAACTGACGCGACAATGCATCGCGGCCGGCGAGGAAATCGTCCAGCTCAGCATCATCCTGCAGATTGTGATCGCCGTTGCTCATGCCTGCTCCTCCTGCGCGGCCACGCCGGCCGACAGCTGTTCGCGTAATTTTCGCATGGCGTAGCGCAGCCTGCTCTTGACGGTTTCAATCGGCGCGTCGGTCAGCGTCGCAATCTCCTCCAGCGACAAGCCACTGAACTGCTGCAACACCAGCGCCTCCTTCTGCTCGCCCGGCAGCGCGCGAATCGCCTGGTGCAACGCCGAATTCATCTGCTGCGACTCCAGCTCCGCATCAGCCGCCGGGCTTTGCGGTTCCGGCGCATCATCGACCGACAGCAGCGGCGACTGGCGCTGCAAATCTACCAGCCGGTTGCGCGCGATCTGATACAGGAAAGTGCGAAAACTGGCGCTCGGCACATATCGCCCACGCGCCTGATGCAAACCGATCCACGCCTCCTGCGCCACCTCATCCACCCAATCCCGGCGCGGCGAGCGCCACGCGACAAAGCGGTACAGCCCACGCTGATGGCGCTGGTACAGCTCGCGAAAAGCGGCCAGGTCGCCATCGGCGTAGCGCAGCATCAGGGATTCATCGGAAGGCTCGGTTGACATACGAACAAGTGTAGCACTGCAGTTGCTACTTGTGGCCCTGTAGACCCTTCATCCTTTGTATGCCGAGCCTGGACAGGAACGGCGTCAGTGCTTTCCATGCCATCGGGACTTGGTCTTCGCAATTGCGGTTGGCGTAGGCGTTGGCGCTAACGCGGAATACCAGGCCTTGCGCCGTCGGCCATACCTCATCGATGGAGACGAGTTCGTTGCAATCGTCGGACATCCGTCCATATGCCCGCCAGACCAGTGCGGGCAAGCTGCGCGCCTGTGGACCCTCATCGTAGTAGCGGCCAATGGGCCAGTCGCTCTTGTCCTTGAACCAGCCGCGCATATCCTCCAGTCCACCGGTCTGGGTGGAATAGGCCTCCTCGCCAAACCAGCTATTGCCGTGGGCGCCGCCGCACTCCCCGTCGAAGCTGCGGTTGAGGACGACCAGGTCGGCGTTCCAAACGCTGACGCTGGTGGTAATGGTGTTTTCCCACGCATTCCCAGGGCCGTTGCGCATGATGCCGTAAGCGGCGCACTCGACGATCTCGCTCAGATTGCTGACGGCATACTCGCGCAGTTTCTTGTTCAAGGCCTGGATGCCGGCACTGTCGCCTTGCAGCGTAACACTATAAAAATCCTTGATGCCCGGCGCTGTCACTTTGCGATAGGTGTTTGCGCCAATCGCCACCGGTGCGCTGAATTGCAGCTTCAGATTGCGGATGCGCTGCTCGGAATCGCTGCTGCCGGGCACGGCGACCAGCGGCTGCGGCTTGTCGCCGGCCGCAGTGCGCCACACACCGCTGAGTTTGTTGCCGTCCTCGCAGGTCAGTGCCAGTTGGCCGGTTTGCGTGCCCTTGGCATCATATTCGCGCCAGAGTCCTGACTCTTTGTCTTGCTCCAGGTACAGGTCCGCGAGATTGTCGCGATAGTGGTAGCGGCCTTGGTAATGCGCCTGGTCCTCAACGGAGAATTCCAGCGTGACGGGGATGTCGCCGATTGTGCCCGCCCAGGTGCGGTCCAGACACTCGTCGGCGCGCGCGGCAGGGACGAACAGAACGAGGAGCAAAAAAAACGCCCCGGTGAGCGAGGCGTTTTTAAGGGTGTGCAGCATGGAAGGCTTATTGGTAGTCTTCTGCGTTCAGGCCCATGACGTGCGAGAAGCCGCCGTCGACGTAGGTGATTTCACCGGTGATGCCGGACGCCAGGTCCGACAGCAGGAAGGCGGCGGTGTTGCCGACTTCTTCGATGGTGACGTTGCGGCGCAGCGGCGCGTGCGACGAGGCAAAGCCCAGCAGCTTGCCGAAGTCCTTGATGCCGGACGCAGCCAGGGTCTTGATCGGACCGGCCGAGATGCCGTTCGAACGGATGCCCAGCTTGCCCAGGTTTTCCGCCAGGTAGCGTACCGACGCTTCCAGCGAGGCTTTGGCCAAGCCCATGGTGTTGTAGTAAGGAATGGC
Source organism: Duganella levis (assembly GCF_009857605.1). Classification (GTDB taxonomy): domain Bacteria; phylum Pseudomonadota; class Gammaproteobacteria; order Burkholderiales; family Burkholderiaceae_D; genus Rugamonas; species Rugamonas levis. Next base: position 11,949 of record NZ_WWCT01000026.1, on the reverse strand, counting down.
GCGGACTGCACCCAGGTACGACAGGGTCAGCACCGACGAACCGTTTTTCAGCAGCGGCAGCGCAGCCTTGGCCATGGCCGGGAAGCTGTAGGCCGAGATGTCGTGGGCGATGCGGAAGTTCTCGCGGCTCAGGCCGTCCAGGAATTCGCCGGCGATGGCTTCGCGCGGCGCAAAGCCGATCGCGTGCACCAGGCCGTCCAGCTGCGACCAGCTCTTGCCCAGGTCGGCGAACAGCGCGTCGATTTGCTCGTCGCTGCCGACGTCGCAGTCGAATACCAGCTTGCTGTCGAATTCGGCGGCGAATTCGGTGATGCGGTCTTTAAAACGTTCGCCGACGTAGGTGAACGCCAGTTCGGCGCCTTCGCGATGGCAAGCCTTGGCGATACCGTAAGCGATGGAACGGTTCGACAGCAAACCAGTGATGAGGATTTTTTTGCCTTGCAAGAACGCCATAGGGACTCCGATTGCGACTGCGTGCCGGGCTCGCTCTCAGAGCTGGCTGGCGACGTCAGTGGGGTTGTGTTTTTTTAGTGTGCGAGGTGTGCAAGTATTGCCCGACACGCAAGAGCAAGATTGTAGGACGTGTCAGCCTTGACTGCAACCTCTGAATCGCGGCCGCCGGCCCCGCCTATGCGGGGTCCGGCGGCGGCCATCAGTTGGCTTTGCGGTGTTTTTTGCTGCCGCTATCGCGCGCGACGCGGGCTTTCACCAGCGAAACAGGGCTCGACTTGTCGGACTTGCTGGCCTTCGGCAGTTTGTAGCCCTTGGCCGTCTTGCCGCTGGCGCGTTCCGCTTCATACGAGACGGTGGCGCTTTCGGCCACGTCCGGGGCGATGTCGCCCACCGACGCCGAAATCTTCGGCACCAGAATGGTGGAGCCGGCTTTCAGCACCGAGTTCTGCGGAATATTGTTGGCCTGGCGAATGACTTCCGGCGACGTGTGGAAGCGCGACGCCAGAGTACGGATCGATTCGCGCGCGCTGGTGATCTTGTGGGTCGACCAGGTCGACAGTTCCTTGGTCCATTGGGCCAGGTTGATATGGAACTTCTCGGCGTTTTCCTTCGGCAACAGAATCTTGGTCTGGTCGTCGCCGGTGATGACCGGGCGCTTGAACTGCGGATTCAGTGCCTTGAACTCGTCCACCGACAGTTCGGCCAGGTGGGCCGCCACAGTCAGGTCGATATCGCTGGTCTTGTCGACCGCCGTGAAGTACGGCGAATTGTCGATCACCGGCAGGTTCAGGCCATACTGCTGCGGGTTGGCGACGATGTTCTTCACCGCTTGCAATTTTGGCACGTAATTGCGGGTCTCGGCCGGCATCAGGTCGGCCAGGCTTTCAAAGTCGGTCGGCTTGCCGGCGGCTTGATTGCGCTTGATGGCTTTCTGCACCGAGCCTTCGCCCCAGTTGTAGGCGGCCAGGGCAAGTTGCCAGTCGCCGAACATATCGTACAGGCGCTGCAAATAGGTCAGGGCGGCGTCGGTCGAGGCCAGGATGCCGCGGCGTTCGTCCTTGAAAGCGTCCTGCTTGAGGTTGAAGTCGCGGCCGGTGCCCGGCACAAACTGCCACATGCCGGCCGCGTTGGCGCTCGACAGGGCGTTCGGGTTGAAGGCGGACTCAATAAATGGCAGCAGCGCCAGTTCGGTCGGCATGCCGCGCTTTTCCAGCTCGGAGACGACGTGGAACAGGTACAGCGAAGCGCGCGCAGTGGTGCGGGCGATGTAGTCGGGACGGGTGGCGTACCAGTTAACATGCTTGGCCACCAGGTCATTGCTGACGTCGGGAATCGCGTAACCGCTGCGGATGCGGCCCCAGACATCTTTTTCGCGGAAAGCATCCTCATCCACCAGTTTGACGGATTTGGTTTTCAGGGAAGCGACATCGGGAATGGGGAATTTCGGCAGGGGAGACAGCGCGGTAGTGACCGTCGGCAGATCTGTTGCGTGTTCGTAGGCCTGGGATAGCGCGGGCGCGAGTAGCACTACCAGCGTGGCCAGGACTGCGGATTTGGGAATGCGTGCTTGCATAGTTTTCCGTGAGTTAGCGAGAAGAAACTTCGCGTGGACTATGAATTAAACGTGGAGTGTACGAAGGTCCCTCCCATCAGTCAAGGAATATGTCACCCTTATGACAAATTCTTATATGCAACAATTCCCGTTAAATAAGCGCGAGATGCCGGCAAATTGACGGAAGTAAATGAGGAACATAGGCGCGGCGGGGAAGAGTGCGTACAATCCTGTTTTTGCGTAGTGATTGAGGAATAGCAATATGAGTAGCCCCGCCATCGACCGCGATGTGGTCATCGCCGATACCGTCCATTGGCTGGAAAAGGCCGTCATCGGCCTGAACCTGTGCCCGTTCGCCAAGAGCGTGCACGTCAAAAAACAAGTGCGTTACGTCGTCACCGAGGCGGAAACGCCGGAAGAGCTGCTGGAAAAGTTGATGGAAGAGCTACAGCATCTGGCCGACACCGATGCGGAAAAGATCGACACCACGCTGCTGATCCACCCGAACGTGCTGACCGATTTCTTCGACTACAACGAATTCCTGGACGTGGCCGACGCCGCGCTGGAAGACCTGGGGCTGGACGGTTTCCTGCAAGTGGCCAGTTTCCACCCGCAGTATCAGTTCGACGGCACCGACGTCAACGACATCAGCAACTACACCAACCGCTCGCCGTATCCGACCCTGCACCTGCTGCGCGAAGACAGCATCGACCGCGCGGTCGAGGCCTTCCCGGAAGCATCTGATATTTTCGATAAGAATATCGAGACGCTGGAAAAACTCGGTCACGATGGCTGGGACAAGTTGATGGAAAAGCCATGAGCGACCTGCCGGTCCGCCCGGACACGCCGTGCGTGGCAGTCTGCTCGACCACCTTTGACGAAATCTGCCGCGGCTGCGGCCGTTCGGTGGTCGAGGTGGCGCACTGGGTGTCGATGACACCCGAGGCCAAAGAAATCGTCTGGCAGCGCATCCTGGCGCAGGGCTACCCGCGCCGGAATACCTGAGCCTGTCGATTAATACGAACCGATAAAGTCCTTTTTGCCAACTTCCAGGCCGTTATGACGCAGGATGTCATACGCGGTGGTGGCGTGGAAGTAGAAGTGCGGCAGCGCGTAGTGGAACAGATAGGTCTGGCCCACGAAATGCTTGGTCTTCTCGCCGCTGCCGGTGGTGATGGCGCGGTCTTCGCTGCCTTCGATCTGCGCCTGCGGCACGCTGTCGATATACGCCAGCGTTTTGGCGATGCGCGCTTTCAGGTCGGCAAACGTTACTTCCTTGTCTTCATACGACGGCACTTCCTGGCCACCCAGGCGGGCGGCTGCACCCTTGGCGAAATCGCAAGCGATCTGGATCTGACGGGTGAACGGCAGCATGTCTGGGAACAGACGGTATTGCAGCAGCGCGTTCGGATCAATTTTCTTGTCGGCGGCGTGCGCTTCAGCCTTGTCGAGGATGGCGCTCAGGCTGTTCAGAATCTGTTTAAACACAGGAATGGAAGCGGTGTACATCGAGAACGTGGTCATGGTGAATTCCTATGTGTGGGAAAAGAGCCGCGATCATAGCGCGCCTGTGGGATTTTTGCCGGTTCTGGCACTTTTTTTGCATATTTGCGAAGATATTCCGTGCATAATTCCTACTAAGTAACAACCTCAGACTGACGATGCAAATTAATCAATACGCAGTGCCGGTGCATGACTAGCACGATTTACCAGAAATTCCGCGCCCGCCTCAGTGCGCTGTACGGCCTGTCCATCTATGGCGCATTGCTGCTGGTGGTATTTGGCGGCCTGGTCATCCCTGCGATTATCGGCAGCTACCTGCTGATCGGCGTGCACGAGCAGCAGTCGGCGCGCGTGGCGCTAAATGAATCGTTGCAGCGCAACGCCGACATCCTGGCGCTGGGCATGCAGGAATCCCTGTGGAATATGAATGCCGAATCGGCCCACTCGCTGGTCGAATCGGTAATGCGCGACCGCTCGGTGCTGCAAGTGCAGGTGGTCGGCCAGGCCGATACCCAATTCATGCACGTGCGCTCGCCGCGCGTGGCCAGTGGTAACGTTTATCGTGCCGACCGCGAAATCCTGGTGCGCGGCGAGCGCATCGGCCGCATCATGGTGGAAATGGACGATGCCCGCAGCCAGCAAGAGTTGCGCGAGAAGCAGCTGTCCTATGTGTTCGTGCTGGCGGCGCAGCTGACCGTGTCGTTGCTGCTGATCGTGCTGTTCCTGAATGCGCGCCTGATCAAACCGCTGCGCAAGCTGATGCGCTTCTCCGACCGCCTGTCGCACGGCGACTTTGAAACCCGGCTGGACGTCACCGGCAGCGATGAACTGGGCCGCCTGGCGCAGCAGCTGGAGCAGATGCGGGTGGCGATCAAGCGCCTGTTCGAGGATATCGGCCAGCGCGAAGAGCGCTTCCGTACCATCGTCACCCAGGTGCCGGGCGCGGTGTTCCGCTTCCGTCCGGACGGCCCGATTGATTTCGTTTCGGACGCCATCGCCGACATCTCCGGCTACACGGCGGCGCAATTCATGCGCAGCACCACGCATTCCTGGACCAATCTGATTGCGCCGGAAGACCGCAAGAAGCAGCGCCGCGTCATCGCCCAGGCGCTGCGCGACGGCCAGCCATACGAAATCGAATACCGTATTCAAGACGCCGCCGGCGCCGTGCGCTGGGTGCAGGAAAACGGCCAGCCGCAGCCCTCCGAGGCCGACCGCGATGCGCCATGGGTGGACGGCATCATCTCCGACATCAGCCAGCGCAAGCACAATGAAATGCGCATCGAAGCGCTGCTGGCCGAGCAGAGCGCGATTCTGGACAACGTGATGTTCGGCGTGATGTTCGTGCGCCACCGGACCATTGTCTCGGTCAATCGCCGCTGCGAAGAATTGTTCGGCTACGAGCCGGGCGCCATGACCGGCGCCTCGACCTCGATCGTCTTCATGACCGCATTCGACTTTGAAGCGGCCGGCGCGCGCCAGTATCCATCGCTGGCGCAGGGCGACTACTTCAGCGAAGAGCGCCAGTACCGCCGCAAGGACGGCAGCACCTTCTGGTGCATGGTCAGCGGCTGTGCGCTGGACCAGAACCGCGCCAATGAGGGCAGCATCTGGGTCTACGCCGACATCACCGCGCGCAAGGAAGCGGAAGAAAAACTGCGCCTGTCGGCCACCGTCATCGAGCACATTGCCGATGGCGTGGTGGTGCTGGATGCGGAAGGCACCATCGTCGCCGTCAATCCGGCGTTCACACAGATCACCGGCTACACCGAGGCCGAAGCGATGGGCAAGGACCGCACGCTGACGCGCTCCGGCCGTCACGAACAGTCGTTCTACGAAGAGATGTGGCAGGAACAGCTGGACAAGGGCTTCTGGCGCGGCGAGCTTTGGAGCGTGCGCAAGAACGGCGAGCTGTATCTGGAATTCCTGACCGTGAGCGCGGTGCGTGACACGCGCGGTCGCGCCACCCATTACGTCGGCGTGTTCAGCGATATCACCAAGGCCAAGGAGTCGCAGGAAAAGCTGGACCACCTGGCGCACCACGATCCGCTGACGGCGTTGCCGAACCGCCTGCTGTTCCATGATCGTTTGCAGCACGCCTTGCTGCGCGCCGCGCGCGATGGCGAACAACTGGCGCTGCTGTTCATCGACCTGGATCGCTTCAAGAACGTCAACGACACGCTGGGCCACCACATTGGCGACGAGCTGCTGAAGCAAGTGGCCAAGGCACTGCAAGACCGACTGCGCGAAGGCGACACGCTGGCACGTTTGGGCGGCGACGAATTCATTGTGCTGCTGGAGAATATCGAGAACCAGTACGGCGCCAGCCAGGTCGCCGAGAAGCTGGTGCAGATGTTCGAGGAGCCGTTCATGGTGGCCGGGCACGAGTTGTTCGTCACCTGCAGCGTGGGCATCTCGCTGTTCCCGGACGATGCGGCCGACCTGAATATGTTGATCCGTAACGCCGACGTGGCCATGTACCAGGCCAAGGCGCGCGGCCGCAATGGCTTCAGCTTCTATGCGCCGTCGATGACCGGCGAGGGCGTCGAGCGCCTGCGCCTGGAGACCTTCCTGCGCCGCTCGATTGAGAAGGACGAAATCTTCCTCAACTATCAGCCGCAGGTGGAAATCGACACCGGCCGCCTGGTGGGCGTGGAGGCGCTGGTGCGCTGGAATCATCCGGAACTGGGCCTGATTCCGCCGATCCGCTTCATTCCGCTGGCAGAGGATACGGGCTTCATCAACCAGCTGGGCAAGTGGGTGCTGCACGAAGCCTGTCGCCAGATGGTGCGCTGGCAGGACGCCGGCCTGCATGTGCCGAAGATCGCGGTCAACCTGTCGGCCAAGCAGTTCGAGCGCGGCTCCATCGTCAACATGGTGGCCGACATCCTGCGCGACACCGGCCTTGAGCCGCAACGCCTGCAACTGGAAGTGACCGAGTCGGTGATCATGAACACCGGCGACGCCATGGTCTTCATCAACGACCTGCACTCGATCGGCGTGGCGCTGGCGATTGACGATTTCGGCACCGGCTATTCGTCGCTGGCCTACCTGAAGCAGTTGCCGGTGCAGACGCTGAAGATCGACCGCTCCTTCATCAAGGACATCTCGACCGACGTGAATGACGAAGCGATTGCCATTGCGATTATCCAGCTGGGCAAGAGCATGAACCTGTCGGTGATCGCCGAAGGCGTGGAGACCGAAGAACAGGCGGCCTTCCTGCTGCGCCATGGCTGCAATCTGGCGCAGGGCTACTTCTACAGCCGTCCAGTAGCGGCGGATGATATGCTGGTACGCTGGAAAAAATAAAAACCAAGCAGGAGACGTTTATGCAGGGAGCGAAAAAACCATCGCGCCGCCGCTTTATCCTGGGCGGTCTGGCGGTGGGTGGCGCATTAGTGGTCGGCTGGGGCGTGATGCCGCCGCGCCAGCGCCTGAACGGCAGTCATCCACTGCCGCTGGATGCCGACAGCGTGGCCTTGAACGGCTGGGTGGGCATCGGCAAGGACGGCACCGTGACCGTCGCCATGCCGCGCAGCGAAATGGGGCAGGGCGTGTACACCGCGCTGCCGATGCTGGTGGCCGAGGAACTGGATGTGCCGCTGTCCGCAGTGCGCCTGGTGCAGGCTCCCATCGATAAAATCTTCGGCAATATCGCCATGCTCAAGGACGGACTGCCGTTCCATCCGGATGATACGGGACGCCTGAAGTCCACCGTCAGCTGGGTGGTCGGCAAGGTCGCGCGCGAACTGGGATTGATCATTACCGGCGGCTCGTCCAGCGTCAAGGACGCGTGGGAGCCGATGCGTGAAGCCGGCGCCACCGCGCGCGCCATGCTGGTCGCTGCCGCCGCCGCCGAATGGTCGGTCAGCGCGGCGGACTGCCGCACCGAGGACGGCCACGTGTTGCATGCGGATGGCCGCAAGCTGGCGTATGGCGCGCTGGCCGCGAAAGCCGTCAACACCAAACCGGGCGAGGTGCGCCTCAAGGCGCCGCAGGAATTCAAATTGATCGGCAAGCCGCAGCCGCGCCACGACACGCCGTCCAAGGTAAATGGCACGGCCATCTTCGGCATCGATGCGCGGCCGGCTGGCATGCTGTATGCGGCGGTGCGCATGTCGCCGGTGATCGGCGGCACGGTCGCCAGTGTGAACAGCGCGGCGGCGTTGAAGATGCCGGGCGTGATCAAAGTAGTCGACTATTCCGCCGCGCTGACGGAGAAGACTGGCGCCGGTGCCGGCGTCGCGGTCATCGCCAAAACCTATTGGCTAGCCAAGCAGGCCGCGCTGGCGCTGGAGATCCAATGGAACGACGGTCCGCTGGCCAAGCTGTCCAGCGACGCTATCTATGCCGACTTTGCCATGCGCCTGGATAAAGAGGACGGCCACGCCTACTACCAGGCGGGCGATATGGATGCGGTGGAAGGCAAGGCCGCCGGCGTCGCCAAGACGCTGAAGGCCGAATACCGCGCGCCGTATCTGGCGCATGCCGCCATGGAGCCGGTCAACTGCACCGCGCAGGTCAAGGACGGCAAAGTGCACGTGTGGGCGCCGACGCAGTCGCCGGGTTTTGCGGTGGAGGTGGCGGCCAAGGTGGGCGGCGTCTCGGCCGATAACGTAGTGCTGGAAGTGACTTTGCTGGGTGGCGGCTTTGGCCGGCGGCTGGATGTGGACATGGTGGCGCAGGCGGTCGCCATTGCCAAGCAGGCGGACGGTTACCCGGTGCAGATGATCTGGTCGCGCGAGGACGACACCACGCACGACGTGTATCGCCCGGCGGCGCTGGCGCGCTTCAGCGCCACGCTGGATGCGGCGGGCAATGTGCTGGGCTACGATAATAAATCGGCCAGCGGCTCGATCGGACATCAGTTCTTCAAGCGCAATCTGGGCCTGCCGGTCGGTGGGCCGGACAAAACCACGGCCGAAGGCGAATTCGATATGCAGTACCACTTCGCCAACCAGCGCATTCGCCATGTGATCGTGGACAGCGCGGTGCCGCTGGGGTATTGGCGTTCGGTGGGCCATTCGCATAACGCCTTCTTCAAAGAGAGCTTTATCGACGAGCTGGCGCATGCGGCGGGCAAGGATAGTGTGACGTTCCGGCGCGACCTGCTGGCGCAGCATCCGCGTCATCTGGCGGTGCTGAATGCGGCGGTGGCCAAGGCCGGCACGGCGCCGCAAGGCCGCGCGCATGGCGTGGCGCTGCATCAGTCGTTCGGCACGATCGTCGCGCAGGTCGCGGAAGTGTCGGTGGAAGGCACGGAGATCCGCGTGCACCGCGTGGTGTGCGCGATCGATTGCGGGCTGGCGGTCAATCCCAACATCATTGGCCAGCAGGCCGAATCGGGAGTGATCTTTGGCTTGTCGGCGGCGCTGTTTGGTGCCGCCACCATCAAGGACGGCAAGGTCGAGCAGAGCAACTTCCACGACTATCCGGTGGTGCGCCTGAACCAGGCGCCGGAAGTGGAGACCATCATCCTGCCAAGCACCGCGCATCCCGAAGGCATGGGCGAACCGGCCACGCCGCCGATCGCCCCTGCTGTCGCCAACGCCGTCTTCAAACTGACCGGCAAGCGCTTGAGGAGTTTGCCGCTGAGCTTGTAAAAGAGGTACCATGAGTCTCATTCCCTTGCTAACCAGTGGTGAGCATCATGATATCGATTAACAACGCGGTTACCAGCGCGACCAACTTGCAGAATGCACGCCGTACTACTGCGGAAGCGCCGTTTTTCGGTACGGTAGCGCAGCCTGATATGCGGGACAGCCACATCAGCGTGGCCGCTGCGCAGGAATCTTCGGCGACGTTCCAGAAGGCGATGGAGAGTTTTGGTAACTATCTGCTGAAATCCTTCGCCGACAAGGTGCTGGGGGCTGATGCCGAAGGCGCGGTCTTCAGCTTCGACGTTTCCAGTACCACAGGAGAATCCAATCGCGCCGGCGTCGAGCAACTCGGTACTGATGGTGTGCGGACGTATTCCAGCTACGTGCAGGAGAAGCAGCATTTTTCGGCCAAGGGCACTATTACCACGGCCGACGGCCGCAAGGTCGATTTCGATATCGATGTGCAGAACGAACTGGACCTGCAAACTGCGGATGATGGCAGTGCAGACAGGGCAGAGCGCACGGCGTATCAACTGCCGGACTTCGGCTTCCCAAGTTCCCTGGTCGATCTGCTACGCCTGATCGGCGTGGAATACAAGGGCATGATCGCTGGTCAGGATGGGCAGCAAATCGCGGCATTGAAAATGCGCGTGGTGCATGTGTCCAACCACAGCGGCGATGGCGACACCTATACCGCCACGCCGGTCATGCAGCAGGAAGGTCCGACCAGTGGCCCGATGCATTTCGCCAAAGGCGAGGCCAGCAGCGTCACGATGCACATTGGCGATACCGCTGTTTCTCAGCAGGCGGGCAATCAGCTTGATTTGACGACCAGTGCGCTGGGCGGCATTCCGCCTGAAAAATAAACTTACAGCGCGTTGCGCAGCAGTGCGCGCAGGTTGCAGTTGCGCTGCCAGTCGGCGCGCTCGCTGTTGTTGATGATCAATTCCTGCAATTCCTCGTCGCTCTGGGCGGCGGTCGATTGCACCAGGCGGTGGGCGACGCCGACGTCCGGCAGCATGGTGCCGAAGAAGGCCACCATTTCGTGATGCTGGATCAGCAGGGTAGGGAAGTTTTCCACGTCTAGATCGCCGACCACGTCGGCTTGGTCTTCGATGTCGATCCAGATGAGCAGTTTGTCCGGATGGCGCGCCGCCAGTTCGTCGAACGTGGCGCGGTAGGATTCGCAGGTTCCGCACCAGGCGGCGCACAGGCAGGCGACGATCCAGCGGTCGCCGGCCAGGGCTGCGGCTATTTCTTCGCGGTTATCGGAATTCAGGGTCAGGCTAGGCATTGGCGTGGTCGGATCAGGGCGTGCTCGGCCCAAAAACGGTATTCTACATGCCCGCGCGGGGTCGCGCCTGCCAGCGCGGCGGGTTAAAATACGGGATGCCTATTATTCTTGCCATTGAAACCTCGTCCGAAACCGCTTCCGTCGCACTGCTGCGGGGCGATGACGTCCTGAGCCGCGTCTCCAGCGGCGTGCGTACCCATTCCCAGGCCGTGTTGCCGATGATTCAGGAGTTGCTGGCCGAAGCCGGCATCAGCTTGCCGCAGTGCGACGCCGTCGCCTTCGGTTCCGGCCCCGGCTCGTTCACCGGCGTGCGCACCGCGTGCGGCGTGGCGCAGGGGTTGGCGTTCGGCGGCAAGCTGCCGGCCGTGCCGGTGGTGACGCTGGATGCGATGGCATTGGCCTGTCATCAGCAGCATGGCGCCGCCGAAGTGCTGGCGGTGCTGGATGCGCGCATGGGCGAAGTCTATTGGGCGCAGTATCGCTTTGATAATGGCGCGCTGGTGGTGGTGTTGCCGCCGGTGTTGTCGGCGCCGGCCGACGTCCAGCCGCAAGGCTCGCCTATTATGTGCGGCAATGGCTTGTCGGCGTACGCCGAGGCGTTCCCGGCCGGCGGCTTTGCCGAGGTGATGCCGCATGCGGCGCAGATCGCGCAGCTGGCGGCGATTGCCTTTGCGGCCGGTCACACGGTCACGGCGGCCGAGGCGCAACCGCTGTATCTGCGGAACAAGGTCGCCTACACGCAGGCCGAGCGCCGCGATATGGCTGCCGCGAAGGAAGGCGGCGCATGACGGCGCCGGTCTGGGATCTGGCGCGGCTCGATTACGAGCCGATGCAGGCGTCCGACCTCGACGAGGTGTTCGCGCTGGAACAGAGCGTGTATCCGTATCCGTGGACCATGGCCAATTTTGTCGACTCGCTCAACAGCAATTACGAGGCGTGGGTGCTGCGCGAGCGCGATGGTCATCTGCTCGGCTATTTCCTGTTGATGGCCGTGGTGGATGAGTCTCATTTGCTGAATGTGGCCGTGTCGGCCGAGAAGCAGGGGCAGGGCTTGGGACGGTTTTTGCTGAACCAGGCGGTGGCTTGTTCGCGCGGGCTGGGCATGGAGTCGGTGTTGCTGGAGGTGCGGCCATCGAACACGCGGGCCTTGCAGATTTATGAGCGCTATGGATTTAAACAGATCGGCCGCCGCAAGGGATATTACCCGGCGGCCAGCCAGCAACGCGAGGACGCGATTGTGATGCGGTTTCAGGTATGAGTCAGTCGTCGGCACGTAGCACGGCCTTCCTGCAGGAGATGGGAGTTGGCGTGCAATGGAAATTGCGCAATGGGGCGGCGGAGGCTGAGGGGGATGCGTTCGTCTCGGCAGTGCAGGCGTTGGCGGATGGCTGGCCAGAGGAAGATGCGCCATCGGCCGTCGCATCGGCTGTTGGAATGCCGGCAGTTGCCTCGCCCGCGCCGCAGTTTGTCGCACAGGCCGCCGCCGTGCCCGCGCCGTACATCGCCGCACCGGCTGCGATGCCGCCAGCGCCCCCGGTTGGCGCGCC
>NZ_WWCT01000025.1 GCF_009857605.1 Duganella levis | reverse complement strand
GGCCGCGTCGCCAGCGCCGAGTTGCACCAGCCAGCCAGCGGCCTGCTCGGCCAGCGCGTCGTCGCTCATGCCGCCATCCCGGCCAGCGCGGCGCAGCTGGCGCGGCACTGCATCAGCGCCTGCACCAGATATTTCTGCACCATGCGGGTGGACACCCCCAGGCTTTCGGCCACCACGGCCTGCGGCTGGTCGTCGAGATAATGCAGCAGGAAGGCTTCGCGCGCCTTGGCCGGCACGCGCTCCAGCGCCACCGCGATCTGGTTCAGCGCTTGCAGCGCCATCATGAGGTCTTCCGGCGACGGATGGCCGGCCAGCGATTCGGCCATCAGCGCCAGTTCGGCCAGGTAGGCGTCCTGCAGCAGCTTGCGGCGCGCGCGATCGACCAGCAGGTGTTTGGCGGTGGTGGTGAGATAGGCGCGCGGCTGCTGCTGCACGCCGAACAGCGCGTCGCGCGAGACGATGATGCGCATGAAGGTGTCCTGCGCCACGTCCGCCGCCTCGTGCGCGCAGCCGAGTTTCCCGCGCAGCCAGCCGCGCAGCCAGTCGTAATGGCTGTGATACAGGACGTGCAGTTGCTGTTTGGGGGAGGACTCGGTAACGGACACGTAACGCTACATAAAAATGAGAATTATTCTCATTCTACATGAAAACGGCCAGCAAAAACTGGCCTGCAGTCCGCGCGATTAGTCTTTGTAGCGCACTTCGGCCAGCGCGAACGCGCCGCCGTGATAGGTTACGGATGCATTCTGGTCCGGATACTGGCCGCTGTCCGGGAAGCTGGCGTCGAACTGCGACGAGCTGTCCTTTGGCTTGTAGCCCAGGTGCGCCGCCTTGCTGTTGTCCCACCACGCCACGTCGTTGTTCGACATGCCGAACAAAATGGTGAAGCCCACGCGGGTCGCAAACAGCGACTGGCGCAGCGCTTCCACCAGGTCGTCGTAACTCAGCCAGGTAACCATCATGCGGCGGTCCTTCGGTTCCGGGAACGAGGAGCCGATGCGCAGGCTCACGGTCTCCAGGCCGGTGCGGTCCCAGTAATAGCTGGCCAGTTGCTCGCCGAAGCATTTGCTGACGCCATAGAACGAATCGGGACGCGTCGGCGCGGTAGCGTCGATGTAGTCGGTGTTGCGGTAGAAGCCCACCGTGTGGTTCGAGCTGGCGAACACGATGCGCTTGACGCCCAGTTTGTGGGCCGCCTCGTAGATGTTGGCGGTGCCCAGTATGTTCGCGTGCAGGATGTTCTCGAAGGTGTTCTCTGTCGAGATGCCGCCAAAGTGCAGCACCGCTTCCACGCCTTCCATCATCTTCATGACAGCCGCTTTGTCGCCCAGGTCGCAGACGACGATTTCCTCGCCCTCGCGCGCTTCGCCCAGATCGGCGATGTCCGACAGCACCACCACATCAGCCCACGGCTTGATGCGGTCGCGCAGAACTTTACCGAGGCCGCCGGCGGCGCCGGTCAGCAGCAGTCGTTTGAATGGTTTTGCCATAATTGTCTCCGTTGTTTTATTTTTTTACGTCACTGGGGCTGGGTTGAACAGCACCAGTGCATTATGCAGCTTCCATTTTTCGGCCCACGTTTCTTTGCCGCTGGCGACGTCCAGCAGCATCTGGAACAGCTCCCAGCCGACATCAGCGATGGTGGCTTCGCCGCTGGCGATGCGGCCGGCGTTGATGTCCATCAGATCGTGCCAGCGGTTGGCCAGGTCGTTGCGGGTGGCGACTTTAATCACCGGCACTTCGGCCAGGCCGTAAGGCGTGCCGCGGCCGGTGGTGAACACGTGCAGGTTCATGCCGGCCGCCAGCTGCAGCGTGCCGCAAATGAAATCGCTGGCCGGCGTGGCCGCGTAGATCAGGCCTTTCTGCGTCAGCTTCTCGCCCGGCGACAGTACGCCGGAGATTGGCGAACTGCCCGACTTGACGATCGAGCCCATGGCTTTTTCGACGATGTTCGACAGGCCGCCCTTCTTGTTGCCAGGCGTAGTGTTGGCGCTGCGGTCAACGCCGCCGCGCGTCAGGTAGGCGTCATACCAGGCCATTTCGCGGATCATGGCCTCGGCCACTTCCGGCGTGGTGGCGCGCGAAGTCAGTTGGTCGATGCCGTCGCGGACTTCGGTCACTTCCGAGAACATCACGGTGGCGCCGGCGCGCACCAGCAAATCGGTGGCAAAGCCCACAGCCGGATTGGCGGTGACGCCGGAGAAGGCATCGCTGCCGCCGCATTGCACGCCTACCACCAGTTCCGAAGCCGGCACGGTTTCGCGCTGGCGCTTGTTCAGCTCCGCCAGGTTTTTCTCGGCCTGCTTCATGATCGAATCGATCATCGACATAAAGCCGACGTGCTGCGCATCCTGCAGACAGACCAGACCAGGATCGGCGCCGCCGGCGTTCTGGATCGGGATCGAGCCTTTCGGGAACAAGCGCGTCGGCTGCAGTTTTTCGCAACCGAGGCTCACCACCATTGCCTGGCCGCCGAAGTTCGGGTTTAGCGCGATATTGCGGATGGTGCGGATCGGGATCGGCGCGCCCGGCGCGTCAATCGCCACGCCGCAGCCGTAGGTGTGTTCCAGGCCCACCACGTCGTCGACGTTGGGATACTTCGGCAGCAGCTCGCTCTTGATGCGCTCCACCGCAAATTCGACCACGCCCGACACGCACTGCACGGTGGTGGTGATAGCCAGGATGTTACGGGTGCCGACGCTGCCGTCCGGATTGCGGAAGCCCTGGAAGGTGTAGCCTTCCAGCGCATCCATCGGCGGCGGCTTGATGGTGGCGATCGGCAGGCCTTCCAGCTCGCGCGCGGCCGGCATCTCGACATTGTGCTCGGCCAGCCAGCTGCCGGCCGGCAGGTCCTTGGCGGCAAAGCCGATGGTGACGTTGTAGCGGATCACGCGGTCGCCCTTGGCCAGGTCGCGCAGCGCCACCTTGTGGCCTTGCGGGACCGCTTCCAGCAACGTCAAACCATTCGGGAACACGGCGCCGGCGGCCAGACCGCCGTCGTTGACGACAATCGCAACGTTATCGTTGTCGTGCATGAGGATGTAGCGCGGCGTGTTGGTGGCGCTCGTCGGTGTGGTCATGGGCTTTCCTACGTTGTTTTTTGGTCTCGTAAAGTGGTCTGACCACTTCTGTTATTGGCCGGCCATCTGGTGGGTTGTGGCCTGCACGCCACAGTCTGGATACCGCATGTTTCCTAGGGTTTTGCCTATCAAACACGGGGGGCAGACGGTCGCTCGATGAATTCAGTATGCCAGTATAAAATAAATTTGGCTAGTCCACATTGCGCATTTGGTCTGACCACCTTAGAATGGCCTGACCAGATGGCAAATCAATAAGCCACGCATACAAACGAGACAAGCAATGTTGAAAAAGACCGTTCTTCCTGTCGAGAACTCCGCTCACGAGCCACGCCTCTATCGCGTGGTGGCGGACCGCATCCAGGAACTCATCCGCAATGAACACATCGCTCCCGGCGAACGCCTGCCGTCGGAACGCGACCTGGCCACCAAGCTGAGTGTCAGCCGCGCCTCGCTGCGCGAAGCGCTGATCGCGCTGGAACTGGGCGGTGTGATCGAAGTGCGCGGCGGTTCCGGCGTCTACGTCAGCGACGTGCCCGAGCCGGCCGACAGCGATCTGCCGGAAGCCGGTCCCGGTCCATTTGAAGTGCTGTCCGCGCGCCGCCTGATCGAATCCGAGATCGCCGCCATTGCCGCCCGCGTGGCCACCGACAGCGCCATTGACGCCATCCTGCAGGCGGTGGTGGAGATGGAAAAAAACCACGACAACTATTCCAGCAACGAGCAGGCCGACCGCAACTTTCACCTGGCCATTGCGCGCGCCACCGGCAACAGCGCGCTGGTCGGATCGCTGACCTATTTATGGGACCAGCGCGGCCGCCTGTGGCACAAGCTGAAAGAACACTTCCAGACCGAAGAACTGCGCCAGGAAACGCTGAAGGACCATCGCCGCATCCTGGAGGCGATTGCCGACCACGATCCGGCGGCGGCGCGCAAAGCCATGCGCGCCCACCTGGAACGCGTGACCCGCACGTTCTCGCGCGGATAACAGAACAGAACCACAACACCCGTAGTAACGCAGGACCGGCCTCGAAGCCGGCCGCGCAAAAAGTAATTAAGTTATCGACCGGCTTGACCTCGGCCTCCCCTCTGCACCCTGCACAGCGGCCCTCGTCACAGCGGCACGGAGTACGCGAGGTGCTCCACTCACGCATGCGCTGTTCAGCGCTGCGTATAACTTTATTCAAGAGACGAAGGAGACAACACCATGAAGTCCGAGAAACCGGTCCAGAACCGTTCCGCCCAACCGCGCCTGCTGCTCACCGCAATCAGTCTGGCCGTCCTCACCCTGACCAATACCGCCTACGCCCAGGACAGCGGCGAAGGCCCGATGACCCGCGTCGAAGTGACCGGTTCGAGCATCAAGCGCGTGGCCAATGAAGCCTCGCTGCCAGTCAGCACCATCAAGGCCGAAGACCTGGTCAAGCAAGGCATGACCACGCTGGCCGACATCATGATGGCGCTGCCGCAATCGGCCTCGCTGGCGCCATCGAACGCCGGCTCCGGCACCAACATCAACCTGCGCGGCCTGGGTGTGAACCGCACCCTGGTACTGCTGAACGGCCGCCGCCTGGCCAACGAAGCGATCTCCGACGGCTACGCCAATCTGGACGTGATCCCGATGAGCGCCCTGGCCCGCGTCGAGATCCTGCGCGATGGCGCATCCTCGATCTACGGCTCCGACGCCATCGGCGGCGTGGTCAACTTCATCACCAAGACCCAGTACGAAGGCCTGCAACTGACGGCGCAAGCCGTGCAGCCTGAGAAAAAAGGCGGCGGCGACGAACAGCGCGCGACCGTCACCTGGGGCAAGGGCAATCTGCAACGCGACGGCTGGAGCTTCTACGCCACGCTGGACGCGCACCAGCGCACCCGCCTGGGCTCTTCCGACCGCGCCTATCTGAGCACGGCCGAGATGCTGACCGCACTGGGTCGCGCGCCATCGCTGGGCACCGGCGGCAACGCCACCCCGGCCAACTTCACCACGCCGACCAACAAAACCGCACAGAATCCTTATGCGGCCAGCGGCTGCCTGGCGCCGTACTCGATCGTCGGCCAGAAAGGCACCTGCGTACTGGATAACAACCAGTACGGCACCGCGCTGTACGCCAACCAGCAGGTCACCTTCTACACCCGCGCCGCCAAGCAACTGAGCGAAGACCATGTCATCTCCATCGATTACTCGCGCGGCGAAGAATTCATCCTCGGCACCAAGAACCCGACCAATGCGCTGGCGGTCAATGGCGTCGCCGCCATCCTGCCGTCGACCAGCAAATGGTATCCAGGCAAAAGCGGCGGCGTGCCTGCCGTCGCAGGCCTGAACAACGCACCGCTGACCGTCACCTGGGCAGTGGCCGACGGCGGCCTGGCCACCACCAAGGACGTGCAGCTGAACCAGCGCATTGCGGTGGTCGACGAAGGCACCATGGCAGGCTGGGACTACAAGGCCGGCCTGGTGATCGGTGTTTCCGAGCGTAGCAACTACTACTACTCCGGCTACTACAAGGGCCAGGGCCTGCTGGACGGTCTGAAAAACGGCCAGCTGAATCCATTCGGCCTGCAGGATGCGGACGGCAAGGCTTACCTGTCCACCATCAGCGTGGACGGCGCCAAAAACCGCTACTCGAAATCGACCTTCACCGGCGTCGACGCCACCGTCAGCCGCGCGCTGATGGAACTGCCGGGCGGTTCGCTGGCACTGGCCGTGGGCGTGGACCTGCACCGCGACACCACCGAAGACACCAAACTGCCAATCGGCGGCGAAGTCACCTACGCCAACGCCACGCCATCGCACGGTGACGGTCAGCGTAACGTCGCCGCGCTGTTTGCCGAGATCAACGTGCCGGTCACCAAATCGCTGGAACTGAACGCCGCCGTGCGGGACGACCATTTCAGCGACTTCGGTAACACCATCAATCCGAAAATCAGCTTCCGCTGGGAGGCTTCGAAACAGCTGATGTTCCGCGGCTCGGCCAACACCGGCTTCCGCGCACCGACCCTGTTCGACGCCTACGGCTACCGCCTGCCTGGCGCCACCGGCCTGACCGCCGCCAAGTGGGACGATCCGGTCCTGTGCCCAGGCGGCACGCCAGGCGTGGCCGGCACCGGCACCGCGCTGCCAGGCCTGGTCGCATCGACCGTCTGCAACACCACGCTGCCTAAACAGACCGGCTCCAACGCCGGCCTGAAACCGGAGAAGTCCAAAGGCTTCACGCTGGGCGTGGTGATGGAACCGGTGAAGAACGCCATGGTCTCGCTGGACTACTGGAACATCAAGATGACCGACATGCTGGCCAACTTGCCAGAGCAGGTCTACTTCCTGGACCCGGTCAAATACGCATCGTACTTCGTGCGTAACGCCGACGGCACCATCAACTACATCAACAACACCATCATGAATCTGGGTGGCCAGAAGGCCGCCGGCGTGGACGTTTCGGGTTCGTACAACTTCCCGAAAACCGCCTACGGCGATTTCAAGGTGGCGATCGATGGCACCTACCTGACCCAGTTCGACAACCAGCTGTATAACGGCAGCCCATACGTGTCGAACATCGGCCAGTTCGGCCTGGCCAGCAACGGCACCACCTCCAGCTTCCCGATCATCACCTACCGCTGGAAGCACACGCTGAAACTGAACTGGGCTGCGGGCAACTGGAGCACCCAGCTGACCCAGAACTACAACTCGAAGTACACCGACCAGAATCTGGTGGCCAAGCAGTACTGGCGCAACATCAATTCTTACAAGCTGTGGAACGCGACCGCCACCTACAACGGCTTTAAGAATATCCAGGTTACCGCCGGCGTCACCAATCTGTTCAACGTGGCGCCGCCAGCCACCAACAGCAGCTTGTACACCTATGGTTACCTGAGCAGCGCCGGCAGCGCCATCGGCCGCGCGTACAACGTACGCATGACCTACACTTTCTGATGAAAGCGTGGCTGCATAAACTGAGTCACTCCGCCTGAGTATGGGGCGCCGGACCGCATCACGGCCGGCGCCCTTTTTTTTTCGGATCGCACCATGAAATTCCTCACCTCTCCCGCCGCCACCCTGTTCCTGCTGGCCGGCGCAGCATACGCCGCCGACGCTCCCGCACCAGCACCCGCGCCGGCCAAACCAGTCCGCATCATTCTCGTCGGCGACTCCACCATGGCCAACACCAGCGGCTACGGCGACGCCTTCTGCGCGCGCATCAACCGCGCCAATACCTGTATCAATCTGGCCAAGGGCGGCCGCAGCTCCGGCAGCTTCCGCGCCGAAGGCCGCTGGGACGAAGTGGAAGGCCTGCTGCGCGGTGCCGCCGCCTATCGCGCCACCTATGTGCTGATCCAGTTCGGCCATAACGACCAGCCGGGCAAGCCTGGCCGCTCGACCGACCTGAAAACTGAATTCCCAGTCAACATGAACCGCTATGCGCAGGAAGTCAAAGCGCTGGGCGGCGTGCCGGTACTTGTCACGCCGCTGACCCGCCGCACCTTCAAGGACGGCGTGCTGGAAAATAATCTGACGCCTTGGGCGGATGTGATCCGCGCCACCGCCGCCGCGCAGCACGTGCCGCTGCTGGACCTGAACGCGGACAGCTACGCCGCCGTGCAAGCCATGGGCCAGGACGAAGCCGACACGCTGGCCATGGTGCCGCGTCCCGCCGACTACGGCGCGGCGCCGGTCGCCGGCAAAGTGGAAGTGGCAGGCGCCGCCAAGACGGCGTTCGACCGCACCCACGTCGGCGCCAAAGGCTCGGCCTACTTCTCGCGCATGGTGATGGATGAACTCAAACGCGCGGTGCCGGATCTGGCCGGGCAGTTCAAGCCGGAGAGCGAGCAGTGACAGCGCGCCGTCTCGCTCCCCTCGCACTCTTCGCCGCATTCTGCGCACCGGCGCACGCGCAGGACAGCCGCAAAGTCACCGAACCGGTAGCGCCGCCATCTTGCACCGTGCTGACCGCAGGTGGCGCGGTTGATGATACCGCCCGCATCCAGGCCGCCATCGACCAATGCGCTGTCGGCCGCGCCGTGCGCCTCTCCGGCAGCAACGAGAAGCAGCGCTTCGTCGCCGGCCCGCTGACGCTGCGCAGTGGCGTCAGCCTGCTGGTGGACGCCGGCGCCACGCTGCAAGCCAGCAGCAATCCCAAACTGTATGACCGTGGCGCCGGTACCTGCGGCACCATCGACAAGCAAGGGCGCGGCTGCAAACCCTTCATCACCATCGACAACGCCAAGGGCAGCGGCATCTACGGCGAAGGCGTGATCGACGGCCAGGGCGGCCATGTGGTCGACGGTGGTACAGAATCATGGTGGCAGCTGGCGCGCCGCGCGCAAAAGGAAGACGCGCGCCAGAACGTGCCGCGCCTGATCGAAATCACCAACGCGCAGAACATCACGCTGCACAAGATCACGCTGCGCAACTCGCCCAACTTCCACGTCACGCTGAACAAGGTGGATGGCTTCACCGCCTGGGGCATGCGCATCGACACGCCGGCCACCGCGCGCAACACCGACGGCATCGATCCGATCTCGTCGCGCAACGTCACCATCGCCTACAGCCATATCCGCACCGGCGACGACAACGTCGCCGTCAAAGCCGGCAACAACGGGCCGACGGAAAATATCTCCATCGTGCATAACCGCTTCTACAGCGGCCACGGCATGTCGATCGGCAGCGAGACCAATGGCGGTGTGCGGCATGTGCTGGTCGATGACCTCAGCATGGACGGCACCACCTCCGGCCTGCGCATCAAGAGCGACGTGTCGCGCGGCGGCGTGGTGGATCAGGTGAACTATCGCAACGTCTGCATGCGTGATGTGAAAACGCCGATCGACATCAGCACCCGCTACACCAAGGACGCACAAGGCACACAGGTGCCGGTGTTCACCAACATCGACTTCGACGACGTGCACAGCGTATCGCCCGGCCGCCTGGTGGTGCAAGGCTACGATGAACAGCGCCCGGTGCTGGCGCATCTGCATGACGTCAGCATCAATGGCAAGGCCGATCGCAAGATCGAATTCGCCCGCCTGACTGGCGATGCGATCAGCAGCAGCGACACCAGCAACTGCGCCAGCCGCTTCGCGCCTTTCCCGGAAAGCGTGGCAGCCAGCACCCGTCCGCAGCTCACGCAGGATCAGGCCAGGCAGTTCTCGTATGGTGAAGTGCTGAAGTACGTCGGCGTGGCCGGCAAGGAGACCGTCGACCCATGGGACCCGCTCAACGATCCGCTGGCCAAAGGCGCAGTCTTCACGCCCGACTACATCGTCGACAAGGCCGCAAAGGCTGACGGTGTCCGCACCTTCAATGCGGTGCAGGAAGCCGTCAGCCGCGCAGTGCTGGACAGCGCGGGCAAGCGCCTCTACATTCTGCTGAAGCCCGGCGTGTATCCGGAGCTGGTCTACGTCCCCGCCTCCGCCGCGCCGATCACCCTGTACGGCGAAGGTAAAGACGCGGCGGCGACGCGCATCACCGCCAGGCTGGAAGCATCGATGACCGGCGCCGCCTACGACGCTGTCGCCGGCCCGCAGTTCGCCAAGGCCGCGCCGACGGTGCAGGCGATGTATGCCACCATCAAGGACCGCGCGCAAATCGGCACCTTCGGCACGCAAACCGTCTGGACGCAGAATAACGGCTTCCAGGCGCGCAACCTGACGTTTGAAAACGGCTACAACAAAGACACCGGCAACGCCCGCGCCGAGGAACTCCCCAACATCAACAACGTCCACCATCAGGCGCTGGCGCTGAGCGTGGACAGCGCCGACAAGGCGCAGTTTGAAAACATCCGCCTGATCGGCTTCCAGGACACGCTGTATCTGAAGTCGCCGCAAATCGGTAGCACCGTGCGCAGCTTCTTCAACAAATCGTATATCGAAGGCGACGTCGATTTCATCTTCGGCGACAGCACCGCCTATTTCTATCAGACCGAGATCCGCACGCTGGGCGATCGCAGCGTGTCCTACACCGCCGCACCGAATACCTACCTGAAGACCAAGTACGGCTTCGTCTTCGACAACTGCCGCTTCACCCACGAGGGCAAGAAGAGCGGCGACTTCTATCTGCTGCGCCAGTGGTTCGCCAGCTCGCGCTGCACGCCGTATGCGCCGCTGGCGTTGGACGGTTACAGCTGCACCTATGGCCCCGTCAACGTCTACAAGGCGCCGACCGGCACCATCGCGCGCGTCTCGCTGGAAGCCGTCGGAAAAATGGTGGTGCTGAATTCGCGCATCGGCGCGCACATCAACCGCCAGCATCCATGGGCCGACTGGAACAAGAAGGGCACCATCTCCTTCCGCCCGGCGCAGTACAACTCGGACGACCACTGGAACAACCTGATTAAGGCCGGCATTGATCCCGTCAAGGATCTCGGCTACACCAAACCGCCTTCGCCGCCTGAGGTTTTCCTCGGTGAGTTCAATAATTCAGATGAATAAGGAACACAGCATGACCATCAATAACCAACGCCGCAATTTGATGAAAGCCTTGCCGGCAGCTGGCGTAACGCTCAGTATTCCAGCCGTCGCCGCCACCGCGCCCGATCCATGGCTGCAGGCGCAAGGCATCATCGATCACGTATCCAAGCCGCTGGTGTTCCGCAAACAGGATTTCAACATCACCACCTACGGCGCCAAGCCGTGCAAGCTGACAAAAGTGAAAGCGTGGATCTCGCACGAGGAGCAGGAAGACCTCGGCACGCCGGCCGCCGGCGCCACCGACTGCTACGCCGCTATTAAAGCCGCCATCAAGGCCTGCAACGCAGCGGGCGGCGGACGTGTGCTGATTCCTGCCGGCGACTGGTACTGCGCCGGCCCGATCGTGCTGCTGTCGAATGTGAATGTGCACCTGGCCAAAGGCGCGCACGTCTACTTCAGCCAGAATCCGGCGGACTACGCCAAGTACGGCGACATCGATTGCGGCAAGAACGGCAAGCTGACCATCTCGCGCTGGCAGAGTAACGACTGCCTGAACTACTCGCCGCTGGTATACGCCTACGGCCAGACCAACATCGCCCTCACCGGCGACGACTGGACCTCCATCCTTGATGGCCAGGGCGGCGTGCCGTTCAACGACGTCGGCGATTCGTGGTGGACCTGGAAGGGCAAGCAAAAAACCATCAACTCCATCGGCCAGGGCACCACGCCCAACTTCAAGGCCGGCAAGATGTCCGAGAACACCGTCAATCCGCTCAACGCGGAATCGCTGGCCACCGTGGCGCCGGCACTGACCGAGGCGGAGCGCCTGCTGATTCAAGGTGAAGGCGACAAGTGGCGCGCCGATGCGCAGTATCTGCCGGCGTTGTCGGAAGCCGGCGTGGCGCTGTCCAAGCGTATCTTCGGCGTTGGCCATTATCTGCGTTCGCCGATGATCCAGATTATCGGCTGCACCAATGTCCTGCTGCAGGGTTACAAGGTGCAGAACACGCCGTTCTGGCAGCACCACCCGGTCCACTGCCGCAACCTGGTGATCCGCAAGGTGTACATGCACAGCCACGGTCCTAACAGCGACGGCTTCGATCCGGAAGCGTGCGACCACGTGCTGGTGGAAGACTGCACTTTCGACACCGGCGACGACTGCATCGCCATCAAGGCCGGCAAGGATCAGGATACGCAGTACGGTCCTTCGCAGAACATCGTGGTCCAGAACTGCATCATGCACAGCGGCCATGGCGGCATTACCTTGGGCAGCGAGATGGCCGGCGGTATCCAGAACGTGTTTGCGCAAAAGCTGGTGTTTGAAAACGCCAACTGGAAAACCAATCCGCTCAACACGGCGATCCGCATGAAGACCAATATGAACCGCGGCGGCTTCCTGCGTAACTTCTACGTGCGCGATTGCACGGTGCCGAATGGCGTGCAGATTACGCCGTCGTTCTACGCATCGCTGCCAGGTTCGCCGATCCAGTCGAAGACCGTGGCGACGGCGGCTGGCGCCATCGTCACCTTCGATTGCGACTACACGCCGATCAGCGACAACGTGCGCATTCGTCCGCCGATTGTGGATAACATCCAGATTTCCAACATCAAGGCCAGCAACGTGAACAAGGATGGCAAGACCGCGTCCTGCTTCCAGGCGATTGTGATTCTGGGTCCGGTGGCGTCGGACTACAACGGTCCGCAGCCGATGCCGCCGGTGTTCCCGGTGACGAATGTGTCGATCAGCGATTGCGATTTCGGCACGCCGGTGAATACCGCGTCGCCATGGTTCCTCTACAACGTCAAGAACATGACGCTGAAGAATGTAACCATTGGCGACAAGGTGCATAACACCGTGCTGTCGGCCTGAGAGGTGCGATGATGATTCCGCGCCTGCTCTGCACCTTGGCCATGATCGCCGCTGCTGCACCGGGCGGCGCGGCAACCATCCTGCTGCCCGCTGCCGGCGCGCGGCAGGTCAATCCCGATACGCATCTGACGCTGCGCTTCGACCAGCCGCCGGTGCTGGGCAGCGCGGGCATGATTCGCATCTACGACGCCGCCAGCGGACGGCTGGTGGACACGCTGGACCTCAGCATTCCAGCCGGCCCCACCGAACGCACCAAACTGCCGGCAGCGCCCTACCTGACCACGCCCTACGTCTACGCAGACGGTCCGCGCGCAAGCAACGCCAACACGCGCGCCGGCATGCCCTCCGCCGGCGCCGAACCAGGCGATGGCAGCAAATACCAGCTCACCATCATCGGCGGCTTTACCGACGGCTTCCACTTCCATCCAGTGATCGTGCACGACAAGACGGCCACCATCTACCCGCACAACAACCTGCTCGCCTACGGCAAGCGCTATCGCGTGCAGATTGACGACGCGGTGTTCGGCCACGCGATCAAGCCGTGGGAATTCAGCACCAAACCACGCGGCCCGGCGGCCGATGCACAGCGCGTGGTGGTCAGCGCCGACGGCAAGGGCGACTTCAGCACCGTGCAAGGCGCGCTGGACTACGTGCCGGATCATCCAGCCAAACGCGTGACCATCTTCGTGCGCCATGGCGACTACGAGGAGATCGTCTACTTCCGCAACAAGTCCAATATCACCATGCAGGGCGAGGCCCGCGACAAGGTGCGCATTCACTACGCGAACAATGAGGTGTTCAATCCCCATCCGCCCAACATCAGCACCAATGAGCAGCCGGGTACCTTCCCATCGCGGCGCGCGGCGTTTGCGGCGGATAACGTCAAAGGCGTGCACCTGCGCGACCTGACGCTGGAGACCACGCTGCAAGGCCAGGCCGAAGGCTTGCTGATCACCGGCTCGGAAAACATCGTCGCCAACACCACCGTCATTGGCTCAGGCGATGCCTTGCAGGTGAACGGCAGCACCTATCTGCCCGACGTCAAAGTGGTCGGCCACGGCGACACCATCCTCGGCCGCGGCCCGGCGTTCTTTGAGCGCTGCGACATCCAGTCGCGCAATGCCTTTATGTGGATACGCAATCCAGCCACCAATCACGGCAACGTGTTTGTCGACTGCCGCTTTACTGCGCTTGCCGGACCGACTGAATTGGCGCGCCTGCCGGCCAATAAGGGCAACAACTATCCGTATGCAGAAGCGGTGCTGATCAACGCCACGCTAAGCGGCATCAGTCCCGCCGGCTGGGGGCAGATCGACGGCGACGCGGCCAACGTGCACTTCTGGGAATTCAACAGCCGCAATGCGGACGGCACGCCGGTGGATGTCAGCCAACGCAATCCAGCCTCACGCCAGCTGACAATGGAACGCGACGCCGAGACCATCCGCAACTACAGCAACCCGGCGTGGGTACTGGGCGGCTGGGCGCCGCCACATTGATGCGCTGACGAGCGTCGCATCGCCGCAACCGCAGCGTGTTGGCGTTGGCATATACTGGCCTCACACTCAAGGAGGTCCGTCATGCGATTCCTGCCCGTGCTGTTATTGTCTGCGGCCGCCGCCGCGCAAGCCGCGCCGAATGAGGCGCTGAAGCCGATGGCCTTCCTGGCCGGCCATTGCTGGAAAGGCGAATTCCCCGGCGGGAAGCAGACCGACGAGCACTGCTTCCAATGGCTGCTAGACGGCCACGCGCTGCGCGACACCCACACCGTGCGTGCGCCCGGCAAGCCCGATTACGTCGGCGAGACGCTCTACTACTACGACTCCGCCGCCGGCCAGGTAGCCTACCTCTACGTGGAAAACTCCGGAGGCCACAGCCGCGGCACCATGAAGCCGTCTGATACAGGCCTCGATTTCCCCGAAACCCGCTTCATCGCCGGCGGCAAGGAACTCCCCTACCGCGCCCACTGGACCACCGCCCCCGACGCCTACGAAGCCGTCAACGAAATGTACCTCAAGGATAAATGGGTCACCCAGTTCAAAATGCTGCTGAGGAAGCAGTGATCACTTCTTGGTGCCGCTGGTGAAGTAAAACGAAATCACCAGCGTCGCCATTGGCAGCATCCCGATCTTGATAATTTCGATCAATGCCGCCAGCGCCTGGTTATCAGGGTAACAGGCGTACCCAGCCATGATGACTGAGCTGATGAGCGCCAATCCCAATGTAATCTGTTTCGCAAATATGAGCCGATCGCGCTCATTAATCGCCGGTTCCGGCGATCGCGGAAAGATGTTGAAAAGATCGACTTCTTGTTCGCTCGGCGTACTCATCGTACGCCTGTCACCACACCAACAGCACGCAAGGAATTGTCAGGCATGCGCTGGACCAAACCCAGCGATGAACCATCTCCTTTTTGCTTCTGATCGTAGGCAATTTTCAGAAGCGAGAATGCCCCCTTCATGGCTCTTGCTTTGCTGATCCCCTGTTCACAAGCAAAAGTATTAAGGAAGTCGTCAATTTCTTCTGGCAGACTCAACGTCATGGTTCGCATGATGCACCTCCGCATGGTGAGGGAAAATTATACTGCGGTGGTGCGCTGCGGTCGTTTGATCCAGGCCAAACGAATCAGGGCGTCACGCGGAAGTAGTCGATGTCGGCGTGGCCGCCGTTGCCGGCGCTGAAGAGGCCCATCTGGGCGCCGACCCAGCGGCCCATCTTGGCGGTGAATTGCGCGCCGATCGGCGTGTACTTTTTGCCGTCCACGCTGTAGGAGAATTGCGTGACGCCGCCGGCGATCACCTGCATGCGCAGCCACACTTGCGGCGACGGCAGTTCCACACCCGCCTCCTGCTGCTCGTGGCATTTGACGTCGGCCTGGTAGCAGCTCACCAGCGCCAGCTGGGTGCGGCCTTCGAGACGGCGCGTGCCCAGCCAGGCGTAATCGGCGCCGTACATGACCAGGCCCGCGACGCCGCCGTCAGCCTGACCGGCAGCATCCAGCCTGGTGTCGACGGTGAAGGTTTCAGCCGGCAGCTTTTGCAGCAGCAGCGACGGCACGTCCCACAGATTGCCGTCACGCGGCTGCGCGAACAGGCGCAGCTTGCCGCCATCCAGCGCGTACCACGATGGCTGCCAGTTCGCATTCCACTGCCATTGCAGGCCAAGCGCCGGGCCTTTGAATTCATCACTGGTCGGCGGTGCGGCCACTGCCTGTCCGCTCACCGGCAAGCGATAACGCAGCACCGGCTGGCCCGCCGTGCCGCCGATATCTTCACCGATCAGCGGCCAGCCATCGCGCCACGTCATCGGCTGCAGATGCACCACGCGGCCGTAGGCGCGCTTGTCCTGGAAATGGATGAACCAGTCCTCGCCTTGCGGCGTCTGCACCCACGCGCCCTGATGCGGACCGTTGACCGACGAACCGCCCTGCGCCAGCACGATGCGGTCCTCATACGGCCCGTCGATACGGCGCGATCGGAACACCGACTGCCATCCCGTTTCCACGCCGCCGGCCGGGGCAAACACGTAGTAGTAGCCGTCACGCTTGTAGAACTTCGGCCCTTCCAGCGTGGTGTACTTCGGCAGCTTGTCGCCGTTGATGATGACCGTGCCTTTGTCGTCCAGCAGGCGGCTGGCGTCCGGCGCCATGCGGCGCAAGGTCAGCACGTTGGCGAAACCGGCGCGGCTGCGCGCCCACGCGTGCAGCAGATAGGCCTGGCCGTCATCATCCCACAGCGGCGTTGGATCGATCAGCCCTTTGCCGGCCGCCAGCAGATGCGGTGCGGTCCACGGGCCGGCGAAAGACGTCGCCGTGATCACATAGATGCCGAAATCGGGATCGGGATAGAAAATCCAGAACTTGCCGTCGTGGTAGCGCAGGCTTGGCGCCCACACGCCCTTGCCATGCTGCGGCTTGGCGAAAACCTCCAGCGGCACCAGCTGCGGCAAGGCGTGACCGACCAGGGTCCAGTTGACCATGTCCGGCGACTGCAACAACGGCAGTCCCGGCGCGTTATTGAAGCTGGAAGAAACCAGGTAATACGTCTCGCCGACGCGGATCGCATCCGGGTCCGAATAGTCGGCGTGAATAATGGGATTCGTGTATTCGCGCGGCGCAGTCGCGCATGCGGCCAGCAAGGCCGCAAAGAAAAAGGGCAGACACCTGAAAAGTATCCGCCCCATCATCATGCTCCAAACGGCGTTTCGGCAACGCCTTTCACACCTGGACGCAGCAGCGCCACCGCCCCGCCCCACTCCGCATCTTCCGGCTTGCCGGAGACGATGGAGGTGACCAGCAGCGTGTCCAGATCCTTGCCGCCGAAGGCGCACATGGATGGCTTCAGCATCGGCACGTCGATGCGGCGATCCAGCTTGCCGTCCGGCGTGAAGCGCAGCACGCAGCCGCCGTCGTTACCGCAGATCCAGTAGCAGCCATCGGCATCGACCGCAGCGCCGTCCGGACGGCCCGCATAGGTCGTCATATCGGCGAACACGCGGCGGTTGCTCGGCACGCCATCGGCGATGTCGTAATCAAACGCCCACACCATGCGCCGTTGCGGATGCGAATCCGACAGGTACATGATGCGGCCATCCGGCGAAAACGCCGTGCCGTTCTGCGTCAGCAGCTCGGACACGAACGGCGCCGAAATACCGCGCCCCGCATCGTAGCGATACAGCTGGCCGACCGCCTTGGCGGCGCCCATGTCCATGAACATGGTGCCGGCCCAGAAACGGCCCTGACGGTCGCAACGGCCGTCATTGAAACGCATGCCTTCACCCAGGCCCGAAGCCGGCGTCGCCAGCTTGAACGCCGACGCGGCTTGCGCCTCGCCCAGCTCCAGGCTGAAGATGCCAGTCTCCATGCCCGCAATCAGGCCGCCGCCGGCCTTGGTCGCCACGCAGGCGGCCATTTCGGCGGTGTCCCAATAGCGGGTGGCGCCGCTGGATGCCTCCATGCGCCACACGCGTTTGGCGGGAATATCGACCCAGTACCAGGCCGATTCCGCCGCGCTCCACGTCGGGCTTTCGCCCACCGTGCAGGAAACGCCGCTTACGCGCTCCACCTTAGCCGTTCCAGACCAGGTCGCCGTTCACCACGCGCGGGATGTTCTGCGGGTTAGCGTCCTGCAGCGATTCCGGCAGCAGGTAGGCTGGCACGTCCTGGTACGACACTGGACGCAGGAAGCGGTCGATGGCCGAGGCGCCAACCGAGGTCGAACGGCTGTCCGACGTCGATGGGAACGGGCCGCCGTGCACCATGGCGTACGCGACTTCCACGCCGGTGCCGAAGCCGTTAAACAGGATGCGGCCGACTTTGCGTTCCAGCACCGGCAGCAGTTTGGCGGCCAGCGCCTTGTCGTCGGCGGTAGCGTGCACGGCGCCGGTCAGCTGGCCTTCCAGATGCTCGGCCACAGCCAGCAGTTCTTCTTCATTGTCCGCCACCACCAGCAGGGAGGTTGGGCCAAAGATTTCGCCTTCCAGCGCAGCGTCGGTCAGGAAACGCTTGGCATCGACTTGGTACAGGAATGCTTGTGCGGCGCATGGTGCGTCGGTGGTCTGGCCAACGGCAACTTGCTTCACGCCGTCCACGCCAGCCAGGCCTTTGACTCCATTGACGTAGGCTTTGTGGATGCCTGGGGTCAGCATGGTGGCTGCGCCTTTTGCGCCGATGGTGCCGGCAGCGGCGTCAACGAACGCTTGCAGCTTGTCGGATTTCAGCGCGATCAGCAGGCCCGGGTTGGTGCAGAACTGGCCGGCGCCCAGGGTCAGCGAATCAGCGAACTGCTGTGGCAGCTTAGGATTGTCCAGCGCGCCTGGCAGCAGGAACACCGGATTGATCGAGCTCATCTCTGCGTACACAGGGATCGGTTCCTTGCGGGCAGCCGCAGTGTGCATCAGTGCAACACCGCCGGCGCGCGAGCCGGTGAAGCCGACCGCCTTGATGGCTGGATGCGACACCAGGTTCTGGCCGATGGTCTGGCCCGAGCCGATCAGCATCGAGAACACGCCTTCCGGCATATTGCACTCTTCAGCGGCTTTGGCGACCGCCTTGCCGACCAGTTCCGAAGTACCCAGGTGAGCCGAGTGGGCTTTGACGATGACCGGGCAGCCGGCTGCCAGTGCCGAGGCGGTATCGCCACCAGCCACCGAGAACGCCAGCGGGAAGTTCGAGGCGCCGAACACCGCAACCGGGCCCAGGCCGATCTTGCGCAGGCGCAGGTCTGGACGTGGCGCCGGTGCGCGGTCTGGCAGCGCACTGTCCAGCGTCGCGGATTGGAAGCGGCCTTCGCGCACTACTTTGGCGAACAGGCGCAGCTGGCCGACGGTACGACCGCGCTCGCCTTCCAGGCGGGCTTGCGGCAGGCCGGTTTCCTGCATCGCGCGCTCGATCAGGGTCGGGCCCAGATCCAGGATGCGGTCAGCGATGGTTTCCAGGAATTTGGCGCGCTCTTCCAGGCCGGTGGCGCGGTAGATGTCGAACGCCTGGTCGGCCAGTTCGGCAGCGCGTTGCAGGTCGGCAGCGCCGGCCAGGCCGAACGCTGGTTCGATTTCCACGTTACGCGATGGATCGATCGCCTTGACGGTGCCTTCTTTGCCTTGAACCGCGGTGCGGCCGATAATCATTTCGCCAACTACTTGCATGGTGACTCCTTAATGTGTGAAAAGCGCGGACGAAGCCGCGCTTTGATTTTTACTTATTGTGCTATAGCTTAGCCGATTACTGCGCGCCTTGCTTGAGCATCAGTTTGTGCAGCATGTCGATTTCTTCGGCGTTCAGGTCGGTCAGCGGTGCGCGCACCGGACCGGCATCGTAGCCTGCCAGTTTGGCGCCGGCCTTGACGATCGACACAGCGTAGCCGGCTTTGCGGTTACGGATGTCCAGGTATGGCAGGAAGAATTCGTCGATCATGCGGTTCTGTTCGGCGTGGTTGTCCGACGCCACAGCGTGGTAGAAGTCCATCGCCAGTTTCGGCATGAAGTTGAACACGGCCGACGAGTACACCGGAGTACCCAGCGCTTTGTAGGCTGCGGCGTACACTTCCGCAGTTGGCAGGCCGCCCAGGTAGCTGAAGCGGTCGCCCATTTTGCGCCAGATCGAGACCATCAGTTCGATGTCGCCGATACCGTCTTTGAAGCCGATCAGGTTAGGGCAACGGTCGGCCAGGATCGCCAGCGAGGTTGGGCTCAGGCGGCAGTTGGCGCGGTTGTAGACCACAACGCCCAGGTTGGTGGCTTTGCAGACTTCGGCCACGTGTTCGATCAGGCCGTCTTGCGACGCTTCGGTCAGGTAGTGTGGCAGCAGCAGCAGGCCTTGCGCGCCGGCTTTCTCGGCTTCTTTAGCGTAGGCAGCGGCCACGCGGGTCGGACCACCGACGCCAGCCAGGATCGGCACCTGGCCACGGCAGGTGTCGACGGCGGTCTTGATGATTTCCGGGTATTCCTGTGGGGTCAGCGAGAAGAACTCGCCAGTGCCGCCGGCGGCGAACAGCGCGGTCGCGCCGTATGGAGCCAGCCATTCCAGACGTTTGATGTAGGTCGACTTGTTGAAGTTGCCTTCCGCGTCGAAGTCAGTTACAGGGAACGACAGCAGGCCGGAGGAAAGGATTTTTTTCAGGTCATTCGGTTGCATTACAGTCTCCAATATTAACGTCTGGTGAAATGAGGAACGATATCTCGTCGTGTTGTATGACATCGTACAACTAGATCTGGATGGAAGCAAGCGATTTCACGTAAAGCTGTCAATCGCCGGGTTCGGTGTTGCTTATTTAAGTGCTAAGCGCTCACCTCTTGTTGCGCGCGGCGCAGGCGTTCGCGGCTGTTGCTGAGGTGGGTGCGCATGGCGGCCCGCGCCGCTTCGGCATCCTTGCGCTGGATGGCGTGGTAAATATCATCATGCTCGCGGTTGACGCGCTCCTGATAGGCTTTCGGGTCGTCATGCGCCAGTTGCTCCGAATCGAGGCGCGCGCGCGGGATGATGGTGTTGCCCAGGTCGCTGAGGATGTCGACAAAATAACGGTTGCCGGTCGCCTGCGCGATCAGCAGGTGGAACGCCTTGTCCGACTCCACCGCCACGGCGCGGTTGGGCGCGGCGACGATGCGCTTCAGCGCGGCGTCCATCAGCGTTACCTGCTCGTCGGTGCGGCGGCTAGCGGCCAGCCAGGCGGCTTCGGTCTCCAGACTGATGCGCAGCTCCAGGATCGACAGCACATCGCCGATGGTGCGGATGGTATCGGCGGCAAAGATATTGGTCGGCTGCGGCTCCAGCACAAAGGTGCCGATGCCGTGGCGGGTTTGCACCAGGCCGGCGGCCTGCAGGTGCGAGATGGCCTCGCGCACCACGGTGCGGCTGACGCCGTGCATTTCCATGATGACCGACTCGGTCGGCAGTTTTTCGCCCGGTTTCAGCGTGCCGGCCTGAATGCTGCCGGTGAAGCTCTCCACCACGCCTTGGGCGAGGTTGCGGTGCTTCTTCTTCGGCAATGCGGCGGCGGGGACTGATGCGATCTGATTCATGGCGGTTGAGTTGTTGTATGACGACTATAAGGATACACGTATTGGCGCGTGCATTATATCTACAACATCATTTTTGCCACAAATTAGGGGCTTAGACCAGCAGCGCCGCGCTCATCGAGGCAGCTTCGTCGGCCGATTCCAGCAGGATCTGGTCGAGCAGCGCGTTGTCGTCGACAAAACCGGTCAGCGACGGGCTGTCCTGCCCTGCCGCCAGCGGCGAGCGCACCGGCGCCAGGCGCTTGGCGATCAGCAAGGTATCGCGCAGGCCCAGCGGCGGCGGCGTCAGCGTGGCGCCGCGCAGCGAGACGATGGCCTGGCTGACCGGCTCGGGAATGCTCATCTTCTTCATCATCTCGCGGGCGATGATTTCCTGCGCCGCGCCCATCCACTCGGCAGGATCGTCCAGCAGGCCGGGAATGTCGTCGGCGCGCGACAGCAGGTAAAAGCCGCCGGCCTCGTGCACGATGCCGGCAAACAGCGCCGTATCCGGATCGGTGGAGGTCAGCTTGCGGCCGATCACATAGGCCAGCGCCGCCACGTGCGCCGTGTGGCGCCACAGCTGGTCGGCCTGCCGGCGCAGCTCGCCGTCGCGGATGCGGGCGCCAAACTGGCGCACCACCATCGCTGCCGCCATGGTGTACAGGTTGCGATAGCCTACCCGCTGCACCGCTGCGCGCACGCTGGTCACCGGCGTGCCGCTGCGGTTGAACACCGCCGCATTGGCTAGCGCCACCGTGCGGGCGGCGAGCAGCGGCTCGGCCAGCACCTTGCGGATCACCTCGTCCATCTCGCTATCAGGATCGGCCAGCGCCAGTTGCAGGCGCAGCACGGCATTGACGCTGGTGGGGAACACCAGCTCGCCGCGTGTCGCTTGGTCGACGATCTGCGAGAAGTCTTTCAGTTTTTCCATGGAAACATTATAGCCTTAACGGCCAGCGCCCCTTGCAACTTGCTCGCCGGCGTTGGGGCTAAGACGCAACGCATCGACCAGACCGAGCAGGCTGACCAGCGCCACCAGCAGGAAGGCCAGCCGGTAATCGATGGCCGCCCAGTCACCAATGCCGAGCTGCTGCGCGCTCCAGTGACCGAGGCGCACGCCGCTTGCGCCCAGCGCCACGCCGAGGCCCAGCGCCACCTGGAACGCGGTGCTGAACAAGGTGTTGGCAGCCGCCATGCGCTGCTGCGGCACGTCGGCAAAGGCAATCGTGTTGAGCGCGCTGAACTGCATCGAACGCGTCAGGCCGCCGGCAAACAGCACGGCGGCGATCACCCACACCGGCGTGGCCGGCGTCAGCAAGGCGCAGGCGGCCAGCGTGGTCACGTTGGCGATGCCATTCACCAGAATCACCGGGCGGAAACCGAAGCGGCGAATGATCGGCGTGGTGGCCGGCTTCATCATCAGGTTGCCGGCGAACACGGCGATCACCAGCAGGCCGGAATGGAAGGCGTCCAGGCCGAAGCCCAGCTGGAACATCAGCGGCAGCAAAAACGGCACGGCGCCAATCGCCATGCGGAACAGCGAGCCGCCGATAATCGTGATGGAGAACGTCGGTATCGCCAGCGACGACAGGTCGATCAGCGGATGCGCGGCGCGCTTCAGATGCCAGCCCAGCGCGGCCAGCAGCAGCGCGCCGGCGGCCAGGCAAGCACCCGCCTCCTGCCAATCGGGATTCTGGCCGCCCACCACTTCCGCGCCCCAGGTCAGCAACAGCAAGGCGCTACCGCTAAGCAGAAAGCCGGGCCAGTCGAACGGCCGTGGTTCAGCGGCGCGCTTGTCGGGAATCAGCCACCACGCCAGCGCCAGCGCGATCACGCCCAGCGGCAGGTTCAGATAAAAAATCCAGCGCCACGATGCATAGCTGGTGATGAAGCCGCCCACCGGCGGCCCCAGCACCGGCGCCACCAGCGCCGGCCAGGTCAGCGTGGCGATCACCGAAATCAGTTTTTCCTTCGGCGTGTTGTTCAGCACGACCAGACGGCCGACCGGCACCATCATCGCCCCGCCCGCGCCTTGCAGCACGCGCAGCCAGACGAATTCGCTCAGGCTGTTGGCCATGCCGCACAACACCGACGCCAGCGTGAAGATCGCCAGCGCCGCCGCAAACACGCGGCGCGCGCCGAAGCGCTCCGCCACCCAGCCGCTGATCGGAATGAACACGCCCAGCGTGAGCAGATAGGCGCTGACGCCGATGTTTAACGCCAGCGGCGCCACGCCGAACGAATGCGCGATATCCGGCACCGCCGTGGTGATCACGGTGCCGTCCAGGTTCTCCATAAAGAAAGCGCCGGCCACCAGCAAGGCTATCCACTTGCTGTTGACCGGCGACTGCGTACCGCTGTGCATAAGCCGCCTTCTGCCGCATTGAGTTCAATGCCCGCCATTCTGCCGCATGTGCCGCGTGCGCGTACACCGGCTTGCAAAACGCTAGCGTAGCTTCGCATTTGCAAGTGTGTTATTCCAGCCACGAATTATGCGAACACTCGTGCCATTTTGTCGGGACTGCTATAGAGTCGAACTACCGAACACAACCAAAAATATCGGAGACAAACCACATGAAGAGAACCGCCGCATCCGCAGCGTGCTTGACTGCACTCGCCTTGTTCGCCGGCCAAGCCGCCGCGCAATCTTCCGTCACCATTTACGGCACGCTCGATGTCGGCCTGGACCGGATCGACAAAAGCCAGGGCAATGTCCAGGGCACCGTGTTTGGCGTCAGCGGCACCACGCCCGTCCCCAACAGCATCGCCGCGCCGGCCAGCGTGACCACGCGGCTGAGCCCATCGCACACGCGCCAGAGCAATATCGGTTTTAAAGGCGTGGAAGATCTGGGCGGCGGCTATCGCGGCCTGTTCGTGCTGGAAGGCGGCATCACCATCGACAACGGCGGCCTTGCCAACGACAACCGCCTGTTCGGCCGCCAGGCGTATGTGGGCCTGACCACGCCGGTCGGCGAAATCAAGGCCGGCCGCCAGGCCAGCCCGATGCTGATCGGCTACTACCTGGTGACGCCGGAAGCCCTGGGCAGCACTGACTTCTTCGGCGCCGGCCTGGTGGTCAACACCGTGCAGACGTGGCAGGACAACCAGCTCAGCTACGCGATCAAGCAAGGCCCGATCACGGCGATTGTCTCGTACGCCACCAACTCCGGCATCGGCAGCGGCATCAGCGCTGCGCGCGCCACGGCTACCGCCTCGACGCCGGTGGCAACCGGCACCACCGGCCAGATCGTCGGCGGCCAGACCGCCGGTGCGGAAACCGCCAGCGGCCGCGGCAAAACCGCCGGCGCGCTGCTGGCCTACCGCGCCGACAATATTGTCGCGCTGGCGTCCTACCACCGCAACAACTTCGACAACGTGCCGATCGGCGTGGTGTCGGGCACCACGCTGGTGCCGCTGTTCATCGGCGAGAAGTTCAGCTCCTACATGGGCGCGGTGAAATACACCATCCCTGGCGTCGGCACCTCGATTGCGATTGGCGGTCACGAAGCCAAGTTCTCGCTGCGCGGGAACACCGATCCAAAAGTGCGCACCTGGACCGCAACGCTTAAACATCCAATCGGCCTGTTCGACCTGAGCGCGATCTTCCTCGACACCCGTTTCACCAACTATACCGAAGGCAAGGACCGTGGCCTGATGCTGGGCGTGGACTACAACTTCTCCAAACGCACTGCGGTGTACAGCCGCTTTGGCGGCATCAAGGACAAGCGCGGCAAGACCGTGGTCAGCAGCGCGACGCCCTTGCCGCTGGCTGGCGGTCCGGGCGCGATCCTGATCCCGCTGGGCACGCAGGAAGTGCCGCTGTTCTCCGGCGCTGGCCAGAACATCGACGCCCGCACCACCATGTTCAGCGTCGGTCTGCGCCACTCGTTCTAAAAAAAAGGGCGGGGCACTGCCGGTACAGTGCTCCGCCCAAAGCTACAGCCGAGGATAATTGTTAGAGGTGGGTCGCGATCTGCGGCAGCAAGTCGTCAAACGTCCGCCCGTTGCCGTTCTCGCCGATGGCGTGCATCTTCCACTCGCCGTTGTGACGGTAGATCTTGGCCATGATCTGCGCCGAGTGCGGTCCCTGCACCGACAGATTGAAGCGCGCCACTTCCTTGCCGCTAGCGGCATCCAGCAAACGGCAATACGCATTCTCCACCTGCGCAAAGGTCTGGCCGGTGAAACTGTTCACCGTGAACACCAGGCTCTTGATCTGCGACGGCACAGCATTCAGGTCGACGTTGATCTGCTCATCGTCGCCATCGCCGGCGCCGGTGCGGTTGTCGCCGGTGTGCACAATGCTGCCGTCCTTGCTTTTCAGCTGG
Organism: Duganella levis; assembly: GCF_009857605.1. GTDB lineage: Bacteria > Pseudomonadota > Gammaproteobacteria > Burkholderiales > Burkholderiaceae_D > Rugamonas > Rugamonas levis. The sequence goes on along the minus strand of NZ_WWCT01000025.1, from coordinate 78,360 downwards.
CGGAAGAAGATCACATCCACCGGACGGTGGCCTTCGTCGAACATCACGCACGAAGCGTCCAGGTCGACCGCTTCGGTTTTGGTGCCGAAGCCGAGGAAGCCCTTGCTCTTGATGGCGTCCCAACCGAGACCCATGGTGACGCGACCCAGCGCGCCGCCGGCTTCCTTCTCCAGAGAGATTTTCTGGCCCTTGCTTAAATTGACTGTCATAGTGACTCCTTTAATTTACGATGCCGACTGACGGGTCAGCCAGGCTTGCAGCGAGGCGCTGTTGCGCGAGCAGATCAAGATCTTGCCCTTGCCCGAGAAGCGCAGCACCATGCCTTCCCCGCTGGTCTGGCTGTTCACCAGGTTGCTGAGGAAGCCGCTGTTGCCGCCCGTGGTGACCGAGATTTCGTAGCGCAGCGCGCTATCCCATGCCACCACGTGCGAGTTGTCGATGATGACGTCGCGCCCCGGTTCCACCTCCAGCTGCGAGATCGAACCAAAACCCGACACCACGGCCTGGCCGACGCCGCTGGTTTCGGTGATGAAGAAACCACCGCTGCCGGCGAACAGCGCGTTGCCCAGGCTTTGCGTGCGCACCTTCAGTTCCACGCCGGAGGTGGCGGCGACAAACGCGCCGTCGCTCAGCATGTACTGCTGGTTGCCGAGATCCAGCGTCTGCATCGCGCCGGGCAGGGTTGGCGACAGCAGGCAATCGCCGTCGCCGCGCACCGCCTCGATGTGCTGCTGGAAGAAGGACTCGCCATTGGCGAAGCGCCGCATGATGGCCGCGCCGATGCCGCCAGTGATCTTGCCCTTCAGGTCCAGCGGCGCTTCCATCATCACCATGGCGCCCGATTCGCAGTAGATTTTTTCTCCCTGGCGCAGCGATACATGAAGAAATGGATCGACGTCGCCGGTGATGGTAAATACAGGCATGATTGCGAGTCCTTTCAGATCAAGTTAAACGCCGACGCCGAACGAGCCGGCCAGCGGACCAAGGCCGCCCTTGAAGCCCTGGCCGACGGCCTTGAACTTCCAGTCAGCGCCGTTGCGATACACCTCACCGAAGATCATCGCCGATTCGGTCGAACCGTCTTCCGACAGGTCGTAGCGGGCGATTTCGGTATTGCTGCCGGCGTTGATGGTGCGGATGAACGCCTTCTGCACCTGGCCGAAATTCTGGCGGCGTGCATCGCCTTCGTGGATGGTGACGCAGATCGCGATGCGTTCCACATCGGCCGGCACCTTGGTCAGGTCGATGGTGACGGTTTCGTCGTCGCCATCGCCGGCGCCGGTGCGGTTGTCGCCCGAGTGGGTCACCGACTGGTCGGTCGATTTCAGGTTGTTGTAGAAGATGAAGTCGCTGTCGTTGCGAACCTTGCCGTCTACTTTCAGCAGGAAAGCCGAGCCGTCCAGGTCGAAGGCGTTGCCGTCGGTGGAGCGCACGTCCCACCCCAGGCCGACCGTGATTTTCGACAGGCCAGGGGCCTCTTTGCTCAGATTAACGTTGCCGCCTTTTTGCAGACTGATTGCCATTTTGATGCTCCTTAAATGAAAACCGGACTAGGTACTACAAGGCGGCGGGCCGTTGTCCGTATAAAACGGCCCGCCGGGTTCTGTTACGCCGTGACGGCGATGGTTTCCTGCTTGCGGCGGTGGCGCACTGACGACCACACCGAGGCGGCGATGAACGCGACGCCGATCAAGCCGGTGAAAATTTCTGGTACGTGATACTTCATACTTGCCAACATGATCGCGGCCAAAATACCGATGGCGTAGTGGGCGCCGTGCTCCAGGTACAGGAACTTGTCCAGCGTGCCCTTCTTCACCAGGTAAATCGTCATCGAGCGGACAAACATCGCGCCGATCGCCAGGCCCAGCATGATGATCACAACGTCGGTGGTGATCGCAAAGGCGCCGATCACGCCGTCAAAGCTGAACGATGCATCCAGCACTTCCAGGTACAGGAAGCCGCCGATACCGCCGCGCTTGACCAGGTCGCCGACGCTGCCGCCGCCCTCTTCTTCCTTCTCCAGCAGGCTGCTGATGCCGTCCACGCCGACGTAGATCAGGATGCCCCACAGGCCGGAAATCAGCACCACCAGCTTCTGGCCTTCAGCCACCAGGCCCATACAGCCCATCAGCACGCCGATGGCGATCATCACCGAGATGGATGAGACCTTGCCCAGCGAGCCAAGTTTCTTCTCGAAGTTACCCAGCCAGTGCGTTTCCTTCTCCGAATCCAGCAGGAAGTTCAGGAACACCAGCAGCAGGAACATGCCGCCGAAGGCCGCCACTTCAGCGTGGTGATTGGTCAGGTGCGTCGAGTAGGTCTTGGGATCGTTCAGCGCCAGCGTCCACACATCGACGATGCTCATGTCGGCGGCCACCGCCACAATCACCAGCGGGAACACCAGCCGCATGCCGAACACCGCGATGATGATGCCGACGCCGAGGAACAGCTTCTGCCAGTACTCATCCCAGGTCTTCAGCACCGAGGCGTTGACCACCGCGTTGTCGAACGACAGCGAAACTTCCATCGCCGCCAGAATCAGTGCGATACCAAAGGCCGACAACGCGCCGCTCCACCCTGCCAGCTCATAGCCCCACCAGCCTGCCAGGCCCAGGCAGAGAAAGCTGACGAGGAAAGAAATCCTGAAGTGCTTCATCGTTTTCTCTCGTAGTTATTAATCGATGGACGCAGTGTAAAGAAAACCCGCACTTTGAAAAATAGAAGATAATCGAAGTATTACTTCGTAAAAGCAGAACTATGAAAAATAGCGGATTGAATTTCAGACACTTGTATTTCTTCTGGATGGTGGCCAAGGAAGGCGGCGTCACGCGCGCCGCCGAGCGTTTGGGACTGGCGGTGCAGACCATCAGCATGCAACTGGCGTCGCTGGAGAAATCGGTCGGCAAGCAGCTACTGGAGCCGCAGGGACGGCGGCTGGTGCCAACCGAAGCGGGCAAGCTGGCGCTCAGCTATTGCGACCAGATCTTCCTGCTGGGCGACCAGTTGCAGGACGCGCTGGAAGAGGCGGAGACCGACAAGATGCGGCTGGCGGTCGGCATCTCCGACTCGCTGCCCAAGCTGATCGCCTTCCGCCTGCTGCAGGCGACGCAGCAGATGGACACCCGCGTGCACCTGGTCTGCATGGAAGATGAATTTGAAAATCTGCTGGCCGACCTGGCGCTGGGCAAGCTGGACGTGGTGCTGACCGACCGCACGGTGCGCGCCGGCGGCAGCCTGAAGGTGTTCAGCCACCTGCTGGGCGAAAGCGACATGAAACTGTTCGGCGTGCCGCGCCTGGCGCGCAAATACCGCCGCAACTTCCCGGACAGCCTGCACGGCGCACCGCTGCTGGTGCCCACACGCAACAACGCGCTGCGCGGCCGCATCGACGCCTGGCTGGTGGAACGCAAGGTGCGGCCGGAAATCGTCGGCGAGTTCGAGGACAACGCCATGCTCAACACCTTCGGCCGCAACGGCCTGGGGCTATTCTTCGCGCCGTCGGCGCTGGCGCAGGACATCGAAGACCAGTTCGGCGCCGTGCTGGTGGGCGACGCGCCCGAGCTGCGTGAGCACTTTTACGCCATCTCCAACGCCCGCAAAATCACCCATCCGGCCATCGAAGCTATCCTGAATGAGGTACATAGCGGCTTGTTCGCATGAACATATTTTGCGGTGCACAAGCGCCGAGTCGTTTAAGATGCAGGTTTCAACTACGTAAATTGCCGCTCGGCCCCTATGCAAAACTTCCTGCTTGTCGTTCTCGCCATCTTCCTGGTTGCTTTGAACGGTTTCTTCGTCGCTGCTGAATTCGGCATCGTCACTCTGCGAAAAACGCGTGTCCGCGCCATCGCCAAGACTAAAGGAATACAGGGACGCATCCTCGGCAAAGTACACGGTGAACTGGACGCGTATCTGTCCGCCTGCCAGCTCGGCATCACGCTGGCTTCGCTGGGCCTGGGCTGGGTCGGTGAGCCGGCCTTCGCCGGCCTGCTGGAGCCGCTGCTGACTTTCATCGGCATCACCTCGCCCGAATTGGTGCACGGCATCGCCTTCGTGTTCGCGTTTGGCGTGATTTCTTTCCTGCACATTGTGGTCGGCGAACTGGCGCCAAAATCGCTGGCGATCCGCATGCCGGAAGTGGTCGGCCTGTGGAGCGCGATTCCGCTGTACGGTTTCTATTGGGCCATGTACCCGTTCATCTGGGTGCTGAACGCCAGCGCCAACATGGTGCTGGGTCTGGCAGGCCTGTCCGGCAAGGGCGGCCATGACAGCCACTATTCGGTCGATGAGCTGAAGCTGATTCTGCGCACCAGCCAGCCGGGCGAAAAATTCAACCAGGACGAACGCAACATCCTGGCGCACTCGCTGGATTTCAGCGACCTGGCGGTGTCCGACCTGATGCGTCCGATTAATGAAGTGATCAGCCTGCACGCCAGCCGTCCGCTGAACGACAACCTGGCCGCCATGCTGCGCAACCGCTTCAGCCGCTATCCCTACTACGACAAGGACGGCGAAACCGTGCTGGGCGTGGTGCACTTGAAGGATTTGTTCTTCGCCATGCAGTCGGGCCGTCCGGTGACGGACCTGGTGCCGTTCCTGCGTCCGGTCGAAACGATTTCCGCCCGCACGCCGGCGCTGGAGCAGTTCCGCCGCTTCCGCGACGGCGCGCCGCACTTTGCATTGATCGGTGAAAAGGGCAAGCGCCCGGTCGGCTTCATCACGCTGGATAACCTGCTGGGCGCGATGGTCGGCGAGATCCATGACGAATTCCGCCTCAACGAAAACGACTGGCTCAAGCAGCCGGACGGCACGCTGATCGGCAAGGCCAGCCTGCCGATCTTCTCGCTGGAACGCACGCTGGGCATCGACATCGAAAACGAAGAGCTCGGCCTGGAGGAAGTGGAATCGGTCGGCGGCCTGCTGATGCTGAAGCTGGGCGATATCCCGAAACAGGGCCAGCGCATCAGCTTCCGCCACTTCGACATCGTCGCCAAGAAGATGAATGGTCCGCGCATTCTGCTGGTCAAGGTCATCCCGAAGGATGACACCGAAGACAACGCCGACCAGGACTGATGTTCAAGAATGCAGCTGGTCCGCGGTCCAGTTGCGCAGCAGACCCAGGCCCACCGCCAGCAGCGTTGGGCCGATAAACAGGCCGACAAAGCCGAACGCCAGTACCCCGCCCATCACGCCCAGCAGCACCAGAATGAACGGCAAGCTGCTGCCGCGCGAGATCAGCATCGGCTTGACCACGTTGTCGACGCCGCTGATGACGAACATCCCCCAGACGAACATGAAGATGGCCCAGCCGGTATCGCCATGGTTGAACAGCCAGATGGTGGCGCCGCCCCAGATCAGCGGCGGTCCGACCGGAATCAGCGAGAACAAAAAGGTGGCGACCGACAGCAGCGCCACCGCCGGCACGCCGGCAATCAAAAAGCCGACCGCCGCTACCGCCGCTTGCGCCAGCGCCGTGCCTAGCAGGCCGTACATGACGCCGCGCACGGTACGGCTGACGGTGTCGGCCACGGTGACGCTTTGTTCGCCGATCAGCTTGTTCATGGCGGTCGCCAGCGCTTGCAGGATGGTCTGGCCATCGCGATACAGGAAGAAGCTGACAAACACCGCCAGGCTGACCTGTGCCACGCCCGAACCCAGCACCATGCCGCCGCCCAGCAGCAGACGGCGCCCCGGCTCCAGCAGGTTCTTGGCGACGTTGAGTAGTTCCTCACGGCTGTGCAGCAGCTTGCGCAGGTAGGTATCGACCATCTCGCCCACCAGCGGGATATCCTTCAGCCACAGCGGCGGATCGAGCGTACCGCTGTCGAGGTTGGCCTTGATCTGGTCGTAATAGGACGAAGCATTGTCGGCGATATTCCACGTCACCAGCGTCAGCGGCACGATGATCAGCAAGGTCAGGCCGATGCTCATCACCAGCGCGGCGATGGTGCGGCGCTGCTTGAGCCGCGCCAGCAGGCGCAGGTACAGCGGCCAGCTGGAGATGGTGATGGCGGCGGCAAACAGCACCGCCGCCAGGAACGGCCGCAGCACGACCAGACAGCCGATCACCAGCAGGATGACGGCGGCCAGACGCGTGAAAGGCTGGAAGCGCTGTTGCATGCGGCCTCCGGGGATCAGGACAACAGCAGTTTCAAATCATGCACGGTGGTGGAAGTCGGCTGGCCCGGACGCAGCAGCAGGCGGATCTTGCCCTGCTTGTCGAACACATAGCTGGCGGCGGTGTGGTCCATCGAATAGCTGCCCGGCGTGGTGCCCGGCACCTTGGCGTACATCACCTTGAATTCCTTGGCGACCGCGGCGGTCTGCTCCGGCGTGCCGTACAGGCCGAGGAAACGCTTGTCGAACACCGGCACGTACTCGGCCAACAGCTTTTGCGTATCGCGTTCAGGATCGACGGTAACGAACAGCACCTGCACCTGGTCGGCCTGCGGGCCAAGCTGCTTCATGACTTCCGACATTTCGGCCATGGTGGTCGGGCAGACGTCCGGGCACTGGGTATAGCCGAAGAACATGATCACCGCCTTGCCCTTGAAATCGGCCATGGTGCGCGGCTTGCCGTTGTGGTCGGTCAGGGCGAAATCCCTGGCGAACGACGCGCCGGTCAGGTCCGTGCCCTGGAACACCACCTTGGCCGGCGCCTCCGCTTTTTTCTCGCCGCAAGCGGCCAACAGGGAAAGGGCAATCAAAGCAAAGGCGAGAACTTTTTTCATAGTTTGATGTAGTGATCCACCAGCAGCGCCAGGAACAGCAGGCCGAGGTAGATGATCGACCAGGTGAAGGCTTTGCGGGCGATCAGGTCGGTGTAGTGGCGGTAGATTTTCCAGGCGTGGTGCAGGAACACGGCGTTCAGGATCACCGCACTGACCAGGTAGATCAGGCCGCTCATCTGCACCGCGTATGGCAGCAGCGTGGTGGCCGCCAGCGCGATCGAGTACAGCCACACGTGGAATTGGGTGAACTTCATGCCGTGCGTGACCGGCAGCATCGGCAGGCCCGAGCGGGCGTAATCGTCGCGGCGATACAGCGCCAGCGCCCAGAAATGCGGCGGCGTCCAGACGAAGATGATCATGACCAGCAGCCATGCCTCCATCGGCACGTCATTCGCGACCGCCGCCCAGCCCAGCGCCGGCGGCATCGCGCCCGACAGGCCGCCGATCACGATATTCTGCGGCGTGGCCGGCTTCAGGATCATGGTATAGATAATCGCGTAACCGAGGAAGGTGACAAAGGTCAGCCACATGGTCAGCGCATTGACGAAGGTGTACAGCACCCACATGCCGGCGCCGCCGATCACCAGCGCAAAGATGATGGTCTGCGTCACGGTGATGTCGCCCATGACCATCGGCCGGCGCGCGGTGCGGGCCATGCGCGCATCGACTTCACGCTCCGCCAGGCAGTTGACCGCAAACGCCGCCCCGGTCAGCAACCAGATACCCACCGTCGCATACAGCACCAGCGACAAACTCGGCAAACCGTTCGGGATGCCGAGGTACATGCCGATGACGGCACAAAACACCGCCATCATGGTGACGCGGGGTTTGGTCAGCGCCCAGAACTGCGCGGCGAGTGGCGGGTGTTTGGAGGTTACGGTTTGCGTGGTCATGAGTGCAACTTAATCAATGCCGTACCGTCGACGAAGGAGGATGCGTGGCGCCCGAAGCTGCCTTTTTTGCAATGTCGTACTGGTACTTAGCCTTGTAGTTTAACATGGTCAGCAAAAGTACAAGCGCCGCCGCTCCGGCGTTATGCAGCACGGCGATGGTCAGCGGGAAACTCAGGTAGATGGTGGCCACGCCGGTGACGATCTGCGCACCCAGCACCAGCGCGATGTTGCGGGCGGTTTTATGCAGCACATCATGCCCCCATGCGCGCCACGCGGCATAGCCCGCCACCAGCGCAACGATAATGCCGAAATTGCGGTGCACCCAGTGGATCGCCGTCAGCGCCGAGAATGGCAGGTAGTGGCCGGCGGCCGTCTTGCCCAGCTCGCGCCACAGCGTGAAGCCGTGTTCAAAGTCCATCTCCGGCACCAGCTTGCCACCGCACAGCGGGAAGTCGGTGCAGGCCAAGGTGGCGTAGTTGGTGCTGGTCCAGCCGCCCAGCGCCAGTTGCACCAGCAGCAGCGCGGCCGCCACGCCAGCCAGGATGCGGATGTTGCGCATAGCCGGCGGCGAGGCGCTGACCAGCGTGCGCGGCGCGTTCAGGTGGTTCTGGCGGCCGCCGTACCACACCAGCATGGACAGCAGGCCCATGCCCAGCAGCAGGTGGATGGTGACGATCACCGGTTGCAGCTTGAGCGTCACGGTCCAGGCGCCAAACGCTCCTTGCAGGCAGACGAAGAAGAACAGCGCGGTCGGCAGCCACGGCGCGTATTCGGCGCGTTTAGTCTTGCGCCATTGATACCAGGACTGCGCCATCATCGCCACGATCAGCACGCCGATGGTCATGGCCAGGTAGCGGTGGATCATCTCGATCCAGGCCTTGAACACGGTTACCGGGCCAGTCGGCATCAGCGCTTCGGCGGCGACGATCTTCTCATGCGCCAGGAAAGGATTGGCAGCGCCGTAGCAGCCCGGCCAGTCCGGGCAGCCGAGGCCGGAATCGGTCAGCCGCGTAAAGGCGCCGAACACGATCAAATCAAACGTCAGGAACACGCTGACCCACACCAGCTTGCGGTACTTGTTGGCGTCCGACGAAGTCCAGACGATGGTGGCCGGCAGCAGCGCGATCATCAGCGCCGTAATCGCCATTTGTGCGAGAGTGAGATGCATAAACTTAACCTATGGCCGAAGCCTTCAACAATTTCGCGATGTCCTTCTGGACCCGCTTGACCTTCTCCACATCGCTGGACACCGCGCCTTTCGGGAAGCGCATCATCAGATTGCCCAGCGGGTCGATCAGGTACACATGGTCGGACACGCGGTCCGCGCCATCCGTACCACTGCTGTCCAGCGGCAGCCACTTGTCCACCACGGCGGCCGGCGCGCGCAGCATGCGGGTGCCGTCATTCACGCGCAGCAGCATGGTTTCCAGCGGCTCGTTATCGGTAATCAGCCACACCCGTTCGATGCGCTCCATCTCCTTGCCCTGCATGGTGCGCAGCTGGCGCATCGCAAATAGCTGGTCCTGGCAATCCTGCTGGCAATCGGACGGCCCGACTTTCAACATGATCCACTTGCCCTTGTAATCCTCCAGCCGCGCCGGCTTTCCGTCCAGCGTGGTGCTGGCCATGGCCGGAATCGGATACTGGCGCGGATCGATCAGCGCGCCGTAATTGGTGACACCGCCCTTCGGCTTGATCACGTAATAGGTGAAGTATGACGCAATCAGCGGCGCCGCGCACACGGCCAGCACGACCAATAGCTTCCAGCGGCCGCGCGTTTGATTATTTGCTTTTTCCACGTCTGAATCCATTCACCACAAAGAAGATAACCGCCATCGCCGACAGTGCGTACCACTGGAAGGCATAGCCCTGATGTTTTTCCACGCCCAGCGACGGCGCCGGCCAGTCGCGCACCAGTTGCGCATCGTCGCCGGCCGGCTGGGCCGGCATGCCCTGCTCCACCACGAACGGCTGCATGGTCAGGCCGCTGTCCTTGGCCACCTGCAGCGGATCGGCGTTCTGCACGATGGCGTTGGGCGTCAGCGGCGGGGTTGTGCCCAGCTCCATCACATGGCCGGCGTTGAGCCGCGCCACGCCCTGCACGGTGACGACGCCGTCCGGCGTGGCGTAGGTCGGCAGCTTGTCGCGCACCGCCGGATCGCGCGGCAGCCAGCCGCGCGCCACCAGCACGTGCATGTTCGATCCCGCTATTTTAAACGGCATCAGCAGATAGAAGCCGGCCCGGCCCTGGTACGGGCGGTTGTCCAGATACACCGGCCAGTCGCGCACGAACTCGCCGCTGACGGTGATGCGGCGCCAGGCCACGGCATCGGCCGCCAGCGGCGCGCCATCCAGCACCAGCGGCACCGCCTCGACGCCCTGCGCCAGCTTTTGCTGCAAGGCGATCTTGTCGTTGGCGCGGCGCTCCTGCCAGTTGCCGAGCTGTATGCCGAGCGCAACCACCAGGACTGTGGCCACGAAAGGAATCAATTTAAAGCGGAACGCCATTACAATGGAACCTCGATCAAATCGCCACTCCCTCATGAGATGAAAATTGCTATTGCCATTGCATTCATGCTGATCCTTGGCAGCCTGGGATCGGCGCTGTTCTTCCTGATGCGCGACAAGGGCCGCAGCAACAACACCGTGCGCTCGCTGGCGGTGCGGGTGGCGCTGTCGATCACGCTATTCCTGCTGATCCTGCTGGCCTACAAGCTCGGCTACATCCAGCCCAAGGGCATCCGCATGGGCTAAAAAAAAAGCCGCACCGTGTGCGGCTTTTGCGGCGTATGCCATTATAACCAGTAGACCACCACGTAGAGGCCCAGCCACACCACGTCCACGAAGTGCCAGTACCAGGCCGCGCCTTCAAAGGCGAAGTGGTTGTCCGGCGTGAAATGTCCCTTCAGCACGCGGTACAGCACCACCGACAGCATGATCGCCCCCATCGTCACGTGGAAGCCGTGGAAGCCGGTCAGCATGAAGAAGGTCGAACCGTAGATGCCCGAGGTCAGCTTCAGGTTCAGCTCGGTGTATGCATGGTGATACTCATACGCCTGGAAGCCCATGAACACCGCCCCCAGCAGCACCGTGGCAAACAGCCAGATCGCCGTCTGCGCGCGATGGCCGGCACGCAGCGCGTGGTGGGCGATGGTCAAGGTCACGCCCGAGGTCAGCAGCAAGGCGGTATTGATGGTCGGGATCGGGAACGGTCCCATGGTCTGGAACGCCTCGACCGTGCCGGCAGGCGTGGCGCCGCCCCATGACGGCGCGTAGTCAGGCCAGACGAATTTACTGTCCAGGTCGCCCAGCCACGGCATCGAGATGGTGCGCGCATAGAACAGCGCGCCGAAGAAGGCGCCGAAGAACATCACCTCGGAGAAGATGAACCAGCTCATCGACCAGCGATAGGAATGGTCAATGCGCTGGCTATACAAGCCGCCTTCCGATTCCTTGATAGCGTCGCCAAACCAGAAATACAGCACGGTAATAGTGCCGAGGATGCCCAGCAGATTAGCGGCCGGCCCCCACGAGGCATCATTGACCCAGGCCGAGGCACCGATCATGGTCACCAGCATGGACAAGCCGGCCAGCAGCGGCCAGCGCGAGGGACCGGGCACGAAATAATACGGTGCGGCGGCGCCCTGTGGACTTGTTGAACTCATCTTCATCTCCCCATTTTCACTTATTTAGCGACTACGAATTTGACGATTGTTATCAGTACGCCGATGAACACCGCCACCGCCAGCAAGGCCGCGATGATGATGTGCAGCGGATTCAGTCCCTGCTGGTCGGCGTCGAAATCGCGCTTGCGGCGCAATCCCACAAACGACCACAGCACGGCCTTCAGCGAATACAGGAAGCCGGGCTTGTCCGCCATCTCAGTTGGCCGCCGTCTTCACCAGCCCGCCGCCAACCTCGAAGAAGGTGTACGACAGCGTGATGGTTTTCACATCCCTGGGCAGCTTCGGATCGATGTAGAACACCACCGGCATCTGCCGCGCTTCCTTCGGCTTCAGCGTTTGCTGCTTGAAGCAGAAGCACTCCACTTTCATGAAATACGGCATCGCGTTCTGCGGCGCGTAACTCGGGATCGCCTGCGCGTTCATCTCGCGCGGCTGGGTGTTGACCACTTCGTACATCACCGTGTTCAGTTCGCCCGGATGCACGGTCATGCTGGCCTGCGTCGGCCGGAAGCGCCATGGTCCTTGCGCATTGCCGTCGAACTCGATGGTGACGTTGCGGCTTTTGTCCACCTGCGTGTTCTGGTCCAGCGCCACCGTCCCATCCTTCTGCGTCAGCACGTTGATGCCCAGCGCTTCGCAGATCTGGCGGTAGAACGGATTGAGCGCATAGGCAAAGCCGAACATCACCACCGCGATGATGATCAGCTTGCCCAGCAGCTTTTTGTTCTCGGTCATGTCAGCTCAGCCAGATGCGCTTGACGAACACCGAAGCGAAGAAGAACGCCGCCAGGCCGAACAGGATCAAGGCGGTGCGCAGGTTGTTCGGCTTCTTTTGCCCGTTCATGATTATTTGAACTCAGGCGGGGTTTCGAAGGTGTGGAACGGCGCCGGCGACGGCACGGTCCACTCCAGGCCTTCCGCGCCTTCCCATGGCTTGGCTTCCGCCTTCTTGCCGCCGCGAATGGTCGGCAGGATCACGAAGAACAGGAAGAACACTTGCGACAGGCCGAAACCGAAGGCGCCGATGGTGGCCACCATGTTGAAGTCGGTGAACTGCGCCGAGTAGTCGGCGTAGCGGCGCGGCATGCCGGCCAGGCCCAGGAAGTGCATCGGGAAGAAGGTGACGTTGAAGGTGATCAGCGACAGCCAGAAGTGGGTCTTGCCCATCGTTTCGTTGTACATGTGGCCGGTCCATTTCGGCGACCAGTAGTAGAAACCGGCGAACAGCGCGAACAGCGAGCCAGCCACCAGCACGTAGTGGAAGTGCGCCACCACGTAGTAGGTGTCCTGCAGCTGGATGTCGATCGGCGTTACCGCCAGGATCAGGCCGGTGAAGCCGCCGATGGTGAACACGAAGATGAAGCCGACCGCGAACAGCATCGGCGTTTCAAACGTCATCGAACCGCGCCACATGGTGGCGATCCAGTTGAACACTTTGACGCCGGTCGGCACCGCGATCAGCATGGTCGCGTACATGAAGAACAGCTGCGAGGTCACCGGCATGCCGGTGGTGAACATGTGGTGCGCCCAGACGATGAACGACAGGATCGCGATCGACGCCGTGGCGTACACCATCGAGGCGTAGCCGAACAGCTGCTTGCGGGCGAACGCCGGCAGGATCTGCGAGACGATGCCGAACGCCGGCAGAATCATGATGTACACCTCGGGGTGGCCGAAGAACCAGAAAATGTGCTGGTACATCACCGGATCGCCACCGGCGGCGGCGTTGAAGAAGGAGGTGCCGAAGTGGCGGTCGGTCAGCGTCATGGTGATGGCGCCGGCCAGGACCGGCATCACGGCGATCAGCAGGTAGGCGGTGATCAGCCAGGTCCAGCAGAACATCGGCATCTTCATCAAGGTCATGCCAGGCGCGCGCATGTTGAGGATGGTGACGATGATGTTGATCGAGCCCATGATCGACGAGGCGCCCATCAGGTGCATCGCAAAGATGGCCATGTCCATGCCCGGTCCCATTTGCGTCGACAGCGGCGCGTACAGCGTCCAGCCGGCGGCGGTGGCGCCGCCTGGCGCCAGGAACGAGGTGGCCAGCAGGATCGCCGCTGGCGGCAGCAGCCAGAACGAGAAGTTGTTCATGCGCGCGAACGCCATGTCGGAGGCGCCGATTTGCAGCGGGATCATCCAGTTGGCGAAGCCGACGAAGGCCGGCATGATGGCGCCGAACACCATCACCAGACCGTGCATGGTGGTCAGCTGGTTGAAGAATTCAGGCTGGAAGAATTGCAGGCCGGGCTTGAACAGCTCGGTGCGTATCATCAGCGCCAGCACGCCGCCGGACAGCAGCATGATGAACGAGAACCACAGGTACAGCGTACCGATGTCCTTGTGGTTGGTGGCAAACAGCCAGCGCGCCGGACCATGTGGATGCTCATGTGCGTGATCATGCGCATGATCATGATCGTGGCCGTGATCCAAAGTAGTAGTGCTCATCTGTAACGCTCCTGATTACTTACGTGCAGCCACAACTTCGGCCGGTTGAACGATGTTTTCCTCTGCCTTGTTCGTCCAGCTATTGCGGGTGTAAGTAATGACAGCCGCGATATCCGTATCCGACAATTGCTTCCAAGAAGGCATTTCGACGGGATACTTCCCGCTCTTTTTACCGTGCAACAGCACGCTGATTTGTTCCGCTTTCGGCCCATTGACCACCGGCGAACCGTCCAGCGCCGGATAGGTCGACGGCAAGCCGCGACCGTTGGCCTGGTGGCAGGCCACGCAGTTGGTGCTGTAGACTTTTTCGCCCTTGGTTTTCAGCTCGTCGATGGTCCAGGTTTTATTTGGATCATCGGCCAGCGCGGCCATTTCTTTCTTCTTGCCATCGACCCAGACTTTGTAGTCGGCGTCGCTGACCACCCGTACCACGATCGGCATGAAGGCGTGTTCCTTGCCGCACAGCTCCGAGCAGTAGCCACGGAAGGTGCCGGTGTGCTCGGCCTTGAACCAGGCGTCGCGCACGAAGCCGGGAATCGCATCCTGCTTGACGGCAAACGCTGGAATCGACCACGAGTGGATCACGTCGTTGGCGGTGGTAATCATGCGGATCTTGCGGTGCACCGGCACCACCACCTCATTATCGACTTCCATCAGGTAGTTGTCGCCGCGCTTCTCGGTCGGCTCAAAGCCCGGCGCGCCGACTTGGGCGCGCGGCGTCGACAGGTTGGACAGGAAGGAAATCCCCTCGCCCTCGCCTTTCAGGTAATCGTAGCCCCACTTCCACTGCATGCCGGTGACCTTGATGGTGATGTCGGCGTTGGAAGTGTCCTTCATGCCGACCACGGTGCGGGTGGCGGGCAGCGCCATGCCGATCACGATCAGGAACGGCACGATGGTCCAGGCCACCTCGACGGCGGTGGATTCGTGGAAGGTGGCCGGCTTGTGGCCGAGCGACTTGCGGTGCTTGAAGATCGAATAGAACATCACGCCGAACACCGCAATAAAGATGACCAGGCAGACGCCCATCATCCAGTTGTGCAGGTCGTAGACTTCGGTGGCGATGCGGGTGGCGGGTGGTTGCAGGTTCAGTTCGCCGGCTATGGGGCCACCGGTACCCCCGGTGGCGGCGCCGTAGGTGCCGGCTGCGGCGCCGGTTGCGGTGTCAGCTGCCCACGCTGGTGCCCCGGCTGCCAGCATGGCCAGCCCGAGCATCAACGCTTGAAGTCGCTTCGCATATGTCATGTTTTCCCCAACTGCCCAAGAAATTAAAATATTTTTTTAACGTCTTGCCGGCTATCGGTGAACTGAACCGGCGACGCTCCTTAAACAACCACCGCATCGTTGGATGCGCGATTCTGCTTAATGCTTCTGCTTAATTCACTGCACGTTCGTATTCGATACCTTGTTTGCCATGGTGGCAAAGTTAGTGATTGATTATATAGAACAAAAACGTAGCACATCAAGCAATAAACTATGAATGTTGCCACGGGGCGTTACGCCGCATGGCAACATGAAACCCGCATTCAGCGCGGCTTGCGCGGCGGATCGAAGCGAATGATCGCTTCGCCTTTGGAAGTGACCTTCGGCGCTGGCCGGAACGCGTGGCCGTAGATAACCTCGAAGGTCAGGCCCAGTTTGCCGTCGCTGCGGCGACCCCGTTCCAGCGTGTCCAGCATGCGCTGCCAGGCCGCCTTGCCCATCATGCTGCGACGCAGCGTGGTGAGCGGATTGCCGCCCAAAGCGCGCACGTCGGACAACAACGCCAGCGGCGTATCGTAGGTCACGGTGATGGTTTCCATGTCCAGCACCGGGGTCGAAAACCCGGCTTCGACCAGTTGATCGCCGAAATCATGCATATCGACGAAGGGCAACACGTGTGGCGCCAGGTCGGCTTCGGCAAAGGCGGTGCGCAGTTCGCGCAGCGAATCCGGGCCGAAGCAGGAAAACATCAGCAGGCTATTGACCCGCAACACGCGTCGCCATTCGGCAAACACGCGGTCCGGCTGCGGGTGCCAGTGCAGCGCCAGGTTGGACCAAACCAGGTCCAGCGAGTTCGGTCCCAGCGGCAAGTCGGCAAAATCGCCGCACAGCAGGTCGACCCCGCTCTTAGACGGCAACAGCTTGCTCAGCAGCTGGTTCAGCGACGACGACCTGGCGCCCGGGCCTTGCGCCGCGTGCAGCATGGCTTCGGCGGCGTCCAGGCCCACGATCTGGGCGCTGGGATAGGCTTTTTGCAACAAAGGCAGATCGGCGCCGGTGCCGCAGCCGGCATCCAAAACGCGCGAAGGCGCTATTTTAATCAATTCCAGCCGATCGAACATGCGCGATGATATTTCCCGGCGCAGAAAATCGGCCGGGGCAATGCGTTGCGGACGGGAAAACAGCTGACGGACGCGCTCCAGGTCGATCGGTGCGCTCAGTTTCGGGGGATTCGCGGGGACTTGCATGATGATAGGTCGTTGTAATGCGATAATGTCGGCAGTGTACATGGTTGAACGCCATCGCGACGACGACCGGAGCGGTTTTCAGGGCGGAGGCGTGGCATGAATGACAAGATCGAGGCTGCGGCCGGTGATCCGGCGGCCAATCCGGCGCCGGCGGCCGGGCTGTCGGCGGGCGCCAGGCTGCGCGCGCTGCTGCAACGTAGCGCGCATGGTTTGTTGCGCCATCTGTTGCCCAACGCCTGCGCCCTGTGCGGCAGCGACAGCGACGACGCCTTGTGTCCCGGCTGCGAAGCGCAATTCTTCGGCCCGGCGGCGGCCATCGCCCGCTGCCCACGTTGCGCCAATCCGGTGCCGGCTGACGGTCAACTATGCGGCGTCTGCCTGACCGCCCCGCCGGCCTTCGACCGCACACTGGCCGCTGCCGGCTACGCTTTGCCGGTCGACCAGCTGGTGCTGCAACTGAAATTCGGCCACCGCCTGGCGCTGGCGCCGTTGTGTGCCCGCCTGCTGCGCGACGCCTTGCTGGCCGAGGGAAATGTCACCTTGCCCGCCCTGCTCTGCCCAGTACCGCTGGGACCGCGCCGGCTGGCGGGACGCGGCTACAACCAGGCACTGGAAATCGCCCGGCCGCTGGCACGCGGCCTGGGCATCGCGCTGGAGCCGCAACTGCTGCACCGCGTACGCGAAACCGCCGCCCAGAGCAGCGTCGCGCCCGAACGGCGCCAGCAGAACATCGCCGGCGCCTTCGCGGTGCCGGATGCCGCCCTGGTGGCAGGCCGCCACATCGGCGTCGTGGACGACGTCATGACCAGCGGCCGCACCTTGAACGAAGTGGCGGCAACATTAAAACGCCACGGCGCCGCGCGGGTCAGCAACTTCGTGTTCGCCCGCACGCCGCCGCACTGATATAGCAAAGGAAAAAAAGCATGTTCCACGTCGTCCTGGTCCACCCAGAAATTCCGCCGAACACCGGCAACGTCATCCGCCTGTGCGCCAACACCGGCGCCCAGCTGCACCTGATCGAACCGCTGGGCTTCCCGCTGGAAGACTCCAAGCTCAAGCGCGCCGGCCTGGACTACCACGAATACGCCCGCATGAAAGTGCACAAGGACTGGGACGCCTTCCTGGCCGAGGTCCAACCCGATCCCGCGCGCATGTACGCCATGACCACGCACGGCTCGTCGCCGTTCGCCCAAGCTAGCTTCCAGCCGGGCGACGTGTTCGTGTTCGGCTCAGAAACCGCCGGCCTGCCGCCAGCGCTGCGCGAGACCTTCCCACCGGCGCAACGTATCCGCCTGCCGATGCGTCCCGACAACCGCAGCATGAACCTCTCCAACACCGTCGCCGTGGTCGTCTTCGAAGCCTGGCGCCAGAACGGCTACGCCGGCGGCGCCTAAACTCCGGGGTCAGGTCCGGCATTCGGACACGAGCACAACCGTATCGAAGCTTACGGTTGTGCTCGTGTCCGAATGCCGGACCTGACCCCGGGTTGGTGTTTCCACACCGATCCGGCCACGCCGGCGATCAGCAGCACGATGGCCAGCAGTTCCAGCGGGCGCGGCATCTGGTGCTGGTAGAGGAAGCCGTACAACAGGCCGAACAAGGTTTCAAACAGCAGCAGTTGGCCCGACAGCGTGACCGGCACGCGCCGGCTGGCGAGGTTCCATAGCTGGTTGCCGATCACCGATGCGCCCAGCGCGACGATCGTCACCACGCTCCAGAAACGTAGCCAGTCGCGCCCCGCCGCACCGTCGCCGCCAAACGCCATCACCACCACGCCCAAGGCCAGCGCCACCACGCCGGTGCTCAGGCCGTACAGACCCGACCACTCGGCGCCGCTGAAATGCGGATTGCGCTTGAGGAAGCGGGCGTTGTCCACCGCGTACCACGTCCAGCACAGCAGCGCGCCGAACGCGCACAGCATGCCCAGCGCCACCGTGGTCCACGGCTGCGACCCACCCTGTGCATGCGTGAAGACGTCCACATTGATGCAGACGATGCCCGCCACCACCAGCGTCAGCGGCCACGCCAGCTGCCGCAGCGGCAAGGCGCCATGATCGCGCCGTCCCAGCAAGGTCACGCTCAGCGGCAGCAGGCCGATAATCAGCGACGCCGCCGCCACGCCCGCCAGCTGCACGCCGGTCGACAGCAGCAGGTAGTAGACGATGTTGCCGGCCAGCGCGTGCCGCAGCAGCACCGCACACTCGGCGCGCGTCACGCGGCGCAGCAGGCCGTTCAGGCGCGGCAATAGCAGCAGCAAGGTAATCAGCCCGTAGGCCAGGTAGCGCCCCAGCGCCAGCTCCATCGGCGAAAATTCCGCCAGCCAGCGCGGCATCACAAAGATCATGCCCCAGAAGGCTCCGGCCGCAAGGCCGCATAACACGCCATACCACATACAGTTCTCCTTTTTCGGGAACCATTGTGGCGGCGCGCAGCGCGCAAGGATTGTGTGGGTCTAGCGGATTTTTGTCTGGTTCTGCTTGCGATACGCCAGCGGCGTGATGTCCATCGCGCGCCGCATGGCGTGCGTCAGCGCGCTCTGGTCGGCATAGCCGGCCTGCGTGGCCAGCTGCGCAATCGGCAGCGACGATTCCACCAACTGGCGGCAGACGAAGCGCAACCGCATCGCGTTCAGCCAGGCTTGCGGCGTGGTATCGAGTTCTTCGCGGAACACGCGGTGCAGGCTGCTCACGCTCATGCACGCCACCCGCGCCATGCTGTCGGTCTGCCACGGCTGGCCGGGCGCCGCTTCAAACTGCGTCAACGCCGCTTGCAGACGCGAAGCGGGACGCAGCGGCTGCGAGGTCAGCGCTTCCAGCAGCAACGGCGTCCAATGCGTCAGCACGCTGGAGCTGGCCGCGCCCTGCGCGTGCATCATGCCCATGAAATCGATCAGCTTGCCGGCTGCGGCGCCGATCGGCGCATACGGACGCTCGGCCAGCCGCCCCGCCGTGTCGGGCGCGATGGTGGCAAGGTCGAAATCCAGGATCAGCGACTGGTTGGCTTCACGCGAAAACTGCGTGTGCACCAGCCCCGGCGCAATGAAGGCGGCGCGCAGCGGATGCACCACGTCGCCGGCGCCGTTGATGTCCAGCGTCAGTTTGCCCTTGAGCGGCAACACCATTTGGGCGAAGTCGTGCGCGTCCGAGAACGGAGCGGCGTAACTGCGCACATCGATTTCACTGACGGTAAGCGTAGGCATGCCGCCAGTGTAATACAGGCGGCATCATCGCAGGCAAATCCCCGCGATTCTAGGCGCGCGGCGGCGGCGCCATCGCCATCCTGTCTCACTTTTACAGAAATACAACCTTATCTCAAAAAAAACTTTCCGTGGATTGACGCCATCAAGCGCGCTGCCTAATCTGCCCGGGTAATTTACCGGAGAGCAGCATGTCCCTACCCTACGTTGGCCAGATTATCATGACCGGTTTCGGCTTTACGCCCCGGAATTTCGCGCCGTGCAATGGCCAGCGCCTGTCGATCCGGCAGCACCCGGAGTTGTTCCAGGCGATCGGCACCCTGTACGGCGGCGATGGCGTGCGCGACTTCGCCGTGCCCAACCTGCAAGGTGCTACGCCGGTCGGTGCCGGCCGCTCGGCTGATCCGGACTGGACGCCGACGCCTTATGCACTCAACGAAAATGGCGGCGCCGAGATCGTGCCGCTGCGCCGCCATCGGCTTGCCGTCGCGCAGGCTGAGGGCGGCGCAGCGGTCACAGTCGACGTCGGCACTTTCAGCCATGCAAACATGCAGCCATTCCGCGTGATCAATTTCTGCATCGCGCTGCGCGGCGCCGACTCGCCAATGATCGGCGAGATCCGTCTGCTGGCCTTCGCCAGCGCGCCGCAAGGCTGGCTGCCGTGCGACGGCAGCGCCTACCAGATCGAGCACTATGACGAACTGTTCATGCTGCTCGGCGCGACCTACGGCGGCGATGGCGCCACCACCTTCGCGGTACCGGACTTGCGCGGCCAGGTGCCGGTGCATCAGGGTCTGGGCGACAGCCACGGCGCCCAGCGCCGCGTGGTGGGCGATGACGGCGGCCGGGAGGCAGCCACACTGCAAACGCAAGCGTCATCGGCGCCTTCCCATGCCTGCGCGCTCAGCGCCAGCGACGCCGATGCTGGCGACATATTGCTGGTCGCCGCCGGCGCGCCGCAGGGCAATCTGATGCCGACCCTGACGGCGTCCTATTGCATTGCCGCGCGCGGCGCTTTCCCGTCGCGCGCGGCGTAGGAGCAGATGGTGAGCCTCCCATTTATCGGCGAGATCCAGATTTTCGGTTTTGGTTCCGCGCCGCCTGACTGGGCCTTGTGCGATGGCAGGCTGGTCGACGCCAAGGCGTATCCCGAGCTGTATGCGCTGATCGGCGCCACCTATGGCGGCAATGGCGCCACGCACTTCCGCCTGCCCAACCTGACCGGCCGCGCCGTCTGCGGCCATGGCACCGGCAGCGGCCTGACGCCGCGCCAGCTGGGCGAGAGCTTCGGCGTCAACAGCGTCAGCCTGGCGAGCACGCCGACGCAACACCACCGCGCCACGCCGTCCGGGCACAGCGCCATGCATACCATTGACGGCGGCGCCCCACCGCGCGACAACCGCCAGCCGTACGTGGCGCTGACTTTCTACATCGCGCTGCGCGGCAAGATGCCGGCGTTTTAGAACTGCTCCAGGTCGCGCAGCAGCGCCTGCATGCGGAAGTCCTGCGGCGTCATGCCGTAGAAGCGGCGGAAGGCGCGGATGAAATCGGACGCGCTGCTGAAGCACAGTCCATAAGCAATCTCGGTCACCACCACCTTGGGCGAGCGTACCAGCTCATTGGCGGCCTCGCGCAACCGGCAATGGCGGATGTAAGCGCCCAGCCCGCCTTCGTGCTCGAACATGCGGTACAGCGTCGGCCGCGGAATGGCAAACTGGCGCAGGACGCTGTCCGGCGTCAGCGTTTCCTCGCCGAGATTGGCCTGGATGTAGCGCTGGATCTGGCTGCGCAGCGCCGCGCTGGCGGCGGCGCGCGCGCCTTCCGCCAGCCGCGCCTGCTTGCCGAAGGCGGCGATGATCAGTTGCACGCAGGTGCGGATCGCCTGCGCCGCCTCGGCGTCGGACAGTTGCGGCAACTGCCGGCACAGCGTCACCACCTGGTCCAGGATCAGCCGCGTCAGCGGCGTGGTGTAAGTCACTACCCGCCCATGGATGGCCGGCGCATCGAGGATTTCCGCCTCCACCATGGCGCGCGGCACGAAGAACGCCAGCACCCGCGCGCGGCTGGGCCGCAGCATCTGCATCGGCTGACCCATGTCCAGCGCCAGGATGCCGGGCATGAACTGGTCCGCCTTGCGCTGTTGCAGGCCGGTGACGGTTTCGATCACGCCCTCCACCGCCACATGAAAGACATAGTCGCGCACCGCATCGCGCGAGATGCGCGCATTGGTGCGGCGCTGGCAGACCGGATCGGTGCGGCTGTCGAGGAACACCAGGTCCTTGAACACATAGGTGTCCAGCTCGCCGAAGAAGCCGCGGGCCACCTGGCCGCGCGTGACCGGCACTTCCAGGATGCGGCCAACGTAGTCGCTCCACGCCAGCGCCTGCAAGGTGCGCGCCTCACCGCCCACGGTGAAATGCTGGCGCAACATCTGCGGCGTACCATTGGCCGCCCTGCCGTCGCCCTCCGGCAAGACATAACGCTGGTCGCGCGCGGCGATGCGCTGCGCGACGACGTCGGTGTAAGCGTTGCTCACGCCCGCCAGCGCTGCACCCAGCGCAGCACGACCAGCAGGCCGGCGCCGAGTGCGCCGACCATCAGCGTGATGCCGGCCAGCAGCGCAGCCGGTTGGCGGAAGCCGAACACGTCGGCGCCGAACGCCAGCGCCACCGTGGTCATCAACTGCGCCGGATACAGATAGCGCAGCGGACGAAAGGCGCGGCCGTCGCCATGCCGCCAATAACGCAGCGCCAGCGCAAACGCCGGCCCCCACAGCACGCCGAGAAACACCAGCGTGGCGAAGGCGATCAGCAACAATCTCATGGCTGGTGGGTGCGTACTTTGGTCAGCAGCTTGGTGGTCGAGCGGTCATGCTCGAAGTCGATGGCGATCGCCTGGCCGCCGTAGGCCAGCACCGCCTGCCCTTCCGGAATCGCATCCATCTGGTAATCGCCGCCCTTGGCGTAGATTTCCGGACGCGCCTGCTGCACCACTTCCAGCGCGGTGTCTTCGTCAAACTCGACTACCAGGCTGACCGACTCCAGCGCGGCCAGCACCGCCATGCGGTCGGCGGCCGTGTTGAGCGGGCGGTCATCGCCCTTGCCGAGCCGTTTGACAGAAGCGTCAGTATTGGCCGCCACCACCAGCGAGGCGCCCAGCGCGCGCGCCTGCGCCAGGTAGGTGACGTGGCCGCGGTGCAGGATGTCGAATACGCCGTTGGTCAGCACCACCGGCTTGGGCAGCGCCGCCACGCGGGCGGCCAGTTGTTCGCGGGTGCAGATCTTGTCTTCAAATTGAGGCATGGTTGGTTTCTAGGTGTTGGATTCGTGGTCTGGTGCTGGTTCTTGTTCAATGCTCAGCGCGCCAAAGGCGCCGCCGCCCTCGCCCGGTTCGGCGCGGCCGCCGTGCAGCTTGATCTGCAGGCGCAGGCCGTTGGCCGAGTCGGCGTTGCGCAGCGCCTCTTCGTAAGCAATATAGCCTTTATTATAAAGTTCATACAGCGCCTGGTCGAACGTGCACATGCCCAGCTCGCGCGATTTCTGCATGATCTCCTTGATGCTCTGGAAATTCCCCTTGAAAATCATCTCGGCAATGGTCGGCGTGTTGAGCAGGATTTCAATCGCCGCCTTGCGGCCCTTGCCGTCCTCGGTGCGGATCAGCCGCTGCGAAACGATGGCACGCAGGTTGGACGACAAGTCCATCAGCAACTGGTTACGCCGCTCTTCCGGGAAGAAGTTGATGATGCGGTCCATGGTCTGGTTGGCGTTGTTGGCGTGCAGCGTGCCCAGGCACAGGTGGCCGGTCTCGGCGAACGCAATCGCGTGTTCCATGGTTTCGGTGTCGCGGATCTCGCCGATCAGGATCACGTCCGGCGCCTGGCGCAGCGTGTTCTTCAGCGCGTTGTGCCACGACAGCGTGTCGACGCCGACCTCGCGGTGCGTCACCAGGCAGGCTTTGTTTTTATGCACGTACTCGACCGGATCTTCCACCGTGATGATGTGGCCAGCCGAGTTGGCGTTGCGGTGATCGATCATCGCCGCCAGCGTGGTCGACTTGCCGGAACCGGTGCCACCGACCACCAGCACCAGCCCGCGCTTGGTCATGACGATCTCCTTCAGCACCTCCGGCAGCTCCAGCTTTTCCAGCGTCGGAATCTCGGAGGCGATGGTGCGGATCACCATGCCCACATTCTGTTGCTGCACGAAGACGTTGACGCGGAACCGGCACACCTCCGGCAACGAGATGGCAAAATTGCATTCCAGCTCAGTCTCGAACTCGCGCTGCTGCTTGTCATTCATGATCGACAACGCCAGTGCGCGCGTCACGCTGCCGGTCAGCTTCTGCTGGCTCAACGGCTTCATCGCCCCTTGCGCCTTGATACTGGGCGGGAAGTCGGCGGCGATAAACAAGTCCGAACCGCCGGTGTGGTGCATCACCTTCAGCAACTTGTGCAGATAGGCTTGGGCTTCTTCCGGACCAAATGTTGAGGACATATATCGCCTTTCGGATTGTCGTAGCATTATATTCCGCTACAATAGCTCAACTTGGCGTTCCTTTATTGCATCCCAGCATCGCCTGTGTTCAAATAACTTCATGACACTGACCGAACTGAAATACATCGTCGCCGTCGCAAGGGCGAAGCACTTCGGACATGCGGCCGAGGCCTGTTACGTTGCCCAGCCGACGTTGTCGGTCGCCATCAAGAAACTCGAAGATGAATTGGGCGTGGTCCTGTTTGAACGGGGCGGCGCCGAAATCTCCGTCACGCCGCTGGGCGCGCAGATCGTCGCCCAGGCCGAGCGCGTGCTCGAACAAACCGCCGCCATCAAGGAACTCGCCAAGCAGAACAAGGATCCGCTGGCCGGACCGCTGCGCCTGGGCGTGATCTACACCATCGGCCCCTACCTGCTGCCGCCGCTGGTCAAAGGCATGATCGACAAAGTGCCGCAGATGCCGCTGATCCTGCAGGAAAACTTCACCGTCAAGCTGCTGGAGATGCTGCGCCAGGGCGAGCTGGACGCCGCCATCATGGCGCTGCCGCTGCCGGAGCACGGTATGGCCATGCAAGTGTTGTATGACGAGCCATTCGTGGTGGCGATGCCGGCCGCGCACCCGTGGACCAAGCGCAAGCTGATCCCCGCCGACGACCTCAAGACCGAGAACATGCTGCTGCTTGGTAACGGACACTGCTTCCGCGACCAGGTACTGGAAGTATGTCCCGAGATGGCGCGTTTCTCTGCGCCGGGCAATGGCATGCAGCGCACCTTTGAGGGGTCGTCGCTGGAAACCATCCGTCACATGGTGGCCAGCGGCATCGGCCTGACCGTGCTGCCGCGCGCCTCGGTGCCGGACATGGACACCAAGGAAGGCATGCTGCAATTCCGCCCGTTCGAGGAACCGGCGCCGTCGCGCCGCGTGGTCATCGTGTGGCGCAAAAGCTTCACCCGCAAGGCCGCCATCGACGCCGTCTGCGATGTGGTGGCGTCCTGCAATCTGCCGGGCATTACCACCCTCTGTTCCGACGCATGACACCGGGCGCCAGGATTTGCGATAATCACCGCTTTCCTGTTACCCGAAGTGACATATGAACAAGCTGGGCCTCTACCTTCGTCTGATCCGGATGGACAAACCGATCGGCACCGTGCTGCTGCTGTGGCCGACGCTGATTGCGATGTGGCTGGCGAGCGGCGGCGTGCCGGACTGGCGCCTGCTGCTGATCTTCATCCTCGGCACCTTCCTGATGCGCTCGGCCGGCTGCGCCATCAACGACTACGCCGACCAGGACATCGACAAATTCGTCAAACGGACCGCCCAGCGCCCCATTACCAGCGGCCGCGTCAGCGGCAAGGAAGCGGTGGCGATTGCCGTGGTGCTGACGCTGGTGGCCTTCTGCCTGATCCTGCCGCTGAATGCGCTGACCAAACAGCTGTCGGTGGTGGCGGCGATTCTGGCCGGCACCTATCCCTACTTTAAGCGTTTCTTCGCGATTCCGCAGGCTTACCTCGGCATCGCCTTCGGCTTCGGCATCCCGATGGCGTTTGCCGCGATCCAGAACCACGTGCCGCCGGTGGCCTGGCTGCTGCTGATCGGTAACGTGTTCTGGACCCTGGCCTACGACACCGAATACGCCATGGTCGACCGCGACGACGACCTGAAGATCGGTATCAAGACCTCGGCGATCACCTTCGGCCGCTACGACGTCGCCATCATCATGCTCTGCTACGCACTGCATCTGGCGATCCTGCTGGTGTGCGGCTGGCAGCTGGGCCTGCGCCTGTGGTTCGTGGCCGGGCTGGCGGTGGCGGCCGGCATGGCGTGCTATCACTACACGCTGATCCGCAACCGCGAACGCGATCCCTGCTTCTACGCCTTCCGCCACAATAACTGGCTGGGCGGCGCCGTGTTTGCGGGTGTGGCGCTGGACTACGCGCTGCGCTAGACATCGCTGCGCCAATTGAGCGCGCGCAAAGTGGTGACTTCGCCGATACTTACACTGGTTCTCTTTTCCCACCAGCATACACAGACGAGGTCACCATGAGTCAAAACGACATTGCAGACAGCCAGTCCGCCAGCACCACCGCACGCGACCAGCTGATCGACGGCCTGAAAAGCTCCATTAACGAAGCCGAGAAATGGCTGGAAGACAGCGCCGACGACGTCAGCGAAGCCGCCTCCGCCGCCCGCATCCGCTTCGACGACACGCTGCGCACCGCCATCAGCGACCTGCGCAAACTGGAAGACAGCATCCTCGCCCACAGCCGCGACGCCGCCGACAGCGTCAACGTCTACGTGCGCGACAATCCATGGAAAGCCGTCACCGTCGGCGCCACCATCGGCTTGCTGGTCGGCGTACTGCTCAGTCGTAAATAGGCTTCCCCCCCCTTATTTCAGCGGCGCCTCCACGCCGGAGAAGGTCAGCACGGCGTCCGGCAGGCGGGCGCCCTGGATGTGGATGGCGGCGACCGACTGATTCAACTCCGCCAGTTCGGCGGCGGTGAAGCGCAGTGCGCCGGCGCCGATGTTGTCCAGCATGTGCGCCATCTGCGTGGTGCCGGGAATCGGCACGATCCACGGCCGTTGCGCCTGCAACCATGCAAGCGCGATTTGTGCCGGCGAGGCTTGCTTGCGCCAGGCCCAGCGCCTGACCAGTTCAACTAGCGCCAGGTTGTTCGGCAAATTGTCCGGCGCGAAGCGCGGCTCGACTTTGCGAATGTCGCCATCGGCGAAGCGGGTGTTGAGATCAATCGCACCGGTCAGGAATCCCACGCCCAGCGGGCTCCACGGCACGAAGCCGATGCCGAGTTCCTGGCACAGCGGCAGCACACTCTCCTCCGGCCCGCGCCACAGCATCGAGTATTCGCTCTGTACTGCAGCCAGCGGCAGCGCCGCATGCGCCCGGCGCAGCGTCTGCAAACCCATCTCGCTCAGTCCCCAGTGCCGCACTTTGCCGGCCTTCATCAGATCCTGGACAGCGCCGGCCACGTCTTCAATCGGCACCTGCGGGTCGACACGATGCTGGTACAGCAAATCGATGCGGTCGGTGCGTAGGCGCTTCAGCATGCCGTCAACCGCCTGCCTGATGTGCTCGGGCCGGCTGTTGAGTCCCGGCCTCCGCTGGCCGGTTTCCAGATCGATATTCCAGCCGAACTTGGAAGCAATCACGATCTGGTCGCGGAATGGCGCCACGCCCTCGCCGAGAATGCGCTCCACCTCATGCGGTCCGTACGCCTCGGCCGCATCGTAAAACGTCACGCCGCGCTCGAATGCAGTGCGGATGATGTTCAGCATTTCCGGCCGGTTGGGCACCGTGGTCTGATAGGTGCGGCTCATGTTCTGCACGCCGAGGCCGATGCTGGATACTTCCAGCGCACCCAGCTTGCGGCGCTCGCTCAGCGTTGCGGTCGCGGGCACGGCAGCGCCGGAGGCCAGCGGCGCTGCCGCCATCACCGCCGCCGCGGCTTGCAGGAAAGTACGACGATTGGATGCGGATTGCATGATGGCGTCTCCTTAAATATCGAGCTGGCGTTCGCTCATCCATTTGACCATGGCCGGATCGCGGTGCGAGAAGAAGCTGCTGGTCGCGGCTTCCAGCGTGGCGATGGCGGCGATATCGGAGGCGTCGAGACTGAAATCAAACACATCCAGGTTTTCCGCCATGCGCTCGCGGCGCACCGTCTTGGCCAACGCCACGATATTTCGCTGCACCAGCCAGCGCAGTACAACCTGGCCCACCGTCTTGCCATGCTTCTCCGCCAGTCCAGTCAACACCGGGTTGCCGAAGAGATTGTTGCGGCCCTCGGCAAACGGCGCCCACGCCTCGGCCTGCACGCCCTGCTCCAGCATAAACGCCGCGCTGTCCGCCTGCTGGTGGAAAGGATGGACCTCGATTTGATTGACCGCCGGCTTGATGTCGTTAAACGCGATCAAATCCATCAAGCGGTCGGTGTGAAAATTACTGACGCCGATAGCGCGCAGCTTGCCGCCACGGTAAGCCTCCTCCATCGCCCGCCACGAACCGTGCACATCGCCATACGGCTGATGGATCAGGTACAGGTCGAGGTAGTCCAGCTGCAAGCGCCGCAGCGAATCGTCAATGGCCTGTTTGGTGCGTTCGTAGCCGGTGTGCTGCACCCACAGCTTGCTGGTGACGAACAAGTCCTCGCGGGCGAGGCCGCTTTGCTGCAAGCCCTTGCCGACCGCGCCCTCGTTCATATACGACGCGGCGGTGTCGATCAGGCGGTAACCTGCATCGATCGCCTTGGCCACGCAGCGTTGGCACTCGGCCGCATCGGCCACCTGAAACACCCCGTATCCCAGCAGCGGCATGCGGATGCCGTTATTCAGCGTTACATATTCCATGATGCACTCCTATTGATCCAATACCAGTCACTGTAGCGCCAATGGACTCATTTGATTAGTCGCTATAATCGGCATGTCGTCATTAGCAGAGCTAATCAATCATGAAAGAGAATCTTAATGACCTGAGCGCCTTCGTGCTGGTTGCGCGCGCCGGCAGCTTCACGCGCGCGGCGGCCCAGCTGGGCGTATCGCAATCGGCGCTCAGCCAGACGTTGCGGGGATTGGAGGAACGGCTCGGGCTGCGTCTGCTGACGCGCACCACGCGCAGCGTAGCGCCGACCGACGCCGGCGAACGCCTGCTGGCCACCATCGGCCCCAAGCTGGAAGACATCGAAACCGAACTGGTGGCCATGCGCGAACTGCGCGACAAACCGGCCGGCAACATCCGCATCACCGCTTCCGAACATGCGGCCAATACGATCCTGCTGCCCAAACTGTTCAAGCTGCTGCCGGATTATCCCGACCTGAAGGTCGAAATCAATACCGACTACCGGCTGGTGGACATCGTCGAACAGCGTTTCGACGCCGGCGTTCGGCTGGGCGAATACATTGCCAAAGACATGATCGCGGTCCGCATCGGACCTGACCAGCGGATGGCGGTGGTCGGCTCCCCGGCCTATTTCGCCGGCCGCCGCGCACCAAAGCGGCCGCAGGATCTTATGGCGCACGACTGCATCAACGTCCGCCTGCCGACCATGGGCGGCCTGCTGCCGTGGGATTTCCGCAAAGGCAAACAGGAATTGAACGTGCGCGCCGAAGGCCGGCTGATCTTCAACGGCCTGCAGCAGGTGCTCAGCGCCACGCTGGCCGGCATGGGACTGGCGTTCATGCTGGAAGAAGCCGTCGCCCCACACCTCGCCGACGGCAGCCTGGTGCGCGTGCTGGACGACTGGTGCGCCGTCTTCCCCGGCTACCACCTCTACTACCCCAGCCGGCGCCAGCCATCCACCGCCTTCTCGCTGGTGGTGGACGCCCTACGCCACCACCAGCCCGCCTGATCTGCGTCCGCCGCAGGTCAAACATTTCACGGCGCCAGCCGTGCAGGATTACGCCGCGTGTGAAATACGGCCAGAACGACTAGCCTTGCAGCTTCGGCGCGGAAATAGACTGAGTATGGGAACCCGCGCAAGGAGATGCGCCTGATGTCTGCCTGAATAATCGGATACCGCGACGGACTTGCGGCCGCCAAGGCCGCAACCCGATTCACCTCGGCATAAAACCTCGCGCCCAAGCCTGAGCGCTGCCCTTCATACCATTTGACCGCATTGATTACATCATCTGCGGCTGCTGGTTCGAAGGTAATGGGCAGCGTCATTTTTGAAGGCTGGTCTTCACCGCTGCCGTGACGTCATCCAGCGACATGACGTCATCGGGATTGGCGAGATGCCGCTGAAGCCGCCGGTCCAGTTCTTCCTGCTGCTGCCTGGTTGGCGGTGGCACTTCATGGCGGTCCACCAGACCGTTCCATATGGCCTCCACCAATTCAATCTGGTCATCAACCGGCAGTGTCTTGGCTTGCGCCAGCAAAGTATCTTTCATGATGAACCTCCTGCATGAGAATCCAGTCTATCACGCGGAGCCCAGCTCGTCGCCAAGCTCCTTGCCACGGGCGGCGGCGGCTTTCATGGCGGTGATGATGGATGCTTTGATGCCGCTGTTTTCCATGCTGGTCAGCGCGGCGTAGGTGGTGCCGCCCTTCGACGTGACCCGCTCGCGCAGCAGCGATACCGGTTCGCTCGATTGCAGCGCCAGCTGGGCCGCGCCGGTAAAGGTGGCCAGCGCCAGTTGCTTGCCCTGCTCCGCGC
This sequence comes from Duganella levis, assembly GCF_009857605.1. Taxonomy (GTDB): domain Bacteria; phylum Pseudomonadota; class Gammaproteobacteria; order Burkholderiales; family Burkholderiaceae_D; genus Rugamonas; species Rugamonas levis. The sequence continues at coordinate 48,292 of NZ_WWCT01000025.1, read as the reverse complement.
TCAGGCCCATTTCCTCGGCCGCCTGCTGCATCGCTTCGATGAAGTAGAACACATAGGCCGGACCGCTGCCGGATACCGCCGTCACCGCATCGATCTTGCTTTCGTCATCCAGCCACACGGTCGGACCGACCGCGCGCAGGATGTCGTCGGCGGCCCTGGTCTGCTCGGCGCTGACGCCCGACATGGCCACCATGCCGGTGATGCCCTTGCCGATCAGCGCCGGCGTGTTCGGCATGCAGCGCACGATGGCGCCATGGCCGCCCAGCCAGCGCGACAGGTCGGCGCCGCGTATGCCGGCCGCAATCGACACGATCAGCGGCGGCCGCGCCGCATCGATGAACGGCAGCAGCTGCGCCGCCACTTCGCGCATGCTTTGCGGCTTGACCGCCAGCACGATCACATCCGCCGCGCCGACCGCCGCATCGGTCCCGGCCGCCGTGGTCACGCCGTACTGCTTGTGCAGCCGCGCCAGCGCGTCCGCGTTCGGGTCCGCCACGTGGATGTTGGCGCCGGCGGTCAGTTTATTCGCCAGGCCGGCGATCAGGGCCGCAGCCATATTGCCACCGCCGATAAATGCAATTTTCATGATTCAAGCCTTGTTGTAATGGCGCGCGCCAAAAATCGCGCTGCCCACGCGCACGATGGTGGCGCCCTCGACAATCGCCGCCCGCAGGTCGGCCGACATGCCCATCGACAGCGTATCGAGCGCCAGCCCGTCGGCACGCAGTTGGTCATATAAAGTCCGCAGCTGGGCGAAGGCCGCGCGCTGCTGGTCAAAGTCGTCGGCCGGCTCGGGGATCGCCATCAGGCCGCGCAGGGTCAGGTTGGGCAGCGCGGCGACCTTGTGGGCCAGCGCCGCCACCTCCTGCGGGGCGACGCCGCTCTTGCTGGCCTCGCCGCTGATATTCACTTGCAAGCAAATCTGTAGCGGCGCCAGCCCGGCTGGCCGCTGTTCGGACAGCCGTTGCGCGATCTTTTCGCGCTCGACCGTGTGGACCCAGGCGAAGTGCTCGGCGATCGGCCGCGTCTTGTTGCTCTGGATCGGGCCGATGAAATGCCACTCCAGCGCCGGCCCGCTGTCCCCCAGGGCCTGCTGCACGGCCTGGATCTTGTCCACGCCCTCCTGCAGATAGTTCTCGCCGAACGCGCGCTGGCCGGCGTCAACCGCCTGCAGCACCGCCTCCGCTCCAAACGTCTTGGACACCGCCAGCAGCCGCACGGCGTCCGGCGAACGACCCGATTCTTGGGTAGTGGCAACAATTGTCGCGGTGATGGCTTGCAAGTTCTGGCGGATCAGGGACATAATCATCGAGTAAGGATCGTTATAACAGGCCACATATACGTCTGGGCACAGGGATTATAAATGGACATCTCCGAACTACTCGCATTCTCCGTCAAGAACAAGGCTTCGGACTTGCACCTGTCCGCCGGGCTGCCGCCGATGATACGGGTGCACGGCGACGTGCGCCGCATCAACCTGCCGCCGCTGGAGCACAAGGACGTGCACGGCATGATCTATGACATCATGAACGACTCGCAGCGCAAGGCCTACGAGGAAATGCTGGAGGTCGACTTCTCGTTCGCGATTCCCGGCCTGGCGCGTTTCCGCGTCAACGCCTACAACCAGGAGCGCGGCGCCTCGGCAGTGCTGCGGACCATTCCGTCCAAGATCCTGAGCCTGGAAGAACTCAACGCGCCGAAGATCTTCGCCGAATTCGCGCTCAAGCCGCGCGGCCTGGTGCTGGTGACCGGGCCGACCGGCTCCGGCAAGTCGACCACGCTGGCGGCCATGGTCAACCACCTCAACGAAAACGAGTACGGCCACATTCTGACGATCGAAGACCCGATCGAGTTCGTGCACGAATCCAAGAAATGCCTGATCAACCAGCGCGAAGTGGGACCGCACACGCTGTCGTTCAACAACGCGCTGCGCTCTGCGTTGCGGGAAGACCCGGACTGCATCCTGGTCGGCGAGCTGCGCGATCTGGAAACCATCCGCCTGGCCTTGTCGGCGGCGGAGACCGGCCACCTGGTGTTCGGCACGCTGCACACCTCGTCGGCGGCCAAGACCATCGACCGTATCGTCGACGTGTTCCCGGCCGATGAAAAGGAAATGGTGCGCGCCATGCTGTCGGAATCGCTGCAGGCGGTGATTTCGCAGACCCTGCTAAAAACCAAGGACGGTACCGGCCGCGTGGCCGCGCACGAAATCATGGTGGCAACGCCGGCCATCCGCAACCTGATCCGCGAAGCCAAAGTGGCGCAGATGTACTCGGCGATCCAGACCGGCAGCAGCGTCGGCATGCAGACGCTGGACCAGAACCTGACCGACCTGGTCCGCCGCAACATCATCAGTGGCGCCGCCGCCCGCAGCGCCGCCAAAACGCCCGACAACTTCCCTGGTTAAAGAAAGCACAGAATGGAACGCGATCAGGCCTCAAAATTCATGTTCGACTTGCTGCGCCTGATGCTGGCCAAGAAGGGCTCGGACCTGTTCATCACCGCCGGCTTCCCGCCGGCAGTCAAGATTGACGGCAAGATGACACCAGTGTCAGCCCAGGCGCTGACCGCCGCCCACACGCTCGATCTGGCCCGTTCCATCATGAACGACAAGCAGGCGGCCGGCTTCGAGCTGACCAAGGAAGCCAACTTCGCCATCAGCCCCGGCGACATCGGCCGCTTCCGCGTCTCCGCCTTCGTGCAGATGGGCGCGGTCGGCATGGTGCTGCGAACCATCAATTCCGACATCCCCAAGCTGGAAGAACTCGGCCTGCCCGAGGTGCTGAAGGATGTGGTGATGGCCAAGCGCGGCCTGGTGATCATGGTCGGCGCCACCGGCTCCGGCAAGTCGACCACCTTGGCCGCCATGGTCGGCTACCGCAATGAGAACAGCTACGGCCACATCATCACCATCGAAGATCCGGTCGAGTTCGTTCACCCGCACAAGAACTGCATCGTCACCCAGCGCGAAGTCGGCGTCGATACCGACGACTGGGCGGTGGCGCTGAAGAACACGCTGCGCCAGGCGCCGGACGTTATTCAAATCGGCGAGATCCGCGACCGCGAGACCATGGACCACGCCATCGCCTTCGCCGAAACCGGCCACCTGTGCCTGGCCACCTTGCACGCCAACAGCGCCAACCAGGCGCTCGACCGCATCATCAACTTCTTCCCCGAGGAACGCCGCCAGCAACTGCTGATGGATTTGTCGCTGAACCTGAAGGGCATGATTTCGCAGCGCCTGATTCCGAAGAAGGAATCCAAGGGCCGCGCGGTGGCCATCGAAATCATGCTGAACTCGCCGCTGATCTCGGACCTGATCTTCAAGGGCGAGGTGCACGAGATCAAGGAACTGATGAAGAAGTCGCGCGAACTGGGCATGCAGACCTTCGACCAGTCGCTGTTTGAACTGCATGAAGCCGATCTGATCACCTACGAGGACGCGCTGCGCAACGCCGACTCCGTCAACGACCTGCGTCTGACCATCAAGCTGGAAGGCAAGGCCGCGAAGAACCGCGACCTGTCGGCCGGCACCGAACATTTGGGACTCATTTAATGAACACGATTTTCGATATTTCCGCCGACAGCCTGAGCGGCCAGCCGGTCGACCTGGGCCAGTACAAAGGCAAGGTGCTGCTGATCGTCAACACCGCCAGCAAGTGCGGCTTCACGCCCCAATACAAGGGGCTGGAAGCGGTGTACCAGCAATTCAAGGACAAGGGCGTGGAAGTGCTGGGCTTCCCATGCAACCAGTTCGGCGCGCAGGAACCGGGCGCGGCCGACGAGATCGGCGCCTTCTGCGAGAAGAACTATGGCGTCACCTTCCCGCTGTTTGCCAAGATCGACGTCAACGGCGAACACGCCCACCCGCTGTTCCAGAAACTGAAGAAGGACGCGCCCGGCATCCTGGGTACCGAAGGCATCAAGTGGAATTTTACAAAATTTCTGATTCGCAAGGACGGCACCGTCTACAGCCGTTACGCTCCGGCCACCAAGCCGGAAGAGCTGATCGGCGACATTGAAAAGCTGTTGGCTGAGTGATCTCGACAACAAACTGTCCAGTACAAAGGTTAAATGCAGAAAACGTTTTCCGAAAAAACGTGTCAGAGCTTAACTTTTAGGTAATAATGAATTTTGGTCGTTTCCTGTCGAATCCGTCGTCTATGTCCTTAATGGGAAAAATCCTGTCACCTTGGTTGCGGATGGGAATGTACTCCAGGCTGTTCCTGCCCATCTTCCTGATCATCGCGATGGTGGTGGGCATACGGTATCACCTGATGCTGGAGTCCGAGACCACCAACGCCAACGCGCGCTATCAGCATGATGCCGATGAGCTGGCCGCGCATTTGAGCAAGGCGCTGCTGCCAGCGCTGGCGGCGCCCGACCGCGCCGGCATGGATGCGACGCTGTCCTCGGCGCTGCTGCTCAACGCCGACCTCGACGCCGCGCGGCTCGACTACGCCGGCGGCCATCTGGAAGCGCTGCGCAGCGCGCGTGCGGCGCCGGAATATCCGGGCTGGTTCACGCGGCTCAGTCCTATCGTCCATAACAGCCGCACGCTGGCCGTCGGCGATGCCACGCTGACGCTGGACTTCGAACCGGTCCAGCCGCTCAACGGCGTGTGGCGCAACGTCCATCAGCAGGCCGTGATCTCGGCGCTGAACGTCACCATCATCTATGCCCTGCTAGGCATCATCATCTTCGCCAACAAGCGCATGCTGCGCCGCCTGGCCGACGCCACCAACCGCTTCCAGGCCGGCGACCACGATGTGCGCCTGCCGGTGCGCGGCACGCTGGAGGGACGCATGCTGGCCTCCACCTTCAACAACATGGCGCAGCGCGTGCAGGCGCTGGTGCACAAGCTGCAGCAAAGCCAGAATGACCTGAGCGCACAGCTGACCCGCACCCTGCTGGCGCAGCAGCAGCTGCAAGTGGAGAAGGACCGTATCGAAGTCACGCTGGCGTCGATCGGCGACGCCGTCATCACCACAGATTTGCACGGCAAGGTCGACACCATCAACGAAGTGGCGCAGCAGCTGACAGGCTGGCCGGAGTCGCGTGCGCGCGGCATGGAGCTGCATCAGGTGTTTGTGTTGGCGAATAACTTCGGCCAGCATTCGCTGCTGAAGGCGATGAAACAGATTTACGCGGGCGGCGAAGTGGTCAAGGTCGGCAACCAGAGCCTGCGCAACCGCGTCGGCCAGACCAGCACCGTGGAATACACCGCCAACGCCATCCGCACGCCGCAAGGCGAAGTGCAAGGCTCGGTGCTGGTGTTCCGCGACGTGACCGAACGCCGCCAGCTGATGCAGCAGATTTCGTGGCAAAGCAATCACGATATTTTGACGGGCCTGCCCAACCGCGCCGCGCTGGCGCTGCGTTTCGAGCAGGAGGTGCAGCGCGCGCGTGAGCATAACTATCTGCTGGCCGTGTGCCTGTTCGACCTCGATCATTTCCAGCACGTGAACCAGACCATGGGCCAGGCGGTGGGCGACGAGGTCCTGAAGCAGGCCGCCAGCCGCCTGCACGACTTTGCCGGCCAGCGTCACTACGTGGCGCGCCTGGGCGGCGACGAATTCGTGCTGCTGCTGCCGGAACTGAACGACCGCGCCGCCATCGACTACGCCATGAGCAAACTGATGGCCGCACTGGCGCGCGATTACGTTTGCAGCGGCAAGGCGGTCAGCATGTCGGCCAGCGTCGGCATCGCGGTCTACACCGGCAATGACATCAGCGCCGACAACCTGCTGCGGCATGCCGACCAGGCGCTGTACCAGGCCAAGATCACAGGCCGCAACCGCCATCACTTCTTCGACGCCGACCTCGATGAGCAGGTCCGCACCCACCACAACCGCCGCACCGAAGTGCGGGCGGCGGTGCACGATAATGAACTGGTGCTGTTCTATCAGCCCAAGCTGGATATGCGCAAGGGTCGCATCGTCGGCATGGAAGCGCTGCTGCGTTGGCAGCATCCGCTGCGCGGCATCATCGCGCCGGGCGACTTCCTGCCGATCGTGGAGCACAGCGATGTGATTGTCGATATCGGCGAGTGGGTGCTGCGCGAGGCGCTGCGGCAGTTGGAGTCGTGGCGTTCGTTCGATGCGGACTGGGTGATCAGCGTGAACATCGCAGCGCGCCATTTCCAGCGTCACGATTTTGTCGAGCGTCTGAAGGATATCCTGGCCGAGTTCCCGGATGTGCCGCCACATATGCTGGAGCTGGAGATTCTGGAGTCGTCGGCGCTGAGCGACATCGCCCACGTGCGCAGCATCATGCTGGCGTGCCAGGCGCTGGGCATCAGCTTTGCGCTGGATGATTTCGGCACCGGCTATTCGTCAATGTCCTACCTGAAGCGGCTGCCGGCCGATGTGCTGAAGATCGACCAGAGCTTCGTGCGCAATATGCTGGTGGACCGGGATGACCTGCACCTGGTCAGCGCGGTGATCGGGCTGGCGCGCTCGTTCGGCCTGGGCGTAATTGCGGAGGGCGTGGAGACTATCGAGCATGGCGCCATGCTGATGCGCCTCGGCTGCGATCTGGTGCAGGGCTACGGCATTGCGCGGCCGATGCCGGCCGATGATGTGCTGGCGTGGGTAGGCAGCTTTGATACGGCGCCGATATGGCAGGCGGCAGCCGGCCTGCCGCCGATTATCAGCCTGCATGCAGAGCCGGCAGGCGGCACGTCGCAGCTGGCGTTAATTTAAGGCGTGGTCGATTAGCTCTATCCAGTGGATCACCGGCTTGTCTGTGCCGGATTGAAGATGCGCGCTGCACCCGACGTTGGCGGAGACGATGGTGTCCGCGCCGGTGTAGTGCAGATTAGCCAGCTTGCGGTCGCGCAGTTGTAGCGAGAGTTCCGGCTGTAGCAGCGAGTAGCTGCCGGCTGAGCCGCAGCACAGATGGCTGTCCGCACACAGCACCACGTCAACGCCCACCGCGCGCAACACACCTTCGGCTTTGCCACGAATCTGCTGGCCGTGCTGCAGCGTGCAAGGCGGATGATAGGCGACGCGCCCCGCAGCAGTCTTCGCCCGCCGCGCTAGTTCCGGTTCAAACTGCGGCATGATCTCGCTCAGGTCGCGCGTCAGCGCCGAGATGCGCTGCGCCTTGTCCGCATACGCCGGATCATGCGCCAGCAGATGGCCATATTCCTTCACCGTCACGCCGCAGCCGGACGCGGTCATCACAATCGCCTCGACTGCACCGGATTGCACATACGGCCACCACGCGTCGATATTGCGGCGCATGTCGTCCAGTGCCGCCTCCTGCTGATTCATATGATGCCGCAGCGCGCCGCAACATCCCGCCTTCGGCGCCACGATCAACTGCACGCCCAGCGCATCTAGCACGCGCGCGGCGGCGGCATTGATATTCGGCGCCATGGCCGGCTGCGCACAGCCCTCCAGCACCAGCATCTTGCGCGCATGCTCGCGCGTTGGCCACACGCCGGCAGGCTGCTGGCGCGGCACCTTGTCCTGCATCGCCGGCGACAGCAAAGGCCGGAAAACCTGCCCCGCCCGCAACGCCGTCTTGAGGACCGACTTGCGCGCTAAGCCCTCCACCAACACCTTGCGCTTGAGCCGCTCCACCAGCGGACGCTGCACCCGCTCCTCTACCACCTTGCGTCCGATATCCAGCAACCGTCCATACTTCACACCAGACGGGCAGGTGGTCTCGCAATTGCGACAGGTGAGACAGCGATCCAGATGCAACTGCGTCTTGGCCGTCACCGGCTCACCTTCCAGCACCTGCTTGATCAGATAAATACGCCCACGCGGGCCATCCAGCTCATCGCCCAGCAATTGATACGTCGGACAGGTCGCCGTACAAAAGCCGCAATGCACGCAAGCGCGCAGAATCGCATCGGCCTCTTCGCCCTCGCGCGTATGCTTGATGAAATCAGCGAGATTGGTTTGCATACATACGCCCTGGATTGAAGATCCCAGCGGGATCGAACGACTGCTTCAAACGTTCATGGATTTTTGCGACCGCAGGCGCCAGCGGATGGAATACGCCAACGTCTTTGTCGCCGCCTCGGAACAAAGTCGTATGACCGCCCGATGCTGCAACCGTGCGGCGTATGCTGTCCGCATCCGCCTCATCCACCTTAAGCCAACGTTGCGAACCACCCCACTCGATCAGCTGCTCACCGCGCAGGATAATCGCGCTGGCATGCGACGGCACCGACATGCGCCACAAGCTGCCGCCGTTAAAATAAGCGTGCGTCTGATCGCGCAATGATGCCCAGAAGTTCGCCGCGTCCGCGTCAGCAAGCGGCTGACCACCCAGACGGCGCTGCGCCGCCTCCACCGCCGCATCCGCGCCGGACAGGCGCAAGGTCAACACACCCTGATGCCAGCAACTCGCCGATATCGGCAACGGCTGACCGGCCCATTCGTTCAAACGCGCGAGTGCATCGATCTCACCCATCTCAAACCGCAGACTGGCTTCACGCAGCGGTACCGGCAGCACCTTCAGCGACACCTCAAGTATCAAGCCCAAGGTGCCGAGCGACCCAGCCAGCAATCGCGAAACGTCATAGCCCGCCACGTTCTTCATCACCTGCCCGCCGAAGCGCAGCACCTCGCCACGGCCATCCATCAACACCGCGCCAAGCACAAAATCACGCACCGCACCTGCACTGGCGCGGCGCGGGCCGGACAGCGCACTGGCCACCACACCGCCAATCGTGGACTCCGGGCCAAAGCGCGGCGGCTCAAACGCCAGCATCTGATGGTGCTGCGCCAGCAGCATCTCAATCTCTGCCAGCGGCGTGCCACAGCGTGCCGTGATCACCAGTTCCGTCGGCTCGTAGGAGATGACGCCGCTGTTGACGCGCGTATCCAGTACCTCGCCGTCGAGCGACTGCCCATACCAATCCTTGGTGCCGCCGCCGCGCAAACGCAACGGCATGCCGGCAGCGCTGGCGGCACGAATACGGTCGGAAAAATCGGTGTAGTCAGTCATCGTCAAAAGCGTGGAAGGTGGGCAAACGGCAGCGCGCCGCCGCTGACGCGCATGCGGCCGAATTCAGCGCAGCGGTGCAGCGTGGGAATCGCCTTGTCGGGATTGAGCAAGCCGGCCGGATCGAAGCTGCGCTTGACCGAGAAAAACGCCTCCAGCTCGGAAGGCGTGAACTGCACGCACATCGAATCGATCTTCTCGATGCCGACGCCATGCTCGCCGGTGATGGTGCCGCCGACTGCCACGCACAGCGCCAGAATTTCCGCACCAAACGCTTCGGCGCGCTGGAACTCGTCCGGGATATTCGCATTGAACAGAATCAGCGGGTGCAGATTGCCATCGCCCGCATGGAACACGTTCGCGCAGCGCAGGCCATACTTGATCTCCATCGCAGCGATGCCGGCCAACACCTCGCCCAAACGCTTGCGCGGGATAGTACCATCCATGCAGTAGTAATCCGGCGAGATGCGGCCGGCAGCAGGAAAAGCGTTCTTGCGGCCGGACCAGAACTTGAGCCGCTCCGCCTCCGACTGCGACACCGCAATCGCAATGGCGCCGGCGTCATTCAGCACCGCCGACATGCGCGCGATTTCCTCTTCCACTTCCTCGATGGTGCCATCGGCCTCGCACAGCAGAATGGCGGCAGCGTCGGTGTCATAACCTGCCTTGACGAACGGTTCCACCATGCGCGACGACGTCTGGTCCATCATCTCCAGGCCAGCGGGAATGATGCCGGCAGCGATCAGCGCCGCCACAGCGTGACAACCCTTTACCACCTCGTCGAACGACGCCATGATCACGCGCGCGGTGGCTGGCTTGGGCACCAGCTTCACCGTCACCTCGGTGACGATACCCAGCATGCCCTCGGAACCGATGAACACCGACAGCAGATCCAGCCCCGGCGCATCCAGCGCGCCGCTGCCCAGCTCCACCACATCGCCCTCGATGGTCACCACGCGCACGCGCAGCACGTTATGCACCGTCAGACCGTACTTCAGACAATGCACGCCGCCCGAATTCTCAGCCACATTACCGCCGATAGTACAGGCGATCTGCGACGAGGGATCGGGGGCGTAATACAAACCATACTGCGCCGCCGCTTCCGAAATCGCCAGATTGCGCACGCCCGGCTGCACCACCGCCGTCCGCGAGGTCGCATCCATACGCACGATACGGTTCAGGCGCGCGGTCGACAACACCACACCCTCCGCAATCGGCATCGCGCCGCCGGACAAACCGGTACCCGCGCCACGCGGCACGATCGGCACGTTCAACTCATGGCACACCTTGAGCACCGCAACAATCTGCGTCTCGCTATCCGGCAGCACGACGATCATCGGCAGCTGCCGATAAGCGGCCAGGCCGTCGCATTCATAAGGACGCGTATCCTCCGGCGCCGACAGCACAGCGCGCTGCGGCAGCACATGCTGCAACGCCGCAGCAACCTGCGCACGCCGGGAGACAAGATCGGAAACAGTGTTCATGGTCATGCACCTGAAAACACAGATGGAGCCACGATTGTAAGCCCATTTGTTGTATTCTTCGGTGCATCGCCATCAAGGATTAAATATTATGGGCAACCGACTCTCTAAAATTGCTACGCGTACCGGTGACGGCGGCACGACTGGCCTCGGTGACGGCAGCCGTACCGACAAAGACAGCATCCGCATTATCGCCATCGGTGAGGTGGATGAGTTGAACTCGCATCTGGGCCTGCTGCTGTGCGAGGACATGCCGGCCGACTTGCGCGAAGAGCTGGTCACGATCCAGCACGATCTGTTCGACCTGGGCGGGGAGCTGTGTATTCCCGGCTATCAGATGATCAAGGAAGCGCATGTGGAGCGCCTGGATGCGCTGCTGGCCAAGTACAACGACACGCTGCCGGCGCTGACGGAATTCATCCTGCCGGCCGGATCGCGCGCGGCGTCGCAGGCGCATGTGTGCCGCACCGTGTGCCGGCGCGCCGAGCGCAGCATCGTCACGCTGGGCAAGGAAGAGACGATCCACGATCATCCGCGCCAGTATGTGAACCGCTTGTCGGACCTGCTGTTTGTGCTGTCGCGCGTGTTGAACCGTTATGCCGGCGGCACCGACGTGCTGTGGCAGCACGAACGCAAGCGCGATTAATCCCCAAACAGCCGCGCCATCCCGCGTGCCATGCTGAGACGCGAGGCGTTGGCTGGATAGGCGCCGGAGATCAGCGCGGACTGCTCCCCTTCCGCCAGCTTGCGGTAGAAGCTGACGATGTCTTGCGCCGACCAGCCGGCGCGGTGCGCCAACACCATGCCGAGGTGGTCGGCCTCGGATTCCTGCAAGCTGGATAGCTTCGACAAGCGGATTTGCAGCGACAGGTCGCTGTCCAGCCGCGCCATCACCACGTCCAGCGGCACGGCCGGCAGACGATTCACCAGCATCGCCTCCGAAAAGGTTTCGCGATGATGCTCGGCCACCGCGTGTGCCACTTCATGCGCCAGCAACGTCGCCAGTTCGCCGTCGGTCAGCGCCAGCTGATGCACGAAGGCGCTACCGACCAGGATCTTCCCGCCCGCCATGCAGATCGCATCCACTTCGGTATCGCTGGTGGTGTGGACTTCCCACTGCCACTGCGCAGCTTCCGGTTTCAATTCGATAGCCACCCGTATCAGTTCGTCGCTGATGTAGCGCAGGCGCGCCAGCAAGGCGCGGTCCTCATCCAGCTTGCCGGCCGCCGCCAGATCCACCGTGCGGTCGATATAGCGCGCCTCCATGCCGGCATCCACTTCCGCCGCGCTGTACAGCAGTTCCTGCGTGCGGCCGGATTCCGGCACTTGCGCTTGCACAGTGCAGGCTAGCAGCAGAAACAAGGTTGCGCAGGCGGTTTTCATGCCATCCTCTGATATAAACTGTTTATATCAATATAGGACAGCCTGCCCGCTGCGCAAGGAAATTTCAGGAAGCGTTGTATCCCGGCAGCAAAGCGATTTGTTCTACGAGATAATCCAGCAGCAATCGTGCCCGCAATGGCTGGTAGCGGCGCGACGGCGACAGCAGGTGCAGCGGCTGCTCCTGCCCATGCCATCGCGGCAGCACGCGCACCAGCGCGCCACTGTCCAGCAAGTCCTGCACCAGCCATAGCGGACACAGACCGATGCCGCCTCCCACAGCAAGCGCTTGGCGGATGGCGAGCGCGTGATTGACCCGATAACGGCCCCGCGTCGGCACGGTTTCGGTATGTTCGCCGTTATGCAATGTGAGCAGATCGCCATCTGCCAGCCACGCGAAACGGATATAGTCGTGGCGCGCCAGATCCTGCGGCTGCTTTGGTTTGCCGTGCACGCGCAGATAGTCCGGCGATGCCACCAGCTGGCGCGGCGAGCTTCCCGCCAGTCGCGCAATCGCATCGGGCGGCAGTTCCCGTCCCTGGCGGATGGCGATATCGACGCCTTCCTTGACCAGATCGACCATGCGGTCATCGAGTATCAGTTCGATGTCGACTTGCGGATGCCGCGCCAGGAACGGCGCCAGCATGGCGTTGAGGCAGAACTGCCCAAACGCTGCCGGCGCATTCACGCGGATCAGTCCCGCCGGCGTTTCGGTCTGGCCGCGCGCTTCCGCTACCGCTTCCTGGTATTCGGCCAGCACGCCGAGCGCGCGCTGGTAGAAGCGCATTCCTTGCGGCGTAGCTTGCAAGCTGGTGGTGCTACGTTCCAGCAGCCGCACGCCCAGTTCCCGCTCCAGCGCGGCGACAATTTTGCTGACGGTGGGCTGCGTTGTGCCCTCCTCGCGGGCGACGGCGGACAGGCTGCCCAATTCAACGGCGCGCACAAAGCAGCGTAGCGAGCGGATGGTATCCATTCGATCCTCATTCGATATTTGAATGAAGTATAGTCACAATTGCCGCCTTCTGCGCTCGAATGGAATGTCCTATCGTGGGCTTTTCGACAGGAGAGCATCATGAAGCGATACCTTGCGGCTGCCACGCTGGCAGCCATCATCAATACGCCGCAGGCGGCGGAAAACTGGCTGGCGACCTGGCAGGCCAGTCCTCATGCGGTCTGGGAGGCCAGCGAGTTTGCGCTGCCGACCGGCGTGCCGGCGGTGCTGGAGCGGCAGACGGTGCGTGAGACGGCGCGCATCAGCGTCGGCGGTTCGCGGCTGCGCGTGGTGCTGTCGAACCGCTACGGCACGCAGCCGCTCTTGGTCGGCGAGGTGCGTGTTGGCCCTGCCGGTGAGACCATGCGGCCGCTGACTTTTGGCGGCCAGGCCAGTGTGGTGATACCGCCCGGCGCGCCAGCGGTGAGCGATGCGCTGGCAATGCCGGTGGCGACGCTGCAAAAGCTGGCCGTCAGCGTGTATCTGCCGGAGCATACGCCATTGGTGACCTTCCATTGGGGCGCGCAGCAGACAGGTGCTATTGTGAATGGTAATCGCACTGCCGACCTCACGTTGGAGGATACTCAGTCACTGCACGGCCGCGTGCTGCTGAGCGGGATCTGGGTGGAGGCGCCGGCCGGAGCGGCGGGCGTGGTCGCCGCATTTGGCGACTCCATCACCGACGGCAATGGCTCCACGCCAGACCAGGATCGCCGCTGGCCCGATTACCTCGCCGCGCGCCTCAGCCCCGGCGGTGTGGCGGTGGTCAACGCCGGCATTTCCGGCGCGCGCCTGCTGGGCGACCGCATGGGCGTCAACGCGGCGGCGCGCTTCGAGCAGGACGTGCTGTCGCAGCCCGGCGTCCGCACCGCGATTGTGCTGATGGGGATTAACGATATCGGCTGGCCGCAATCCATCTTCGCTCCGCATGAAGCACCGATGGCGGCGGACCGCATGATCGCGGCCTACCGCCAACTGATCGCTCAGGCCCACGCGCGCCAGGTACAAATCATCGGCGCCACGCTGCCGCCGTTTGAAGGCACAGCCATCGACGGCTACTACACTCCCGTCAAGGACGCGCTGCGCCGGCAGGTCAACCAATGGATCAGGGAGAGTAAGGAGTTCGACGCAGTGGCCGATATGGATGCGCTGCTGCGTGATCCGCAGCAGCCGTCACGCATGCAAGCGCGCTATGACAGCGGCGACCACCTGCACCCCGGCGATGCGGGCTACGAGGCGATGGCCGCCGAAGCGGCGCGTGTGCTTAGCCGTTATTAACGACCAGACGTGGTTCGTCGCTCAGGTAGCGCTGTTTGATCGAGGCGGTGATGCCGGCTGCGTCCAGGCCCACGCTGGACAACAGCTTGGCCGGGTCGCCATGGTCGATGAACTTGTCCGGCAGGCCAAGCATCAGCACTGGCTTGACGATGCCTTCGGCCGCCAGCGCTTCCGCTACGGCAGCGCCGGCGCCGCCCATGATGCAGCCCTCTTCCACCGTCACGAAGTAATCATGATCGGCGGCCAGTTGCTTCACCAGTTCCACGTCCAGCGGCTTGACGAAGCGCATATTGGCGACAGTGGCGTTCAGCGTTTCGCCGGCGGCCACGGATGGCGCCACCATCGAACCAAACGCCAGGATCGCGATCTTCTGGCCGGTGCGCTTGATTTCGCCCTTGCCGATTTCAATCGTGGTCAGCTCCGGCTTGATCGCCGCGCCAATGCCGGCGCCACGTGGATAGCGGATCGCTGCCGGGCCGTTGTACTGGTAGCCGGTGGTCAGCATCTGACGGCATTCGTTTTCGTCCGACGCGGCCATCACCACCATGTTCGGGATGCAGCGCAGGTAAGCCAGGTCATAGTTACCGGCGTGGGTGGCGCCGTCCGCGCCTACCAGGCCGGCGCGGTCCAGCGCAAAGGTCACGTCCAGGTTTTGCAGCGCCACATCGTGGATCAGCTGATCGTAGGCGCGTTGCAGGAAGGTCGAGTAGATCGCCACCACCGGCTTGAGGTTTTCGCAGGCCAGGCCGCCGGCAAAGGTCACCGAATGCTGCTCGGCGATGCCGACGTCGAAGTAACGGTCCGGATACTCATGGTTGAAGCGCACCATGCCCGAGCCTTCGCGCATGGCCGGCGTGATGCCGACCAGCTTCTTGTCGGCTGCGGCCATGTCGCACAGCCAGTCGCCAAATACCTCGGTGTAGGTTTTCTTGGCCGGCGCGGCGGCCGGCTTGATGCCTTCGGCCGGATTGAACTTGCCGGTGCCGTGGTACAGGATAGGCTCGGCCTCGGCCAGCTTGTAGCCCTGGCCCTTTTTGGTCACCACGTGCAGGAACTGCGGGCCTTTCAGGTGCTTGATGTTTTGCAGCGTCGGGATCAGCGAGTCCAGATCGTGGCCGTCGATCGGGCCGATGTAGTTGAAGCCGAATTCCTCGAACATGGTGGCCGGGACCACCATGCCTTTCGCGTGCTCTTCCAGCTTCTTGGCCAGTTCCAGCACAGGGCCAGGCAGCACCGACTTGCCGACGTTTTTGGCGGCGGCGTAGAACTGACCGGACATCAAACGCGCCAGATAGCGATTCAGCGCGCCGACCGGCGGCGAGATCGACATATCGTTATCGTTCAGGATCACCAGCAGATTGACGTCGTCCTGCACGCCGGCGTTATTCAACGCCTCGAACGCCATACCGGCCGTCATCGAGCCGTCGCCGATCACCGCGATCGCGTGGCGCTGCTCGCCCTTGATCTTGGCCGCCTGCGCCATGCCCAGCGCCGCCGAGATGGAGGTCGACGAGTGCGCGGTGCCGAAGGTGTCGTATTCCGACTCGTCGCGCTTCGGGAAGCCCGAGATGCCGTCCAGCTGGCGCAGCGTGTGCATGCGGTCGCGGCGGCCGGTCAGGATCTTGTGCGAGTAGGTCTGATGGCCCACGTCCCAGACGATGCGGTCATGCGGCGTGTTGAACACATAGTGCAGCGCTACCGTCAGTTCTACCGTGCCGAGATTGGACGACAAATGGCCGCCGGTCTTGGACACGGAGTCGAGCAGGTAGGCGCGCAGTTCATGCGCCAGCGGCGTCAGTTGGCTGTACGGCAGTTTGCGTACATCGGCCGGGGAATCTATTTTTTCGAGCAAGTTCATTTATGCCTTCCGCTGCACGATCAGGTCCGCGAGTTCGCGTAATCGCAAAGCTTTTTCTCCAAACGGCGCGAGCGCTGCGTGCGCGTCGAGCCGCAATTTTTCCGCCAGTGCGCGCGATGGCGCCAGACCTAAAATGGAAACGTAGGTCGGCTTGTTATCGGCGGCGTCCTTGCCGGCGGTCTTGCCCAGCGTGGCCGAATCGGCCGTCGCGTCGAGCACATCGTCCACCACCTGGAACGCCAGGCCGATGGCGCGCGCGTAGATATTCAGCGCGCTCAGTTCTTCGTCAGACAGATCCTTGCCGGCCAAGGCGCCCAGCACCACCGACGCGCGCAGCAAGGCGCCGGTCTTCAGCTGGTGCATGCGCTCCAGCTGTTCCAGCGTCAGGCTGATGCCGACGCTGTCCAGATCAATCGCCTGACCGCCGCACATGCCGGCCGAACCGGATGCCTCGCCCAGCAGGCGCACCATCGCCAGCACGCGCGCCGGCGGAATCTGGTCCGCTGCCGACAGCACCATGAAGGCCTGCGACTGCAAGGCGTCGCCGACCAGCAGCGCGGTGGCTTCGTCGTAGGCGATGTGCACGGTCGGCTTGCCGCGGCGCAGTTCATCGTCATCCATGCATGGCATGTCGTCGTGCACCAGCGAGTAGGCGTGGATCATTTCGACAGCGGCGGCGGCGCGGCTCAGGGTTGCCGAGTCGGCGCCGAACAGCGCGCCGGCCGCGTACACCAGCAGCGGACGCACCCGCTTGCCGCCACCCAGCAGCGCATAGCGCATCGCCGCGTGCAGCTTGGTCGGGATCACATCGGAAGAAGGCAAGAAACCGGATAAATCGTTTTCCGATCCGGCCTGCACGGTTTTCATCCAATCGTCAAAGGCGCTCATTGTTCGCCCTCGCCGGTAACGACGAAGGGTTTCAGCATCTCGCCTTCCAGCACTTTGACTTGGGATTCCACTTTTTCCAGCTGGGCGGCGCAGAACTTCACCAGCTCCGAGCCGCGCGCATAGGCGGCCACCGAAGCTTCCAGCGGCAGTTGGCCTGCCTCCATTTGCGCGACCAACTGCGCCAGTTCCGCCATCGCCTCTTCAAACGAAGCGGGAGCGAGGGCGGCGGCGGTCGCGTCGGCAGTTAATTTCTTAGACATAGTCACTCAGTTATCTTTGGCATGCTTGGCACACTTGAGGCCCGCGCAGTGTAACCCGGTATTTTAGAACAAACCATCTTATCAGGTGGAACATTAGCGGGACCGCGTAGCGGCGACTCTGGATTTTATCGCAATCGCCCCCATTTGCCTTGCAAGCATGCAGTTATTGCAATTTTTTGCACAATTAACGAGCACAGCATACTGTCAGTCGAGCGCAAAACACGGTATAATCGCCGGTTCTGTCCTAAATACCACCTCAACGCATTTCGTATGCGGGTCTTTACGGATTCTGTCTCTTCTTGGTTTGAACATTAATTAAGGGGGGTTTGGATGTCCGATCTGGGTACCCACGCCAAGCTAGCGCGGCCAACTGCGCAACTTCCGGTAAGCGTCTATTTTGACGAATCGCTACTGCAGCGAGAAATGCAGCAACTGTTTAAAGCCGGTCCGCGTTATGTCGGACACGAGCTGATGGTGCCGAACGCCGGCGACTACGCCACCCTCGCCGCCGAGAATGAAGGCCGCATGCTGGTGCGTAACGCCGACGGCATCGAACTGGTGTCCAATGTCTGCCGTCACCGCCAGGCGCTGATGCTCAACGGCCGTGGCAATACGAATAACATCGTCTGCCCGTTGCACCGCTGGACCTATGACCTCAAGGGAGAGTTGATCGGCGCGCCGCACTTCCCCGAGACGCCATGTCTGAACCTGCCCAAGACCCCGTTGCAAAACTGGAATGGCCTGCTGTTCGAGCAAAACGGCTACGACGTCATGGACGCGCTGAACGGCCTGTCGGTCACCCAAGACCTCGATTTCAGCGGCTATATGCTGGATCACGTGGAAGTGCACCACTGCGACTACAACTGGAAGACTTTCATCGAAGTCTACCTGGAGGACTACCACGTCGAACCGTTCCATCCCGGACTGGGCAGCTTCGTCACCTGTGACGACCTGCGTTGGGATTTCGGCCGCGAGTACAGTGTGCAGACCGTGGGCGTGCACAAGGGCCTGCAAAAGTCCGGCTCGGAAGTCTACAAGCACTGGCAGGAACAGGTGCTGAAGTTCCGCGGCGGCGAACCGCCACCCTACGGCGCCATCTGGCTGACCCTGTATCCGAACATCATGGTCGAATGGTATCCGCACGTGCTGATCGTCTCGACCCTGTGGCCGGAAGGTCCGAACCGCACCAAAAACGTGGTGGAGTTCTACTATCCGGAAGAAATCGTGCTGTTCGAGCGCGAATTCATCGAGGCCGAACGCGCCGCCTACATGGAAACCTGCATCGAAGACGACGAAATCGGCCAACGCATGGACGCCGGCCGCAAAGTCCTGATGGACCGCGGCGAAACCGACGGCGGACCGTATCAATCACCGATGGAAGACGGCATGCAACACTTCCACGAGTGGTACCAACGTAAAATGGACTTATAAGGTTTCACGATGCAGTCACTCTGGATGTTGTTTGCGAGTTTTATGTTTGCCGTCATGGGGGTCTGCGTCAAGCTGGCTTCTGCAGAGTTCTCAACATCCGAATTGGTCATGTACCGGGGCGTGGTCGGCGTGATCACCCTCGGCGCCATCATCACCTTGCGCGGCGAAACCTTCCGCACCGCGATGCCGGGCGCCCACGTGTGGCGCGGCCTGATCGGCGTCACCTCGCTGTGGCTGTGGTACTACTCGATCGGCCAGCTGCCGCTGGCCACCGCCATGACGCTCAACTACATGTCGCCGATCTGGATCGCCGTCTGGCTGTTCGCCATGGGCTGGTGGCACGCCAAGGGCGACATCAAATGGCCGCTGATGGTGGCTGTGGGGCTGAGCTTTGTCGGCGTCACGCTGCTGCTGCGCCCTGCTTTCAACTCCAATCAACTGACGCCGGCGCTGATTGCGCTGGGCTCCAGCGTGATTACCGCCACCGCCTATATGCAGGTCCGCAAAATGGGCCTGGCTGGTGAGCCGGAAAACCGCGTAGTGTTCTATTTCACCGTCATGAATCTGGTGGCTGGCATCGTTGGCGTGTTCCTGACCGGCGGCGGCGACGGCCCGGTATGGCATCCGATTTCCAGCCTGCGCAGCGGCCTGCTGCTGCTGGCCATCGGCGTCTGCGCCACCAGCGCGCAGATCGCCATGACGCGCGCCTACCGCCTCGGCAACACGCTGGTGGTGGCGAATCTGCAGTACACCGGCATCGTGTTCTCCAGCATCTGGGGCGTGTTCATCTTCGGCGACGTGTTCGACTGGCATAGCTGGGCGGGCATCGGCATCATTCTCGCGTCAGGCATGGCCGCAACGTTCTACAATACGCGCAGCACCGACAAAGGCAAGGCTATTGCCGATACCGACCCCATCGCCAGCGAAGTATAAGGAAACCGTTCATGCACACCACCCTGATCGACGCCGCCACCCTGTCCCAGCATCTGGAAGATCCGAAATGGGTCATCCTCGATTGCCGCCACGACCTGATGAACCCGAACGCGGGCTTCGACAGCTTCGCCATCGGCCACATCGCCGGCGCGCAGTTTGCCAATGTGGACACGGATCTGTCGGGCGCGAAGATTGGGGCGGATGGCAAGTTCCAGGGCCGTCACCCGCTGCCGGGCCGCGCTGCCCTGATCGAAACGCTGCGCGGCTGGGGCATCGACGACGACACGCAGGTGGTGGCCTACGACGCGCACGGCGGCATGTTCGCGGCGCGTTTGTGGTGGCTGCTGCGCTGGGTGGGTCATCCGGCGGTGGCGGTGCTGGATGGTGGGCTGGTGGCATGGCAAGCAGCCGGCCAGCCGATGGTGACGCACGCCGAGCGCCGCACGCCGGGTTCGATCAGCGAGCGTGATTCGCTGGTTTCGACGGTGAGCGCGGATGACGTGGTGGCCAACCTGTCGACACAAGCCCGCACCGTAGTGGACGCCCGCGCCACCGATCGCTATCGCGGCGAGAACGAAACCATCGACCCGGTCGGCGGCCACATTCCCGGCGCCAAGAACCGCTTCTTCAAAGACAACCTGACCGCCGACGGCCGCTTCAAGGATGCGGCGCAGTTGAAGGCCGAGTTTGCGCCGCTGTTCGCCAGCGCACCAGAGGCCATCATGCAATGCGGCTCCGGCGTCACCGCCTGCCACAACCTGCTGGCCCTGGAAGTCGCGGGTCTGCCGGGTGCGGCGCTGTATCCGGGGTCGTGGAGTGAGTGGGTGAGCGACACGAATCGCCCGGTTGCTACCGGCAATTAAGGTCTCCAAGCTTCACACTCAGCCGGCCTTGCTTCTGACCCTGGCTTCCAGAACAGCCAACGCCTTCGCCATCACCTCGTCATGCGGGACCGTGCGTCCCGCCCTTACGTCTTCATCAGCATCAAGCCCTGCCTGAATGCTGTCCTCTACGTCGTCAAAGCCATACTGCCAAACTTCAGGCCACATCTCTTCCGGCGTCAATTGCGCCACTCCGGCTAAATGCTCCAGACGAGCGCGCTCTTCAACGCCAAGAGTCGCCAGTGCTTCTGCCTGCTTGCTTCTTCTGGAATCCATCGCATCATATTACTTCCCTTAGCAGTTGGGCATGCAATCAAATAATGGAGCGACGAGAGACTGCTATCGCCCCATCTCGGACCCTCGAGGCCGAAGTCTCGGCAGCAGGTCATTTGTTGACGGGTACTGAAATGCAGCACAACGCATCACTTTGTATTTTCCGTTTTTTTAGACTCTTCGTAGCAGGCTGATGCATTACTACTGATGTCCTCAAGAGAGAGGTAGCTGAGAGACTCGGTATCGAACGCATTCGCGCCAAACTCTGATACCAGTACCGAGGCAATTTGAAATACGGAAGCGCATTCCAAAAAATGTCCACCGAATTCTAAAGAAATAACGGCCTTACCAGCATCTGTTGCAAGCTTGGCTTCTGGATAGTCCGATAGCAGCTCGTTGTACGTTAGCTGAGTAACGTAAAAGCCGGTCTTCTTTGCCTCATAATCGAGCGGCAAGAACCCTTTGTGTTTTTGTAGTTCATGAACTTGTGAGAGTTGAATTGGAATACTGTGGCGAACTAACGCGGCCTGCAAGCTGTCTGTCGAGGGCGGGGCTGTTAGTGCAAAAACGAGTATCAATTCAAGCGACATATAATCAATCGAAAGTTTGTGGGACAGCTAGCTCAAACCGCAAATAGAACAACATAATTACAAAGATACCCAAAGATGAAAACTCTTATCTTAATGAGTTGCGAAGGTCCGGTATTGGCCGGGTGCTGTCGGCGGATAGTTTGGCTATTGACGAATTTGACGCTGCCGTCTAGCGCTCCAATTTGACCGGATCGCTAAGGCAAGCATCCAGAAATCTGCGAGTCGCTCCCTGTTCCTCTAAATCGCAAACATTGGAATTCGGTGCTTCAGGCAATTTCTTCAATGGCATATTCGCCAAATAAACGATCTGATCATCTTTCGGAAAAACGAACGTGCGCAGGTTTTTTGGTTGATGCACATTACCCATGATGAGCTTTTTAGCATACTTTTTTAGTCGAATTAAGTCATCAGGCTCAAATGGATAACGAGGCGAATACGTTGCCGAGCGAGGCGTTCCCCCATCCATCCACAGATCGGCATAGTCGCGATGCGCTTCTCCACTGATTGCATACTGCTCAAGCATTGTGTTTGGCGCACCGCTCCTTTCAAGACAGCCGCAGATGCGGTGCCCACGTTGATAAAACGTATAGCGCTGTTGCACCACGTAAGTAGTCCCGGAAAGCTCGGTTGTCCCCTTGTATTCCCAGACGCCAGAAAAATTCGACACCGCCACTTCCCCCGTCTGCGCGAGAGCGAAGGTCGGAAGCAATAATCCTATTCCTAGAAAAATTCGATTTATCACTTCACCGCCTCTAAAACGATTGATCACCTAATCGATTGACCGCTACTGGCCGCTTACTGCCATTTTGACGGTGCTTCAATAATTAATGGCGGATACGAACTGATTTGCGCGTTTGAATGACTTTGTATCGGCTGCGGGAAAATGCAGCGCGACCGATAAAATCTGTGGTGGCATATGGTCAGCTGTAAGGTTCAATTCGTAAAAAACTGGCTGCCCATCGTTGGCGGTGGAGACATATCGAACCTGCACAAATTTCTGAAATTTCAGCGGCGTATTTTGATGCGTACCAACTTCCAATTTAATAGTTTTACCGTCAGCTAGAGTTGCGATAGGATGTATCGTTGAAAGACCGCCGAGACTGTCGTCGATTCGCTGTAAGGCGTGCTCGGTGGCATTGATATCTCCCACTCCTCCCGGAACAAACAAGGTCGCAGCGTCTTTGTAACGCTGATGCTGCAATGCGTCTACAAATTTATTGGCAACAGCGACGGGGCTTGTGTCACTGATCGTAGCTGCGTTGGAAGCCAACGATGTACAGAGCATCAGTGTGCCTAGGCTGAATAATTTCAGTTTCATCTTCAATACTTCCATATCCGTGGCAGTCGTCTGACTTTCATTTATCAAAATTGTCCGCTTGTGGCCGGTTGCTGTCACCTCATTGTGGTCGTCGCGCCCCAGCGGGAATGGCGGCATCAGCTTAATGGATAGAAAAAGATGATAATCGTAGCTACCACGCCCGAAGCGGAGTCAAAACACGCAGATACTATCAACAGGATGCCTATGCTGATAGCTAATAACCATGTCAAAAATGTGGCTTCAACGCCGAAGAAATACAAAGCAGTACACCCCGCTAAGATGGAAAATCCCAACACCAATAATAGAGCGCGGGCAATAACTAAAACAGCAGGATGCGGCTCTGTTTGCATTAGCATACCTTTATGGTCTCAACAGTTGCAATAACGTGCTTCCAAAGATAAACGCACTCTTATAACTAGATTGCCCTAGATCGGGTTCAGTCGAGCAAAGCGGGGATGGCCGCTTGCTCGCACTCAACCTTCCCGCATTGTCGTATAAAGAAATTTGTTGGTGAAACTAAGCGAACGTCGGCTCTTGGCCGTACCCGGCCGATCGCCCTCAGGGTAGCATCCTGCTCAAGCGGAAAGTTCACGAATTGTCACACCAGGCGGAAGCAGCCCCGAAGCAGATGGTCACGCTGCTTCATATGCTTTGATCAGTTGATCCCTTCGCTCCGTCGTGGAAATGTGAAGAAGTATCGTGCGTTGTAAATCGACGACCGAATGGAAAGCGACGTTCTTAGAAAACCAAAAAACCTCCTCCAATGGCTCATCTGAGTGCCAAGTGGTCATGACGAAGCCGTCATCCGGAATTGGCTCCTCGCCATATTTATCGATATTCGCCCAGTCTACTGAGTCATCCCAAGAACTGCACTCGATGCCCCACGCCATCATATACAGGCAGCCAGACCGAACAATCCAATCGCTAACCAGCGACTGCCACTCGGGCGACACTTCCGCTTCAACAATTACGACCATACGAGTTGGCTCGTTGGCGATTTCGGGGAGCGATGATTCGGGTTCGAGATGGAGATAAATTATTGCGTCGGACAAATGTCACCCCGAATATTAAATGACGGCTTTTGGCCGAATTCGGCCGACGGCATTTAGGATAGCAGCTTGCCATCTGCCAAAACTTACGAGGTCACACCCCAAGGCCCAAGCCGCTAGGTTGTGCTGTGCGAACGCACTACCTGCGTCCGGCTGAGCGAGTCGTGCCACCAAGTCTCACCCAGTGAAAAGGACATCGGCTCAAAAGGAAGTAAACGGCACAACGTACGTACGAATGTCGTGGGGATGGAAAGCGCCAGTCCACTCGTGGTCACAACGCGCGTGCCGGTCAGGATCTTTCCAATCGTTCTTCCGGAAATCGCCTCAAAAGATACGTAGTAAAGAAAGTAAAATGCTATGCAAATGCCCCACCACTTGATGCCGTTTAGCGCTTCAAGAGCATCTATTCCGTATGCCACGCCGTAGCCGATCTGCAAAGTAAGCAACCCTATCCATATAGCGACTTGATCAGCCACGAAGGTCCAAAAACGGCGGGTTGCAGAAGCTATCTCTCCCGAAATTCTCTCTCTCTGCACAGGCGCAGTGTCAGCGGCATTGGGATTATGTTCCACGGACAATTAAACTCTCCTAAGTAAGGTAACGCTGAGTTAAGGTGATTGATGACGTGTGCCGTTTCCGTCCAGTCCGTTCATTTTGACTCTGGGAGAAGATCGTAACTTTTGGCCGGTTGCCGCATATCTACGAGAGGCTCCAAGCTGCCTCGAAATCTTGTAACGAGATTGCAGTGTATCCGGACTCAGATAAATCTAGCGCGGCTTGACTCAATCCACCGAACTCATCCTCTATATGCTGCTCACCATAACACAAGCGAACACCCGAATCGTACTGCTCAATCTGACGAAGTACCCGACCTTTCTCATCAACTTCGAAGTACCACCAAGAGGTTCCCCAAGCGTTATGCTCATCGCCTCGAAGCTCATCGCAGTGTCGTTTAAAGTAAGTCGGCATATCCAACATATTCAAATCAGATCGATAAAGCCAGTGTCTGCTAGTGGCCGCTAGCGGCGTAACTGTAGCACTACATCTTCAGGTCGAAACGCCATCAGCCACTGTGTAATGCCGTTTGCGTCACAGCGCTGTTGATTTACTGAGATGGACCCGACACCACCGAATCGGATCAAACTAACGTTTCGTCCAATTTACGTGTGGAGGTCTGCCAACAGCCGTACCGAGTTCAGGCTGCAAGCTCAGCGCGCTCAGTGCTCTCGCAACTCGCTGAGCCACCAACATGGCGGCGCGCTGGTCTTGGGCGGCTCTATGATCCAATGTTGCCGAAAATGATGCATCGCTGTAGCAGACCAGCGTATGCGAGATTCAGCCGATTTTTCGCTTTCGCTGTCCATGTTGAGCAATGATCTGCATAGCCTGCGCCATTACTTCTTCATGCGGAATTGTCCGGCCGTTAACGATATCCTCTTCTGTATCCAAATCAGCTTGTACGGTCTCTTCAATATCTCCAAAACCGTATCGATGAACAAATGGTCAGATTTCTTCTGGCGTGGATGCTTGTTTTGTCTAGAGTTCATTGCGACATCTTATGCCCGGCGATTGCTAGCGCAAAGCGTGGACGATAGAGGGGTCGCAAGGTGCGCTATCGGCTGGAGATCTTCGCGATGAGCCAGCGGGCGGCGGCTGTGGTGGTGTAGAGGGCGATGCCGCTGACGAACAGGAACGCGCCTATGGTCTGGCTGCCGCCCATGAAGGCCATCACGCCGATCAGGGCGAAAAAATCGCCAAAAACCATCCCGGCACTACGTTTGGTGCTTGTGATATGTGACATAGCGTGGTCTCCAACGCTTCAGTAGTATTCAGGATAACACAGTCAAATCTCACTCGGGCTGCGATGCGCTTTGCTAAGATGAGCTTTTAAAATCTTGTGGAAGGCCTCCTGTGCTGACTGGATTTAATCATCTGACGCTTGCCGTTTCCAATCTATCGAGAAGTTTTGACTTCTATTCGCGGCTGCTGAATTTTAAGCCGGAGGCAATTTGGGAGACGGGGGCGTATCTGTCGCTGGGGGAGTTGTGGCTTTGCTTGTCGTCGGGGCCGACGGATGCCTCGGCAAGCTATACGCATTATGCGTTTTCAGTGCAACAGGCCGATTTCGATGCGTTTAGACGAAAACTTCTGAAGAGCGGTGTGGTGGAGTGGCAGCCAAATCGCAGCGAGGGCGATTCGTTTTACTTCCTGGACCCCGATGGTCATCGGTTGGAAGCGCATGTGGGGACGCTCAGTTCGCGTCTGTCGGAATGTCGAGCGCAGCCCTACAAGAATATGCGCTTCTTCGACTAAGCGCCCTCCCCGGCCTGATGGCCGGCGAGGACGTATCAACTTACATCATTACCACATGATCACGCGCTGTTCAGGCGGCAGGTACATCGGGTCGCCTGGTTTGATGCCGAACGCTTCGTAGAAGCCTGGCTGGTTCATCACGGTGCCTTTGGCGCGGAATTCGCCAGGCGAGTGCGGGTCGCTCTTGATCTGGGCGATGGCCGCTTCCGGACGCAGCTTGGCGCGCCATTTCTGCGCGAAGCCAATATACAGACGCTGCTCACCGGTCAAGCCGTCAATCACCGGCGATGGCTTGCCGCCCAGCGAACGCTGGTAGGCCTTCAGCGTCAGCGACAGGCCGGAGTTGTCACCGATGTTTTCACCCAGCGTCAGCTCACCGTTGATGAAGTAGCCCGGCACCGGGCTGTACGAACCATACTGCTTGACCAGGCCGGCAGCGCGCGCTTTGAAGGCGGCGCGGTCGTCGGCGGTCCACCAGTTGCGCAGGCGGCCCTTGGCGTCGTACTGGCTGCCGGAGTCGTCGAACGCGTGGCTGATTTCGTGGCCGAAGGTGATGCCCAGCAGGCCGTAGTTGACCGCGTCTTCCGCTTTGACGTTGAAGAACGGCGGCTGCAAGATCGCGGCCGGAATCGTGATCGCGTTCAGCGACGGGTTGTAGCTGGCGTTGACGGTTTGCGGCGTCATCGACCATTCTTCGCGGTCCACCGGCTTGCCCAGTTTGTCCAGGTTGCGCTGACGAGCCCAGGCACGCGAGGCGCGCACGTTGGCGATCAGGTCGGTCGGCTGGGTTTTCAGCGCGCTGTAGTCGCGCCATTTATCCGGGTAGGCGATGTTCGGACGCAGCGCGGCCAGCTTGGCTTGCGCTTCTTTCTTGGTCTCCGGGCCCATCCAGTCCAGTTTGTCGATGCCGTCCTTGAACGAGGCGACGAAGTTGTTGAACATGGCCATCACGCGCGGCTTGGTTTCCGGCGCCAGATAGGTTTTGACGTACAGCTTGCCGACCGCATCGCTGAGCGCACTGTCGGTGAAGCGCAGCGCCAGTTGCCATTGCGGTTCGCTTTGCGGCACGCCGCGCAGCACGGTGCCTTCAAAGGCGAAGCGTTCCTTGACGGTGTCGCTGTCCAGGTAGGACGCATAGCTTTCGATGATGCGCCAGTTGAAGTAGCTCTTCCATGCATCCAGCGGCACATCTGCCACCACTTCGGAGAAGCCGGTCAGGAAGCTCGGTTGACGCACCACGGCCGACGAGGCTTTCGGCGACATGCCGGTGGCGGCGAAGTAGGCTTTCCAGTCGAAGGCCGGCGCCAGTTCACTGAATTTGTCGAAGTCGACGCGGTTGTACGATTTGACCGGATCGCGCATCTGCACGCGGGTCCATTGTGCTTTGGCCAGACGGATTTCGATGTCGAGCACTTGCGCGGCGTGGGTGGCGGCATCCTTGTCGCCGCTCTTCGCCAGCAGCGTGGCGATGTGTTGCTGGTACTTGTCGCGCGCGCCTTTCAGTTTGGCGTCGTCGTCTTTCAGGTAGTAGTCGCGGTCCGGCAAGCCCAGGCCGGACTGGCCGACGTTCAGCGTGTACTGATCCGGATCTTGCGCATCGACCGACACGCCGGCCGAGAACGGCGTCTGGATGCTGTTGCGTTGCAGGTAGGCGAACAGCGCCGGCAGATCTTTCTTGTCCTTGATGGCGGCCACGTGCGCCAGGTCGCCGTGCAGCGGCTTGAAGCCGGCCGCATTGCGCGCCTTCTCGTTCATGAAACTGGTGTACAGGTCCGCGATCTTGTGCGTTTCGCTGCCGGCCTTGCCGGGATTTTTCACCGCGGCGTCGATTACCGAGCGCAGCTGGCCTTGCGCGGTTTCGCGCAGTTCGATGTAGGTGCCCCAGGTCGATTTGTCGGCCGGGATTTCGGTGTTGCGGGTCCAGATGCCGTTGACGTAACCGTAGAAGTCATCCTGCGGACGCACTGCCGAGTCCAGGGTTTTCAGATCGATGCCCGACTCTTGCTGGGCATACGATGGAGAGGATAGGACGAGTAAGGCGCAGCAGGCAGCGCTGATAAGCGAACGTTTCACGTGAGTTCCTTTGTTGAAGTACAGCGGACGATTATAACCGCCGGCTTCATGCCGCATTGCAACAAGCAAGCGGCATTGTTGCAGGACAGACTCAGTGGTGGTGACCGACCAGGAACACGACGATGGCAACGCCGGCCGCAATCAGCAGCACTTGCGGCACCGTCTCGCGCAGCGTGGCGCGGCGCTGCATTTGCGGCATCAGATCGCTGAGCGCAATGTAGATGAAACCAGATGAAGCAAATACCAGCACGTAGGGGATCAGGCTGCTGGCGCGGTCCAGCGTGTAGTAGCCCAGCAGGCCGCCGGCAATCGCCAGCAGGCTGCACAGCAGGTTGTACACATAGGCGCGGGTGCGCGAGAAGCCGGCATTCAGCAGCACGATGAAGTCGCCGATTTCCTGCGGAATCTCGTGGGCGATAATCGCCAGTCCGGTCACCAGGCCCAGCTCAGGATTGGCCAGGAAGGCGGCCGCGATCAGGATGCCGTCGGTGAAGTTGTGCATGCCGTCGCCGACCAGGATCATCCAGCCGGCCTTGCCAGCCTCATGCTTGTCGTGGCCGTGGTGGTGATGGTGACCGTCGTGCTCGTGGTGGTGCGAGTGACGCAGGATGGCCAGCTTCTCCAGCAGGAAGAACGCCAGCAGGCCGACCAGCAGGGTGGCGAACAGGCTGCGCGCGCTGGCGTTCGACTCGAACGCTTCCGGCAAGGCATGCAGCAGCGACGTCGACAGCATAATGCCGACCGACAGGCTGACCATGCGCTCGACCACCTTGGACAGCAAGGTAAACGAGAACACGGCCGCCGCAGTGATGCTCACTACGCCAGCCAGTGTGGTTGCCAATAAAATGGAGATGAGTACGGGATCGATGTTATAGCCTCTGGTGCTTGGGCGGTGCGCGCTGTCGCGCAGGCCGGGGCGTTATTTTACTCCCCAGCATGCTTTTTTGCTTAAAAACCGCTCAAATGACGCCGTTTTGCTTGAACCAGGCCAATGTCCGGCCCCAGCCGTCCTTGGCGTCGGCCTCGACATAGCTCGGCCGGTAGTCGGCGTGGAAGGCGTGGCCGGAGTTCGGGTAGATAATGAACGTGGACTTGTTCGGGCCCTTGGCCAGCGCCGCTTTCATCACCACGATCGACTCTTGCGAGATGCCGGTGTCCTTGGCGCCGTACAGGCCCAGCACGGGCACGGTCAGAGTGCCAGCAACATCGATCGGGTGCCTGGGAAAGTTGGCGTTGCTGTCCCCCATCAGACGGCCGTACCAGGCCACGCCGGCCTTGATCGACGGATTGTGCGCGGCGTACAGCCAGGTGATGCGGCCACCCCAGCAGAAGCCGGTGATGGCGATCTTGTCGGCATTGCCGCCGTTGACCTTGGCCCAGGCGACCACGGCGTCAAGGTCGGTGAACACTTGCGCGTCCGGGGTTTTGGAGATGATGTCGCGTTGCAGGTCGGCGATGGAGGCGACCTTGGTCGGGTCGCCCTGGCGGATGAACAGGTCCGGCGCCAGCGCCAGGTAGCCTTGTTTGGCGAAGCGGCGGGCGACGTCGGCGATATGCTCGTGGACGCCGAAGATTTCCGAGATCACCAGCACCACCGGCAGGTTGGTCTTGCCTTCCGGCTGGGCGCGATAGACTGGCACATCCTGGCCGCCGATATTGAGAACGATGGTGCCGGCGGTCAGGCCAACCGTGTCGGTCTTGACGACGTTTTGCGCCATCACCGGCAGGGTGGCGGCGGCAAAGCCGGTGCCGAGGGCGGTCTTCAGGAAGCCGCGACGATCGACGCCGTCCGACAGGTTGGTTTTAGTCAGCAAACTCTCTGCATCACGCGTCAAATCATCCATCCATAGCTCCTTAGTGTGCTTGATCCCAGTTCGCGCCAATGCCCACTTCTGCAATCAGCGGTACTTTCAGTTTCGCCACGCCGGCCATCAGTTCCGGCAGCTTTTGCTTGATCAGTTCCAGCTCGGCGTCCGGCACTTCCAGCACCAGTTCGTCGTGCACCTGCATGATCATGCGCGTGCCCAGCTTCTCGGCTTCCAGCCAGTTCTGCACCGCGATCATGGCCAGCTTGATCAGGTCGGCGGCCGTGCCCTGCATCGGCGCGTTAATTGCCGCGCGCTCAGCGCCCTGACGGCGCGGGCCATTCGGCGAATTGATCTCCGGCAGCCACAAGCGGCGGCCGAACACCGTCTCCACGTAGCCGCGCGCCTTGGCTTGCAGGCGCGTGTCGTCCATATACTGCTTCACGCCCGAGAAGCGCGCAAAATAGCGTTCGATATAGCTCTGCGCCGCACCACGCTCGATGCCCAGATTGCCCGCCAGCCCGAACGCGCTCATGCCGTAGATCAGGCCGAAATTAATCACCTTGGCGTAGCGGCGCTGTTCGCTTTCCACCGACTCCGGCGCGATGCCGAAAATCTCGGCGGCAGTGGCGCGGTGAATGTCCACACCCTCGGCAAACGCGCGGAGCATGTTCTCATCTTCCGAAATGTGGGCCATGATGCGCAGTTCGATCTGCGAATAATCGGCCGACACAATGTGCGAACCGGCCGGCGCCACGAACGCCTCGCGGATGCGGCGGCCTTCCTTGGTGCGGATCGGAATGTTTTGCAGGTTGGGATCGTTGGACGCCAAACGCCCCGTTACCGCCACCGCTTGCGCGTAGTTGGTGTGCACGCGGCCGGTCTGGGCATTGATGCCCTTCGGCAGCTTGTCGGTGTAGGTCGATTTCAGCTTGGACAGGCTGCGGTATTCCAGCAGCACTTTCGGCAGCGGATAATCCTCGGCCAGCTTTTGCAGCACTTCCTCGTCGGTCGACGGCGCGCCGCTAGGCGTCTTCTTCACCACCGGCAGCTTCAGCTTCTCAAAGAAAATCTCGCCGATCTGCTTCGGCGAACCAAGGTTGAACGGCTGCTCGGCCAGCTCATGCGCCTTGGCTTCCAGCTCGATGATGCGCGCACCCAGTTCGCCGGACTGCTGCGCCAGCAGCGCGGCGTCGATCTGCACGCCGTTGCGCTCGATCTTTTGCAGCACCACCGCCGTCGGCAGCTCGATGTTGCGGTAGATGAAGTTCAGCTTTTCGTCCTTCTCCACTTCGCCGATCATGTTCTGGTGCAGGCGCAGCGTGATGTCGGCGTCTTCCGCCGCGTACTCGGTGGCGCGGTCGATCGCCACCTGGTCGAAGGTAATCATGTTGACGCCCTTGCCGCACACGTCCACGAACGGAATCGTGGTGTGGTTCAGGTGGCGCAGCGCCAGGCTGTCCATGTCGTGCGTGCGGTGCGATTCAAACACATACGATTCCAGCAGCGTATCGTGGTGGATGCCTTGCAGCGACACGCCATGGTTGGCGAAAATATGGCTGTCGTACTTGAGGTTCTGGCCGACCTTGAGCTTGGTGGCGTCTTCAAGCCACGGCTTCAGCCTGGCCAGCACGTGCTCGCGCTCCAGTTGCTCAGGAACGCCCTGGTAGGCGTGCGCCACCGGGATGTAGCAGGCCTCGCCCGCTTTGACCGACAGCGAGATGCCGACCAGCTGCGCCGTCATCGGCTCCAGCGAGGTGGTTTCGGTGTCGACCGCAGTCAGTTCGGCGGCGTTGATGCGGGCAATCCACTGGTCCAGCTGTTCGTCGGTGCTGACCGTTTCATAGGTGGCGACCACCGGTTCGGCGAACAGGTCGCCATTCATGGAGGCGGCGCCGCCCACCGGCGCATCCAGCGATACCTTCACGGTCGAGGCCGGCGCACCGGCCGGCGTGCTGGCCGCCACGCCCAGTTCGCGCAGCAGCGTCTTGAAGCCGTATTTGCCGAAGAAGGCCAGCAGCGATTCCTTGTCTTCCTCGCGCGCGACCAGCGATTCGCTGATCGACACCATGTGGCCGGTCAGGTCGCAGTCCAGCTTGACGGTGATCAGTTCGCGGCCCTTCGGCAGCCATTCCAGCGCGTCGCGCAGGTTCTGACCGACGGCGCCGGTGATCTTGTCGGCGTTGCTCATCACGCCGTCCAGCGAATCGTAGGCGGTCAGCCATTTCAGCGCGGTCTTCGGGCCGCACTTGTTCACGCCCGGCACGTTGTCGACGGTGTCGCCGATCAGCGTCAGGTAATCGATGATGCGGTTCGGCGGCACGCCGAACTTGGCCAGCACGCCGGCTTCGTCCATCTTCTCGTTGGTCATGGTGTTGATCAGCATGACCTTGTCGTTGACCAACTGCGCCAGATCCTTGTCGCCGGTGGACACCACCACGTTCATGCCGGCCTTGTACGCCTCGACCGACAGCGTGCCGATGACGT
Source organism: Duganella levis (assembly GCF_009857605.1). Classification (GTDB taxonomy): domain Bacteria; phylum Pseudomonadota; class Gammaproteobacteria; order Burkholderiales; family Burkholderiaceae_D; genus Rugamonas; species Rugamonas levis. The sequence continues at coordinate 16,039 of NZ_WWCT01000025.1, read as the reverse complement.
CGTCCGCCTCCACGCCCTCCACCATCAGGATCGGCCAGCCCATGGCCTTGACCGCCTCGTGGATCGGCTCGATCTGCAGGCGCAGATCGTCCGGCATCGAGGCGCGCGTGGCCTTGTATTCCGGATACATATCGTCGCGGAAAGTCTTGCCCTTAGCGTCGAATACGCAGGCGATGTAGGCGGCCGGGTAGTCCGCGCGCAGGCGGCGCAGCATGTTGACCATGCCGTGCATGGCGCCGGTCGGATGGCCGTCGGCGCTGCGCAGGTCGGGCAGCGCATGGAAGGCGCGATAAAGATAGCTGGAGCCGTCTACTAACAACAGGGTATTTTGCATAGGTACTAAGTGAGGATGCTTGGGCGTGAATGCAACATTATCGCAGGTTTTGACCGGCGTCCGGCAGCGCAGCAAAGTTTAAAAATTGGCAATTACCCCGCCTCCCCCGAAGGGAAAGCACAGCGATGGGTGTCTGTTTGTTACAATGGATCATACATAAAAATTCTGCGGCCATCTCTCTGCTAAAGGCGACCCATCATGAAGCGCACTTCCCTCCTCTGGCCTGTCCTCCTGCTGACGCTCAGCGCCCACACGGCGTGGGCACAGTCGACGCCGAGCCAGGCGCCGCCAAAAATGGAAAAACTGGAAGAAGTGACGGATGATCCGGTCACCATCAGCGCCAAACCGGCGGAAAACAAGATTACCGAACGCCGCGACAACAGCGGCAATGTGGTCGAAGCCACCGTCAAAAGCGGTCCCAGCACCTATACCCTGCGTCCCAACCACCCGGTCGGCACCTCCGTACCGGGCGACGCCATGAGCGGCGCCCCACGCGGCGCGCAATGGACGCTGTTCGAATTCGACCTCGGCAAGAAAAAGAAAGCACCGGAAGACGACGCCGCGTCGGACAATAATCCACCGCCACAGCCTGCTCCGGCCAAATAAACCACCACGGAATTACACACTTTTCACATGGCAGTCTTTACCCCGGTATCGCTGGACGATGTCGCCCAGTGGATCACCCAATTTCCGCTCGGCAAAGCGCTTGAGCTCAAAGGCATCAGTTCCGGCATCGAAAACAGCAATTTTTTCCTGACGACGGAGCGCGGTGAGTACGTACTCACCATCTTCGAAAACCTGTCGTTTGAACAACTGCCGTTCTACCTTAACCTGATGCGCCACCTGGCCGATCGCGGCGTGCTGGCGCCGGCCCCGGTGGCCAATGACAAAGGCGAGCTGATCGTCGCCCTGCACGGCAAGCCGGCCTCCATCGTCAGCAAGCTGGAAGGCCGTTCGCAAATGGACCCGCAGCCGGTGCATTGCGCCGCCGTCGGCGCCATGCTGGCCAAAATGCATCTGGCCGGCCAGGATTACGCCTTGCAGCAGCCTAACCTGCGCGGTCTGGCCTGGTGGCACGCCACCACGCCGGAAGTGTTGCCCTTCATCCCCGACGAGCAAGCACACCTGCTGCGGGCCGAAGTGCATTTCCAGGACGCCTTCGCCGCCTGCGACATCTACAAGCAGCTGCAAACCGGCCCGGTACACGCCGACCTGTTCCGCAACAACGTGATGTTTGACGGCGAACGCCTGACCGGCTTCTTCGACTTCTACTTCGCCGGCTGCGACACCTGGCTGTTTGACGTCGCCGTCACCGTCAACGACTGGTGCATCGACCTCGACACCGGTGTGCTGGACACTGCACGCGTGCGCGCCCTGCTGGACGCTTACCACGCGGTGCGGCCGTTCACCGCCGCCGAGCACACCGCCTGGCAGCCGATGCTGCGGGCCGGTGCGCTGCGCTTCTGGCTGTCGCGCCTGTATGACTTCTACCGTCCGCGCGAAGCAGAAATGCTGACGCCGCACGATCCCGGCCACTTCGAGCGCATCTTGCGCGAACGCATCGCCACCCCGGCGCCAGGACTGTTCTGATGGAAAAACTTCCCGCACGCGCAGGCTGGCAATGGGTCAAGCAAGGCCTGCAACTGTTCCGCAAACAGCCCGGCGGACTGATGGCCCTGCTGTTCATCTGCATGTTTTCGTCGTTCTTCATCCTGCTGCTGCCGGTGCTGGGGCAGATCGTCTGGTGCGTGATGATGCCGCTGTTCAGCATCGCCCTGCTGCAGGGCTGCGCCGAGGTCGACCAGGGCCGGCGCGCCATGCCGCACCTGCTGCTGGCGGGCGTGCAGTCGCCGATGCGCAAGCAGCTGCTGCTGCTGGGCGGCATCAACTGCCTGCTGATGGTATTGGCAATGGTAGCAATCTACAGCCTGTCCGGCGACGCCATCAATGCCTTGCGCGAAGCCCAGGCCAAGGGCGCGATCAAGCCGGACGATGTGGAAGGTTTGTTCAGCGGCATGCTGGCGGGATCGGCCATCTACATCATCGGCTGGATATTGATGTCGATGACGGCGCCGTTGATTTTCTGGCAGAAGATGGCGTTGACCAAGGCGCTGTTCTTCAGCGTGGTCAGCGTGCTGCGCGCGGTCAAGGCGTTTGCTACCGCTGTGATCGTGCTGCACCTGCTGTACTTCGTCGGCGTGCAACTGGTGGTGCTGGTGCTGGGCGTATCGAGCCTGACCATCGCCGCCATCTTCACGCTGTTCCTGATCTCGCTGGTGCTGGTGCACTGCATGCTGTACGCAGCCTACAAGCAGATGTTCGGCACGCCTCCGGCGCTGCCGGAAGCGGTCAACCTGAACAAGCCGTTTTAGATTTTCTCTAGTTTGGCAATGCTCAGATCCAGCACTTTCATGCCCGCGCTGCCGAAGTTGATCTGAGCGCGGGCATTGTTGCCGCTGCCCTCGATATTCACAATCACGCCCTCGCCGAACTTGGCGTGGGCGACCGATTGGCCCAGTCGCCAGCCGGTACTGGCCGCCAGCGCCTTGCTGGAAATCTGCTGCGCCAGCGCCTTGTCCGAACCCACCAGCGGCGCCTCGTCCCAGGCCGATTTCTTGGCCGCGAACCAGCCCGGCTGCACCTTCGGCGTCAGCCATTTCAGCGACTCTTCCGGCAACTCTTCAAAGAAACGTGACTTCATGTTGTAGCGGGTCTGGCCGTGCAGCATGCGGGTCTGCGCGAAGCTCAGGTACAGACGTTCGCGCGCGCGCGTGATCGCCACGTACATCAGGCGGCGCTCTTCTTCCACACCGTCGTGCTCGCGCGAACTGCTCTCGTGCGGGAACAAGCCCTCTTCCAGGCCGGTGATGAAGACGTTGTTGAACTCCAGCCCCTTGGCCGAGTGCACCGTCATCATCTGCACTGCTTCCTGGCTAGCGGCGGCCTGGTTGTCGCCAGCCTCCAGCGAGGCGTGCGACAGGAAGGCCGACAGTGGCGACATCACGGTCGACAGCGGCGCATCGGCATCCAGGATCTCGATGCCATCCTGGTTGATGATGGCGTCGCCCGACTGCGCCTGCGACTGCGCGCCCAGATGCGCAGGCGAACCCTGGCCGTAGCCCTCTTCCGACAGGAACTGGGTGGCGGCGCTGACCATCTGCTCCAAGTTTTCGATGCGGTCGGCGCCTTCTTTTTCCGTGGCGTAGTGAGTCAGCAGCGTCGATTGCTCCAGCACGATGCGCACCAGTTCCGGCAAGGCCATCTGCTGCGTTTCAAAGCGCACGCCCTCGATCAGCTTGACGAAGCCCGACAGCGACGTACCCGCCTTGCCTGTGACGTAAGGCACGGCGGCGTACAGCGAGATGCGGTACTGCTCGGCAGCGGCCTGCAACGTCTCCAGCGAGCGGGCGCCGATGCCGCGCGTCGGGAAATTCACCACGCGCAGGAAGGCCGAATCATTGTGCGGGTTATCCATCAGCTGCAAATACGCGATGGCGTGCTTGACCTCGGCGCGCTGGAAGTAGCGCAGGCCGCCGTACACGTGGTACGGAATGCCGGCCGAGAACAGCGCATGCTCGATCACGCGCGACTGCGCATTAGAGCGGTACAGCACGGCGATCTCGCTGCGGGATGCACCGTCGTGGATCAGGTTCTTGGTCTCTTCGATAATCCACGACGCTTCGGACAGGTCCGAGTTGGCTTCGTAAACGCGCACCTGTTCGCCGTGGCCGGCATCGGTGCGCAGATTCTTGCCCAGGCGCTTGCTGTTATTCGCGATCAAGATGTTGGCGGCGTCCAGAATGTGGCCGTGCGAGCGGTAATTCTGCTCCAGCTTGATCAGATTCTTGACGTTGAATTCGCGCTCGAAGGCGCTCATATTGCCGACGTTGGCGCCGCGGAAGGCGTAAATCGACTGGTCATCGTCGCCGACGGCAAACACCACGCCGCCGCGCTGGGTGCCGTGACCGGCCAGCAGCTTCAGCCACTTGTACTGCAAATCATTGGTATCCTGGAACTCATCGACCAGGATGTGCTGGAAGCGCTGCTGATAATGCTCGCGCAACGGCTGGTTGCGCACCAGCAGTTCGTAGGTGCGCAGCAACAGTTCGGCGAAATCGACCACGCCTTCGCGCTGGCACTGGTCGTCGTACAGCTGGTACAGCTCGACCTTCTTGCGCTCGTCGGCGTTGTAGGGATCGATCTTGTCGGCGCGCAGACCTTGGTCCTTGGCGCCGTTGATGAAGTACATGATCTCCTTCGGCGGAAACTTCTCGTCATCAACGTTATTGGCCTTCAACAGGCGCTTGATGGCCGACAGTTGATCCTGCGAATCGAGGATCTGGAAGGTCTGCGGCAAGGCAGCGTCGCGGTGGTGGGTGCGCAGCAAGCGGTTGCACAGGCCGTGGAAAGTGCCGATCCACATGCCGCGCGTATTAATCGGCAACATGGCGGACAGGCGGGTCAGCATCTCCTTGGCGGCCTTATTGGTAAAGGTCACGGCCAGGATGCCGGAGGGCGACACCTGACCGGTCTGGACCAGCCAGGCGATACGGGTCGTCAGGACACGGGTTTTACCGGAACCGGCGCCCGCCAGGATCAGGGCGCTCTGCGCGGGCAAGGTGACAGCGGCGAGCTGTTCCTCGTTAAGGTTGTGGAGAAGATTTTGCATCCCGTGATTATACCGGGATGCAAAATTCGCAGTTTAAGCAGATGGTGCTGGAACGGCTTTGCCGTTCTTCAAACTCTCTTGCATCAGCGCTTGCATGGCGCGTTCCGCGTCGCGCACGGCGTCAGCATGTTGGAGGTTGAGCTTGGCCATTTGGGCGCTCATCTCCCCCATTGGACGCGCGGCTTCGGCAATACGCTTGTTTAAGGCATCCAGCGGGCGATTCTGCTCACGCAATTTCTCCATATTGGCCGACAGTTCACGCTGCTTTTCAGCCATCTGCTTGCGCAGCGGTTCCATTTCACGCTGCAGGCTCGCTTGTTTTTCGTGGAAGGCGCGGATTTTTTCAGGATTGCTGCCGGCGCCCAGTTCTTGGGTGGCGGCTTCCGCCATGCGGCGCGACAAAGCCTCTTGCGCCTTGGCAAGCTGCTCGATCGCGCGGCGGTGCACCTCGGACTCCTGAAGGGATTGCCGGCTGAATTCACCGGCCTCTTTGCCGATCTGGGAGGCAGCGGCCTCAAGAACCTTGCCTTGTGCATCGAGTTTCTTACCCTGCTCGTCCATCTGGCTGCCGATGCGGTTGACCGGCGTCCACGCTTCGTCCAGACGCGCCAGCAGGGTGGGATCTTTGATTACGTAAGTTTTGTCGCCATCACGGAACCAGAGGAAATCGCCTTTCATGGTGGCTCGCAACTGTGCCACTCTGCGGATTTCGGCGGTACTGGCCGAAACAGTCATGCTGTCGCTATCGCCACGCACGATCGCGTAGGCACCGCGCTCACCTTTCGGAAAGCGTGAACTCAGCTGGTCGCTCTTGATGCGCAACACACCAGCGTCACCTGCCAGACTGACCTTGGCGGAAATCGCGCCCAGCACGGGCGATGCGGGAGCTGCTGGAGCCGCGGGGGCGGCGGGGGCTGCTGGAGCTGCTGGAGCTGCAGGGGCGGCGGGAGCTGCTGGAGCGGCCGGAGCAGCAGGCGCGATCTCTTCCGTTACCGGCTCGACTGCCGCCACTGGTGCTACCGGAGCAACCGGAGCGACTTGCGCCACCAGCTCAGGTGCGTCAGGTGCATCAGGCACGTCCGGCGCATCCGCAATGGCCGGCATGGCGGGCGCGGCCGGCAATTCGGCTTCCAGCGGCGCAGTTGGTGGCGCAGGCGGAAGTGGCGGCGGTGGTGCGGCGTGGGCATAGAACATGGCGCCGGCCGCCAGCAGGCCTGCCAGCGGCATGGCAATTTTCCAGCTGACCGGTTCAACATCGGGACGCAGCAGGCGTTTGATACGAGACATGAGATTTCCTCCGTGAGCCGCGTGGGCTAGTTGTGTTGTGTCGAACTGAAAGCGATCCAGTTGCGACAGGGCTTGCGCCAGCCTTTGCGGCTGGCCGAGCATACCCACGGCCAGGTCGTCGGCGATTTGTTCCCGCTCGATCCGTATCCTGCGCGATAGTGCCCAAACACTAGGGTGATAGAACAGCCCGATTTCAATCGTGCTTTGTATGAGGTTGACCAGGTAATCGTGGCGCTTGATGTGCGCCAGCTCGTGCGCCAGCAGCGCTTCCAGCAGATCGGCCGGCATGCCGGTGATCAGCGCGGTGGGCACCAGCACGATCGGTTTCCAGCAGCCGGCCGTGATCGGACTGTCCAGCTTGTCGGCCACGCCCAGTCGTACGTGAAAATCGATGTCGAAACGGCGCGCCAGCTCGGACAAGCGGCGCTGCCAGTAAGGATTAGTGGTGTATTCATCCGGCCGGGTACGATCAGCCACCCATTTGAGGCCGATGGCAAGACGCAGCGCCATCAAAGCCGCCCCAGCCAGCCACAAACCGACGACCCATGGCAACTGCCTGCGCAGCAGCTCCTTCAGGCTGTCCAGCGCGCTATCGCTGATCAGGGCGCCCGCGCTGTCGGTCGCGCCGGACACGGCCACGGTTTGCGCCGCGCCAAAACCGCCGCTGGCCTGCAGGTCGCTCAGTTGGAGAATGATGCTCGACAGCGGCAGCACGGCGCACAACAGCATGCCGCCGCAGGCCACAGCGTAACGCGTCTGCGGACGCGCCTTGCGCAGCAGGTGCATGGCCAGCGTGACGGCCCAGCCGATCAGCAGCCCCTGCCAGATAAAATGCAGCAGTGCCCAGCCAAAGGCGGACACGATAGCTGGCAGCAGGCTATTCATCGCCGCTGCCCGCCGAGAAATTGAGATTGAGATCCATGCCGCCCTCCGAGTCGATGGATGTAGAATAAATTATCTAGATTGCGAAGTCTAGAACTTTTTTTCTACATCCATCCGGGCACAGCTTTTAGTACAGCACCACCGAGCGGATCGACTCGCCGCTCTTCATTAGGTCGAAGCCTTGGTTGATGTCTTCCAGCTTCAGACGATGGGTGATCAGGTCGTCGATGTTGAGTTTGCCTTCCATATACCAGTCGACGATCTTCGGCACGTCGGTGCGGCCACGGGCGCCACCGAAGGCCGAACCCTTCCACTCGCGGCCGGTCACCAGCTGGAACGGACGGGTGGAAATTTCCTGGCCGGCTGCCGCCACGCCGATGATGATCGACTTGCCCCAACCTTTGTGGCAGCACTCCAGCGCCTGGCGCATCAGCGTGGTATTGCCGACGCACTCGAAGCTGTAGTCGGCGCCGCCGTCGGTCAGCTGGATGATGTGGTCGACCACGTTTTCCACTTCATTCGGGTTGATAAAGTGGGTCATGCCGAACTTGCGCGCCATTTCCTGGCGGGCCGGATTGATATCGACGCCGATGATCTTGTCCGCACCGACCATCTTGGCCGCCTGGATCACGTTCAGACCGATGCCGCCCAGACCGAACACCACCACGTTCGCGCCCGCTTCCACCTTGGCGGTGAACAGCACGGCGCCCACGCCGGTGGTGACGCCACAACCGATGTAGCAAACTTTATCGAATGGCGCGTCTTCGCGGATCTTGGCCAGCGCGATTTCCGGCACCACGATGTAGTTGGAGAAAGTCGACGTGCCCATGTAGTGATAGATCGGCTTGCCGTCGATGGAGAAGCGGCTGGTGGCGTCCGGCATCAGACCGCGGCCCTGGGTCGAGCGGATCGACTGGCACAGGTTGGTCTTTTGCGACAGGCAGAATTTGCACTGGCGGCATTCCGGCGTGTACAGCGGAATGACGTGGTCATCTTTTTTCAGCGATTTGACGCCCGGACCGACGTCCACCACGATGCCGGCGCCTTCATGGCCCAGGATGGCGGGAAAGATCCCTTCCGGATCGGCGCCGGACAGGGTGTAGTAATCGGTGTGGCAGATGCCGGTGGCCTTGATTTCCACCAGCACTTCGCCTTCGCGCGGGCCGCCCAGTTCGACTTCTTCAATCGTCAGGGGCTTGCCCGCTTGCCAGGCAACGGCTGCTTTGGTTTTCATGATGTTCCTTTCGCGTTGGAACATCATGATAACAAATCAGTCGTGGAAAGCGTCCACCACTTTGCGTTGGCCCAGCATGAAAGCGTCGGCCACATGACGCAGCGGCGCCACGTCCACGTCGGACTTGCCGGCGCGGATGATTTCAGCGAAGCGCTGGTACAGCGACGGGTATTCGGCTTCCTTCGCCAGCGTCTGCTCGTCGCCGTTGATCCACAGGCGCGAACCGCCGTCGGCCAGGCGCACTTCGCCTTTTGCCGTGGTGACGATGATGTCCCAGCTTTGCTTGCCGGTCTGGCGCCAGTCGAATTCGGCGTGGACTTTGACGCCATCGGCATCCTGGAAGTGCAGGTCGGCGCCGATTGGCGCGTCGCGGTTTTCCGGGAATTCCAGCGCAGCCTTGGTCAGGAACACGGCCGACGGCAGGATTTCGGTGACGATCGACAGCGCGTTGATGCCGGGATCGAACACGCCCAGGCCGCCCGCTTGCCAGATCCAGTCCTGGTTCGGGTGCCATTGGCGCACATCTTCTTTCCAGATCACGTGCATGGCGGTTGGTTTTTCCCCGGCCAGATAGGCCTTGGCCGGCTGCACGCCCGGCGCATAGCGCGAGTGCCAGCTGGCGAACAGGCTGACGCCCTGCGCGGCGGCGAAAGCTTCCAGGTCGGCCACTTCCGACAGCGTGGCGCCCGGCGGTTTTTCCAGGAATACGTGCTTGCCGGCGGCCAGCGCCTTGCGAGCGGCGGCGTAGCGGTATTGCGGCGGCATGCACAGCGACACGGCTTCGATCGATGGATCGGCCGCCAGCATGGCTTCGATGGTCGGGAAGCTTGGTACGTTGTCGATGGTGTTGTTGCGGCTGGCCGTCGCGACCAGCGCGTAGTCGGCAGCTTGTCCGGTGATGGCTGGCAAGTGCTGGTCGTAAACGATCTTGCCGACGCCGACGATGGCGAGTTTGATAGGTGACGTCATCTGGGTATCCTGATTGAGTGAACCGGCAGACTATCATCTCAGCCAGTCACGCAACAAGGTCAGGACGACGTCATCCTGTATTTATTATCAATAACGCGATTATTGGGGTTCAACCGGCATCGCAGGGCCGATGCCGAGCAGGTCGGACACGGTGCGCCACAGCTGGCGCGGCGAGGTCCACGGCTTGGGCAGGAAGGCGCTGCCGGCGTTGTGGTGTTCCGGATGGCGCGCCGAATACATCAGCACGCGGGTCTCGGGCTGGTGGATGCGCACTTCGGCCAGCAGGTCGACGCCGTCGCCGTCCGGCAGGTCCGGGTCCAGCACCACCAGCGCGAACTTTTCGCTGTGCAGCAGCGACAGGGCGGCGGCCAGGGTCGGCACGTGGGTGACCTGGGTTTCCGGCACCAGCAGCGCGGTCAGCACCAGCGCGGCGTCGTGGTCGCTGTCGACATGCAGCACGCGGGGTGCGGCGGCAAAAATGGAAAAACCGATGGCGCCGCCCGTCTCTTCGGTGAACGGACGATAGGTACTCGTAGGGTGATCGTTGGTCATGGCTGTCTCCGCTTGATAAGCTCAGTGCAAGCTCGGCGGAGTTGGGCCGAAAGAATCGGGGGTGGCGCAGGGTACAGGCAGCCATTGAGGCGACAGGCGGCATTGGGCCCGGTCGCTGCTGAGGCAGGCGGATGGGTTATCCGCCGCTCAGACCATAGTGTATAACAAAAATACCGCAGGGCAAGAAAAATTACCCTGAGCGTCTACTTTTTGAGACGGCTGTTGAATGCAGCATGCAAGCTGTTGAGGGTCTCTTCAGCCGCCAGCAACTGGTCCGCCACCTCGTTGACCTTGCGCCGGTTGGAGCGGGCGTGGTCGCGCAGCACCTCGAAGGCGGTGTTGCGGTCGGTCTGGAATTTGCACATCAGCAGGCCCACGGCCAGGCTGGTTTCGCGGCCGGCGGCCAGCGCGGCATTCAGGTTCAGCTCGGTACGGCGCAGCTGACGGATCTCGTCGGCGCGCGCCAGACCGGCGGCAAACGCCGGCATCAGCTGCTTTTCATCGACCGGCTTGACCAGGAAGCCGACCGCGCCATACGAGGCGGCCTGCTTGCCGGCGTCGGCATCGCCGCGGCCGGACAGGAACATGAACGGCACCGAACTGGTGGCGTGCAGCTGTTTGGCCAGTTCCAGGCCATTCATACCGGGCATGTGGATGTCCAGCAGGGCCAGGTCGGGCTCACGCTGGGCGATGGCTTGCAGGGCTTGTTCCGCAGAAGAGGCTTTGGCGACATCGTAACCGGCGTGGCCCAGGACTTCGCCAAGGAAGTCGAGCAGCAGAGGATCGTCGTCGACAATGAGGATCAGACGCTTAGGATTGGCGGAAGTTAAAGGCATAGGGGCGGCTACCTCAGGCAATTGTGACGATTCCATTATAAAGCGGAAAACCGTCCGCACTCCAAGCCTTTTATTGCTGGGCAAAAAGCGTATGAAACTGGGCAACAGCCTGCGCCACACTTTCAGCTTGATAGACGCTGCTGATGGCGGCCACCATATTGGCGCCCCGGGCCACCAGCGGGGCGGCGTTTTGCGGGGTCATGCCGCCGATGACCACGGTCGGCACGCGGATCAGTTCGCGGGCCTGGTCGAGGATGGCCGGCTGGGTGGTGACGGCGTATTGCTTGACGCGGGACGGGTAAAAACCGCCGAAGGCGACGTAACTGGCGCCGGCGTCTTGCGCGTGCAACGCGCGCGGCATGTCGCCATAGCAGGAGGCGCCGATGATTTTTTGCCGGCCCAGACGGGTGCGGATAGCGGCAACTTCGGCATCGGTGCCGCCGAGGTGGACACCATCGGCGTCCAGTTGCTCACACAGCTCGACGAAGTCGTTGACGATGAAGGGGACGTTGTGGCGGCGGCACAGCGCCAGCAGCGCGGCGGCCTGTTCGGCGCGCTGGGCCGGGCCGGCTTCCTTGTGGCGGTATTGCAGCAGCGCGATGGGGGCGGCTTGCAGCGCCTGTTCGGTCAGTTGCAGCAGGCGGTCGGTGTCGTCCCAGTTGGGGGTGACGAGATAGAGTCCTTGCATGGTGTGATTTCCTGATTAGCGTAAGGGAATGCGCTGGCCGGGGGCGATGGAATAGGCCTCGCGCAGCGCGTGGTAGACATAGTGTTGGGCGTGTTCCAGCGCCACGGCGGTGGGCAGGCCCAGCGCCAGTTGCCCGGCGATGGCCGACGCCAACGTACAACCGCTGCCGTGAAAGGCGCCGTCAATGCGGGGCCAGCGCCATGTGCGATGCTGCGCGCCGGCGTGGCCGGTCGTCAGCACATTCGGCCCGCCAGTGGCGCCGCCGGCCGCCTGGCTCGAAGCGTCGGCCGCGCCGGGGCCGTACCAACGGTTGATGATGTCGTCGCCGTCGCCGTGGCCGCCGGTGATCAAAATGTGGCGACAGCCGCGCGCGCGCAGGGTTTGCGCTTGTGCGCCGGGCTGGGTGGCGTCGCTGAGGGCTTCCGCTTCCGGGCTGTTGGGTGTCAGCACGGTGGTCAGCGGCAGCAGTGGCGCCAACGCCTGCACCGCGTCGTCGCGCGACAGCAGGTCGCCATGACCGCTGGCCAGCACCGGGTCCAGCACCACCGGCAGTTCCGGACGCGGCATCGCATCGCCGCGCGCGCGCAGCCACACGATGAACTCCGCAATCGCCTGCGCGTTGGCGGCGCTGCCTGTGATGCCGATCTTGACCGCGCTGATCGCCATCTTGCCGGCCAGGGCCTGCGCCTGCCGCAGCACCAGCTCCGCGGCCACCGGCTGCACGCCATACACACGGTCGTTGTCCTGCACCGTGAGCGCCGTGCAGACAGTGAGCGCATGCGCGCCCTGCCCGGCAATCGCCTGCGCGTCCGCCGTCAGCCCGGCGCCGCCGGACGGATCGAGCCCGGCGAACACCAGCACACAGGGGCGCGCATCGCCCCCACTCATGCCATTCATGCCAGCCGGTCCGCCATCGGCGACGACGGCGACGCCGCAAACTTGCGCGCAATCCGGCCCGCCAGATAAGCCTCCCGGCCCGCCTGCACGCCAAGCTTCATGGCGCGCGCCATGCGCACCGGGTCTTGCGCGCCGGCGATGGCGGTGTTCATCAGCACCCCGTCGCAACCCAGCTCCATCGCAATCGCCGCATCCGACGCCGTGCCGACGCCGGCATCCACCAGCACCGGCACCCTGGCCTGCTCGATAATCAGCGACAGGTTCCACGGATTCAGAATGCCCATGCCGGAGCCGATCAGCGACGCCAGCGGCATCACCGCCACGCAACCGATATCCTCCAGCATGCGCGCCTGAATCGGATCGTCGCTGCAATACACCATCACATCGAAGCCGTCTTTGACCAGCACCTCGGCCGCCACCAGCGTCTCCGGCATATTGGGGAACAAGGTCTTCTCATCGCCCAATACCTCCAGCTTCACCAGCTTATGCCCGTTCAGCAGCTCACGCGCCATTTGCAGCGTATAGATCGCGTCCTTGGCGTTGTAGCAGCCGGCCGTATTCGGCAGGATGGTGTACTGCGACGGCGGCAGCACATCCAGCAACGACGGCGCCTTCGGGTCCTGGCCGATGTTCACACGGCGAATCGCCACCGTAATAATTTCCGCCTCGGCGGCGTCCGTCGCCTCGCGGGTCTGCTGCAAATCCTTGTACTTTCCGCTGCCCACCAGCAGCCGCGATTGATACGCCTTGCCGGCAATCGTCAACACATCACTCATCTCAATCTCCATTTAGCCGCCACCGATGGCGCGCACGATATCCACTTTGTCCTGCGCTTGCAGTACCCGCGCCGCCCACTGCTGGCGCGGCACCACGTTGCGGTTGACTGCCAGCGCCAGCGCCTGGCCGCTCAAGGCCAGCGCATCGATCAATTGATCCAGCGTCTGCTGCGGCGGCACGCGGTGCGGCGCGCCGTTCAATTCAATCTCGATCATGATTCAGGCCTTGGTGTACAGCTCAGCGCCGCTCTTGATGAACTCCACCGCCTTGACCTGCATGCCGTTCTCCGCATACGCCCGCACCTCCTGCGTGATCTTCATCGAACAGAAATGCGGCCCGCACATCGAACAGAAATGCGCCACCTTGGCGGAATCCTTGGGCAAGGTCTCGTCGTGGAATTCGCGCGCCTTGTCCGGGTCCAGGCCCAGATTGAACTGGTCTTCCCAGCGGAATTCAAAGCGCGCCTTGGACAGCGCGTTGTCGCGTATCTGCGCGCCCGGATGCCCCTTGGCCAGGTCCGCCGCATGCGCCGCGATCTTGTACGTGATGATGCCGTCCTTGACGTCGTTCTTGTCCGGCAGCCCCAGATGCTCTTTCGGCGTCACGTAGCACAGCATGGCCGTGCCGTACCAGCCGATTTGCGCGGCGCCGATGCCGGACGTGATGTGGTCATAGCCCGGCGCGATATCGGTGGTCAGCGGTCCCAGGGTGTAGAACGGAGCCTCGTGGCACTGCTCCAGCTGCAGATCCATATTCTCTTTGATCAGCTGCATCGGCACGTGGCCCGGACCTTCGATCATCACCTGCACGTCGTGCTTCCAGGCGATCTGCGTCAGTTCGCCCAGCGTTTTCAGTTCGCCCAGCTGCGCCTCGTCGTTGGCGTCGTAGATCGAGCCGGGACGCAGGCCGTCGCCCAGCGAGAACGACACGTCATACGCCTTCATGATTTCGCAGATGTCTTCAAAGTGCGTGTACAGGAACGACTCCTTGTGATGCGCCAGGCACCACTTGGCCATGATCGAACCGCCGCGCGAGACGATGCCCGTCATGCGCTTGGCCGTCAGCGGCACATAGCGCAGCAGCACGCCGGCGTGGATGGTGAAGTAGTCGACACCCTGCTCCGCCTGCTCGATCAGCGTGTCGCGGAAAATCTCCCAGGTCAGGTCTTCGGCCTTGCCATTGACCTTTTCCAGCGCCTGGTAAATCGGCACCGTGCCGATAGGTACGGGCGAATTACGGATGATCCATTCGCGCGTTTCGTGGATATGCTTGCCGGTCGACAGATCCATCACCGTATCGCCGCCCCAGCGGATCGACCAGGTCATCTTCTCGACTTCTTCGCCGATCGACGACGTCACCGCCGAATTGCCGATGTTGGCATTGATCTTGACCAGGAAATTGCGGCCGATGATCATCGGCTCCACTTCCGGGTGGTTGATATTGGCTGGGATGATGGCGCGGCCACGGGCGATTTCCGAGCGCACGAATTCCGCCGTGATCTCATCAGGGATGCTGGCGCCATAGTTCTGGCCTGGATGCTGGCGGCCCATCAGCTCCGCCAGCCGCTGGCCCATCGGGCCGGAGGTTTTCAGGCTCTCGATGTACTCCTTGCGGCGCAGATTTTCGCGGATGGCGACAAACTCCATCTCCGGCGTGATGATGCCCTGGCGCGCGTAGTGCATCTGCGTGACGTTTTTACCTTCGCGCGCGCGGCGCGGCTGGCGGTGCAGGTTGAAGCGCAGTTCTTCCAGCGCCGGATCGGCCAGGCGCGCCTTGCCGTACACCGAGGTCGGACCATCCAGCTCCTCGGTATCGTCACGCTCCAGTATCCACGGCAGGCGCGGCGTTTCGGCCAGGCCGGAGCGGATGTCGATCTGCGCGACAGGATCGGTGTACGGGCCGGAGGTGTCGTAGACCGTCACCGGCGGATTGGCCTCGAAGCCGAACGAGGCCGGCGTGTCGGCCTGCGTGATCTCGCGCATCGGCACGCGGAGATCGGCGCGGCTGCCTTGCACATAGATTTTGCGGGAATTGGGAAGTGGCTGTATCGCTGCCTCGTCCACCGTGGCGGTGGCGGACACGAATTTCAGGTTGGCGTTCATTTGGCTCCTTTGTTGGGCTACAGGAGCCAGCAAAGGAGGTTGGACGACGGCGCGCGCACAAACAGACTGAGACTGCGACTGGTGGCGGCACGGCATCCTAAGCTTCCCTTCGCTGGCATTATCCAGATCAGGTTCGGAGGGTATTTCTCACCCGCGCCGTGTAAACGACGCAGGACCCCTAGCGTTTGCCACCAATGCGGTGGCGCGACGATTATAACCATCTCCGGCAGAAAGTGGCAAAAATCCGACAGGCGCGACGCTGGTGCTCAGGTATAGTATGTTCATGCCACAAAGCAACGTCCACCCGTCCCCCGCCTGCCTGTCGCGCGCCACCGCCGCGCTGTGTCTGATGCTAAGCCTGCTGGCGCCGGCCCACGCTGGCCACGACGAACGCTGGACCGGCCTCAGTCACACCGCCTTCAAGCACACCGTCCATGCCGACCTCAGCAGCGGGCTGTGTTTCGCCCAGGATCGCCAGGGCTTTCTGTGGATCGGCACCCAGGCCGGCCTGACGCGCTGGGACGGCAACCGCCACGTCAAATACGTGGCCGACGCGCGCGAGGATGCGCTGCCCGACAGCTTCATCATGAGCCTGCACGTCGACACCCAGGGCCGGCTGTGGGCCGGCATGAATTCCGGCGGCCTGGTGCGCTACGATCCCGACCACGACAAGTTCATCCGCTACCGCGCCAGTCCCAGCGGCCTGCGCGATCCGCGCGTGGCGGCCATGGCCGACGACGGCCAGGGCGGGCTGTGGATCGCCACCGGCAGCGGCCTCGACCACCTGGCCGCCGACGGCCGCTTCGACCGCC
>NZ_WWCT01000024.1 GCF_009857605.1 Duganella levis | reverse complement strand
CCGGCGCCGCTGGCGGCGCTGCAGCGGCATTGCCGCCGGCCGCCGGCGCGGCGCTCTCGGCCACCACCGAATCGGGCAGCGTGATGGTGAAGGTGCTGCCGCGTCCCTCGCCGGCGCTGTAGGCGCTGACTTCGCCGCCATGCATCTGCACCAGGTTGCGCACCAGCGCCAGCCCGATGCCGAGGCCACCCTTGGCGCGGTCCAGCAGGCGGTTGCCCTGCACAAACAGGTCGAAAATGTGCGGCAGCAGCTGCGGCGGGATGCCGTTGCCGTCATCGGTGACCTGGATCTGCACCGTGCCGCCCTTGATGCGGGTGGCCAGCGTGACGTGGCCGCCGGCCGGCGTGTAGCGCGCAGCGTTGCTCAGCAGGTTGGACACCACCTGCGCCAGCCGCGCCGGATCGCCATGCCAGCGCACGGTCGGCACGTCCACCAGCAGCCGGTGCTGGCGCTGTTCCAGCAGCGGGCTGGCCATTTCGATTGCCTTGTTCAGCACATCGGCCAGCGGCACCGTGTCCTTGCGCAGCTCGACCTTGCCGCTGGCGATGCGCGACACGTCCAGCAAATCATCCACCAGCCGCACCAGGTGGTCGACCTGGCGCTGGATCACCGCCTGCTCCTGCCCGGTGTCGCCGGACTGGCCGCGCAGCTTCATCAGCTTGAGCGCGGTGACGATCGGCGCCAGCGGATTGCGCAGCTCGTGGCCCAGCATGGCCAGGAATTCATCCTTGATGCGCGACGACAGATTGAGGTCGCTGTTCAGGCGTTCGCTCTCGGCCATGGCGTGGGACAGCGCGCGGTCGCTTTGCAGGCGGCTTAGCGTGGCGCACACGGTGGCGGTGAACTGCTCCAGGAACTGGCGGTAGGCGCTGTCCATTCGCAGGCGCGGCGACACCTTGAACACCAGCGCCAGCTGGTCGCACAGCTGCAACTCGGCAGCGCGGATCACCACCAGATCGGGACTGCCTCGGAAAGCATCAGCCGCCGCGCCGGACAGCAACGTGACGTCCAGCAGGTCGCCCGGATTATCGGTCGCCGCCTGAGTGACGGCGGCGTGGACGTCATCGTCGCTGCGGCAGCCCAGCAGGCGGCGCGCCAGCAAGTCCAGCGCGTGGCGGCGGCGCTCGGCCAGCACCTGCGCGGTGGTCTCGGTGCACACCACCAGCACCCCGCCCACCTGGTCCTGCTCGTCGAATACCGGCGTGTAGGTGTAGCTCCAGAACACATCCTCAATGTGACCGTTGCGCCAGATCGGCACCAGGTTGTCGGCATACCAGCGCGCCTCGCCGCCGTGGCGCACCGCCTCGATCTGCGGCCCGATGATGTGCCAGATCTCCGGCCAGCAGTGGCGGCCGGCCTGCCCAAGGGCGGCCGGATGCTTGCCTTCGCCGAAGCAGGGAACATAAGCGTCGTTATAAATCTGCGTCAGCTGCTCGCCCCACCACAGGAACATGGGCGTGACCGAATGCAACACCACGCTGACGGCGGTGCGCAGCGAGCCCGGCCAGCCGGAGATCGGGCCCAGCGGCGTCTCTTCCCAATGGTGCGCGCGCACCAGGTCGCGCATGGGCGTGCCGGCGCCGATGAAGCGCGGCAGGGGCTCCTGCGGATCAGGTAACGACGGGAGGGAGTGAGCCAGCATAGTGAATTCCGAACCAGAAAGTAAGATAGTAGCAACTGTACGGTACGGTGGCGCACAATAGGCGTTGGGTACAATGCTGGTCTCACTAGGTAGCCTGCGCGGCTGACGGAAAGCGGATTATGCCCACGGCGTATTATTTCATCGCAGTTATTATGCTGGCGAACGCTTGGCTAATCGCTAGCGGGTCCAAAATCTGGAAGACAATGCCGGCCAGCCTGATGCTGGCCTATGTGTTGATGGTGGCGTTTGCCGGCGACATCACCACCATCGACCAGTTGGCCGGCGCTGCCGTCTATGGACTGGTGCCGGCGCTCTTCTTTCTGGTGCCGGCACTCTTGATCAGCACGCTGTTCGGCATGCTTATTTTTTCGCTGACGCGCCCCGGCAAGCGTAAGGAGTAGCGCTGGCGCGGATCAGTGTTCGCGCCAGTGGTCCAGATTTTGTGGCTCGGCCACCACCGCGCCATTGCGTTCGGCGCGGAAGCGGGCCGACGCGGCATATACGGCGCGCCGCACGCGCATGATGGAACCGATCGGCCTGTGGTCGGCAATGCAGTGCCACGGATTGAACTGCATGCCGTCATCGATCAGCACCGACAGCCCATGGGTCCACCCGGCCTGCGGCTCGGCCTTGATGCGTGCCACCGGCACCCACGGCGCCTCCCACTCCACGGTGGAATCCTCAATCGGCATGGCCGACAGGTCGGTGCACAGTTGCACGCGCAGTTCCCATTCGGCGCTGTGTTCGGTCATGAAATCGACCACCGCCGCCCGCAGGCCGTTGGGTTTGTGCTCCAGGTCCACCGGCTGGTCTTTCAACGCCTGCAATTCCGGCGACACCGGCGCCAGCGATAATTTTGCCATGTAGCGGCCATACAGGATGGGCGCGCCAGTGAAGAAGGTCTCGCCAAGAATATTGGTCTCGGGATGGCCGCCCAGGCCTTTGATGGCTGCGCTCTCGCCGCCCACCGCCTCGACCACTTTCTCGACGCCGCGCAAGGCGGCCGACAGCGCCTTCTTCAGGCCCGGCGCTTTATCGGTGGTGGCCGCCAGCAACTTGACGCTGCCCAGGAACTGCTTGGCAGTGGCCGACTGGAAGGTCGGCCCATTGACCATGACGAAATCCTGCGTGACGTCGCCTACGCCGTCATGCAAGCGCGCGCCCGGCACGCCGATGACCTTGATGGCCATGCCACGCGGCGTCGACACCTTGTCGTCCAAAAAATCGCCCGGGGTGGTCGACAGCCGCATCACCACCGGCCAGGCGCCGCCCGGATGGCCAAACAGCCCCTGGGCGTAATCGGGCGGCAAGTTGTCCAGCACGCGCAGCTCACCGCGCAGCAGGCCATGGCTCTTGGCGTGCACGCCGCGCGGCGCGTGGCCGATATCCTTGTCGACCGTATCGGCGATGCCATGCATGGCTTCGGTCAGGCCGGCGATGGTCTTGGCTTCGTCCTCCTCCGGTACTTCGTAGGAGGGATCGTAGGGCAATGGTTGCTGCAAATGGCGGGTAGGGAAATCCATGGTGTTCCTCGGCTGTTGGCTACCACCATCATCACCGCTGGCGCGGCGGACGTCTGTGGCGTGACGCACGGTGCGACTCACACTAAACAGCGGCGCCTGCCAAACGTCTTACGCTGACAACCACTCCGTGAGAACACTATGCGCCCTCTGCCCACCGCCCTCAGCCTTGCCTTGCTCAGCTTGAACGCCGCCGCCCATGCCGACGACACCGATCCGCCGGTGTTGCCTTCCATCACCGTTACCGGCGCCAGCGAAAACTCCTACACCGCCCGCGCCACCAGCAGCGCTACCGGCCTCAATTTATCGATCCGCGACACGCCGCAATCGGTCAGCGTCATCACCCGCGAGCGCATGGACGACCAGGGGCTGCAAACCATTTTTGACGTCGTCACCAACGCCACCGGCGTCTCCGCCAAGGAAATCGACAGCGTGCGCGGCAATTTCTACGCACGCGGCTTCGACATCAAGCAGCTGCAAATCGACGGCGTGCCGATGTACGGCAGCGACGCCGGCCAGACCAAGGCCGACCTGGCCATCTACGAACGGATCGACATCGTGCGCGGCGCCAGCGGCCTGCTGAACGGCACCGGCAGCCCGTCCGCCTCGATCAATCTGATCCGCAAGCACGCCGACAGCAAAACCTTTACCGGCACGGCCGGCGCCACGCTCGGCACCTGGAAAAAGCGCGAAGCCGAAGTCGATCTCAGCACCCCGCTCAACGCCGACGGCTCGGTGCGCGGCCGCATAGTGGTGAACAAGGAAAACAAGGACAACTTCATCCGGCTGGAAAACACCCGCCAGAGCACCGTCTACGGCGTAATCGACGCTGATCTCGACGCCGCCACCCACCTCAGCGTCGGCTACAGCGAACAGCGCGACAAGCATCGCGGCAACCAATGGGCCGGCCTGCCGATCTTCTACAGCGATGGCACCCGTACCAACTGGGACCGCACCACGACCAGCGCCGCCAAATGGAACTTCTGGGATACAAAACAGCGTACCGCTTTCATCACGCTGGAACACACGCTGGCCAACCAGTGGAAACTGACCGCCATGGCGACCCGGCGCGAAAACAATGGCGACCAGCGTCTCAACTGGATGGACGGCCTGGTCGACCGCAATACCGGTCTTGGATTGCAACCGTGGGTGGTTGGCTATGGCACCATCGAGGAACAGAACGACTTCGGTGTGACCGCCAGCGGCCCGTTTGCGCTGCTGGGCCGCCAGCATGAGCTGACGGTCGGCCTGCTGCACGGCCGCCACAACCAGGAGTGGCTGGTCAGCGACGCCAGCGAACAGCCGCCGATCGGCGACTTCCGCCAGTGGAATGGCGATTATCCCGAGCCGCAATGGGGCGCCTACTATTCCGGCTCCAGCTACCGCGATACCCAAACCAGCCTGTATGGCGCCACGCGCTTGCAGCTCAGCGATCCGCTCAAGCTGATCGCCGGCGCCCGCATCACCAACTGGACGCGCGACGCCGCCAACGGCGCCTGGACCGAGCAGCCGTTCCAGGTCCGCTATCGCGGCAAAGTCACGCCCTACCTGGGCGCGGTCTACGACATCGGCGCCAACAGCTCGCTGTACGCCAGCTACACCAGCATCTTCGATCCGCAAAACCTGCGCGACCGCCGTGGCGCCTACATCGATCCGCTGGAAGGGAGGAACTACGAGGCCGGCATCAAGCAGGAACTGCTGGGCGGTAAAGTGAACGCCTCGGCCGCCGTGTTCCTGGTCAAGCAGGACAACTTCGCCATGGTCGATTCCGGCCAATACGTGCCGAACACGCGCGAACAGGCGTGGCTGACCATCGACGGCGCCAAGACCAAGGGCTATGAACTGGAACTGAGCGGCGAACTGGCGCGCGGCTGGAGCGCCAGCATCGGCTGGACCCAGTTCCGCTCCGAGGACAGGGACGGCACGCCGGTCAACACCGTGCAGCCGCACAAGCTGCTCAAGCTGTACACCAAGTACCAGCTGGCGGGCGACTGGAGCAAACTCAGTGTGGGCGGCGGCGTCAACTGGGAAGGCCGCAGCTACACGCAGGTGACCGATCCGCGTTCCGGCGCCAGCTTCAACGTCGGCCAGTCGGCCTACGCGCTGGCCAGCCTGATGGCGCGCTACGACATCAGCCGCGAGCTGACGCTGCAAGTCAACGTCAACAACGTGTTCGACAAGACCTACTACAGCAATCAGCTGGACGTGTTCCAGAACCTGATCTACGGCGCGCCGCGCAATGTGCAGGGGACATTGCGCTACAAGTTCTGATCACTGTTTGACCTTGCCGCCGGCGCGCCGGTACTCCATGAAGTCGGCCGTGCGCTGCGCCTGCGGCTCGCCAAAATGCTCAGCCACGATATGCAGTGCCAGGTCGATGCCGGAGGTCAGGCCGCCGGCGGTGTAGGTATGCGCGTCCGCCTGCACAAAGCGCACTTCCCGCACCAACCGGACGTCCGGGTAGGTCTTGTGGAAGGTGCCCGCATAGTCGTGGTGCGTGGTGGCCGGCTTGCCGTTCAATAGACCGGCATGCGCCAGCTCGAACGCGCCGGTGCAGATGGACAGCATGGTCTTCTGCGCGGCGTGCTGCCGCTTGAGCCACTCGCGCAGTTCCAGCCCGCCGGACTGCGCGCCGACCACCACGATGTCCGGCGTGGGAGCGTCGTCAAAGCTGTAGTCGGGCGTAATCAGCAGGCCGGGCGCGCCGCTGCCGCTGGTACGCAAGGGCGTCCTGGATGCGGCCACCGTGTACAGCACGAACGGCATCGAGCCGGCGCTATCGTCCAGCATCGTATCCTGGAACACTTCCCACGGCCCGGCGATGTCCATCACATTGGCGCCTTCGCTCAGCACAAAAGCTACCTTGATGGGTGCGGCGTTGGCGTTGGCCAGCGCCAGCATGGTCAGCAGACAGGCGATCAGATATTTCATGGCGTTTCCATTCAGTTGAAGATGACGCCAGTGTCGCCGGCGAGGCCCGCCTCCGGCCAGCACGCCGACTGCACGGCGCCGGCATTTCGCTGCATTGTTTGCCCGGACGCGCCATTCTCGTTTATCGTGAGCGCATGAATACTCTCCCTACACGCGCCTGGATCGCGGCGGTCTGGTTTTGCCTGGCGCTGTTCGACGCCACGCAGAACGTCTTCCTGATGCGCACCGCCGGCATGCATCACGCGTGGACGGCGCTATTCTTCTTCCGCTTCTTCTACTGGCTGGTGTTGGCGCTGGTGACACCGGCCGTGCTGCAACAAGGCATACGCTTTGCCAGCAGCCATCGTGCCGGCTGGCGTAAATGGATTATTCATCTTGCCGCGTGCCTGATGATCGGCGTGATCAGCGCCGTATGGACGGCGACGCTGGAGTCCGCGCTGAATCCATGGATGGTGTCGGACACGCCGCCATGGCTGGTCCTGTGGTACCAGCACTTCGTCGGCGGCGTGCTGGCGGACGTGGTGATCTACGCCACCGTGTTCGCCATCGGCTACGGCCTGCATGCGCGCGAGCGGCTGCTGCTGGAACAGGCGGAGCGCATCAAGGCACAACTGGATGGCTTGCGGCGGCAGATCGAACCGCACTTCCTGTTCAACACCCTGAACACCGTCACTGGTCTGGTACGCGAACAGCGCAATGACGCCGCCGTCGACACCCTCGCCGGCCTCAGTGAACTGCTGCGCCGCATGCTGGACGACTCCGACCGCAACCTGATTTCGCTGGGCGAAGAACTGGCCTTCCTCGACAAATACTTCGCCATCCAGAAGATGCGCTTCGGCGAACGCCTGCAATACAGCGTACAGGTGCCGCCGTCGCTGATGTCCGCCAGCATACCGGGCCTGCTGCTGCAACCGCTGGTGGAGAATGGCTTCAAGCATGGACTGGCGCACCGCGCGCAAGGCGGCGCGATACGGCTGTCCGTCAGCGCCGCCGGCGAGATGCTGGACATCGTCATCTACAACGACGGCCCCACGATGCCATCCGACGTGGCGCCGGCCCGCGCGGGCATCGGCTGGAACAATGTCCGCGAACGCCTGCGCGGCTTGTACGGCGAACGCCACACGCTGGAGATGCGCAACCGCGACGGCGGCGTCGAAGTCCGCATTGCGATTCCATTCAGTGGCGTTACCGCATGAAGCTGCGCGCCATCATCGTCGACGACGAAGCGCCGGCCCGCGCCAACCTCAAGGCGCTGCTGCGCAAGCAGGCCGACATCGAACTGGTGGCCGAATGCGACTCCGGCAGCGCCGCGCTGACCGCAATCCGCACCATGCGGCCGGACCTGCTGTTCCTCGACATCCAGATGCCGGAATGCGACGGCTTCGATGTGTTGGAGATGCTGGGCGGCGAACTGCCTCCCGCCGTGGTCTTCGTCACCGCCTACGACCAGCACGCACTGCGCGCGTTTGACGTGGGGGCGCTCGACTACCTGCTCAAGCCCTTCAGCGACGAGCGTTTCAACACCGCGCTGCTGCGCGCGCGGGAACGCCTGCCGCGTACGCAGACGGCGCCGGCGCCGGCGCGGCTGGTACTCAAGCATGCCGGCCAGGTGCTGTTCCTGCCGGTCGCCGACATCGACTGGATCGGCGCGGCCGATTACTACGCCTCGCTGCACGTCGGCGCGCAAACGCATCTGCTCCGTCGCAGCATCGCCGAGCTGGCGCAGGATCTGGACCCGGCCACCTTCTGCCGCATCCACCGCTCCACCATCATCAACCTGGCCAAGTTGCAGTCGATTGAACCGGGCGAAGACGGCGAACAGGAAGCCGTGCTGACCAGCGGCGCGCGCCTGCGCGTCAGCCGCAGCTACCGCAAGGCGCTGATGGAGCGCGCAGTCAGGTAATCACGTTACGGACGAAATGCGCCGTCACCGTGCCCTGATTGACGTAAGCGTAGTGCTGGGCGCTGCTGAAGATCGCGAATTCGCCCACCGCCAGCTGCCGGGTCTCGTGCTCAAACACGATGTCCAGCACGCCGGCCGTCACCACGATCATCTCTGAAAAGCCGGATTGGTCCGGCTGGGCGTCATAGCGGTCACCCGCCGCCAGCGCCCAGGTCCACAGCTCGACCATGTTGGCAGCCGGCGCCGCGCCAAGCAGCACCGCCTGGCTGGCATCGCTGGCGCCGCGCCACATCACGCTGCGAATATCGCTATTGTCGGTTTGCGGCGGCCGAACCAGATCGACAAACTGCACGCCCAGCGCCAGCGCGATCGCATCCAGGTTGGACAAGCTGATATTCGCCGTGCCCGCCTCCAGCCCATTGATCATGCGGCGGCTCAGGCCGGCACGCCGCGCCAGTTCATCCTGGCTCAGCCCCTGCTGCTGACGGTAATGACGGACGTTTTCCGCCGCATGGGCCAAGGCCGGCGACGATGTTTCTTGACTGGGCAGTATATTGCGCATCATAATATGAGAAATATTTTGCGCATAGCATACCATGAACCTACAGACCCCACGCTGGGCCGAGCTCTCGCTGGTGAGCGTCACCATGATCTGGGGCTGCACCTTTTTGATCGTCCATACCGCCGTGCATACGGCCGGGCCGCTGGCCTTTGTCGGCACCCGCTTCGCCATCGCCGCCACCATTGCGGCGCTGCTGAGCCGGCGCCACCTGCGCGGCCTGACGTCGCTGGAGTGGCGGGCGGGCGTGATGATCGGCGCCAGCATCTTTGCCGGCTATTCGCTGCAAACCTGGGGACTGCAATACATCACCAGCAGCAAGTCGGCCTTCATCACGGCTTTCTACGTGCCGATGGTACCGCTGATGCAATGGCTGTTCCAGCGCCAGCAACCGCACGTCGCGGCGCTGGCTGGCGCGGCGATCTCATTCGCGGGACTGGCCTGCCTGGCGGGACCGGAAGGCATCAGCGGCGGTTTCGGCTACGGTGAAATGCTGACCGCGCTAGGCGCGCTGGCGATTTCGGCGGAGATTATCCTGATCGGGCATTTCGCCCAGCGCGTGCACATCGCCCGCGTGACGGTGGTGCAGTTGGCGGTGGCGTCGCTGCTGGCATTTGCCGCGATGCCGGTTGCCGGCGAGAGTCTGCCCGGCTACTCGCCCGTGTTCTTCCTGTGCGCACTGGCGCTCGGCATGGCCAGCGCCGCCATTCAGTACGTGATGAACTGGGCGCAGCGCCAGGTCAGCGCGACCAAGGCGACGTTGATCTACGCAGGCGAACCGGTATGGGCCGGCGTGTTTGGCCTGCTCGCGGGAGAGCATATTCCAGCGCTGGCGGTGCTGGGCGCGGCGATGATTATTTTCGCCAGCATCGTCGGCGAATGGCGCCGGCCCTAAACCGGCGCCGCACACTCAATCCAGGCGTGGCTTGTCTGAGCAGCCGGGCTGTTCCAGAAGACGGGCGTTGACATTCTCAATCGGCAGGCTCAGCTTAAGCGAAGTCCCCAGCCCGACATCACGATGGATCTCCGCCGTGGGGCGCGTGACGATGACGCGTGACTCGGCGCTGAAGGCATCGCCGAACTGCTGCCGGGCCGTGTCGGTAAAGCGCTGCAGCTCGCTGCTGCTCATATTCGGTGGCAGTTGACGGTTGATTTCCGTCAGCACCACCACGCCCTTGCCATCGCGAATCGCCGGACGGAACACCAGGCGGATGCGTTGACCGTCACTGGCTTTCATACTGGCACTGGCAAAGCTGAAGCGGCAAACGGTGGCCACCGTCGTGGCAAACTGCTTCAGCGACTTGCTGTCGAAATCGCCCATGTCGGAATAGCCGATGCGGTTGCCGGAGCGGTCGAGGCCGTAAGCGCCATCCGGCTTCCCATTCAGCTTGAACTGGGCGATGCCGGACGGTTGCAGATTCAGCGTCGCGGCTTCGGCGGTGGTCATGCCGAGGCAGGCGCCTGCCAGGCACAGCTTGCGGTCCGGCGCTGCACTGGCCGGCTGCGGCGCGGCAGCGGTAGCGTTTGCCGTTACCGCCGGCTGCCCAGCCGGCAAAGCCGCCAGCTCGGCCTTGAGCGCGCCGGCAATCTTATTGAATTCCGCGCGCACCGCCGCCGGCGGCGAATTGACGCCGGGCGGATTGGCATACATCAGCGCCAGGCTGACGCCATCGCCCACCGGCGCCAGCGATACCGCCAGCGAACCGGTCTTGCCGCTCTGCGTGGTCTGGTTGTTGCGGGCCAGAAGAGCATAGCTGGCCGGCGTTGCCTGGAAGACGTTCCAGCCATTACGCTCCACCACCCGCCGCAGAGCGGCATAAGCCTGGCTAATATCGGCGCCCGGCAGCACGGCGGCAGCACTGTACTCGGTGCCTTGCGCGGCCGAACCGTTGCTCTGGAAGCGGCTCACCGCCTCCTGCGCCATGGCTGGCGCGCTCACCGCCGCCAGCGCAAACGCCACTGCAGCACCCACCGGCAAGACGCGCTTGCCAAGATCCAAATAAGCCATGGTCGATTCCCTTTTTTATGTTGTCGAAATATTAGCAGAAGCGCCATGCTTTCCTGCGCACGCCTGCCGCCAGCAGCCATAGCCCAAACATGCTATCGTTATCGGTTTTTTTTCTGCTTTTTCGCCCCTCCCCCATGCACTCCGAACCGATTTCCGACACTCCCCTCATCATCGCGCCGCGCGGCGCCGCCATGGCCAACCTGGCGCTGGCCATCGGCGGCCTGGCCATCGGCACCGGCGAATTCGCCTCCATGACCATCCTGCCGGTGGTGGCCGGCGACCTGCACGCCAGCCTGCCCGACATGGGCCACATGATCAGCGCCTACGCGCTGGGCGTGGTGTTCGGCGCGCCGTTGATCACCATCTTCCTGGCGCGCATGCCGCGCCGCGCGATGCTGATCATGCTGATGTCGCTATACGCGGTGGGCAACCTGCTGAGCGCAGCGGCGCCGGGCTATGCGTCCTTGATCCTGGCGCGCTTCGTCGCCGGCATTCCGCACGGCGCTTACTTCGGTGTGGCGGCGCTGGTGGCGGCGTCGATGGCAGTGCCGGAGAAGCGCGCGCAGGCGGTGTCGCGCGTGTTGATGGGACTGACCATCGCCAACATCTTCGGCGTGCCGCTGGCGACCTGGCTGAGCCAGGGCTTCGGCTGGCGCTCGACCTTCCTGGTGGTCGGCCTGCTGGGCCTGACCACGGCGTTGATGGTGCGCCGCTACGTGCCGTGGATCGCGCCCGGCGACGCTAGCCCGCAGCGCGAACTGGGCGTGTTCCGCCGCCTGCAGGTGTGGGTAACGCTGCTGATGGTGTCGGTCGGCTTCGGCGGCCTGTTCGCGGTCTATACCTACGTCACGCCGACCTTGCTGGAAGTGACCAAGGTGTCGCCGGCGCTGGTGCCGCTGCTGCTGGCGATGATGGGCGTCGGCATGACGGTGGGGAATGTGGTGGGCGGCTGGTTCGCCGATCGCTCGCGCCTGTGGACCATTTTCGGCGCGCTGGTGTGGAATGCAGCGGCACTGGCGGCGTTCTACTACACCAGCAGCAATGTATGGGCGGTGGCCTTGAACCTGTTCGCCATCGGCTGTGGCATCGCCGTCTGCCCTGCCGTGCAGACGCGCCTGATGGACGTGGCGGGCGATGCCCAGACGGTGGCGGCGGCGCTCAACCACTCGGCCTTCAACTGCGCCAACGCCGCCGGCGCCTGGTGCGGCGGACTGGCGATTGCGCATGGCATGAGCCTGCAATCGACCGGCCCGGTCGGCGCGCTGCTGGCCTTGGGCGGCATCGTGGTGCTGGGCGTGTCGGTGTGGCTGGAGCGTCGTCCCGCCCAGCCCGCTCAACTGCATATTGTATACAATATCCAAAAATGACGATATGATGGCTGCCGACGCTTTCCCATCCAACGCAGCCAGAAGGAAACACCATGAGTGACAATATTTTCACCGGCACCATCCCGGCCCTGATGACGCCTTGCACCGCCGACCGCTTGCCCGACTATGACGCGCTGGTCCGCAAGGCACGCGAACTAATCGACGCCGGCATGAGCGCGGTGGTGTATTGCGGTTCGATGGGCGACTGGCCGCTGCTGACCGAAGCACAGCGCCAGGAAGGCGTGGCCCGGCTGGTGGCCGCCGGCTTGCCGGTGATTGTCGGCACCGGCGCGGTCAACTCCAAGGAAGCGGTGTCGCACGCGGCGCACGCGGCCAAGGTCGGCGCCAAGGGCCTGATGGTGATTCCTCGCTTGCTGTCGCGCGGCTCGTCGCCGGCGGCGCAGAAGGCGCACTTCTCGGCCATCCTGGAAGCCGCGCCGTCCCTGCCGGCCGTGATCTACAACAGCCCGTACTATGGCTTCGCCACCCGCGCCGATCTGTTCTTCGAACTGCGCGCCAAGCACCCGAACCTGATCGGCTTCAAGGAATTCGGCGGCGCCGCCGACCTGCGTTATGCGGCCGAGCACATCACCAGCCAGGACGACAACGTCACGCTGATGGTCGGCGTCGATACGCAGGTGTTCCATGGCTTCGTCAACTGCGGCGCGACGGGCGCCATCACCGGCATCGGCAATGCGCTGCCGCGTGAAGTACTGCACCTGGTCGCCCTGTCGCGCAAGGCGGCGGCCGGCGATGCCGTGGCGCGCCGTCAGGCTCGCGAACTGGAAGCCGCGCTGCTGGTGCTGTCGTCGTTCGACGAAGGCACCGACCTGGTGTTGTTCTACAAATACCTGATGGTGCTGAACGGCGACACGGAATACACGCTGCACTTCAACGAAACCGATGCGCTGAGCGCCAGCCAGCGCCGCTACGCCGACACCCAGTACGCGCTGTTCCGCACCTGGTATGCGGCATGGTCGAAGGAAGTGGCCGCGTGAAGGGATTTGCCGTCACCACGGTAGCGGAGCAGGCGGCTGACGCGCTGCGCCGCAAGATCATGTCGGGCGAATTGCCGGAAGGCTTTTCGCTGCGGCAGGACGCGCTTGCGACCGAGTTCGGCATCAGCCGGATTCCGGTGCGCGAGGCGCTGGTGCAGCTGGAAGGCGAAGGGCTGGTCACCATCGTGCCGCACAAGGGCGCCGTGGTGTCAGGCCTGTCGATTGATGAGATCAGCGAGCTGTTCATGTTGCGCAGCTTGCTGGAGCCGCTGCTGCTGAAGAAGTCCGCACCGCGGCTGACGGCGGAAGATTACGCCCAGCTCGACGCCATTCTGGCCGAGTACAAGGTGGAACTGCACGCCCAGCACACCACCCGCTGGGGCGAGCTCAACACGCGTTTGCATGAGGTGCTGCTGTCGCGCGCGGAACAGCCGCGCACGGCGGCCATCGTCGCCACGCTGCTGCAACAGACCGACCGCTACACGCGCATGCAACTATCGCTGAGCGCAGACAGCATCAAGCAAGCGCAGCAGGAACACGAAGAACTGGTCGGCCTCTGCCGCACCGGCGACGTCCGAGGCGCCGCCGCGCTGCTGAAGCGCCACATCGAACACGCCTGCAAAGACCTGGAACAATTCATCCTGTCGCGCCGCCGCGCGTCCTGACCTATTAAGCGAACTGGGTGAAGTCCGGTTTGCGTTTCTGGAAGAAGGCCATGAAGGCTTCTTTGGCTTCCGGGGCGGACAGCATGGCGCCGAAGTGGGTGTTTTCGGCGGCGATGGCGTCGGTCACCGGCGCTTTGCGGGCGGCTTTCATCAGTTCTTTGGTGACGCGGATCGAGCTGGCGGGCAATGCCACCAGCTTGGCGGCCTGGCCTTCGGCAAACGCGCGCAGTTCGGCCACCGGCAGCACTTTCGAAATCAAGCCCATCTCCAGCGCTTCCTGCGCGCCAAAGGCTTCGCCCAGCATCAGCTTTTCAGCCGCGCGCGGGTAGCCGGCGATTTGCGTCAGCAGCAGGCTGGAACCGAATTCCGGGCACAGGCCCAGCTGCACGAACGGCATCGAGAATTTGGCGTTGTCGGCCGCATAGACCAGGTCGCAATGCATCAGCAGTGTGGTGCCGATGCCGACCGCATTGCCGGCCACCGCTGCCACCACTGGCTTGGTGGCGCCGCTCAGCGCCATCATGAATTTGTAGACGGAACGGTCTTCAATCGCGCCGCCGGCTGGGGCGGTTTTCATGAAGTCTTCCAGGTCGTTGCCGGCGGTGAAAATGTCGGCTTTGCCGGTCAGCAGGATGGCGCGCACGGCGGTGTCGGTTTCGGCGGCGGTCAGCGCGTCGGCCATGGTTTGATACATGGCGGCGGTGATGGCGTTCTTGCGCTCCGGACGGTTGAATTCCAGCGTCAGGATGCCGTTTTCAATGCTGCTTAAAATTTCCATATCTGTCTCCAAAATGAAAGGGCGCTGGGTATGAACCTCAGCGCCCTTTGTTATTGCGATGGCGTGATTACACGCGTTCGATGATGCCGGCTGCGCCCATGCCTGCGCCTACGCACATGGTGACCATGCCGTATTTCAGGTTGTTGCGGCGCAGTGCGTGCACCACGGTGGCGGCACGGATCGCACCGGTCGCGCCCAGCGGGTGACCCAGCGCAATCGCGCCGCCCATCGGGTTGACTTTGGCCGGGTCCAGACCCAGGTCGCGGATCACGGCCAGCGCTTGCGCGGCGAACGCTTCGTTCAGCTCGATCCAGTCCAGCTGGTCCTGTGTGATGCCGGCGGCTTTCAGCGCATCCGGAATCGCAAACTTGGGACCGATGCCCATGATTTCCGGCGGCACGCCTTTGACGGCGAACGACGAGAACTTGGCCAGCGGGGTCAGGTTGTGCTCGCGCAGGATCTTCTCGGAGACCACCAGCAGCGCACCGGCGCCGTCCGACATCTGCGAGCTGTTACCGGCGGTGACCGAACCTTTGGCGGCAAACACTGGCTTCAGCTTGCCCAGGGTTTCCATGCTGGTCTCTGGACGCGCGCCTTCGTCGGTATCGACGGTGCGGGTCTTGACCTTGATTTCGCCGGTAGCCAGGTCTGGCGTGCGGGTGATGATTTCCACTGGAGTGGTCTCATCCTTGAAGAAGCCGGCCTGCTGCGCGGCGACGGCGCGGCGGTGCGATTCCACCGAGAACGCGTCCTGGTCTTCGCGCGACACTTTCCATTGCTCGGCCACTTTTTCAGCGGTCAGGCCCATGCCGTATGCCATGCCGACGTTTTCGTCGGTGAACATATTCAGGTTCATCGACGGGTGGTGACCCATCATCGGAACCATCGACATCGATTCGACGCCGCCAGCCAGCATGACGTCGCATTCGCCAACGCGGATGCGGTCAGCCGCCATGGCCAGGGCGGTGATGCCCGACGCGCAGTAACGGTTAATGGTGACGCCGCCGACGGTCTTCGGCAGGCCGGCCAGCAGCACCGATTGACGGGCGATGTTGAAGCCCTGCTCCGCTTCCGGGAACGAGCAGCCGATGATGGCGTCGGTGATCAGCGCCGGATCCAGGCCAGGCGCCTGGGCCAGTGCCGACTGGATCACGCGCACCAGCAGGTCGTCCGGGCGGGTTTTGTTGAACATGCCGCGCGGCGCTTTGCCGATCGGGGTGCGGGTCGCGGCGACGATGTATGCGTCTTGAACTTGTTTGCTCATTGTCTTATTCCTTAGTTGCGGACTGGCTTGCCGGTTTGCAGCATGCCCATGATGCGCTCTTGGGTTTTCGGATGGTTCAGCAGCTCCAGGAAGGCTTTGCGTTCCATGTCCAGCAGCCACTGTTCGTTCACGAACGAACCCTGATCGATATCGCCACCACTGACGATTTGCGCGATCATGTCGCCCAGCTTGAAGTCGTGCGCGGAGATGAAGCCGCCGTCACGCATGTTGACCAGTTGCGCCTTGATGGTGCCCCAGCCGTAGCGGCCGGTCACCTGGATCGGCGCCTTCAGCGGCGCGCGGTAGCCCTTGTCGAACATGGCGCGCGCTTCGGTCTTGGCCACGTACAGCAGTTCGTACGGGTTGAACACGATGACGTCGTCTTCTTTCAGGTAGCCCATCGCTTGCGCTTCCAGCGCCGATTTCGACACGTTGGCGGTGGCCGCGTTGGTGAAGCCGGTTTTCAGGAATTGCAGGATGTCGGTGCCCTTGGCTTCCTTGTAGGCGCGTGCTGCCGCCTCTTTCAGACCGCCGCCGGCAGGAATCAGGCCCACGCCCACTTCCACCAGGCCGATGTACGACTCGATCGACGCCACGCGTTTCGATGCGTGCAGCGCCATTTCGCAGCCGCCGCCCAGGGCGATGCCGGCAACCGCCGCCACCACTGGCACGTTCGAGTATTTCATCGCCATGAAGGTGTCTTGCAGTTCCTTGATGATCGGGTCGACTGCCTTGGCGCCGCCGCTCATGAAGGCTGGCAGTGCCGATTGCAGGTCGGCGCCGGCCGAGAACGCGCCGCCGTCGGCTGCGTCCGCGCTCCAGATCACCAGGCCCTTGAAGTTCTTCTCGGCTTCCGCCAGTGCTTTCTTGAAGCCGGCGATCACGCCTGGGCTGATCACGTGCAGCTTGGTTTTCAGCGAGATGACCAGCACTTCGTCGCCCGAGTGCCACAGGCGGACGTCGTCGTCCTCGAACACGGTGGTGCCGGCTTTGCGGCCGTCGATTTCGCCCGAGCCCAAAACTGGTGCACGGAATTCCTGGCGCTTGTAGACTGCCAGTTCCGAACGCGGAATGTAGGCGTTGGCCTTGGCCGACCACGAACCTTCCGGAGTGTGCACGCCTTTTTCAGCGACAGGGCCTTCGAATACCCAAGCTGGCAGCGGTGCGTTGCACAGCGCATGGCCGGCATCGATGTCTTCTTTGACCCACTGGGCCACCTGGGTCCAGCCGGAGGCTTGCCAGGTTTCGAACGGACCAACGGTCCAGCCGAAGCCCCAGCGCATGGCGAAGTCGATGTCGCGCGCGTTGTCGGCGATGCTTTCCAGATGCACGGCGATGTAGTGGAAGGCGTCGCGGAAGATCGCCCACAGGAACTGCGCCTGTGGGTTGGTCGATTCGCGCATCGCTTTCATTTTCTTGACCGGATCTTTTTCCTTCAGGATACGGGCCACGATGTCGGCTGCCTTGGCGCCGCCGGCGACGTATTCACCGGTTGCGAAGTCCAGACGTTGAATTTCCTTGCCTACTTTTTTGTAGAAGCCGGCGCCGGTCTTTTGACCCAGCGCGCCTTTTTCCACCAGCTTGGCCAGCACGGCCGGGGTTTTGTAGACGGCTGCGAACGGATCGTTCGGCAGGTAGTCCTGCATGGTTTTGATCACATGGCCCATGGTGTCCAGGCCGACCACGTCCGCAGTGCGGAAGGTGCCCGACTTGGCGCGGCCCAGCTTGGCGCCGGTCAGGTCATCGACCACGTCTACCGACAGGCCGAATTTTTCAGCTTCGTGGACGATGGCCAGGATGCCGAAAACGCCGACGCGGTTGGCGATGAAGTTCGGGGTGTCCTTGGCGCGGACCACGCCCTTGCCCAGGGTCGAGGTCAGGAAGCCTTCCAGCTGGTCGGCGATCTCTGGCTTGGTGTCCGGGGTCGGAATGATTTCCACCAAGTGCATATAGCGCGGTGGGTTGAAGAAGTGCACGCCGCAGAAGCGTGCTTTCAGTTCCGCGTCGAAGCCTTCGGCCAGCTTGCCGATCGACAGGCCCGAGGTGTTCGAGGCGAAGATGGCGTTAGGGGCGATGTGCGGCGCGACCTTTTTGTACAGGTCGTGTTTCCAGTCCAGGCGCTCGGCGATGGCTTCGATGATCAGGTCGCACTCGGCCAGCTTGGCCAGGTCGTCTTCGTAGTTGGCCACTTCGATCAGCGCAGCGTGGTCCTTGTTGCCCAGCGGAGCCGGCGACAGTTTTTTCAGGCCTTCGATGGCTTTCAGCACGATGCCGTTCTTTGGCGTGCCTTCTTTACCTGGCAGATCGAACAGCACCACTGGTACTTTGGCGTTGATGCAATGGGCAGCGATTTGCGCGCCCATCACGCCGGCGCCCAGCACGGCTACTTTTTTAACGATGAAATTGGTCATTGTCGTTTCCTCTTAGAACAGGTCGGCGTCGAGTGCCATCAGGTTGGCGGAGCCCGAACGCGCCTGACGGATCAGGGTTGCGGTTTCTGGTTGCAGGCGGGCGAAGTAGAAGCGCGCGGTCGCCAGCTTGGCTTTGTAGAAGGTATCGGTGCTGTCTTGTTTTTCCATCGCGATCTTCGCCATTTGCGCGAAGAAGTAGCTGTACACCAGGTGACCGACCACGCGCAGGTACGGCACGGCGGCGGCGCCCACTTCGTCGGCGTTCTGGAATGCTTTCATGCCGATTTCCATGGTCAGCTTGGTGACTTTGTCGCCCAGCTCGCCCAGTGGGGTGATGAATTCGCTCAGGTTTTCGTCCAGGCCGTTTTCTTCCACGAACGCTTTGATTTTCTCACCGAACTTGCGCAGCTTGGCGCCGTTGTCGCCCAGGATCTTGCGGCCCAGCAGGTCCAGCGACTGGATGGTGTTGGTGCCTTCGTAGATCAGGTTGATGCGGGCGTCGCGCACGTACTGCTCCATGCCCCATTCCGAGATGTAGCCGTGGCCGCCGAACACTTGCATCGCTTCCGAGGTGGCGATCCAGGCGTTGTCGGTGATGAAGGCCTTGACGATCGGGGTCAGCAGCGCGACTTCGTCGGCGGCTTCCTTGCGCACATCTTCGTCAGGGTGGTGCAGTTCGCGGTCGATCTGCAGCGCCACGTACGAGGTGAAAGCGCGCGCGCCTTCAGCGTAGGCACGGCCGGTCAGCAGCATGCGGCGGACGTCGGCGTGGACGATGATCGGGTCGGCCGGCAGGTCCGGACGCTTGACGCCGGTCAGCGAGCGCATCTGGGTGCGGTCCTTGGCGTAGATTACCGCGTTCTGGTAAGCGATCTCGGTCAGGCCCAGCGACTGCATGCCAACGCCCAGGCGGGCGGCGTTCATGAACACGAACATGGCGTTCAGGCCTTTGTTCGGCTGGCCGATGATCCAGCCCTTGGCGCCGTCCAGGTTCATCTGGCAGGTCGAGTTGCCGTGGATGCCCATTTTTTCTTCGATGGCGCCGCAGGTGATCGGATTGCGTTCGCCAACCGTGCCGTCTTCTTTCGGCAGGAACTTCGGCACCAGGAACAGCGAAATGCCTTTCGAGCCTTCCGGTGCGTCCGGCACGCGGGCCAGCACCAGGTGCAGGATGTTTTCCGACATGTCGTGCTCGCCGGCCGAGATGAAGATCTTGTTGCCGGTGATCAGCCACGAGCCGTCTTCCTGTGGCAGCGCTTTCGAGCGCAGCATGCCCAGGTCGGTGCCGCAGTGCGGTTCGGTCAGGCACATGGTGCCGGTCCATTCACCCGACACCAGTTTCGGCAGGTAGACTTCTTTCTGGTGCGCGGTGCCGTGTTCTTTCAGGCACTCGTAGGCGCCGTGCGACAGGCCCGGGTACATGGTCCAGGCCTGGTTGGCCGAGTTCAGCATTTCGTAGAACGAATTGTTCAGCACCACTGGCAGGCCCTGGCCGCCGTATTCAGGATCGCAGGCCAATGCCGCCCAGCCGCCTTCCACGTACTGCTTGTACGCTTCCTTGAAGCCTTTTGGGGTGGTCACGGTGTGGGTGGCGGCGTCGTGCTTGCAGCCTTCGCGGTCACCGGAGTGGTTCAGCGGGAACAGCACGCCGGCGGTGAACTTGCCGCCTTCTTCCAGCACCTGGTTGATGATGTCGGCATCGACTTCGCTGTAGTCCGGCAATGCTTTCAGTTCATCTTCCACTTTCAGGAACTCGTGCAGAACGAATTGCATATCCCGGATTGGCGCGACGTATTGACCCATTTTTTTCTCCTGATGACTACTGTAGTGTTTGAATTAGTTAATTGGCGTTTGCAACCACCGCTGCCGGCGACTGCGGATTGCGATACGTTTCGATCAGGCGCTCAAAGCCCCTGCCCGCGCGTTCCAGGCTGCCGGGAATGCGCAGGAAGCGGCCGTCGTGGTGCAGGGCCAGGATCAGGCCGTACATCTCGTAGACCAGCTGCTGCGGGTCGATGCCCTCTTGCAGGTCGCCGGTCTCGATGCACTGCTTCACGCAGCGCAGCAGCGCGCCCTGCCAGGCGCCAACCATGGCCATCAGCTCTTCGCGGATCGGGCCGGGCCGGTCGTCATACTCGACCGCGCCGCTGATATAGATACAGCCCGACGCCACTTCGACGCTGACCCGCTTGACCCAGCGCGCAAACATCGCTTGCAGGCGCTGGATGCCGCGTGGCTCTTTCACGCTCGGGAAGAACACTTCCTGTTCGAAACGGTGGTGATACAGCTTCAGCACTTCCAACTGCAAATCTTCACGCGAGCCGAAATGCGCGAACACGCCGGATTTGCTCATGTTCATCTTATCCGCGAGCAATCCGATGGTCAGACCTTCCAGACCATCACGGCTAGCCAGGTCGAGCGCCACATCCAGGATTGCCGCGCGTGTTAACTCGCCTTTGCGCATAAATTTAGTTGAGGTATTAATAAGATTGCATCCCAGGGTAAAAAAGGCGTTTGAGAGAAACGAATATTCTGCTCTACTTAAATTTACTCTGTGTGAAAAGAATTGCGAACGCTCGTACTATTATCCACTTGGGGGTGAATGTCAAACAGTACCTTTAGAGGTGGGGTTCTATTGCTGCAAAGCAGCAATAGAATAAGCATGCGGAGGGGAAACTAAGTTAGAGTTTGTCCAATTCGCGGCGGTCGCGTTTGGTCGGACGGCCTTTGATGGTGGTGCCCGGCTCGCGGAACAAGCGGCGGTTTTCGGCCACCGCCGCACGCCGTGCGACGCTGACTTCGGTTTCTTCATACAGGTTGCGGGCGATGGTGGCCGAGCCGCGCACATCGGACAAACCCATTACATCGACTTCCCACTGATCGGAGCCGTTGTCGATTTCCAGCACGTCGCCCAGCTTGACCGTGCGCGCCGGCTTGACGCGGTCGCCATTGACGGTCACCTTGTTGCGGTCCACCGCATCGCACGCCAGCGAGCGGGTCTTGAAGAAGCGCGCCGCCCACAGCCATTTATCCAGTCGTACACCTTCACTCACGCGTATTTCCCCACAGCGAACACCCGCATTAATAACTTGTAGAACACAAACGCAATCTCGTAGCCGATACGCTTCACATGGCCGACGTGCGCGAAGTCATCATAAGTGATGACCTTGCCGTCGGCAATCGCCGTCTCGATGCGCTGGCGCAGCGTCTGCGCAAACACCGCATCCTTGATCACCACATTGGCTTCCTGGTTCAGGAACAGGCTCAGCCCGTCTACATTGCTGGAACCGACCGTGGCCCAGTCGTCATCGATGACGGCGACCTTGGCGTGCAACTGCGTCTTGTGATATTCCACCACTTTGACGCCGGCTGCAAGCAGCTTCGGGTAGAAGGAATGCGCCACCGCATCCTGCAGCCAGATCTCGCCGACGCCGATCAGCAGCACCACCTCGACGCCGCGCTCGGCGGCCGAGGTCAAGGCGCGGCGCAGCTTGCGGCTCGGCGCGAAATACGGGTTGGCCAGCAGCACACTCTTGCGCGCCTGCCCCAGCGCCTGCAGGTAGGCGCGCTGGATGGTGTGGCGGTTGCGCAGGTTGTCGCGCACCACGAAGCCGGCCTGCACCGCGTGGGCGGCGGCGATCTTCTCCACCTTGCGCATGTCGCGGTACAGGCCGATCCGCTTGATGATGCTGAGTTTGCCGAGACGGCGCCACTGCGTCACCGCCTCCAGCTGGATGTCGGCCACCAGCGGGCCGCGCACCTGCACCGCGAAATCCCAGCGCGGCGCCGATAGCGCCTTGCTGTGATCGTAATCGCAGAACATATCGTCGTTGATGTTGATGCCGCCAACATAGGCGACGTTGCGGTCCACCACGCAGATCTTGCGATGGGTGCGGGTGACGCCGCGCAGGAACCACGGATTGAACATGCGGTGCTCGACGCCCTGCGCCACCAGCTGCGCATGCATGCTGTTGACCTGGCGGCGGCCGGTGCCCCACCAGTCGGTAATCATGCGCACCTGCACGCCGCGCTGGGCGGCGCGGATCAGCGCGGCCTGCACGCTCAGGCCGGTGTCGTCGCCGGCGAAGATATAGGTTTCGAAATAGACTTCGTACTGCGCAGCGTCGATAGCGCCGATCAGCGCCGGGAAAAAATCGGTCCCGGTATGCAGCAGCGTAACGTCGTTATCGGCGATAAAATTTACAGGGCGCATAGTGTGCGCTCAAGCCAGCGTCAGCGAGGCGACGATGGGAGCGTGGTCTGAGAGCTTGGCCCACAGACTACCATGCATTACCTCGGCCGTCTCCACCCGGAAGCCGCGCACGTAGATGCGGTCCAGGCGGAAGAACGGCAGCGCGGCCGGGAAGGTACGGGCCGGATTGACGCTGCTCTTGCGGCGCAGCTTGCGCATGATCTCACCCAGCGCGCTGTTGGCGCCTTCGATCTCGTCGAAGGCCTCGACCACGCCCAGCGCGTTACGCAGTTCGGTGCTGAGGGTGTTGCGCCAGTCGTTGAAATCGCCGGCGATGACCACCGGTTCGCCATGCGGCGCGGTTTCCTTGACGGCGGCGATCAGCGCCTGGGTCTGGCGCCGGCGGCCGCTTTCAAACAGGCCCAGATGGACAACGTAGCAATGCACCGGGCCGCGCGGCGTGTCCAGCATGCAGTGCAGGATGCCGCGCTGCTCATAGGCGTGGTCGGAGACGTCGCGGTTGGCCTGGCTGGCGATCGGGAAGGCGCTCAGCAGCGCGTTGCCATGGTGGCCGTGGTCGTAGACTGCATTCATG
This sequence comes from Duganella levis, assembly GCF_009857605.1. Classification (GTDB taxonomy): domain Bacteria; phylum Pseudomonadota; class Gammaproteobacteria; order Burkholderiales; family Burkholderiaceae_D; genus Rugamonas; species Rugamonas levis. The sequence goes on along the minus strand of NZ_WWCT01000024.1, from coordinate 101,322 downwards.
CCGTAGGCGGCGTGCAAATGGCGCGATTCGCCGGCAAAATATTCATGCTGCGCCGCAGCGGGCCAGTGCTTGTGGCCCAGGTGTTCGGCGCCGTATTTGGCGGCCTTAAGGTCGTGCTTGCCCTGCACTTCCTGCAAAAAAACCACATCGGCGTCGAACTGGCCGATGGCTTGTTTCAAGGCCATCACGCGCGGTTCCGCGCGTATGCTGGAAACGCCCTTGTGGATATTGTAGGTAGCGACTCGGATCTTCATGCGACACATTTTACTCCCGAGATCGCATTCGGGGGCGTGCGCCGCCGCACATAAGCAACCGTCATTCCGGCGCACGCCGGAATCCATGCCGAGCTCGCAGGCAAACGAACGGTTATGGATTCCGGCCGTCGCCGGAATGACCGCTGAAACGAGGCAGCTGCAGGATGGCTTCGGCGTTGGAGGCGGAGAAGCATTTGTCGGCGGCTTCCAGATACGGTAGCCAGACGTAATTCAGATGTTCGCGCGGACTGAGCGTGATGACGCTGTCGCGCGGCACTTCGACGCTGAAGACGTGCTCGGTATTTTGGGTGACGCCGGGCGCGTAGCGGTGGCGCCAGACCGGGTAGATTTCATAGATGTTGGACAGCCGCCAGTCGCGCAGCGCGATGCGCTCGCCGTCGGCGACGATACCGGTTTCCTCGAACAGCTCGCGCGCGGCCGTCTGCAACAGCGGCTCGTCCGGCGCGTCCAGCGAACCGGTCACCGATTGCCAGTAGCCCGGCTTGTCGGCGCGCTCGATCAGCAGCACGTGCAGGTCGGCGGTGTGGATCACCACCAGCACGGATTCGGGTATCTTGTAAGGCTTCATAAACGCGCTAAAAGAAAAGGCGCCGCAGCGCCTTTTCCAGATGAGACAGATTAGCCAGCCACTTTCGGCTCAACGGCGCGCAGACGGATATGCAGCTCTTTCAGTTGCTTCTCGTCCACTTCCGACGGCGCGTGGGTCAGCAGATCCTGCGCGCGCTGGGTTTTCGGGAAGGCGATGACGTCGCGGATCGAGTCCGACTTGGTCATCAGCGTCACGATGCGGTCCAGGCCGAATGCCAGGCCACCGTGCGGCGGCGCGCCGTATTGCAGCGCGTCCAGCAGGAAGCCGAACTTCAGGCGGGCTTCGTCGGCGTCGATCTTCAGTGCGCGGAACACTTTCGACTGCACGTCTTCGCGGTGGATACGGATCGAACCGCCGCCCAGTTCCCAGCCGTTCAGCACCATGTCGTAGGCCTTGGCGATGCAGGCGCCCGGATTGGTTTCCAGCCAGTCTTCGTGGCCGTCTTTTGGCGCGGTGAAAGGGTGGTGGGTCGCGGTCCAGCGGTCGCCTTCTTCGTCGTACTCGAACATCGGGAAGTCGATCACCCACAGCGGCGCCCAGACGTCGTCGAACAGGCCGGCGGCCTTGCCGAATTCCGAGTGGCCGATCTTCACGCGCAGCGCGCCGATGGCGTCGTTCACCACTTTGGCTTTGTCCGCACCGAAGAAGATCAGGTCGCCGTCTTCGGCGCCGGTCAGTTCCAGGATGGTGGCCAGGGTGGCGTCGTCGATCGATTTGACGATCGGCGATTGCAGACCGTCACGGCCTTTGGCTTTCTCGTTGACCTTGATGTACGCCAGGCCGCGCGCGCCGTAGATGGCGACGAACTGGGTGTACGCATCGATTTCCGAACGCGGCATCGAACCGCCTTTCGGTACGCGCAGACCGACCACGCGGCCGTTCGGCAGGTTGGCGGCGCTGTTGAAGATCTTGAATTCGACGTTTTTGACCACTTCGGTCAGTTCGGTGAACTGCAGCTTGACGCGCATGTCCGGCTTGTCCGAACCGTAGCTGCCCATGGCTTCGGCGAAGTCCATCACCGGGAACGGGTTAGGCAGGTCGACGTCCATGGTGTTCTTGAACGTTTTGCGGATCATGTCTTCGAACAGATCGCGGATTTCCTGTTCGGTCAGGAACGAGGTTTCGCAGTCGATCTGGGTGAATTCCGGCTGGCGGTCGGCGCGCAGGTCTTCGTCGCGGAAGCACTTGGTGATCTGGTAGTAACGGTCGAAGTTGGCCACCATCAGCAGCTGCTTGAACAGCTGTGGCGACTGCGGCAGCGCGAAGAAGCTGCCGGCGTTGACGCGCGACGGCACCAGGTAGTCGCGCGCACCTTCCGGGGTCGACTTGGTCAGCATCGGGGTTTCGATGTCGATGAAGCCCAGCTCGTCCAGGTACTTGCGCACTTCCATCGTCACCTTGTAGCGCAGGCGCAGGTTGTTCTGCATCTGTGGACGACGCAGGTCCAGCACGCGGTGGGTCAGGCGGGTGGTTTCCGACAGGTTGTCGTCGTCCAGCTGGAACGGCACGGCCACGGAGGCGTTCAGCACTTCCAGTTGCGAGCACACCACTTCGATCTTGCCCGATTTCAGGTTGCTGTTGACGGTGCCGGCCAGGCGGTCCTTGACCACGCCGGTCACGCGCAGGCAGAACTCGTTACGCACGGATTCGGCGGCCTTGAATACTTCAGCCTGTTCCGGATTGCATACGATCTGCACCAGGCCTTCGCGGTCGCGCAGGTCGATGAAGATCACCCCGCCGTGGTCGCGGCGACGGTGTACCCAGCCGCACAGGCTGACGGTTTGGCCAAGCAGCGCTTCAGTGGTGAGGCCGCAGTAGTGAGTACGCATTGAGGACATGTTTATTTCTCGGTTCAGGTTAAGTTACTCAGTTAATCTTGGTTTCAGTGTCTGGCAGGACGATGGTTTTCGGCGCGTCTTCCGGCGCCACCACGCCCATCGAAACGATGTACTTCAGGGCCGCATCGACACTCATGTCGAGTTCGACCACATCCTTCTTGGCCATCATCAGGAAAAAGCCCGAGGTCGGATTCGGCGTGGTCGGGATGTACACGCTCACATACTCGCCCACCAGGTGGTTCTTCACGTCCCCGCCCGGCGTGCCGGTCAGGAAGGCGATGGTCCACGAATTCTGGTGCGGATACGGAATCAGCACCGCCTTGCGGAAGGCGTTGCCAGACGACGAGAACAGCGTGTCCGACACCTGCTTGACACTCGAATACAGCGAGCTGACCACCGGAATCCGGGTCAGCAGTTTTTCCCACAGCTTGACCACGTAGTTGCCGACCAGGTTGTTGGTCAGCAGGCCGGTCAGGAACACGATGACGACGGTCAGCAAGGTGCCCAGGCCAGGAATGTCGAAGCCGACCAGGGTGCGCGGCTGCCAGCGTTCCGGCACGAACAGCAGCGACTGGTCCATGGTGCTGATCACCAGGTTCAGCACCCAGGCGGTAATCGCCAGTGGCACCAGGATCAGCAGGCCGGTAATGAAATATTTACGCATCGAGGTCCTTCTGTGTGGATGGGAGAGCTTCAGGTGTCGCCGGTGCCGCCCGTCTTGGCTGGCGCGGGCGCCGGGGCCGGTGCTGGGGCGCTGTCCGACGTCGACGCCGGCGCGGTGCCGGTGGCCGGCGGCGTGCCGCCTCGGAAATCGGTCACATACCAGCCGGAACCCTTCAACTGGAAACCGGCAGCGGTTACTTGCTTTTTAAACGACTCTTTACCGCACGACGGGCAAACCGTCAGCTGCGGGTCGGAAATCTTCTGCAAGACGTCCTTGGCAAAACCGCAGGCTTCGCAGCGGTACGCGTAGATCGGCATCTCTTACTCCGCAAAAATCATCAAAACCCTGAATTATAAAGCCTTTTGCGCGCCATCTGACTGTTTCCTGTCGCCAAGCTCCCATCGGTAATCGTTTTCATAGCAAAAATCTATTCGCTTATTGTTTGTCAGCATGTTTTAATACTTGCCTACAAGCGCTGATTTCCCAATCCCTGAATCGTCGCCTCGTTAGCCGTCCCGGACTTACGACGCTCCAACTCTTTGATTCTTTGGGAAATACCATGAAAAAAACGCTGTACGCGAGCCTTCTCGCTGCTTGCCTTTCCGCTCCTGCTTTTGCCGCTTCCAACAAATTTGTCGCCCAGACGCCGGATGAACCGATGCATCGCCGCGCCGTGCTGTTGTGCATGGCGGTGATGGTGGGTCTGCAATCCCTGCGCTACCTGCCCAAACTGCCTGCCCGCCGGACTGTTAAATCAGGCGAGTGATGCGCCGCGCGATTTTCCTGCTGTGCAGCGCGCTGCTGGCGGCCGGCCAGGCGTCGGCCATGCGCGCGCATGAATTTCTCGATGAACAGCGCGGCCCGGTGACGCTGGCGTCCGACCATCTGACGCTCAGCATCAACGCCGAGCCGCCGCTGGACACCGCCGCCGTGATCACGCCTGACAGCGATGCACAGCTGCACGCGTCGGCGCAGGCCGCGCCGGTGCAGCTCGCCAGCCCCGTACCGGAACCGTCCGGCTGGGCGATGCTGGCCTGCGGGGCGCTGATGCTGTTGTTGATGCCGCACAAGCGGGACGACTCCGGCTACGCCATCCGCAGCTGAGCTGATATGCGGCCGCGCGCACAGACAAGCGTGGCCGACCTCTTTATAACGGTAAGCACACCTTACAAAGAGGAGCTCAACATGATGAAGAAACTTTTGCTTGCTGCCGCCATTGCGGCTTCCGCCGGTACGTTTACCCTGCCAGCCTCGGCTGCCGTGATCGTGGTGCAGACCGCGCCGCCGGCGCCGCGCGATGAAGTGGTGCCAGCGCCACGCCACGGCTATGTGTGGGCGCCAGGCTATTGGGACTGGCGCAACAATCGTCACGTGTGGACCAAAGGTCACTGGGAGCGCGAGCGCCGCGGCTATGTCTACCATCAGCCAACCTGGGCTGAACGTAATGGTCACTGGGAAATGACGCGCGGCAGCTGGGCGCGTGGCGACAGCGATCATGACGGCGTGCCGAACGGCCGTGACGACCATCCAAACAATCCACGTCGCAATTAATTAACGCTAGCGTCGCCGCCACACCATCCAGCGCTCCTTGCCGGCGAACACCGGGATGGAGTCGCTGACGGCGTCGTCGGCGATGCACTCGAAATCCGCGCGCAGCAGCTGCTCCAGCTGTTCGCGCTGGATGCCGAACGGCGGCCCCTTGGCCGCATCGTCAAAGAAGAAATACCCTGCCAGCAGCGCCCCCGGCGTCAGCAGCTGTGCCCAGCGCGCCGCCACCTGCGGCCACATGGCGCGCGGCATCGCGCATAGAAAAGCCCGTTCGTAGATCAATTGCAACGGCGCCGCCGGCTGCCATGCAAAGAAATCCGCCTCCACCACCCGCGCCGCATGCACGCCGGCCGCCAGCTTGCCCTGCGCCACGGCAGCGGGCGAGAAATCGATGGCGGTAGCATCCCAGCCCTGCCCGGCCAGAAACGCCAGTTCATAGGCCGAGCCGCAGCCGGGAATCAGCGTGGTCAGCGGCGAGTTGGCGGCGACGAAATCCTGCAAGGCTTGCGGCACGCCGCCCTTGTCCCACGGCGTGAAATGGCGCTCGAAGCGCTCATCCCAGAACGCCGGCGACAACGGATCACGCTGCTGGAAATCTGCCATGGCGCTTACAGCAGATGGTGGAAGCGCTGGTACAGATTAAAGCCGGCCACGCCCAGCGCAAACGCGCCGGCGAAGTAGATCACCAGGCTTAGCAGCCGATTGGTGCGCTGCTGTTCGTTGATCAGCACCTTGATCAGCTCGGTGTTGTCGTTCGGCCTTTCGGCATGCCGCTCCAGCGCCTGATGCGCCAGGCGCGGGAGTTGCGGGAAGATGTGGGCATAGCGCGGCGCCTCGGCTTTCAGGCGCTGCAAGAAGCCTTTCCAGCCGACCTGCTCGCCCATCCAGTTTTCCAGGTAGGGCTTGGCGGTTTTCCACAGGTCCAGGTCGGGATCGAGCTGGCGGCCCAGGCCTTCGATATTCAGCAGCGTCTTTTGCAGCAGCACCAGTTGCGGCTGCACTTCAACGTTGAAGCGGCGCGAGGTCTGGAATAAACGCAGCAGGATCTGGCCGAAGGAAATATCCTTCAGCGGACGGTCGAAGATCGGCTCGCAGCAGGCGCGCACCGCCGATTCCAGCTCATCGACGCGGGTCTCCTTCGGCGCCCAGCCGGACTCGATGTGGGCCTCGGCCACGCGCTTGTAGTCGCGGCGGAAGAAGGCCAGGAAATTCTGCGACAGGTAATCCTTGTCGTAATCGGTCAGCGTGCCGACGATGCCGAAGTCCAGCGCGATGTAGCGGCCGAACGTCTCTGGCTCGATCGACACCAGGATGTTCCCCGGATGCATGTCCGCGTGGAAGAAACCGTCGCGGAACACTTGCGTAAAGAAGATTTCCACGCCGTCGCTGGACAGCTTTTTCAGGTCTACGCCGGCAGCCGCCAGGCGGTCGATCTGCGACACCGGAATGCCGTGCATGCGCTCCATCACGATCACGCTCGGCGAGCAGTAATCCCAGTGCATCTCCGGCACCAGCAGCAGCTGGGAATCGGCGAAGTTGCGGCGCAGCTGGCTGGCGTTGGCGGCTTCGCGCATCAGGTCCAGCTCGTCGTGCAGGTACTTGTCGAACTCGGCCACGACCTCTTTCGGCTTCAGGCGCTTGCTGTCGGCCCAGACGTTGCCGATCCATTCGGCGGCGATGTGCATCAGCGCCACGTCCTCGTCGATGGACTTCTTCATGCCCGGACGCAGCACCTTGACCGCCACCTGGCGGCCATCCTTGAGCGTGGCGAAGTGCACCTGCGCGATCGAGGCCGAGGCCACCGGCGTGCGTTCAAAGGTGGCAAACAGCTGGTCCGGATGGGCGCCCAGCGATTTCTGGATTTGCGCCACGGCCAGGTCGGAGTCGAACGGCGGCACCCGGTCCTGCAAGCGCGACAGTTCGATCACCAGGTCGGCCGGGATCAGGTCGCTGCGGGTCGACAGCACCTGGCCGAACTTGACGAAGATCGGCCCCAGTTCTTCCAGCGCCATGCGCAGCCGCACGCCGCGCGGCGCAGACAGGTCGCGCCAGAAGATTACCGTGTCGATCAGCTTGGCAATACGCGGCTTTTTCAGGCCGGAGATAGCGATTTCGTCGAGGCCGTAGCGTACCGATACCCGCAGAATTTTCAGCAGGCGCAAGAATTTCTGCATTATTGTGATCCCAGTTTCTGTTCCAGTTTGGCGAGGCGCTTGGCGGTGCGTTCGACATCGTCGCGCAGGCGACTGACCTCGGCCGAGAAAGCTTCCACGGTGTGCGGCCGCACCAGCACCTGTTTTTCGTCGAGCAGGAATTCGGCGACGTTTTCGGCCAGCTTCTGGTGGCCGGCCTTGACCGCTTCAAACGCGGCCCTGGCGCCGGAGACGGCGCGCACGGCGATGATCGGGCCGACCACTTTTTCCAGGTCGTGCTCGGCTTCCCAGCGCAGTGATTTACTCAGGCTGGAGATGGCGTTGGCGAATTCGGCATCGCCTTCGATCTGCACGTAGGAGAAGGCGCGCTCGCGGTTTTGCGCGATCAGCGGCAGGTCGGACAGTTTGACGCGGATGGTGACGCGGGCCGGCTCATCGGTGGGCGCCGGTTCCAGATAGCCGTCGGCGGTCACGCGCAGGCGCAGCGCGACGCTGCCGGCGTCGATGCTGGCGGTCTTGCCGGCGTGACGCAGCAACTCCTGGCGCGCCCATGGCTCCTGCGCCAGCAAGTGGTTGATGGCGGCGCTGGCGGGCGCTGCGGAGAAACTGCCTGGATTCAATGAAATCATGTGATAGCCGTTCAAAACAAAACCGCCCGATGAGGGCGGCCTTGATCTTACCAGTTTTACCGGCACAGCCGGGTTGATTACGCCAGTTGCTGGATACCTGCCAGCAGCCAGCCGCTGGAACCGTTGACCGGCTTGGCCAGGTTCCACACTTCGTGGTACGGCTCGGCCAGTGCATCCGGCGCCGGCTTGATCATGCCGGTGAACTTGACGCTCGCCAGATACTCGGTGTCGCTGGTCTCAATGCCCAGCAGCTCGGCATCGATGCTGACCACATCGGTGTAATCGGCCACGGTGCGTTCGCTGATCTGCATCTTCATTTCGGCAAACACTTCCGGCGTGGTGAATTCGCGGATATCGGCCACATCGCCTTTATCCCACGCCGCTTGCAGGCGGATGAAATTGCTTTTGGCGACGCGCAGGAAGGTCGCCTGGTCGAAGTCGCCCGGCACGCCCCATTGCTGATGCGGCTGCACCGGCACTGGCTGGGCGGCTGGTTGCAGACGCGAACCGATGTCCGGCGTCGCCGAACCGCCTTGCGGCGGCATCGAATACACATTCTGGTTGCCGCCAAAAGCCGCCGGCGCAGCGGCCGGTTGCGATTTGCCGCGAATCAGGCGGAAGATGAAGAACACCACACCTGCCAGCAGCGCCAGCATGATGATCGAGCCAATCGCGCCACCCAGCGCACCGCCCAGACCGAAGTGCGAGAACAAGGCGCCCAGGCCCAGACCCAGCAGCGCACCGCCGAGAATGCCCTTCCAAGGGCTAGGTTTCGGTGCGGCCACCGGCGGCGTGCCCGGCGCTGGCGCAGGCTGGGCCTGGCGTGGCGCTTGCTGCGGCGCAGGTTGAGCAGGCATGCGATTGACGTTCTGCGACTGGCGGCCAAACGAACGGCCACCGCCGGCAGGACGGGCAATCGCCTCGCTCAGCATCGACATGGCGGACACGGCGATTACCGCGCCGATCAGGATTTTTTTCAAGTTCATGGTCACTCCAGTCATTACATTTTGATACCGGTGTGTAAAGCGGCCACACCTGCCGTCAAGTTGTAATACGTTACGCGTTCCAGGCCCGCTTCTTCCATCATGGTTTTCAGCGTTTCCTGGTCCGGGTGCATGCGGATCGATTCCGCAAGGTAGCGATAGCTTTCCGCGTCGCCGGCGATTTTCTGGCCCATCCACGGCAGCACCTTGAACGAGTAGATGTCGTAGGGCTTTTGCAGCGGCTCGGCCACTTTCGAGAATTCCAGCACCAGCAGCTTGCCGCCCGGCTTCAGCACGCGGCGCATTTCCTTCAGCGCCTGGTCTTTGTGCGTCATATTGCGCAGGCCGAAGGCGACGCTGACGCGGTCGAAATAGTTGTCCGGGAAAGGCAGTTTCTCGGCATCGCACAATAAGGTGGGGGTCATCAGGCCGCGATTCAAGAGGCGGTCGCGGCCAACGCGCAACATCGACTCGTTGATGTCGGTCAGCCAGACTTCACCGGTCGGGCCGGCCTGCTTGGCGAACACCTTGGCCAGGTCGCCGGTGCCGCCGGCGATATCCAGGCATTTGAAGCCCGGACGCACGGCCGCGTTAGCGATGGTGAAGATCTTCCAGACGCGGTGCAGGCCAGCCGACATGACGTCGTTCATGATGTCGTACTTGGCGGCGACAGAATGGAAAACCTTGGCAACTTCGCGGACTTTATCTTCTTCCGCGACGGTCTTGTAACCGAAGTGAGTGGTATTGGTCATGGTATGCAGGCCTGTTAGTTTGCCAGCATTATACAAGCTGACAGCCTTACAGGCGCCTTAAGAACATGGCCAAGCTGACAACTGGGCTATTGCGCCGGCAGATGGCGCCACTCCAGGCCCAGCGCGGTACGTTTGGCGAAGCCCTTCCACAGGCCCGGATCGGGTTTGGCGGTGCCGTCGGCCTGCAACGGCGGCAGGTCGAGGTAGGATTGGAACGGCTGCTGTTTCAGCTGGATGCCGAGGAAGGCCGTGACGAAGTGCTGGTTGATGTTGTTGATGCGGCGGCTGTCCCACACCGGCTCGGAATAGGCCATGAAGTCGTCGAAATTGCTCCATGCGGCCGGCGACGGCGGATTCGGCGCCGAGTTGTGGCGGCCGCCGACGTAGGTCAGCAGGTAGCGGTCGGCGTGGACCGTGCCCTCGAACAGTTTGAGCACGCCGTCCTTGTAGCCGGCCACGTCGTCCTGGTCGCCGCTGATGAACAGCGTCGGCGTGCGCACGCCGGCCAGCCCCGCTGCGTCCCACACCTGGTTGGCGGCGCCCCATGGCGCGAACGCCACCACGGCCTTGATGCGCGCATCGCGTTGGGCTTCATATTGCTGGTTGCCCTGCTGGTTGATGGCCAGGCTGCCGCCGGGGACGTACGCCACCGCCGACGCGCTGATGCCGGCGCCGACCGCATTGAGCGCACCGTAGCCGCCCATCGAGTAGCCGATCAAGGCGGTGTTGTCGGCGTCCACCACGCCGGCCAGGAAGTTGCCGCTGCCCGGTTTGGCCCAGGCGGCGACGGTGTCCAGCACGAACAAATCGTCCAGGCGGCGGTTCAGCAGCGTGCTGGGAAAGCCGGCCTTGTCGGCGCGCGTGGATTCAAGGTGGTCGATGGCAACGACGACGTAGCCTTTCGACGCCAGGTTTTCCGTCAGGTAGCTCATTTGCAGCCGTGAGCCGGGATAGCCGTGCGAGATGATCACCAGCGGGTAGCGCCCGCCCTGCCCTGCGGCTGGCGCAGCATCGCGCGCGGCGCGGCCGTTGAACTGGAACGGCGTATTCGGACGCTTAGGATCATTGGCGCCGGCGCCCAGCACATCGGTGTAGACGGTGTGCTCCTTCTGTCCGGCCGCCAGCCGCGCCGGATACCACACCTCCAGCGTCAGCTTGCGGCTATAGCGCGGATTCGGCTGCCCGGCCGTCGCATGCAGGATATCGAGTTGGTCCTTGTGTTCCGCCACCAGCGTGCGCACGCCCACTTGCAACGGACCGCGTGCCGCCAGCTCCGGCGCATCGGGACGGAAATCGCCGTAGTATTCCTGCGCGCCGACCTGCGCCGCCGCCAAAGCGACCGCCAACACCAACATCCTGCTTACTGCTTTCATGCCTGCTCCTATAAACCCAAATGCGAACGCAAGGTGCTGCCTGCGTACGACGTGCGGAACAAGCCGCGCCGCTGCAACTCAGGAATCACCAGCTCCAGAAAATCATCTAACCCACCCGGCAGCGCCGGCGCCATGAAGTTAAAGCCGTCGGCCGCGCTCTGCTCAAACCATTCCTGCATGCGGTCCGCCACCAGCTCCGGCGTGCCGACCACGGTGAAGTGACCGCGGCCGCCGGCAATGCGCTCATACAGCTGGCGTATGGTCAGGTTCTCGCCCTGCGCCAAATCGGTCAGCAACTGCTGGCGGCTGCGCTGGCCGTCCTGCGTCTGCGGCAGCTCCGGCAGCGGACCATCCAGCGGGTAGCCGGACAAATCGAAATTGCCGATCATCCGTCCCAGCAGCGCCAGGCCGGCCTTCGGCTCGATCAGCGACTGCAATTGCGCGAACTTGGCATCCGCCTCTTCCTGCGTGCGGCCGACCACCGCAAACAATCCCGGCATGACCTTGACCGCATCCGGACTGCGGCCCTTGGCGATCACGCGGTCCTTGATATCGCGGTAGAACGCCTGCGCCTTGGCCAGCGTGGGCTGCGCGGTGAACACCACTTCAGCCGTCCCCGCCGCCAAATCGCGTCCGGTCTCCGAGCCGCCGGCCTGCACCACCACCGGACGTCCCTGCGGACTGGGCGCCACGTTCAGCGGTCCCGCCACGGCGAAATGTTCGCCGCGATGATTCAGCGTATGCAGTTTGGCCGGATCGTAAGGCAGCGTACCGCCTTTGTCGTTGACGAACGCACCGGGGCCCCAACTATTCCACAGTCCTGTGACAACTTGATGAAATTCCCGCGCCCGCGCATAGCGGTCAGCATGCGCCACGTGCTGGTCGCGGCCAAAGTTGGCCGCTTCCGCCGCGTTGTCCGACGTGACAAGGTTCCAGCCCGCGCGGCCATCCGACAGCAGGTCCAGCGACGCAAACTGGCGCGCCACCGTGTACGGCTCGTTGTAGGTGGTGGTGGCGGTGCCGATCAAGCCGATGTTCTCGGTCGATGCGGCCAGCGCCGACAGCAGCGTCAAAGGCTCCAGCGACGGCGCGCCCGTCAGCGCCACGCTGTCGGCGAAGAACACCGCATCCAGGCAGGCCCGTTCCGCGCTGCGCACCTGCTCGCGAAACACCTTGAACGGATTGGACGCCAGGTCGGTATCCGGATGCCGCCACGCCGCGACGTGGTGGCCATAACGCATCATGAACGCGGCGATACTCAACTGCTTAGCCATCAGAACTCCTTGCGGGCGGTGATGCCGAAGTAGCGCTCATCGTCACGCGGAACGGCGCGGGTAACGTAGCCGGTCGAGGTGACCAGGTTGGTGGCATACGATTTGTTGGCCAGGTTCTTGCCCACCAGCGCGATGCGCCAGCCACCCACCGGCGACGACAGCGCGATGCCGGCGTTGACCACGCCATACGCGCCCTGGATCGCATCGGCCGACTGGAACAAGTCGTACTGCGTCTTGGCCTGGTACGTGTAGTCCGCCGAGAAGTCGACGATGAAGCCATTCTGCAAAGGCAGCGCGTAATTGGCGCGGGTGAAGGACTTCCACTTCGGCGAGAACGGCAACGGCTGGCCATTCAGGTTGCACGACGCGGCGGCTGCGGCCGGGCAATTGAAGCTGTCGATCTTGGCATCGGTGTAGGCCAGCGACTGGGTCAGAGTCAGTTCACGGGTGGGACGCGCGTTCAGGTCCAGCTCCACTCCCTTGGTCGAGACATCGCCCGCATTGATCAACCGCGTGACGACGGCGCCGGCCACGGTGTCGTAGAAGTTGGCCTGATAGTTGGAATACTTGGTGTCGAAGACAGCGATGTTGGCGGTCAGCTTGCGGTCGAAGGCGCTGGCTTTCAGGCCCAGCTCAAACGAATCCGAGGTTTCCGGTTTCAGCGCCAGCGTATCGCGGCTCAGCATATTGAAGAAGACGTTGTAGGCCGGTCCCTTGTAGCCGCGCGAGTAGGTCGCATAGGTATTGATGTCGCGGGCGATGTCGTATTGCAGACCGACGCGGCCCGAGTAGCCATCCTTGCTGGTGGAGCCGGTGCTTTGCGTGGCCGGCTGCACGCCGGCGAAGGCCACGGTTTGGGTCGAGGTGCGCGCGTGATCGTAGGACAGGTCGTCGCGGGTCCAGCGGGCGCCGACGATGGCGCGCCAGTCGGAGGCAAAGTTCAGCGTGCTCTCGCCGAACAGCGAGTAGCTGTCGTTCTTCACGCCGTAATCCGCGCGGCCCGAGTTGATCGCCGTGCCGTTGTTGACGATGCGCTGATACACCTCGCGGTCCTTGCCATGCAGGTAGTAGGCGCCGACCACGTATTCGGCAAACTGCTCTTTCGGCGAAGCGAGGCGCAGCTCTTGCGACGCCTGTTTGAATTCCACCGTACCGATGTCGCGCGTGGCCGGGAAAGCCGCCGTGATGCGCGCCACTTCGGCTGCATTGCCGATCGCCGAAGTGCTGGTGTACTGGGTGTTGTCCCAGTCGCGCACCGCTGTGATGGAGGTCAGCGTGTAGCCGTTGAAGCGGTAGTCCACTTGCGCCGACAGGCCTTTGTTCTTGTCGCGGATATCGCTCGGGATGTCGGTGTTGACCTGGCGGTTCTCGATGCCGGCCACCACCGGCGCGATGCCGGCGTTGAAAGCGGCCGCCGTCGATTTGTAGGCGGTGAAGGTCGGCGAGGAAGTCGAACGCAGGTAGTCGGCGATCAGCGCGATATCCAGATCCTTGGTCGGCGTGATGTCGACGCGGGCGCGCACGCCTTTGCGGTCGTAGCCATTCAGCTTGCCGCCGCCGGCGTGGACGTTGTTGATGTTGCCGTCATAGTCCGCATACAGGCCGGTGACCGAGGCGCTGACTAAGCCCGGCTGGATGGCGCCGGAAACGCCGGCACGAACGCGCTTCTCATTGCCTTCGTACCAGGAAGCGTCGACAAAGCCGGTGGTCTCCTGCGTCGATTTGCGGCCGATCACATTCAGCACGCCGGACGAAGCGTTCTTGCCGAACAGCGTGCCTTGCGGGCCGCGCAGGATTTCAATGTGCTCGATGTCCAGCAGGTCCAGCGTGGCCTGACCGGGACGCGCATACACCACGCCATCGATCACGGTGGATACGGTCGGCTCGACGCCCGGCGACGTCGAGATGGTACCGATACCACGCACGAAGATGGTGGAATCCTTATTGCCGCCCTGCTGGCGGAACGTCACGCTCGGCACTTCCTGGACGATGGTGTCGATGCTGGTGCGATTGGCGTTGTTGAGCACATCGCCATCCAGCACGGTAACGGCCACCGGCACCGATTGCAGCGAGGCGTTGCGGCGCGTGGCGCTGACTGTCACGCTGGGCACGGAGGCGCTGTCGTCGCGGCCCTTGAGCGGCGCTGGATCGGTCTCCTCGGCGCCTGCATACGCCGTCGCGACCAGCAAAGCGCCGATGGTCAGCGCGCCAAAAATTTTCTTATTGCTCTTCATGCTGTGATCCCTTGATTTGAAAGCGCGCCTTGCGCCGCTTGTGTCTTATTCGGAAAACCTGCTTTGATCGGTGAAGAACCAGCTTAGTGTGCGACAGGTGCTTCGCTACAATTCAGTGGTACCGGTACCCTTTTTTTAGTGTCGCGGCGAGCCGGTTTGAAGTCAAAGAATTAAAAAAATCATCGATATGTCTTTTCGGAATATGCATCAATGAGCGAACCAACAGCACCACGAAAACGCCGGGGATCGGGCCGCGCCACCATTCACGATGTGGCCCGGCTGGCGAAAGTGGGATCGATTACGGTGTCGCGTTATTTCAGCGAACCGGGACGCGTGGCGGCCGAGCGCAGCGCGCGCATTGCGGCGGCGGTGAAGGAACTGGGCTACGTGCCGAACCTGGCGGCGGGTGGGCTGGCGTCGTCGCGCGCGCGCATCGTCGGCATGGTGATCCCGAATATCTCCGGGCCGATTTTCGCCAACACCATCCAGACCTTCAGCGATACGCTGAACCGCCACGGCTACCAGTTGCTGCTGGCCTCCAGCTACTTCTCGGCCAAACAGGAAGAGAGCGCAGTACGTGCTTTCCTCGGCTGGAATCCGGCCGCACTAGCGGTGGTGGGACGCTTTCACAACCGCGCCACCGAGAAGCTGCTGACCACGGCCGGCATTCCAGTGGTGGAGACGTGGGACTACCAGCCGCGCCGCAAGCCGATCCAGGTCGGCTACTCCAACAACGTGGTGGGCGAACAGGCGGCGCGCTATTTGTATGGCAAAGGCTATCGCCGCATCGCCTTTGTACAGAACAGCCTTGCCGGCGACTTGAGCGCGGTGGACCGCAGCGACGGCTATGCGGCGGTGATGCGCGAGCATGGGCTGGAGCCGATCATCTATGCGCCAAAGGCGGAGGCGCCGTTTGACGCCGGCAAGCAGGCCATTGAGGCGCTGGTGATTTCGCCGGCACGCCGCGCACGGCCAGTCGAGGCCATCATCTTCGCCAACGATAACCTGGCGGCGGGTGCTTTGCTGGCCGGGCAGCGCGCGGGGTTGAAGATTCCGCAGCAGTGCGCGATTGTCGGCTTTGGCGATTACGCTTTCTCGCCGCTGCTGCTGCCTAGCCTGACCACCATCCGTCCACCGGGGCGCGAGATTGGCGAGATCGCCGCGCTGCGCATCCTTGAACAACTGGGCGTGCTGCCCTCCTCAGCCCAGGATTCGCGTCTGAATCTGCTGGCCTGCGAATTGATAGAGCGCGAGAGCGCATAAGGAAAATGATGAAGAAATGGATTTGCTTGTTGCTGGCCCTTCCCCTGTTAGCGCAGGCTGCGGAAATCAAGATCGGCTTTCAGAAAAGCGCCGGTTTACTCAGCATGATGAAGACGCAAGGTGCAGCGCTGCCCGGCCACACGATCAAGTGGATCGAGTTTCCGGCAGGGCCGCAGATGCTGGAGGCGCTGAATGCCGGCAGCATCGATTTCGGCAGCACCGGCGCGCCGCCGCCGATCTTTGCGCAGGCGGGCGGCGTCGATCTGCTGTATGTGGGGGCGGAGCCGGCGCCGGTCAACAGCGAGGCGATCATCGTGCCGAAGGAGTCGACGCTGCGCACCGTGGCGCAGCTAAAGGGCAAGCGCGTGGCGTTCCAGAAGGGCTCCGGTTCGCACTTCCTGCTGGCCTCCGCATTGCAGAAGGCGGGCTTGAAGATCAGCGACATCACGCCGATCTTCCTGTCGCCATCCGATGCGCGGGCGGCGTTTGTCAGTGGCGGGATTGATGCGTGGGTGGTGTGGGACCCGTATCTGGCGTCGGCGCAAAAGGCCTACCAGGCGCGCGTGCTGGCCGACTACACCGGGCTGCCGCTGGCCAATGGCTTCTATCTGGCCTCACGCAAATTTGCCGAGCAGTCGCCGCAACTGGTGTCGGCCTTGCTGGAGCAGGTCAAGGCAACGGGTAAATGGGCGAGCGAGCACCAGAAGGAAGTCAGCACCCTGCTAACGCAGCAGACCGGCGTGCCGGCCGATATCGTAGCGACGTGGATGGGCCGCTCCCGCTTCGGCGCGACGCCGGTAACGCCGGACATCGTCGCCAGCCAGCAGCGCGTGGCCGACCTGTTCTACCAGCAGAAGCTGATCCCCAAAGCGGTCAACATCGCCAGCCGCGTCTGGACCTGGCAGCCGAAGTAAGTTTGATCCATCTAAAAGCCCCGCCCGCTGAGCCGTCTACGCTGACAGCTCAGCCAGCGAGGGCATCATGCAAACCATCTATCTCGAAACATCAATCATCTGTCACCTGACAGACCCGCCGAGCCCCAATCCCATCACCCGCGCCTGCCAACAGCTAACCCAACTCTGGTGGCACACCCACTGCGATAAGCACCACGGAACTATGAATAAGCGGCGGAGGTCTAAAAGCCAACGCCGGTTGGGCTGCCTCACACATTGCCTGCGCAGCATTTCATCAATGCGAAATTTTGCTCACATGGGACTGTAAAAATATTGCTAATGCAGCTCAGCTCAGTCTGCTTAGACTCCTTGTCTACGAAGCCGGATACTCATTACCCGAGCTGGTGACACCCTTCGAACTAATGGAGAACAGCTATGAAACTTTGTGGCGTGGACATCCCTGATGACATTGAAATACCGCCGTTAGACCCCGCAAGCAAGCTTGAATTAGATGAGCTACACGAAACCATCATACGCAGAAGGATAGAAATGCAGAGGCGTAAGGAGACATATAAAAACGATCCAACGATGCCAGAAATAAAGTACAGCCCAATGCCGCCAGATGCAAACAAGCCGTTGACATTCAGTATCAACGGCCTGCGCCAGCTATCGCCTTGGGCACGAGCCCGTGTGCTATATGTGATGCGTGATCAGGTCACGCCGTAAGGATCAGGACTTGCAACCGCAACTGCCGCTGCCGCAACCGCCGCCGCTGCTTTTCGCTGCGCTCGAAGATGGGCCGGTCAGGGACAGGCCGGTTTCGCGGCCGCTGTCGCCTTCGAAGCCGGACGCATGCAGGCGGTCCATGTAGGCGTCCCACAAGGCGGCCTTCTCGTTGCCCAGCTTGTATAGGTATTCCCAGGTGAAGATGCCGGTGTTGTGGCCATCCGAGAAAGTCGGCTGCACCGCGTAGTTGCCTACCGGCTCGATGCCGGCGATGTTCACTTCGCGCTTGCCGATTTGCAGCACTTCCTGGCCTGGACCATGTCCCATCACCTCGGCCGACGGCGAATACACGCGCAGCAGCTCGAACGGAATCGCAAACGATTTGCCATCGTCAAAATCAATATCCAGCACGCGGGATTTGTTGTGGACCGTCAGGCCGGTAGGGATAGGTTTGCTCATGATGCTTTCACTTTCTCGACGATGGCCGCGTGCAATGCCGGCAACAGCGCGCGACGCGCCGCCAACACCTCCGCCGACGAAGCACGCTCTGCCACAGCCCAGGTCGGGTTGGGGAAATGCGCATCGTCGCGGTAACGCGGGATAACGTGCCAATGCACGTGCGGCGTCATATTACCAAAACTGGCCAGATTAATTTTTTCCGGCGCAAAAACCTGCCGCTGCGCCGATTCCACCGCCCACACCACATTCATGATGTGCACGCGGTCGTCCACCGGCAGATCGGTCATTTCCTTGACGTGGGCATTCCACACCACGCGCGTAAAGCCCGGATACTCAGGCTCATCCACCGCGACCACCGACACGCGGTCGTCGCTCCAGATCAACGCTGCCCCTGGAGCAGCCAACAGGTTGCACAGATCGCAGGCCATTACACCAGCACCCGCTCAATGCCACCGTCGTTGGCGCGTTTCACGTACTCCGCCATCCAGTTCTCGCCCAGCAGATGCTTGGCGATCTCCACCACGATGTAGTCGGCGGTGGTGCCGGCGTCTTCGCTGTAGCGCGACACGCCGCCCAGGCAGGCCGGGCAGCTGGTCAGGATCTTGACTTCGCCGTCGAAGCCGTCAGCGCGCAGCTTGTCGGCGCCCTTGATGACTTCCTCTTCCTTGCGGAAACGCACCTGCGTCGAGATGTCCGGACGCGCCACCATCAGCGTGCCCGAGTCGCCGCAGCAGCGGTCGTTCTTCTCGATCTTGACGTTGTCATGCGTCTGGATCAGCGAATTGACGGTCTTGGTCGCTTCCTGCAGCTTCATCGGCGTGTGGCATGGCTCGTGGTACATATAGCGCGTACCGGTCACGCCTTCCAGCTTGACACCCTTCTCGTTCAGATATTCGTGGATGTCCATGATGCGGCAGCCAGGGAAGATCTTGTCAAACTCATAGGTCGCCAGCTGGTCGTAGCAGGTGCCGCACGACACCAGCACGGTCTTGATGTCCAGATAGTTGAGCGTATTCGCCATGCGATGGAACAGCACGCGGTTATCGGTCATCATCTTGTCGGCCTTGTCGTACTGGCCCGAGCCGCGTTGCGGATAGCCGCAGCACAGATAGCCCGGTGGTAGCACGGTCTGCACGCCGACTTCCCACAGCATGGCCTGGGTTGCCAGGCCCACTTGCGAGAACAGACGTTCCGAACCGCAGCCCGGGAAGTAGAACACCGCTTCCGTATCGGCATTGGTCGCCTTCGGATTGCGGATGATCGGGATCACCTTGTCGTCCTCAATGTCCAGCAGCGCACGCGCGGTTTTCTTCGGCAGGTTACCCGGCATCTTCTTGTTGATGAAGTGGATCACCTGCTCGCGCACCTTCGGCTTGCCAACGGTCGGCGGCGGCGCCTTGGTCTGCTTCTTGGCGAATTTCTTCAGCAAGTCATTGCCCAGGCGCTGCGCCTTGTAACCGATGCCGATCATCGCCGCGCGGGTGGCGTTGATGGTGGCCGGATCGGTGGCGTTCAGGTAGAACATCGCCGCTGCCTTGCCGGGATTGAAGGTTTTCTTGTCCATCTTGCGCAGCAGGTTGCGCATATTCATCGACACGTCACCGAAGTCGATGTCGACCGGACATGGCGTCACGCATTTATGGCAGACGGTGCAGTGATCCGCCACGTCTTCAAATTCTTCCCAGTGCTTGATCGAAATGCCGCGGCGGGTCTGCTCTTCGTACAGGAAGGCTTCGATCAGCGACGAGGTCGCCAGGATCTTGTCGCGCGGCGAGTACAGCAGGTTGGCGCGCGGGACGTGGGTCGAGCACACCGGCTTGCACTTGCCGCAGCGCAGGCAGTCCTTGACGCTGTTGGCAATCGCGCCGATATCGCTCTGCTGCATGATCAGCGATTCGTGGCCCATCAGGCCGAACGACGGCGTGTAAGCATTGGACAGGTCGGCTTCCATGCCTTCCAGGTTCAGCAGCTTGCCCTTGTTGAAGCGGCCTTCCGGATCGACGCGCAGTTTGTAGTCGCGGAACGGCGCGATTTCCTCTTCGTTCAGGAACTCCAGCTTGGTGATGCCGATGCCGTGCTCGCCCGAGATGACGCCGTTCAGCGAACGGGCCAAGGTCATGATGCGCGCCACGGCCTGGTGCGCCAGTTGCAGCATCTCGTAATGATCCGAGTTGACCGGCAAGTTGGTGTGCACATTGCCGTCACCGGCGTGCATGTGCAGCGCCACGAACACGCGGCCGCGCAGCACACGCTTGTGGATGGCGGTGGCTTCGTCGAGGATCAGCTTGTAGGCGGCGCCATTGAAAATCTGGCGCAGCTGCGCGCGGATTTCCTGCTTCCACGTGACGCGGATGGTGCGGTCCTGCACCACGTCAAACAACGTGGCGTCCGGCTGCGTTTTCAGGCGTTCTTCGAATACCGGCAGCAGACGGTCCATGCCGTGGGCGGCCAGCTCGGCGGTGATCGTCACCAGCGGCTTGTCCAGCTCGGCCAGCAGATAGGTCCAGCGTCCATGCACTTGCGCCAGCAGCGCTTGCGCCTGCTGCTGACGGTCGCCCAACATTTCGGCGTCGCCGACGCTGTCGTCGGCATCGTCGCTCTTGCCAATCGGCAGATTGCCGGCGGCGAAGAAGGCTTGCAGCTCGTCCACCAGTTGCAGCTTGTTCTTGATCGACAGCTCGATGTTGATGCGCTCGATGCCGTCGGTGTACTCGCCCATGCGGTTGAGCGGAATCACCACGTCTTCGTTGATCTTGAAGGCGTTGGTGTGCTTGGCGATGGCGGCGGTACGGGCGCGGTCCAGCCAGAACTTCTTGCGCGATTCCGGGCTGACGGCGACAAAGCCTTCACCCACGCGGGTGTTGGCCAGGCGCACCACTTCCGACGCGGCCAACGCCACGGCGTTTTCGTCATCGCCGACGATGTCGCCGAACAGCGCCATCTTCGGCAGCACGCCGCGTTTCGATTTGGTGGCGTAGCCGACTGCGCGCAGGTAGCGCTCGTCCAGGTGCTCCAGGCCAGCCAGGCGCAACGTGGCGAACTCCGCGCCTTTGGCCGGCAGGCCATCCAGGTAATCCTTGATTTCGACGATCGACGGAATCGCGTCGCGCGCCTGGCCGAAGAACTCCAGGCAGACGGTGCGCGCGAACTTCGGCATCTTGTGCAGGATCCAGCGCCCCGACGTGATCAGGCCGTCGCAGCCCTCTTTCTGGATGCCCGGCAGGCCGGCCAGGAATTTGTCGGTAACGTCCTTGCCCAGGCCTTCCTTGCGGAACACGCTGCCTTTGATTTCCAGGATCTCGGTCTTGAACGGCGCGCCTTTGGCTTCGCCGCGCGCGGTCGGATGGGTCCACTCCAGCTGGAAGCGGGCCAGCGGCGTGTCGTGAATCTTGGACAGGTTGTGGTCCAGGCGCGTGACTTCCAGCCAGTCGCCATTCGGATCGACCATGCGCCACGATGCCAGGTTGTCCAGCGCCGTGCCCCACAGCACAGCCTTCTTGCCGCCCGCGTTCATGGCGATATTGCCGCCGATGGTGGACGCGTGGGCCGAGGTCGGATCGACCGCGAACACGAAGCCGGCCTTCTCGGCCGCTTCGGAGACTTTATTGGTGATGACGCCGGCGCCGGTGTAGATGGTGGCGTACTCTTTGTCCAGGCCCGGCAGCACTTTCATTTCCACCGCGCCGATGTTGAGCAGCTTCTCGGTGTTGATGACGGCCGACATCGGCGTCAGCGGAATCGCGCCGCCGGTGTAGCCGGTGCCGCCGCCGCGCGGGATGATGGTCAGCCCCAGTTCGATACAGCCTTTGACCAGGCCGGCCATTTCTTCCTCGGTGTCCGGCGTCAGCACTACGAACGGATACTCGACGCGCCAGTCGGTCGCGTCGGTCACGTGGCTGATGCGCTTCATGCCGTCGAAGCAGATGTTGTGCTTGACAGTGTAGCGGCCCAGCACCTTATAGGTGCGCTTGCGCAGATCGTAGACTTGCTTGAATTCTTCGCCGAAATCGGCAACCGCCTTGCCGGCTGCGCGCAGCAGCCTGGCGACGTTGGCGCTGCGCAGGCGCGCGGCTTCGTCGGTCTGGGCTTCGCTGTCGTCTATCGTCAGGCGGCGCTTGTCCACTTCGGCCAGGCGGTGATGCAGCGCATCGATCAGTTCCTGGCGGCGCTTCGGGTTATCCAGCATATCGTCTTGCAGATATGGATTGCGGCGCACCGCCCAGATATCGCCCAGCACCTCGTACAGCATGCGTGCCGAGCGGCCGGTCTGGCGCGCGCCGCGCAGCGCATCCAGCAGCGACCAAGATTCCTCGCCCAGCAGCCGGATGACAATCTCGCGATCGGAAAACGACGTGTAGTTATAAGGAATTTCCCGGAGGCGGCTAGCCTCTGGACCGTGGGGCGTCTCCGCCAGCAAAGCTTGGATTTGTGCAGGGGCGTTCATTATGCGATTTGGATCGATGTGACTCGTAAACAGCAACCGGGAGGACCATTCTAGCCTATTGCGGCGCACCACGCGGGAACAGCCTTAGACCACCGAGGGACTCTGCAGGCGACCAAAAACCGCCGGAAATTCGAAAAATAGCGCTGTTGACGGCAATAACGTGCCAATCTACGCCATCAAACTGAATGAAATTTATGCATAAGCTTATGCGGCAAGAGGATAACTTGCACCAAATTAGCCCAGCATTTGTCCGATCCGGTGCCACACGCCGTCCGGCACGTACAACAGCAGCGTGGTCATGGTGATGTAGCGCAGTAGCTTGCCGATCGCCATATATGCCACGCTGGGCCAGAATGGCAGCCGCAGCCAGCCGGCCAGGGTGCACAGCGGATCGCCGATGCCGGGCAACCAGGCCAGCAGCATGGTCTTGGCGCCGTAGCGCTCCAGCCAGTGGAACCAGCGGCTTTTACGTTCTTTTGCAAAACTCTGCTTGGCCTGCCAGCCGATGTAGTAATCGATGGCGCCGCCCAGCGTGTTGCCGACCGTGGCGACGGCGATCACGCTCCAGAACAGTTCCGGATTGGCCTTGATGACGGCAAACACCGCCGGCTCCGAGCCCAGCGGCACCAGCGTCGCCGAGATCAGGCTGATGATGAACACCGATGTCAGCCCGACTTCCGGTGCGGCCAGCACGTGCAGCAACCAGGCAATTGCAGATTCGATCATCGGTTTGTTGGGGATACGGGAAAGGTGCCATTATAATGATCCGCACACCGCACGATTGAACAGTCCGGTCCCAGCCCACCCCGCCAGGACCCGCGCCCCTGCTTCACCCGGTCACCCGCCGGATAGTTAGCATTGCAGCCTCCCTCCGAATCACTTTGCTTGCAGACCATGACGACCGACTATCTGAAGAAAATCCTGACCGCCCGCGTCTACGACGTGGCTGATGAAACCCCGCTGGAACTCGCGCCGACCCTGTCGCAGCGTTTCGAGAACCGAATTTACTTCAAGCGCGAGGACATGCAGAGCGTGTTCAGCTTCAAGATTCGCGGCGCCTACAACAAGATGGCCCACTTGAGCGACGCGCAGCGCAAGCGCGGCGTGATTTGCGCCTCGGCCGGCAACCACGCGCAAGGCGTGGCGCTGTCGGCCGCCAAACTCGGCTGCCGCGCACTGATCGTGATGCCCACCACCACGCCACAGGTCAAGATCGACGCCGTCAAGACGCGCGGCGGCGGCGACGTCGAGGTGGTGCTGCACGGCGAGTCGTACACCGACGCCTACAACCACGCGCTGACGCTGGAAAAGGAACAGGCGCTGACCTTCGTCCATCCGTTCGACGATCCCGATGTGATCGCCGGCCAGGGCACCATCGGCATGGAAATCCTGCGCCAGCATTCCGGCCCGATCCACGCCATCTTCGTCGCCATCGGCGGCGGCGGCCTGATCTCCGGCGTAGCGGCCTACGTCAAGGCGATCCGGCCCGACATCAAGATCATCGGCGTGCAGACCCTCGATTCCGACGCCATGGCGCGCAGCATCAAGGCCGGCGAGCGCGTGACGCTGACCGACGTCGGCCTGTTCTCGGACGGCACCGCGGTGCGCCTGGTGGGCGAGGAAACCTTCCGCCTGACCCAGCTCTACGTCGACGACATCATCATCGTCGACACCGACGCCATCAGTGCCGCCATCAAGGATGTGTTCACCGACACGCGCAGCATTCTGGAACCAGCCGGCGCGCTGGCCATCGCCGGCGCCAAGGCCTACGTCGAGCGCGCCGCGCTGACCAAGGATCCGATCAAGAACGAAACCCTGATCACCATCGCCTGCGGCGCCAACATGAATTTCGACCGGCTGCGCTTCGTGGCCGAACGCGCCGAGCTGGGCGAAGCGCGCGAGGCGCTGTTTGCCGTCACGCTGCCGGAGCAGCGCGGCAGCTTCAAGCGCCTGTGCCAGCTGGTCGGCGCGCGCAACGTCACCGAGTTCACCTACCGCATCAGCGACAAGGACGATGCGCACGTGTTCTGCGGCGTGCAGATCGCCGACCGCAACGAATCGGGCGCGCTGGCCCGCCGCTTCGAGGAACACGGCTTCAAGGCGCTCGACCTGACCCACGACGAGCTGGCCAAGACCCACTTGCGCCACCTGGTCGGCGGCAAGAGTTCGCTGGCCGAGAACGAGTTGCTGTACCGCTTCGAGTTCCCGGAACGTCCGGGCGCGCTGATGCGCTTCCTCGATTCGATGGCGCCGAACTGGAATATTTCGCTGTGCCATTACCGCAGCCAGGGCGGTGACGTCGGCCGCATCGTCATCGGCCTGCAAGTGCCCCCGGACGAGATGAGCGACTTCGCCCAATTCCTGGCGACGCTGGGCTACCGTTATTGGGATGAGAGCGCGAATCCGGTCTACAAGCTGTTCCTCGGCTAAGGCCGCGCACGGTTGAAGACAGCTCCTCCGCAAACTTAATATAATTGCATCTGATTATGTTATGGCGGGGGAGCCATGTCGACCGAAATGCAGTTTTCCAGCAACTACGCTGATCTCAGCAATTCCTCCGGCGTCGACGCCGGCTTCCAGTTCGAGTTTTACTGCCAGCGCTGCAACGACCGCTGGCGCACCCGTTTCGATCCTTACCGTAGCGGCCAGGCGTCCGGCTGGATGCAGAAAGGCGCCGGCCTGTTCGGCGGCTTGCTGGGCAGCGCCAGCAGCGTGCTCAATGGCGTTGCCGAAGCCGGCTGGCACAGCGCCCGCGACGACGCCTTCACCAAGGCCGTGGCCGACGGCAAGGCCCACTTCAACCGCTGCGGCGATTGCCACCGCTACGTGTGCGCGCCTTGCTTCGACGCCGCCAACGGCTTGTGCTTCAATTGCGCCCCCAACGTCAACGTCGCCATCACCCAGGCCCGCGCTCAGGGCGAGGTCGATGCCGCCCGCGAAGCCGCCAACGTGGAAGGCCGCACACGCGGCGCCCAGCGTCCCGTCACACAGGCAATGCAGCTGGTGTGCACGCAGTGCCACACCGAAACCCACGGCGCCAAATTTTGCCCCGAGTGCGGCCACAAGACCGCGCAGCAGGTGGCGTGCAGCCATTGCTCGACCATGCTGGAACCGGGCACCAAGTTTTGCACCGAGTGCGGCCAGCGGCAGACCTAGCAGCACACGTAGCAACAGCGCGTTACAATGCGGCTTACTCCATCTTCATCCCACGCACCATGACCAATTCCGCCGACCAGTCCCCACTGGGGAAAACTTCCGCCTACCGCACCGACTACGCGCCGGAGCTGCTGTTCCCGATTCCGCGCCAGGGCAAGCGTGACGAGCTGGGCTTGTCCGGCACCATGCCCTTCTTCGGCGTCGATATCTGGAACGCCTACGAAATCTCGTGGCTGAACCAGCGCGGCAAGCCGCAGGTGGCGATCGCCCGCATCACTTTCCCATCCGATTCGCCCAACATCATCGAGTCGAAGTCGTTCAAGCTGTACCTGAACTCGTTCAACCAGACCAAGCTGGACAACGTGGCCGCGCTGAAGGTGCTGCTGCAGCAAGACCTGTCCGACGCGGCTGGCGCCAGCGTCCACGTCACGCTGACCCAGCCGGAAGAATTCGGCATGATCGCCATGGGCGAACTGGACGGCCTGCTGCTGGACCGCCTCGACATCGACGTCGACAACTACAGCCCATCGCCGGAGTTGCTGAAGGCCGCGCTGGACGAAGAACCGGTGGAAGAAAAACTGGTCTCACACCTACTGAAATCGAACTGCCTGGTCACCGGCCAGCCGGATTGGGCCAGCGTACAGATCCACTACAGCGGCCCGCAGATCGAGCAGGAAAGCTTGCTGAAATACCTGATCGGCTTCCGTGAGCACAACGAATTCCACGAGCAGTGCGTCGAGCGCATCTTTGTCGACATCCTGCGTCAGTGCCAGCCGCAGCAGCTGGCCGTGTACGCGCGCTACACCCGTCGCGGTGGCCTCGACATCAATCCATGGCGCAGCAACTTCAGCACCGCGCAGAAGCCGCCCAACCTGCGCGGCGCCCGCCAGTAATCAGACAAGCAGCGTGAAATCAGGCGTATGATGTGATCTACAACGCCTGTTGCTACGCTGTTTAGTTTGCTCTAGGCGCGAAAACGACAAAAAACGGCAAAACGCCTCCGCTTCTGGCGAAAAACCGGCATTTGTCCGGATTTGTAAGCAGAAATAGCGATTCATTTCTTGGGTGCATTTTTAACAGCGGAGAGCTGGTGCTGCGACGGGCGCAAACGCAACGTCGCCGCAATCGATTTCATGTTACATGACGCCGAAACCAGCCTATAATTCCGCTCGCATGCCACCCTTGTGCGGTGCAACATTACATTCGTACTATGAATAACCTGAGCAAAATACTCTCTCTGGAGAACGTGCTGCTGGATTTGGAAGTCTCCAGTAAAAAGCGCGCTTTCGAGCAAGCTGGCCTGATCTTTGAAAACAATTGCGGCATCGCCCGCTCTACCGTCTCGGACAATCTGTTCGCGCGGGAGCGGCTCGGCTCGACGGGCCTGGGCCATGGCGTCGCCGTGCCGCATGGCCGCATCAAGGGCATGAAGAGCCTGAAGTCGCCGCTGGCCGCCTTCGTGCGCCTGGCCGAGCCGATTCCGTTCGAGTCGCCGGATGGCAAGCCCGTCAACCTGCTGTTCTTCCTGCTGATCCCGGATCACGTGACCCAGCAGCACCTGGAGATCCTGTCCGAAATCGCCGAGATGTTCTCGGACGACGCCTTCCGCGTCGCGCTGACCACCGACAACGATCCGAAATCGGTCCATTCGCGCATCATCAACTGGCTGCCTAGCCTGCAAGCCGCTGGCTGACGTCGGACAATAGGTTAAACTAAGGACAGTTCAACCTATTCGATAAAGACGCCCCATGCTGCAAACTCCGCTGACGATACAAAGGCTTTACGACGACAATCGCGAAAGTTTGCAGCTCGGCTGGTTCGCCGGCTTCCCAGGCGGCGAACGCCTGATCTCCGGCGACGTCGCCTCGGCCGCCGACCAGGTCGGCCACTTGAACACCATCCACCCGGGCCGCATCCAGGTCTTCGGGCACCAGGAAATCAACTACTACCAGCGGCTGAAATCGCTGACGCGCGCGCACGTCATCGGCGAGCTGATCGCTGGCGGCCCGCCGGCGCTGATCATCGCGCAGGGGCTGGAAACGCCACCCGACATTCTCGCCATCTGCGACGAGAAAAACATTCCGCTGTTCTCGACACCGCTGCCGGCGGCGCAGGTGATCGACTTCCTGCGGGTCTACCTGTCCAAGAAGCTGGCGCAGCGCATCATCATGCACGGCGTGTTCATGGACGTGCTGGGCGTGGGCGTGCTGATCACCGGCGATTCCGGCCTCGGCAAGAGCGAGCTGGGCCTGGAGCTGATTTCGCGTTCGCACGGCCTGGTGGCCGATGATGCGGTCGAATTTTCGCGCATTGCGCCGAACATGATCGAGGGCCGTTGCCCGGCGCTGCTGCAAAACCTGCTGGAAGTGCGCGGGCTGGGCCTGCTGGACATCAAGGCCATCTTCGGCGAGACGGCGGTGCGCCGCAAGATGCGCCTGAAGCTGATCGTGCACCTGGTGCGGCGTGGCGCCGCCGACGAGGAAGTCGAGCGCCTGCCGTTCCAGTTCCCGACCGAGGACGTGCTGGGCCTGCCGATCCGCAAGGTGGTGATCCCGGTGGCGGCCGGCCGCAACATCGCGGTGCTGCTGGAAGCCGCCGTGCGCAACACCATCCTACAACTACGCGGTATAGATACACTGCAAGAATTCATGGAGCGCCAGCGCCAAGCCATGAGCGGCGACTAGCGCACGATGGTATCATCGGGGACTATGCGCATCGTCCTCATTACTGGTATCTCCGGTTCCGGCAAGTCCGTGGCCCTCAACGTCCTCGAAGACACGGGACACTACTGCGTCGACAATCTGCCGCCCGCCCTGCTGTCACAACTGGTCAAGACCTTGACCGAAGAAGGCTTGCAGGCGCTGGCAGTGGCGGTGGACGCGCGCAGCGCCGAATCGCTGGCCTCGCTGCCAGGCGACGTGCAGCGCTTGCGCGAGGACGGCCACGACGTCAAGGTCATGTTCCTGACCGCCAATACCCACTCACTGGTGGCGCGCTTTTCCGAAACGCGCCGCAGCCATCCGCTGTCGCACGAACTGCGTCCGGGCCAGAACCCGACCGCGCGCCGCACGCTGATCGAATGCATCATGGAAGAGCGCGAGCGGCTGTCGGCCATCGAACAGCTGGGCCATGTGCTCGACACATCCGAGCTCAGCGCCAACAAACTGCGCGCATGGGTCAAGGACCTGGTGCTGACCGAACATGCGCCGCTGACCTTGTTCTTCGAATCGTTCGCCTTCAAGCTGGGCGTGCCGATGGATGCGGATTTCGTATTCGACGTGCGCGCGCTGCCGAATCCCTATTACGACCTGGCGCTGCGGCCACTGACCGGCCGCGACGCGCCGGTGATCGACTTCCTCGACGCCCAGCCGAGCGCCGGCGAAATGCTGAACGACATCCGCGCGTTCGTGGAAAAGTGGCTGCCATCCTTCAAGACCGACAACCGCAGCTACCTGACGGTGGCGCTGGGCTGCACCGGCGGCCAGCACCGCTCGGTCTACATGGCCGAAAAACTGGCCGCCTACTTCAGCGCCAACGAACGCGTCGTCCTGCGCCACCGCGAACAATGACGGACTAACCTGCTCGGAAGAAATTGTCAAAAATGCCTTTATGAGGCATTATGGCAACTAATCTCGATGTGAAAGGTTGGTTGCATGTCAGCATCTTCTGACGAATTAAAGCGTATCGCCGTTGAGTGCATGATTGCTTTGGCAGTCGGACTAGCGCTGACCTTGTTTGTAGAGTGGCTGTTTGGCGAGGAATTCGTCACGCGCCAACAAGCCCGCGCCTACGCGCCGATTGCCGGCAGCACTTATGGCGAGGGAAAACGGGACGACATCCGGGTGCTGCTCATCGACGACGCCGCCATCGCCGCCGCCGGCCAAGAATGGCCGGCGCGTTACAGTTACTCGGCTCGGCTGCTGCGCGCAGTGGGCCAGTACCATCCTAAAGCTGTTTTTGTCGATATCTATTACAGTGCCGAACGCGACGACGATAGCCTGCCGTCGCTACTGCGCCAGATTTGCGCGCTGCACGACCAAGGCACCAAGGTATTCCTGGCAGCCAACCGCAACCGCCAAGACGAATACGCCCTGCGTCCCGAGCTGGAGCAGTTGGCAGGCAAATGCTTCGAGAAAGTCGCCGTCAAGTACACCCCGGACGATATCGACCGTCTGGCCTGGAATTACACCCTGGCGCTGCCGGGGCAAGGCCAGGGGCACGCCAGCCATGACGACCACGCACCGGGCATCAAGAGCGCCGCCCTGGCGCTGTATGAAACCACGGGCCGCATGGTCGAGGTTGAGCACCACCCGCTGGCGCTGACCTGGGGAAGCCAGCCTGCCGCGCATGGCGTGGCATGGCTCAGCAGTGCGCCGGGAGCCGCGGCCGACGAATCCTATTGCCGTGACACCCATGGCCTGCTGGCCGAGCTGGCGCCGCCGGGCTTACGCAACAGCATATATGCGGACGGGCCCAAACCGCTGTGCGTATTCCACGAAACCATCCGGGCCGGCCAGTTGACCGAAACGACGGCGGAACAGGATGCCCAGTTACGTCAGCTGATTCAAGGCAAAGTTCTGCTAATCGGCACTGCGCTGTCCGATACCAGCGACCTGATCCTGACACCCCTGCATGGCCGCATTCCCGGTGTCTATCTGCATGCGATGGCACTCGATAATCTGATGACGTTTGGTGACGACTATGCGCGCGCCATGCACCTGTCGCTGGGCAGTCCCAAGCTGCTGCTGTTCCTGTTGGTTGCCATGCTGTTTGTGACGCTGGTGCCCAAACAGCTCATGCACAAACTGCAGCATCGTTTCAAGCGCGACGAAGTCTCCGGCCGTGATTGGGCCGGCGCCGGACTGTATCTGCTGTGGTGCGCGGGGCGGCTGCTGCTATCGCTGGCGGTGGGCGCGCTGATGCTGTGGATTGGCCAGTACTGGCTGGGCCTGGGCTTCTTGTCCATCATCAACGTGATTGTATTAACGCTGCTTGCCGAATGGTTTGAATTCAATGAAAAACTCAGTAAGTATCTCTTCCCGAAGAAAGGAAATGCAAATGAGCATTCTTAAAAACGCGCGGCTGATCGCACTGACCACCCTGTTTGCGCTGGCGTTGCCGGTCGCGCATGCCGCTGAACAGATCACCGGCGTCAAGGGCAAGCAGATCGAGCTGTTCGACGCTCCCGACGACAGCAAACCGGGGCGCAAGATGGAAGTCAGCGGCCTGCCGTGGTCCATCAAGGAAGAGAAAAACTCCTTTTTCAAAGTCGCCGTCGGCGGCAAGGATGTGTGGGTGGATTCCATGCAGGTGAATGTGGCCCGCACCGTCAAATCGGAATGCCCGCCGAAAGCGCTGGCAACCGCCAAGGCGGCCGACATCGTAGCCGGCGTGCCCGGCGTATCAGCCAGCCAGTGCAAATGAAACGGCGCTGGCGAACGCTATTCGCCGTCCTGACGGCGGCGTTGCTGGCCAGCGCAGGCATGGCGCGCGCCGCAGATAAGGACGAGCCGCCGATCCCGCCCGTGAACGCGATTGGCGAGCTGCCGCCGGTACCGCCGCACCAGTGGTCCGATCTGGCGGTCGATCTGAACGACAACCGTACGGCCGGCAACGGCCTGGTGTCGGCGCCGGTCCTGAGCAAATACCTCAACCAGCTGTACGCGAACATTAAGACCGCCGCCGGGGTAGCCGACTGGCCCGGCGCCGTGTACATCTCGTCCGACACCACGCTGAACGCCCATGCTTCGGCATCTGGCAACATCTATTTGCATATGGGACTGATCCGCTCGGTCGAGTCGGAAGATGAAATTTATGGTGTGATGGCGCATGAATTTGCCCACGTTTACCTTAACCACCAGGCCGCCTATGAGGCGCACCAGGTAGCCGCAAATGCCGCGTTCGGCGTCAAGGCAGCGCTGCTCGGCATCTTCGGCAAAAAACTGCCGGGCGCCAGTGCCGGCTGGAGTGCATTTGACAGCGTCTCGCTGGTGGATGGTGTGATGCACGAGTCGCTGCTGCCGGTCTGGCAGCGTGAAGTGGAAGAACAGGCCGACATGTTTGCCGCCACGCTGACCTTGCGTGAGCGCTATTCGTATCCGGTGGGCTTCAAGACTTTCCTCGAACGCCTGGCGGCCGTCGAGCAGCGCCAGCTGGACAGCCAGCCATTTGCCGCAGGCGCGCCAGCGTCGGCACCGGCGGTGGCGGCGACGCCGGAGGCCCAGCGCAAAACCCATGCCTCGGCGCGCGAACGGGAAGAAGTGTTGACAGCCAAGATGTTGCCACTGATGCCACGCCCGCGACCTGCAGCCCGCAAGGCATCATGGCAGGCGGTGCTCAAGGACAAAGAGACGGCGGAAGTTCTGGCCCACTATGCCATGCTGGCGGACATCGGCAAATTGCAGGCGGCAGGCCGCCACGCCGACGCGGTCAAGCTGGCTGAAAAAGCAGCTTCAGGCGCCACCGCGGGCGATGCCTCCATGGTAATGATGCTGCAGGACGCCATGCGGCAGGCTGGGGCAGGCATGGATCAGCAGCGTGCCGTCCTGCTGCGCAACCGTACCTGGCCAGAGCGCGCCTGGTCGGCACAGTACCAGGCTGCAGCACTGGTCCCGCCGGAACAGGTTGGCTTTGCCAAGGAATTCCTGCAAGAGCAATACGCCCATTTTGGCGAGGCACCGCGTACCTGGCCGGACATGGTAGGCTTTTATTTCCGTAATGGCGACAGTATCTCGCAACTAGCGATGCTGGCGAAATGCACCACGGACGCCCGCTTCCGCGCTGCCTGCGCAGACCGGGGAAAGACCGACGCCCAGCGCCAGCAGGACGCAGCCCAGCAACTCGCCCGGCAGCAACAGCAGCAAAATAATCTTGAGCAGAAGATCAAGGAAAAATTCAAACTCAAGCAGTGACGGCGCAGCTGTTTCAGTCGAGATGGCGCAGCGGGTGGGCGTAGTCGGGCCAGACTGGCTGGAAGAAGCGTTGCACCATCTCTGACGTGACCTCTGCCAGCGTGGCGGGTTGCCATTGCGGTGCGTTGTCTTTGTCGATCACCAGCGCGCGGACGCCTTCGATGACTTCGCCATTTTCAAAGTTGTGGCGCACCAGCGTGCGTTCCATGCGCAGGCAGCCGGCAACGTCCAGTGCGGCGCCGCGCTTGATCAGCTCGTGCGTGACCGACATCATCAACGGCGAACGTGTCGTCATTACTTGCAGTGTCTTCGCGGCGAATTCGCTGCTGTCGGCTTGCAGTGAGGCGATGATGGCGGGCACGGAACCGGCGCTGAAGTGCTGGTCGATGGCGGCGCGGTCGGCAGCCAGTCCGCTGGCGCCGGCGTCATGCGCGGCGGCGTAGACGGCGATGGCGTCGCGCAGTTGCGCGCCTGGCGTGGCGGCCAGCAGGCCGTCCAATGCAGCGCGGTCCGCCAGCGGCGCGTAGTGGTCGGCCAGGCCCGCGTACAGCGCATCGGCGGCGTTGATCGTTATGCCGGTCACGCCGAGGTAGTAGCCCAGAGCTCCCGGCGCGCGCGACAGGAAGTAGCTGCCGCCCACATCCGGGAACAGGCCAATGTTCACTTCCGGCATCGCCATCTTGGTCTTGTCGGTGACGATGCGCACGCCGCCCTGCGCGATGCCCATGCCGCCGCCCATCACCACGCCATCCATCAGCGCGATGTACGGCTTGGGATAAAAATGGACTAAATGATTTAGCGAATATTCCTCGGTAAAGAAATCTTCCAGCAACGCACTACCGCCCTGCGGTGTCGCGCGACCGACATCATGGAAAAAGCGGATGTCGCCGCCGGCACAAAACGCTTTCTCGCTGCTGCTGCGCACCAGCACGGCGGCGACGCTGTCGTCGTCGCGCCAGCAGCGCAGCGCGCGCGTGATCGCGCGCACCATCTCCAGCGACAAAGAATTGAGGGCCTTGGGCCGGTCCAGCACGATCAAGCCGGTGCCGTTGCTAACACTGGTGTGGATATATTCGCTCATGCGAACTATTCTACTTCAGATGCTCCAGCGGGTTGGGCACGTCCAGCGCGCCCCCCAGACGCGGCTGCCACAGCGCCTTGCCGGCCGGTGGTGGCGGCTTACCCTCGTGGCGGTTGTACACCAGCGTCACCTCGCGGCTGCCGACCGGTTCCTGCTCCACGCCGGTGGTGCGCGCAATGCCGGACGGATCGGCCGATGCCGCCACGGTAAAATTCACCACCTTGTCCAGCCGCGCATCGTGCAGGTCCAGGATCGATGCGATCATCACCAGCGGCGTGACGGCAAACACGTGATAGTGCAAGGCCTTGCCGGCGCGCTCCATCTCGGCCGGCAATGAACCGTCCGCCGCCACCTGCGACATCGCATACGCGAACACCTTGCGGCCCCAGTCGAGATAGCGCGCATCGCCGGTGACGCCGCCCACTGCGGTCACCGCCAGACCTTCCCAGTAGTAGTGATTGTTGCGGCCGCCCTTCTTGGCGTCCGAATGCGCCATGGTGGCGTTGGCCAAGGCCTTGAACCAGCTTTCGATGACGGCGCGCTGCACCGGCGTCGCCTGGGTCTGCACGCGTGCGTAATTCAGCGCCAGGCCACCCAGCGTCCATTTGCGCACGTAATAGGCCTGTTCGCTGGACAGCTTGCCCAACATGGCCTTCTGCTCGCCCCAGCTGGCCAGCCAGGACAGCGCACAGGCTGCATCACCGCCGGCATTGGCGTCCTTGGCCACATGCGCCAGGAAGTCTTCGATCGGCTTGGTATTGGCGATGTTGCGAGCCCGCAGCACCGGATCGATCACCGAGTGATGCGCATCCGAGTAATAGCTGTTGGCGTCGATGTCGATGCGGGCCGGCGGCGCTGTGTCGCACGCGGCAGAGGCAACGTGACCGGCGAGCGCCAGCACGAAGAATGAAGTTAAACGTTTAACCATATATCTCCAATAAAGGGCGCTCTGGGCGCCCTTTGTTTGTCATGCTGTGGTCGCTTAATCAGGCGGCGGCAGCGGGTTCGTAGCTGTCCGGATCGGGCATGTGCTTGATCGCGTCGCGATCATGGCCCTGGACTTTGGCTTTGTATTTCATGACCTGCCTATCCAGCTTGTCGATCAGCGTATCGATGGCGGCGTACAGGTCTTGCGACAGGCTTTCCACGTAGACGGTCTTGCCGGACATACGCAGGTTGATTTCAGCCTTCTGGCGTTTCTCTTTCTCTTTAAGGTTATCTACGGTCAGGATGACAGCAATATCAATCACTTGATCAAAGTGGCGGGTGACCCGCTCCAGCTTGTTCTGCACGTACTCGCGTATGGCTGCGGTCACTTCGAGATGATGTCCACTGATGGTGAGATTCATACACACTCCTAAAGATAATGTCGCTGCTTACGGTTAGTGCGCTGCCCTTTGCTGCCGGGCGCACAGGAACCAAGTAACTACAAAGACTTGCGGAGACTGACTGGCGGGATCTTGAGAGCTTCGCGATATTTGGCAACAGTGCGTCGCGCAATCACCATGCCCTGTTCTCCCAGCATGTCCGCAATCTTACTGTCGGATAAAGGATTTTTCGGGTCTTCAGCTCCTGTCAATTGCACGATCAAAGCGCGTATCGCCGTCGAACTTGCTTCCCCGCCAGCTTCGGTGGCGACATGGCTACCAAAGAAATATTTCAACTCAAACATGCCGTGCGGGGTCAGCATATATTTTTGAGTTGTTACCCGAGAAATTGTGCTCTCGTGTAAACCCAGTGTATCAGCAATTTCGCGAAGCACAAGGGGGCGCATGGCGACCGCGCCGTGCGAGAAAAAGTTCTTTTGTCTTTCTACTATCGCCTGTGCCACGCGCAGGATCGTGTCGAAACGCTGGCGCATATTCTTGATCAGCCACTTGGCTTCCTGCAGCTGCGCACCCATCGCGCCTTCACCCTTGCCCTGCTTGAGCAGGTTGGCGTACATGGCGTTGACGCGCAGGCGCGGCATGACGTCGTTGTTCAGGCTGACCTGCCAGCCGTTACGCGACTTCTTGACGATCACGTCCGGCACCACGTAGTCGGACACGTCCGATGCGAACGCCGCGCCCGGATGCGGATTGCACTGGCGGATCACGGTCTGCGCTTCACGCAGGTCTTCGTCATCGCACAGCAGGGCTTTTTTCAGCTTGTTGAAATCGCGCTGCGCAAACCAGGTCAGATGGTTTTCCACGATGGCCAGGGCCATGCGCCGCGTCACCAACGGCACGCCGGGCAAGCGCTTGATCTGGATCGCCAGGCACTCGGCCGCATTGCGCGCGCCAACGCCTATCGGATCGAAGCTTTGCAACAGCTTCAAGGCCGTCTGCAATTCCTCGATCTCGACTTCCAGTTCTTCCGGCAGGCGCGCGTGGATGTCGTCCAGCGATTCTTCCAGGTAGCCGTTTTCATCGAGCGCGTCGATGATCAGTTCGACCAGCGCGCGGTCGCGCATTTCCAGCACCGTCACGCGCATCTGTTCCATCAGATGGTCGCGCAGCGTGCAGTGGTGCGCTTCCAGCTGCGGCCGCGCATCTTCGTCGTCGCTGTTCTTGCTGCGGCCGGCATCGCCCCAGTCGATATCGGCGTCGGGCGTGGTGCTTTCAGTGTCGGCGCCGGGCGCCTCGTAATTGTCGGCGTCGGCCGCCGGCACCTCGCCTGGCGGACCTTCGGCAGGCGCGTCGCCGGCCGGCGCCTGTTGGTTGATGGCGCCATCGCCCAGCAGGCGCAGCGAGTGATCCAGCGGGTCGTCAAGACGCTCCAGCAGCGGGTTATCGGTCAGCAGCTGTTCTAATTCCTGGTGCAGCTCCAGCGTCGACAGTTGCAGCAGCCGGATCGACTGCTGCAACTGTGGCGTCAACGCGAGATGCTGCGACGTGCGCAGTTGCAAAGACTGTTTCATGAGGCTGGGATTTACATTCTGAAGTGTTCACCCAGGTAGACGCGACGCACCGATTCATTGGCGATGATGTCGTCCGGACGGCCTGATGCCAGCACCGAGCCCTGGTTGATGATATATGCGCGGTCGCAGATGCCCAGCGTCTCACGCACATTGTGATCGGTAATGAGGACGCCGATATTCCGTTCCTTGAGGAAGCGCACGATACGCTGGATCTCAATCACGGCAATCGGGTCGACCCCGGCGAAAGGTTCATCGAGCAGCACAAAGCGCGGGTTGGTCGCCAGCGCGCGGGCGATCTCCACCCGGCGGCGTTCGCCACCGGACAGCGACAGCGCCTGGTTCTCGCGCAACTTCTCGATTTGCAAATCGGCCAGCAGGGTATTCAGCCGTTCTTCAATTTCAGCCTTGGATAAAGACTTGCCGTCCACTTTTTGAATTTCGAGGACAGCGCGAATATTTTCTTCCACCGTCAGCTTGCGGAACACCGACGCTTCCTGCGGCAGGTACGACAAGCCCATCGCCGCGCGCCGGTGGATCGGCAGCGACGAGATATCAACACCGCTGATGTCGATGCTGCCGGCGTCCGACGGCACCAGGCCGACGATCATGTAGAACGAGGTGGTCTTGCCGGCACCGTTCGGGCCCAGCAGGCCGACCACTTCGCCGCACTCGACCTGCAACGACACGTCATGCACCACCTGGCGCTTGCCGTAGGTCTTTTGCAGGCCTTTGACGATCAGGGTGCTACCGCAGGATGATTCCATCTTATTTCCCCGCCGCAGGCTGCGTGGTGGGCGCTGGCGCCGCAGCCGGTACCGGCTGCTTGTTGGCCGGCTGGATCACCATGGTGCTCTGGCCGCCGCCCACTTTGCTGTCGCCGCTCGGCGTGTTCTTGACCGCGAAGAATTCCTTGCGGCTGTCGTAGGAAATGAATTCGCCATCGACCTGGCTGGCCACTTTGCTGCCTTCCAGTTTCTTGATCTGGGCCTTGGCGAACAGCTTGACCAGCTCGGTCTTGCCATCGTATTCGATGCGGTCGGCCTTGCCTTCGACCCACTGGTCGCCGGCGCCGTCCAGCTTCTGGCGGAAGGTCGCCTGCACGCCCGGACCGCTGGTCAGCACCACGTACTGGTAGCCTTCCGGATCTTCCGTCACCACCGCCTTCGGCGATTTCATCAGCAGCGTGCCGCGGGTCAGCACCACGTTGCCGGTGAAGGTCTTGATCTGCTTGACGTCATCGGCGTCCAGCTGGTCGAAGGTGATCTGGGTCGGCTTGCTGGAGTCGGCTTTTTCCGCGTAGGTCGCGCCGGCGGCAGCCAGCAGCAGCGTGGCGGCCAGCATCAGTTTGCTCATCTTGAATGCGTTCATCTCTCTGTTTCCCTCAATGTGCCGCACGCGGCGGCATCGTAATCGTTCCGCGGCCGCCCAGCTTGATCTGGCGGGTCGCGTTGTTGGCTGTCATGCCGGTACCGGTGGCGGTCGAACGCCCGGACAGCATGTCCACCATGGCGTCGGTCTCCATGCGTTCCTCGTCCGGATACACGGTCAGCGTACTGGTCTTCAGGCGCAGTTCCTGCGCCAGCGGCGTGGCCGGCCGCACCACGTCCACATTACCATTCAGCTTGACGCGCGTATTGCCCTGGTCGACATTGGCGGTGTCGGCGTGGATATTCATCGGCGGCTGGTCGCCGGAAATGCTGTGCACATACGGCTTGTCGATCAGCGACGAGTCATCGGTCGGATGGTGGGTCAGCTTGTCGCCGGAAATGATGTAGGCCGGCTGGCCCTTCTCGTTCATGCGCACCATGCTGAAACGGTCGATGATGTAATCCGGCTCGTCGCGGAACTTGTCGGCCTGCGCCTGCTGGCCGGCCTGGTCCACCACCTGCACCAGCCAGAAGCTGCCGAAGGCGACAAACACGCCGACCATCATGATCACCGTCAGCTGCCAGCGATGGGCTGTTCTTTTACGCATGACTGTCCTCGTCTAAACCAGGAATTGTGCCATCACGCGCTCGTAACTGCCTTGCGCATGCATCAACAGTTCGCACACTTCGCGCACCGCGCCACGGCCGCCATGGGCCACGGTGGTGTGATGCGCGCGCTCCAGCACTTCCTTGCGGCCGTTCGGCACCGCCACCGCAAAGCCGACCCGCGTGAGGATCGGCAAGTCCACCACATCGTCGCCGATGAAGCCGACCTGCTCGGCGGTGAGGCCGGTCTTTTCCAGCAGCGCATTGAACGGCGTCAGCTTGTCGTGGCCGCCCTGGTGCAGGTGGTTGATGCCGAGATCGGCCGCGCGTTTAATCACCTGCGGCGACTTGCGCGCGCTGATGATGGCGGTGTCGATACCGGCTTCCTGGATCAGCTTGATGCCCAGGCCGTCGTGCACGTTAAACGTCTTCAGCGCTTCGCCGTCGGCGCCGTAGTGCAGGCTGCCGTCGGTCAGCACGCCGTCGACGTCGAAGATCATCAGCTTGACGCGCGCGGCGCGTTCCAGATAGGTCATCGTCATCAGATCACCTTGGCGCGGGTCAGGTCATGGATGTGCAGCGCGCCGACCAGTTTGCCGTCGGCATCGGTCACCAGCATCTGGTTGATGCGGAACTGCTCCATCACGGCCACGGCGTCCACCGCCATTTTCTCAGGCGAGATGCTGCGCGGGTTGGCGTGCATCACATCGCCGATCACCACCTTGGTGAAATCCTGCACTTTTTCAATCATGCGGCGCAGGTCGCCGTCGGTGAACACGCCGACCGGCTTGCCGTCGGCATCGACCACGGCGGTCATGCCCATGCCCTTCTGGGTGATTTCCAGCAGCGCCTCGGTCAGCTTGACGTCGGCCGTCACGCGCGGCACCGCATCGCCGCTGCGCATCACGTCCTTGACGTGGGTCAGCAGACGGCGGCCCAGCGCGCCGCCCGGATGCGAGCGGGCGAAATCTTCTTCCTTGAAGCCGCGCAGGTCCAGCAGCGCCACGGCCAGTGCGTCGCCCAGCGCCAGCGTGACGGTGGTCGAGGTGGTCGGCGCCAGGTTCATCGGGCAGGCTTCCTTGGCCACGGCGACGTTCAGGTGCACGTCGGCGATGGTGGCCAGGCTGGAGCCTGGTTTGCCGGTCATGGCAATGACCTTGCTGCCCATGCGTTTTACCACCGGCAGGATGGTCATCAGTTCCGAGCTCTCACCGGAATACGAAATGGCGATAAAGGCATCGTCGCGGGTGACCATGCCGAGGTCGCCGTGCGCGGCTTCGGCCGGGTGCACGAACAGCGCCGGCGTGCCGGTCGAGGCCAGCGTCGCGGCGATCTTGCGCGCAATGTGGCCGGACTTGCCGATACCGGACACGACCACGCGGCCGGTGCAGTTCAGCAGCAGGGAAATGGCCTGCACCACGCTGTCGTCATCTTCCAGGCGCGCGTTCAGGGCATTGATGGCATCTGCTTCGTTTTGCAGGGTATCGCGGGCAAGGCGCAGTGCCGTTTTTGCATCAAAAACTTTCAGCATTGTTTTTTCATGGGTTACACTCATGCCCAAGTATAGCCGAATTGAGAAAGCAAAAAACTTGCCAGTCACAACATAACGCGCAAAGCACACTGCAAACAACGAACTTTATTTACTGGCTATGTTGAAATGACGTTTTCACCCCTCGAATTAACATTGTTGCTTTTGGGAAGTGCCGTGCTGGGCGTGGTGGCTTTCCGCATGATGCACCTGCCGCCGATGCTCGGCTACCTGACGGTCGGCATCCTGATCGGCCCCCACGCGCTGGGGCTGGCCGAGCAAAGCGAAACCACCCACGGCCTGGCCGAGTTCGGCGTGGTGTTCCTGATGTTCTCGATCGGCCTCGAATTCTCCCTCCCCAAACTGAAGGCTATGCGCGGCATCGTGTTCGGGCTGGGCATGGCGCAGGTGGTGCTGACCATCGTCGCCACCATGATTTTTGGCTGGACACTGGCCACGCAACTGCCGCCGCACCTGCACATCAGCTGGCAGGCCTCGTTCGCGCTGGGTGGCGCGCTGGCCATGTCGTCCACCGCCATCGTCTCGAAAATGCTGACCGAGCGGCTGGAACTGGAAAGCGAACACGGTCGCAAGATCATCGGCATCCTGCTGTTCCAGGATCTGGCGGTGGTGCCGCTGCTGATCCTGATTCCGTCGCTGGGCGAACGCCCGGAGGCGCTGGCCGAAACACTGGGCTGGGCCAGCCTGAAGGCAGTGGTGGTGCTGGCCCTGCTGTTCGTGGTCGGCCACAAGGTCACGCGCGGCTGGTTCACCATCGTCGTCAAGCGCCGTTCGCAGGAGCT
This sequence comes from Duganella levis, assembly GCF_009857605.1. Taxonomy (GTDB): domain Bacteria; phylum Pseudomonadota; class Gammaproteobacteria; order Burkholderiales; family Burkholderiaceae_D; genus Rugamonas; species Rugamonas levis. Next base: position 60,874 of record NZ_WWCT01000024.1, on the reverse strand, counting down.
GTTCATGCTGAACCTGCTGCTGGTGACCTTGAGCGCGGCCTGGATCACCGAGCGCGCCGGCCTGTCGCTGGCGCTCGGCGCGTTCGTGGCCGGCATGCTGATTTCCGAAACCGAATACAAGCATCAGGTGGAAGAAGACATCAAACCGTTCCGCGACGTGCTGCTGGGACTGTTCTTCATCACCATCGGCATGCTGCTCAATCTGCGCATGGTGCTGGAAAACTGGTGGCTGGTGCTGTTGCTGCTGTGCGCGCCGGTGGTGCTGAAGTTTGCGCTGATCGCCGGCCTGGCCAAGCTGTTCGGCTCATCGGACGGCGTGTCGATGCGGGTCGGCCTGGCGCTGGCGCAGGCCGGCGAGTTCGGCTTCGTGCTGCTGAACCTGGCCTCCGATCATCATCTGATGGACTCGTACCTGGTGCAGGTGGTGCTGGCGTCGATGGTGCTGTCGATGCTGATTGCGCCGTTCCTCATCGCCCAGTCCGACAAGATCGTCATGAAGTTCTCCAGCAACGAGTGGATGATGCAGTCGCTGCAACTGACCAAGATCGCCAGCCGGGCGATGTCGACCAACAAGCACGTGATCGTGTGCGGTTTCGGCCGCAGCGGCCAGCGCCTGGCGACACTGCTAGCGGAAGAAAAAATCGACTACCACGCGCTGGACATGGACCCGGAGCGGGTGCAGGAAGCGCAAAGCGCCGGCGCCCACGTTTCCTACGGCGATGCCGGCCGGCGCGAGAGCCTGGTCGCGGCCGGTATCTACCGCGCCAGCGCGGTGGTGATTTCGTATGCGGACACGGCTTCGGCGCTGCGCGTGCTGCATCAGGTGAACGAACTGACGCCGTCGCTGCCGGTCATCGTGCGTTCGCATGACGATACCGATCTGGACCGGCTGAAGGCGGCCGGCGCCGCCGAGGTGGTGCCGGAGGTGATGGAAGGCAGCCTGATGCTGGCATCGCACGCGCTGGTGATGCTGGGCGTGCCGCTGCGGCGCGTGGTACACCGGGTGCAAGCCGCGCGCGAGGAGCGCTATGCGTCGCTGCGCGGCTACTTCCCGGGCATGACGGATGTGGAAGAAGAAACCGACCCGGAGCGCCTGCATTCGGTCACGCTGGCCGGCAGTGCCGGCGCGGTGGGCCGGTCGCTGGGATCGGTTGATGTGGAAAGTTGCGGCGCTGTCGTGACCAGCATCCGGCGCGGCAAAGGTGGATTGGAAGTATCGCCGGAGACCGTGCTGCAAGCGGGTGACGTCGTGGTGCTGCGCGGCGGCGCCGACGCCGTCAACCGCGCCGAGCAGCGCCTGTTGCGCTAATCATTCAGCCGGGTAGCTGACCACGCGGTTACGGCCGCCTTCCTTGGCGTCGTACAGCAGCGAATCGGCGCGCTCGATCAGCTTGCGGGCGATGGCTTCGGGATCGCCTTCCGCCGTGCCCACTTCAAGGCAGGCCACCCCGACCGACACCGTCACCGACAATTGCAGCTCCGGCGACAGCGTAATCATGCTGCCCGCCACGCTGGCGCGGATGCGCTCGGCAACGAAGGCGGCGCTTTCCAGATTGGCGTCGATCAGCAGCACGACAAATTCCTCACCACCGAAACGCGCCAGCGCATCCGACGTACGCAGCTCGTTCTTGATGCGTCCCGCCACCTCGCGCAGCACCTCGTCACCACCGCCGTGGCCGACGGTGTCGTTGACGCGCTTGAAATGGTCGATGTCGATGTACATGAAGGAAATCGGATACTGCTGGCGGCGCGCGCGGGCGATCTCTTCCAGCAGGCGCCGGTCGATATAGCGGCGGTTGTAGACGCCGGTCAGCGAATCGGTCAGCCCGATGTACTTCAGCATCTCATTGCTGATGACGTTTTCCAGGCAGATGGCGATAATCGACGCCATGTGCTCGATGAAGTCGGTGCCCAGGCTGGGCGTGAAACGGGTCGGATCGCAGCTGCCCAGGTTGAGGCTGCCGATGATGCGCTTGTTGCGCAGCAGCGGCACCTGCGCCACGCTTTGCAATCCGGCCGGCGCATTGGGGAACGACGGCGCATGGCGCAGCTTGTCATACATGCCCAGCACCGGCTTGGGGATAGGCGAATACGCCGTGCGGCGGCCCAGGTCGAAGCCCAGCTCGTCCAGTGTTTCAACAAAAATCAGGTCGGGGAAATCTTCAAAAACCACATCCAGCTTCAGCATCACGGTGCGGATGTCGGCGTCTTCGTCGATCAGCGTCAGCGTCACGCTGTCGAGCTCGGAGATGACGGGCAGCACGCGGAAGATGGTGCCCACCAGTTCGGGGAAATTGCCGGCGCCAACGATTTCCAGGTCAAATGCCTGGTGGCGCGTCATGATCGAATGGTTACGTTCGGCCTGTTCCAGCAGATAGGCCATGCGGGCGCGCAGAGCCCGGTTTTCGGCCGCCAGATCGTGGGCCGGTGCGGCATGATCTGTCTGAGGCGGAAGTTTCCCGGTTGCGGTGTGCGTCATAAATGGCCTTTTTTGCGTACTCCGTCACCTTACGCCAAGTTGCGGCGCTTGGGAATGCCTCAGAGTGTCAAAACGCCAATGGAACTTCAATTTCTTGTCCTACTCGCACAAGTTGATCCTCTCCGGCAATCAAAATGGCGTTCATGCCGAAGCACAGTGCACCTTCCAGTTCCGGCTTGGCGCGGTAGCTTTGCATGATGTCCATCGGATCGGGACCGAACTCGCCGGTGGCCTGGTCGACCGACGGCATCGGGCAGCGCGGGCACGGCTTGACCGGTTTGAGCACCACCTCGCCCAGCTGGTAGCTATCAGCGTAGTCTTCCTCGAAGGCGTCGATGCCGTCGATGACCAGGTTGGGACGGAAGCGGTTCATCGGCAGCGCGCTGCGGCCGGCCGCCACCAGTTTCTGGTTCAGGTCGTCCAGCGAGGCCGAGCCGGCCACCAGGATCGGATAGCCGTCGGAGAACATGGTGCTGGTCTGCACGCCGTTGGTCCACTTGGTGCTGACCGCGCGTTCGGCGTTGGCGTGGAAGCGCACCAGCCGGCACGGCACGCCGATCGCCTTGGTGAACCATTCGGCGGTCAGCGCGTCGCAGTCGTAGGCCAGCACGGTGTCGTCCCAGATCTGCGTGGTCAGCGACGGTGCGCTGGCCGGGTCCGGCAGGCCGAGCGGGATTTCCAGCCGCAGCATGCCGGGCGCGCGTAGCTCCAGCGTGGTGGCCTTGATGGTTGGCGTAATCAGCGCCATGCGCGGATATTCGCGCTGGGTCAGGCAGGCGCCGTTGCTGTCCACCACCATCCATTCACGATCGTAGATCTGCTCGGTCATCAGACCGAGGCTGGTCAACGTCACTTCCTGCAACGATACGCCGGCGCAGGATTTGATCGGGTACAGCGTGATGGCGGACAACGTCGGCATCGGCTTACTCCTCGCTGGCAGGCGCCGCTTTCGGCGGACGCGGTGCGCGTGGCGCAGCCGGCTTGCGGGCCGCTGCCGGTTTGGCGGCTGTCTTGGCCTTCGGCTTGGCTTTGGCCGGCTTGGCGGCGGCCTCGCTGGCGGCTTCAGCTGGCGCAGGTGCCGGCGTTGGTGCTGGCGCAGCGACAGGCGCGCTCGCCGGCACTTCAGCAACGGCAACCGACGCGGCAGCCTTCGGCTTGGCGGCGTTTTGCTTGCCTTGGTTAGGCTTGCGCTGATTCTGTCGACCCTGGTTGCGCTGGCCTGCTGGACGCTGCGACGGCTCGGCGTCAACCGGTGCTGGCGTTGGCTCCGGCGTCGCTGGTGCGGCCTCTGGCGATGGCGCAGCTTCTTGCACCGCATCCACAACGTTGTCACCGTCGGTATCGCCCTTGCCTTTTTTGGCGGCGTTCTTCACCTTGCGGGCTGGCGGCTTGGCGCCATTCCGTTTTTTCGGCACGGAAGTGTCGGCCACCGGCAGCTCAACGGCAGCTTCCAGCACCACTGGCGTGATCTCGGCCTGCTCCACCACTTCCGGTGCGGCAATCACGATCGCCTCGCCATCGACTGGCGACTGCGCATTGTTGTGACGCGGCTGCTGGGTCTGGCGCTGGGCCTGACGTTCGGCAAAGCGCTCCGCCGCAGTACGGCCGCGATTGCGGCTGCGACGCGATTCCTGGCCGCCGTCGTTGACTGGCGCGGCGGCTGGCGTCGTGCCCTCTTCCGATGCCACCGACTCGCCGGTTGGCTGCGAGCCGCCGTTGGCGCGATACACATACGCACCGGATTTCTCATCACGGCCAAACTCCAGATAACCGCGCGCCTTGCATTCCTCGATCAGGTTGCCGAAGGTGCGGAAACCGTAATACGACTCGCTGAAATCCGGCTTGCGGCGCTTGATCGCCTCCTTCAGCACGGACGCCCAGATCTTGCCGCTGTCGCCACGCTCCAGCACCAGCGCCTCGAAGGTGTTGACGGCGATTTCCACCGCCTGGTTGCGGCGCTTGTCCATCTCCTCGCGGCGCGAACGTTCTTCTTCCGGCGTGCGCTTGACTTGCGGCTTGCTGTCGGTCGCGCCGCTGCTTTCGCGCTTGGCGCGGCGGCTCTCGCGCACCAGGTCGTCGTAGAAGATGAACTCATCGCAGTTGGCCACCAGCAGGTCCGACGTCGATTGCTTGACGCCGACGCCGATCACCTTCTTGGCGTTCTCGCGCAGCTTGGACACCAGCGGCGAAAAATCGGAATCGCCGGAAATGATGACGAAGGTGTCGACGTGCGACTTGGTGTAGCACAAGTCCAGCGCATCAACCACCATGCGGATGTCGGCCGAATTCTTGCCGGACTGGCGCACGTGCGGGATCTCGATCAGCTCGAAGTTCGCTTCGTGCATCGGCGCCTTGAAGCCCTTGTAACGGTCCCAGTCGCAATAAGCTTTCTTGACCACGATGCTGCCTTTGAGCAGCAAGCGCTCCAGCACCGGCTTGATATCGAACTTGTCGTAGTTAGCGTCGCGCACGCCGAGCGCCACGTTCTCAAAATCGCAGAACAGCGCCATGCTGACGTTTTCGTTGGAGGATGCCATGAAGATTGTTTTTTCTAAGGAGGAGTAAGGCGGTGCGGGAAGGCAAACGCAAGCAATCCGGGGATTATACCCAACAACCGACCGTACACCTCGAACAACCGTATCAAGCAACTCGCATGCGAAAACTCAAGTGGTCGCCCCACGACGCACTGCCATTGCAGCCAAACGACTCGCGATAAGAATATAAAACAATCCGGTCAGCCGCGTGCTGATCCATCGGGAAGAAAGCGCCGCCCGGTTCGCAGTGCATTTCAAAGTCGCCTTGCTTCATGCCGCACTGCTCGCAATGATTCATCCAATACGAGCTGCCGGTGGTCTTGCTGAAATCCAGACGGTAATATGGCGCAACAGCTTTCAGCTGAGTGACCACATGAGGAGGCAAATCCGTGACATACGACACGGTGGCAGGATCGCTGTGACGGAACCAATAGTCGCCGTCATCGCTGTCCTCATTAATTTCAAGTGTTTCGTGACCGGGCGGCAGAATGAAACTGAACAAACTGGTCAGCTCGTGGCACTTCCAGCACATAGCGACCGTCTGGGCAAGGAAATAGCTGTCGGACCGAATGCCGATGTCTTGCTCTAATGGCAGCCAACGCTGAAAAAGCCTGGGATCTGTACCATCGGGGACGAACCACACTTTGCTGCGCGCATCCCAGCGAGCGCCCAGCAGCTTAGCTTCGTCTTTTTCGGAAAACGGCACGTTCAGGTCGATGCGAGACATATCGTCACTTCCGCAAGGTTGAAATAACCATATTTTGGCAGATAAAAGCCGCCCAACTACCTGAGCTACATCAACGTCCCTATAAAGAAAACGAGCCGGTGAAACACCGGCTCGTTTTAGGTTCTGATCTGAATCAGACGTTGAACAGGAAGTTCAGCACGTCGCCATCTTTTACTACATATTCCTTGCCTTCGGCGCGCATCTTGCCGGCTTCCTTGGCGCCGCCCTCACCCTTGTACTGGATGTAGTCGTCGTAGGCGATGGTTTGCGCGCGGATGAAGCCGCGTTCGAAATCGGTGTGGATCACGCCGGCTGCTTGTGGCGCGGTGTCGCCCACGTGGATGGTCCAGGCGCGCACTTCCTTCACACCGGCGGTGAAGTAGGTTTGCAGGCCCAGCAGCTTGTAGGCGGCGCGGATCAGACGGTCCAGGCCAGGCTCCTGCATACCCATGTCGGCCAGGAAGGCGCTCTTGTCGGCGTCGTCCAGGTCGGCGATCTCTGCTTCAATCGACGCGCAGATGGCGACGATCGGTGCGTTCTGGGTGGCAGCGTAGGCGGTCAGCTGGTCCAGCAGCGGGTTGTTGGTGAAGCCGGTGTCGGACACGTTGGCCACGTACATGGCCGGCTTGGCGGTGATCAGGCACAGCGGCTTGATCAGGGCCAGCTCGTCGGCGTCCAGGCCCATGGCGCGCACTGGCTTGGCTTCGTTCAGGTGCGGCACGATGCGTTCCATGATGGCCAGCAGCTTGGCGGCATCCTTGTCGCCCGAACGGGCTTTCTTGTTTTCGCGGTGGATGGCTTTTTCTACCGTGCCCAGGTCGGCCAGCGCCAGCTCGGTCTGGATCACTTCGATGTCGTCCAGCGGGCTGACCTTGCCGGCCACGTGGATCACATTGTCGTCTTCGAAGCAGCGCACCACGTTGACGATGGCGTCGGTTTCGCGGATGTGCGACAGGAACTGGTTGCCCAGGCCCTCGCCTTGCGACGCGCCCGCCACCAGGCCGGCGATGTCGACGAATTCAACGATGGCGTTGACCATGCGTTCCGGCTTGACGATGTCAGCCAGCGCGGCCATGCGCGGGTCCGGCACTTCGACCACGCCGACGTTCGGCTCGATGGTGCAGAACGGATAGTTTTCAGCCGGGATGCCGGCCTTGGTCAGGGCGTTGAACAGGGTGGACTTGCCGACGTTAGGCAAGCCGACGATGCCGCATTGGAGACTCATGAAAAACCTTTAAATTATCAATATGGCCGGCGAGCGGCTGGTGAAAACAGCCGCAGGGGGCGTTTTTGGGTATTCTTGCTGTTTCTAAGCTGATGACAGCGTTCAAGGGTCCATTGTACCTCCCTTGCCCGCACTCTTCAAAAAACAGGAGACAGCATGACGATGCGCGATGCCGGCCGGGACCAGTTCCGCCACTTCCTCACCATCCCTACCCGCTGGATGGACAACGACATCTATGGCCATGTGAACAACGTTGTCTATTATTCTTATTTTGATACGGCGGTGAACCAGTTCCTGATCGAGGCGGGCGTGTTGGATATCCACAAGGGCGAGGTGGTGGGTTTCGTGGTGGACAGCGGCTGCGCCTACTTTGCGCCGCTTGCCTTCCCGGACACGGTGCACGCCGGCATTCGCGTGGCCAAGCTCGGCAACTCCAGCGTGCGCTACGAAATCGCGCTGTACCGCAACAACGACCCGCTACCAGCCGCCGCCGGCCACTTCGTCCACGTCTACGTCGAACGCGCCAGCAACCGCTCGGTGCCGATTCCAGAACTTGTCCGCGAGGTACTTACTTCTCTTGTCATTAGTCCGTAGCCTCCTCATCAGGAAGCCCCAAAAAATATTTGAAAGCCGTAACTCTGCTGGGAAGATATAGAAGTGCTAGTCGGACCAAGAAGAAAGCGAAATAATAGTCTTGGGAAAAGCGCGCAAGAGTTTTTGGTCCATGGTGACTAGCTTGGTGCCGAGCATTATGGCTAGTGCTACAAATTCGCAATCGTAGGCTGTGCAACTGCTATCACGGACCAGAGTCAGCACTGAGGCAGACTCTAGTTCAAACTCTGATCCGGCAAGAAGCGTTTCAGCGGCATACTGCATCTGGCGCGCTTGGTCATACGGCAAGGACCGAAGCCGCATATGGCCCGCAAGGATATTGCGGAACTCACTACGCCACAAAACTGGCGCAGCCCAATCCGGTTCCTCGGCAAGCAAACGTTCTGCCGCCGCCGTGTGTTCGCCGCTCAAGAAGAGATAGGCGATCACGTTGGAATCCACCACGATCATTTTTGCCCCGCACGCTTGGCATCGTCGATATCGTCAGCGTTGAAGACTATCGAAGGCAAAGCAGCCCGCAGTGCACGCGCCTGCGCGATGAAGTGCTGCGGATCTGGTCTTGGCGGACGTTGCAATGCCTGCCTGAGGATCTGCAGATGCTCTTCTTCCACACTGCGGCCATGCTGCCCGGCCCGCTTGGCGAGCGCAGCGAGCAAGTCGGGATCTATGTTGCGAATCAGTAGATTGGTTTTCATTACCAAATTCCCCATCGACAATCGACCTTATCGATTTCATCATACGCCCGCATTACAACGTCCTCAAGCAAACTGATGCAGCGGTTGCTTAGCAGGTGGCTTGTTTGGTGCTAGACTCTTTCGCCATCACCCATCTCAGGAAAAACTATGTCTCGTCTGCGTACTTCCGTTCTGCTTGCCAGCCTGATGCTGGCGGGCGTGTATACCTTGCCGGTGCAGGCGAAGAGCACGGCGGCGGTGGCCAAGGTCAGCCAGGCGCAGAAGCAGTTAGCGAAGATCGCGGCGGCGTTCCATACGGCGCGCTGCAAGTTCGATCCGCTGCTGTTCGGCACCGCCAACGGCGACAGCCGCTATGACGATCAACTGGGCCTGGCGATTTCGCCCAAGGTGCGCGCCGCCCAGTTCACGCTGTACCGGGCGATGCAGAAGCAGTTGATGGCCGTGCACCGCGACCAGCTCGGCGCGCAGGACCAGCTGACCTACGATCTGCTGAGCTACGAGCTCAACAACGCGTTGCAGCTGGAATCCTTCCCCGACCACCTGCTGCCGCTGAACCAGTTCGACAACGTGCCCAGCACGCTGGCCAACTACGCCGGCGGCACCGGTTCGCAGCCGCTGGAGACGGTCAAGCAATACCAGGCGTATCTGAGCCGCCTGAACCAGTTGCCGGGCTGGATAGACCAGGCCATCGCCAACATGAAGGAAGGCATGCGCAGCGGCGTGGTGCAGCCGAAGGCAATCACGGTCGCCATGCTGCCGCAGTTCCAGAACCTGCGCGCCGCCACGCCGGAAGCCAGCATCTACTATTCGCCGGTGACGCGTTTCCCGGCCAGCTTCTCCGACGCCGATAAAAAGCAACTCACCGCCGCCTATCTGAAGGCGGTGAACAACGGCATCGCGCCGGCGCTGACGCGCCTGGTCAACTTCGTGCAAAACGAATACCTGCCCGCCAGCCGCAACAGCACCGGCTGGAGCGCGCTGCCGAACGGCGCGGCCTGGTACGCGGCCCACATCAAGGACAGCACCAACTTGCCGCTGACGCCGGACGAGGTGCACGCGCTGGGTCTGAAGGAAGTGGCGCGCATCCAGCAGCAGTTGACCGTGCTCGGCCCCAAGCTGGGTTATGAAGGCCCGGAGAAGCAGTTGCCGCAATGGGTAGGCGCACAGACCAAGTTCAATATCTTCACCACCGACGAGCAGGTGCTGGACGCCTACCGCGCCATCTACGCGCAAGTGCAGGCCAAGCTGCCGACCTACTTCAGCCTGATTCCGAAAGCGAAGCTGGAGCTGCATCTGGAGCCCGAGCTGACGCGCGCCACCGCCTCCGACCACTACACGCCGCCAGCGGCCGACGGTTCGCATCCCGGCGTGTTCTGGCCGGTGGTCAACGATCCAAAGAAGTACAGCCGCGTCGATATGGTCAGCCTGTTCCTGCACGAAGGCGTGCCGGGCCACCATCTGCACGCGGCGCTGCTGAAGGAGTTGGACCTGCCGGACTTCCGCAAGTTCAGCACCGAGAATCAGAACAGCGCGGCCTATACCGAAGGCTGGGCCTTGTATTCGGAAACGCTGGGCAAGGAGCTGGGCCTGTACGACGATCCGGTGGCCTACTACGGCCATCTGAATGCGGAGATGCTGCGCGCCGCGCGGCTGGTGGTGGATACCGGCATGCACGCCAAGGGCTGGTCGCGCGAGCAGGCGATCAGTTATCTGGCCGAGACGCTGGGCTGGCCAGAAGCGCGTGCGCGCAACCAGATCGAGCGTTACATGGTGTGGCCGGGACAGGCGCTGAGCTACAAAATCGGTTCGCTGAAGATTCTGGAATTGCGGGCGCGGGCGCAGCAGACCTTGGGCGACAAGTTCAGCTATCAGAAATTCCACGAGGTGGTGATTGGCGACGGCACGCTGCCGCTGCCAATTCTGGAACAGCGTGTTGATCGCTGGATTACCAGCACAAAATAGGCGCGCACGTATTGACGGGTTCGATTGAGACAATATTGCCAATATGCTACATTGCAATATTGTCACGAGGGAGCCTGTCGATGGAATTCCTTTTGTTTATCTTTGGCGTCTTCACGCTGAGTGTGGCCTGGCGGGCGCGTAGCGAGGCGCGTCAGGCGAAGAAGCTGGCGGCTGATCTTCAGCGCCAGCTGGCCGAGTTGCGGGAGACGGTGGTGGCGGCAGTAATGCGGCCGCAAACCGCGAGGGCGGATGCCAGTGCGCCAGTTGCGCCCGCAGCGGCGCCTGCCGCGTCCTACGCGCAAAGCTGGGCTGCCAAGTCGCCGCCAGCGACAGAGCCAGTTGCGCCACCGCGCGCCGCTCCACCTCCCACAGCCGCCGATATCGCCGCTTTCGATCCGACCAGGCCATTGCGCGCCGCGCAGCCGGCCGTAACTGCAGCACCTGCCGACGTGGCAGACTCTGCCACTTTCGAAGCGGCCGCGCCCTCGCCCTCGCCCTCGACGCTGCCTGCTGCGCAAGCCGACGCAGACACGGTCGCGAGCGCCGCCGGCTCCGGCTCCCGCTCCGACGCATCCGCCCCTGCACCATCACGCCCTGCCCTGCAGCCAAGCCAACCGCCCAAATGGCTGCTGGCCGCCAAGGCCTGGCTATTCGGCGGCAATCTGGTTGCCAAGCTGGGCTTGCTGATCCTGTTCATCGGCGTCAGCTTCCTGCTCAAGTACACCGCCGCCCGCGTCAGCGTGCCGATCGAATTGCGTCTGGCCGGGATCGTGCTGGCCGACATCGCGCTGCTGGCCTGGGGCTGGCGCATTCGTCTGAGCCGTCCCGCCATCAGTTTGCCGGTACAAGGCGCGGCGCTCGGCGTGCTGATGCTGGTCACCTTCGGCGCCTTCCGGCTGTATCACCTGATCCCCGGCGGCATGGCCTTCGCGCTGTTGCTGGTGCTGACCGTCTTCACCTGCCTGCTGGCCGTGCTGCAAGACGCGATGTGGCTGGCCATCTTCGGCATCGTCGGCGGCTTTGCGGCGCCGATCATGGCCTCCAGCGGCGGCGGCAGCCACATCGGCTTATTCAGCTACTACGCGCTGCTGAACGCCGGCGTGCTGTACCTGGCGCTGTACCGCTCGTGGCGGCCGCTCAATCTGCTGGGCTTCTTCTTCACCTTCGCCATCGCCACCGCATGGGGCGTACTGCGCTACACGCCGGAGAATTACCTGTCGGTGCAGTTGTTCCTGCTGCTGTTCTTCGCCTTCTACGTCTCGATCCCGCTGGCGTATGCGCGCCAGCAGGCGGTCAAGCTGAAGAGCTACGTCGACGGCACGCTGGTGTTCGGCACGCCGATGCTGGGCTTCGGCTTGCAGTTCAGCCTGGTGAAGGACATGCCATTCGGCGTCGCCTTCTCGGCGCTGGCGCTGGGCCTGTTCTACATCGGCCTGACCACCGTGCTGCGCCGCCGTCCAACGCTGGCGCTGCTATCGGATGCCTTCCTGGCGCTGGGCGTAGTGTTCGGCACGCTGGCGATTCCATTCGCGCTCGACGGTCGCTGGACTTCCGCCGCGTGGGCACTGGAAGGCGCTGGCATCGTCTGGATCGGTCTGCGTCAGAAACAGAAACTGGCGTGGATGTTCGGCCTGCTGGTGCAAGCCGGCGCGTGGCTATCGTTCTTCGGCACCGTCACCGGCCTGTCGGCGACCAAGGCGCTGGAATCCAACCTGTGGCTGGGCTTCATCTTGCTGTCCATCACCGCCTTCTTGATGGCGATGCGTTTCCGCGCGCAGGACGAAAGTAGCAATAAGCTGTTCACTCTGCTGGCGTCGGCATTCCTGGCCTTCGCCTCGGTATGGCTGATCGCCGGCGCCTGGACCGAAATTTTCCTGCGCACCGACGGCGTGGCGCAGGCCAACCTGCTGGTGATCAGCGCGTTGCTGGCAGCCATGGTGCTGTACTTCATCGCCCGAAAGATGCAATGGCGGCTGGCGAGCGCGCTGGCGCTAGCGGCGCAAGGCGTGGCCGGCGTCATGCTGGCCGCACTGACAGTATTGCAATGGAACTGGGGCGCCGCCTCGCCCAACCTGTTCGACAAGCCGGTGCTTGGAGCGCTGCTGATCGCCGCTGGCGCGCTGTTCAGCAGCTGGTCACTGATGCGCAATGATGGCGCCAAGCCCGGTACCGTCAACTTCGCACTGTCGCGCATCACCATGCTGTGGGGCGGCCTGTGGTGGTACATCATGACCGCGCCCAATCTGGCCGGCTGGCTCGCAGCAAGCTACGCGCCGATCGAAGATGCCGGTTGGTATCGCCCCGATGTGATGGCCATGGCCGTCTACGGCATGCTGGTGGCCGCCAGCGCCATTCCGGTCACGCTGCTGGCGCGCCGCCTGCAATGGCAGTCGCTGCGCGTGCTGGCGACGCCGACCTGGATCGGCTTGGCGATCGCCACCGCCGGCATGCTGGCGCAGTTGTATCTCGACACGCGCCTGCCGCGCGCCTCGCTGTGGCTGGCCTACGCCGCCCTGTGGCTGGCCAGCGAATGGATGCTGCGCGCATGGCCGCGCAACGGCTGGCCGCTCGGTGCGGCGCCGCTGCGCCTGCTCCACGTCCTGCGCACCGGCGGCCTGTGGCTGATGATCTGGCCGGTCGCCGCGATCTGGATCACGCGCTGGCTGCACGGCGCCGACAGCGCCGAAGCACAATTGCTGGCCGAAGCTGGATGGGAAACCAGCGCCAGCTGGGCTCGCTTCATTCCGGCCTGGCTGATGATGGCCGCCATCGGCTGGCTGATGCAACGCAGCCGCCGCGACGTCTGGCCAACCGCGCCGGTCAGCGCCTGGTATCAACGCTGGCTGATACCGCTGGCCTGCGACTGGGCGTTGCTGCTGGTGGCGGTATGGAATCTGTCGCAGAACGGCGCCATGGCGCCGCTGCCCTACATCCCGCTGGTCAACCCGCTGGACCTGACCACCTGCTTTGCACTGCTGCTGGCCTGGAGCTGCTACCGCCTGCTGCAACAAGCGCCGGCGGCCGACACACCACGCAAGCCGCTCCTGGAAAAATGGCAACTGGCACTGGCCGGCGCCTTGATCGCCTACGGCTGGTTCAACCTGGCGCTGCTGCGCACGGTATCGAACTACATGGACATCCCGTATGATTTCAACGCCATGTTCGCCTCGCAGTTTGTGCAGGCGATGCTGTCGCTGGTGTGGAGCATCACCGCGCTGCTGCTGATGCACTTTGCGGCGCGCCGCAGCCTGCGCGGCGTCTGGATCGTCGGCGCGGTGCTGCTGGCATTGGTGGTGGCCAAGCTGTTCCTGGTGGACTTGTCGAATGTCGGCGGTGTCGAGCGCATCGTCTCCTTCCTCGGCGTCGGCGCACTGATGGTCGGCATCGGCTACCTGGCGCCTTATCCGACGCAAACCGAAACCAAAGCGGAGACCGCATGAAGAAAATCCTGATCGCCGCCTGTGCCGGCACGCTGATGACCGCCGCCTCTGCCAGCGACACACCGCAGGACTACACCCACGTCCTGCCACTGACTACCAGCGCCAAACAAGGCGTGCTGCAACTGCGCCTGCCGAAAGACGTCTACCTGCACGCGCGTTCGCCAATGCTGGACGACCTGCGCGTGTTTGACGCCAGCGGCATGCTGCAACCGTTCGCGCTGCGCACGCCCGGCGCCGAAGCGCGCATCAGCCACCGCGACCGGCCGCTGACAATCTTTCCGCTGACCAGTGCGGCCGGTCCGGCCTCGCGGCTGGACCTGGACGTCAGCACCACCACCGATGGCCGGCTGGTCTCGGTCAAGCTGAAGCCGGAAGTAGGCGCCGCCACGACCACCGTGCCACAACTGGCCGCGCTGGTGCTGGACCTGGGCAAGGACGCGGCCAACACGCCCGTCGATGCGCTGCGCTTCACGCTGCCAGCCGGCACGCAGGAATACAGCGCCCAGGTCTGGCTGGAAACCAGCAACGATATGAAGCAATGGGACACCGTCGGCGCGGCCGAATTAAACTGGCTGGTGAACAAGGACGCGCAGACGCTGTCCAACGACCGCCTGGCGTTCAACGCCCGCAGCTTCCGCTACGCGCGCCTGAGCTGGCGCAGCGGCACGCCGTTGCAGTTCGCCAGCATCACCGCCGAGCAGCCGACGCAGACCAGCACCGCGCTGCCAGCCGAGCAATTGCTGATCCAGCCGACCGCCGGCAAGCAGCCGCAGGATCTGCTGTACGCCACGCCGCCCGCCATCGCGCCGCTCAAGGCCGGCTTGCAGTTCAGCGACAACAATGCGGTGCTGGCCGGCACGCTGGGTGTCTACCGCGAACTGCCGGCGCGCCAGGCGGGACAAGGCGCCACCTGGCGTTTCGATCCGCTGGTCAGCTCCACCTTCTACCGCATCCTGCAAGGCGACCAGGTGCGCAGCTCGGGGGACGTCGACGTGCCGCCGGTGCACGCCACGCAATGGGTGCTGCGCACCAGCGTACCGTCGCCGCTCAAGCCGGCGCTGCGCCTGAACTGGCAGCCGGCCACGCTGGTATTCCTCGCCAGCGGCAACGGACCGTACACGCTGGCGGTCGGACGCGCGAGCGCTACGCCGGTGGCGCGCGACCTGTCACAAGTCGCGCCCGGTTTCTCGGATGCGGAAGTTCAGAAATTGGAACAAGTCAGCGCCGGCCCGGCCGTGCAGCAGCAAGGCAGCGGCGTGCAGGACGCCAGCAGCGCACTGGAAGCGGCCACCGCCGCCCAGCGCCGCCTGATCGTGCTGTGGGGCGTGCTGCTGCTGGGCGTGGGCGTGCTGGGCTTTATGGTTTGGCGGCTGGTGCGCTCATCACGTTCAACACCGCCAGCGTCATAGCCTGGGCAGCCGTCTTGATCGACGGCTCCGGCACCGGCGCGTAGTACGGCGAGTGGTTGAAGGCGACCGGCTTGCCGCCGTGCTCGGCTTCAGCCACGACTTTCGGATCGTACACGCCGGTGAAGAAGAACATGCTCGGCACACCCTGGTTGACGTACTGCGAGAAATCCTCGCTGGCCGTCATGGCCGGCATGCGCGAGACGTTGGCGTCGCCGAAGGCTTTCTTCAGCACGCCTTCGGTGCGCGTTACCAGCGCGTCGTCGTTCTCGATGGCGATGCCGCCGGGGATCAGTTGCACATCCGGCGCCGGCGCATCGGCCATGGCGGACGAGGCGTTGGCGACGCGGCGCACACCGGCCAGGATTTTCTCGCGCACCGCCGGGCTGTAGCTGCGGATGGTGCCGCGCACTTTCACCGTATCCGGAATGATGTTGCCGACCGTGCCGCCGTTGATGGCGCCGATGGTGACCACGCCGAATTCCTTCGGATCTTTTTCGCGGCTGATGACGGTCTGCACATCGACCACGAAACGGGCGGCGATGGTGATCGGATCGAGCGCCTTGTCCGGCGCCGAGCCGTGACCGCCGCGGCCCTTGAAGGTGATCTCGATTGCATCCGAGTTGGACGACACCGCGCCGCTGTTGTAGCCGATGGTGCCGTAGGCCAGCGGCCAGCTGTGCAGCGCGAACGCGTAGTCCGGTTTGCCGAAGCGCTTGAACAGGCCGTCATCCAGCATGGCCTTGGCGCCGGCCACGGTTTCCTCGGCCGGCTGGCCGATGAACATCAGCGTGCCCTTCCACTGCGACTTGAGCGCCACCAGCGTGCGCGCCGTGGCCAGCCAGGCCGTCATGTGGACGTCGTGACCGCAACTGTGGGCCGCGCCGTTGGTGCTGGCATACGGCAGGCCGGATTTCTCATCCATCGGCAAGCCATCCAGCTCGGTACGCACCAGCACCATCGGGCCGGGGCCGTTCTTGTAGATCGCCACTACGCCGGTCTTGCCGACTTTTTCCGTGACCTCAAAACCGATCTTGCGCATTTCGGCGGCCAGCTTGGCGGCAGTGCGCTCTTCATGGAAGGCGATTTCCGGATGCGCGTGCAAGTCCTTGTAAATCGCATCCAGTTGCGGATACATGCCGTTGATCAGGGTGCCGGCATCCTGGGTTTGAGCTTGGACTTGCGCGGCCGCAGCGGCCAGTAGTGCAACGATCGGTAAGAGTTTCATCGGTTCCTTTTAGTCGGTGTGCAACTTCATGGTGGCGTTGGGGAATTCACCTTTGACGATCTGCGGCATCACCAGCAGCGATTTGTCGATGGCGCGTTCGATCAGTTCCTGGTCTTCGCGGCGCGGGCGGTGCAGCACGAAGTCTGCCACCTGCTGCGCCAGATTCAGCGTGCGCGGGTGGCCGATGCCCAGGCGCAACCGCCAGTAATCCTGCGTGCCGAGTGCGGCCGTGATGTCTTTCAGGCCGTTGTGGCCGCCGGCCGAGCCGCCCTTCTTAAGGCGGGCGATGCCGGGCATCAGGTCCAGCTCGTCGTGGACCACCAGCACTTCGTCGGCATTGATCTTGAAGAAGCGGCACAGCGCGCCGACCGACTGGCCGGAGCGGTTCATATAGGTCAGTGGCTCCAGCAGATAGACTTCCTGGCCCGCGATGACCGCTTTGGCATACATCGCGTTGTACTTGCTCTCGCGCTGCAGGCGCGCGCCGCTGTCGTTGGCGAGATTGTCCACCAGCCAGAAGCCGGCGTTGTGGCGGGTTTGTTCGTATTCAGGGCCGGGGTTGCCGAGGCCAACGATGAGACGGATGGGCATGACGCAGTCAGGTAATGTTGATATGTGATTATGACGAAAAAAAACCCGCCAGCGGCGGGTTTTCTCTGAAGGAACTAAGAATTACTTCTTGGCTTCTTCGGTGGTAGCAGCAGCTTCAGCAGCAACGTGGCCAGCTGGTACCGATGCGGTAGCGATGGTCAGGTTGTTACCGTGGGTGACAGCGGTCACGCCTTTTGGCAGGGTCAGGTCAGCAACGTGAACCGAGTGGCCAACGTCCACGTTCGACAGGTCAACGGTGATGAATTCTGGCAGGTCGCCTGGCAGGCATTCGATGTCCAGCTCGTTAGCAACGTGGCTGATGGTCGCGCCGTGCAGTTTCACTGCTGGCGATACGTCAGCGTTAGCGAAGTGCAGAGCCACTTTCACGTGGATTTTTTTGCTGGAATCAACGCGCTGGAAGTCAGCGTGCAGAACCAGTTGTTTGAACGCGTGCATCTGGAAGTCGCGCAGCAGCACTTTCTGTGCTTTGCCGTCGATTTCCAGGTCCAGGATCGACGAGTGGAACACTTCTTTTTTCAGCGCGTGGTACAGCGCGTTGTGGTCCAGCGAGATAGCGATCGGGGCTTCGGTGCCACCGTAGATGATGCCAGGGGTTTGGCCCGAATTGCGCAGGCGGCGGCTCGCTCCGGAACCTTGCAATTCGCGTTTGAATGCAACAACTTTCATGTGTAACTCCAATAATAAACAGGACTTGCGCCCTGTGTGATGAAGCGCCCCGCGACCAGGCGCGCTTCGGGAAAAACGGCGCCCCCGGTAAAAAACCGGGGGCGCCGCCTCAAAACTGATACTGTATTGTTCGCTTAGTCGACGAACAGGGAGATCACGGAATCGCCCTTGATGATGCGTTTGAAGGTCTCTGCCAGCAGTGGTGCGCAGGTCAGTTGACGAATCTTGGTGCATTGCTTGGCCGCTTCCGACAGCGGAATCGTGTCGGTCACCACCAGTTCGTCCAGCGACGAGCTGTTGATGCGGTCGATTGCAGGACCGGACAGCACGGCGTGGGTGCAATACGCCACGACTTTTTTGGCGCCGCGTTCTTTCAGCACTTCCGCAGCCTTGACCAGGGTACCGGCGGTATCGACCATGTCATCCATAATCACGCAGTTACGGCCTTCGACGTCACCGATGATGTTCATCACTTCGGACACGTTGGCTTTCGGACGGCGCTTGTCGATGATGGCCAGGTCGCAGCCCAGGCGTTTTGCCAGGGCGCGGGCACGCACCACACCGCCGACGTCCGGCGACACGACCAGCAGGTCTTCGTTGTTCTTCTTCTGCAGGTCGCCCAGCAGAATTGGCGAAGCGTAAATATTGTCAACCGGGATATCGAAGAAGCCCTGGATCTGGTCTGCGTGCAGATCCATGATCAGGACGCGCTCGACGCCGGCTTCTTCCAGCATGTTGGCAACCACTTTGGCCGAGATCGCAACGCGCGCCGAACGTGGGCGGCGGTCTTGACGGGCGTAACCAAAGTAAGGAATGGCGGCGGTGATGCGGCCGGCCGATGCGCGCTTCAACGCGTCAACCATCAGGATCAGTTCCATCAGGTTGTCGTTGGTTGGCTGGCAAGTCGATTGCAGCACGAAGACGTCTTTACCGCGGACGTTTTCGTTAATTTCAACCATGACTTCACCGTCCGAGAATTTCGAGACGTTTGCTTTGCCGAGGGGGATGCCGAGATTTTTTGCGACTCCCTCTGCCAACGCAGGATTAGCGTTGCCGGTAAAAACCATCAGGTTTTCGTAAGCCATTGGGATTCCAGAGAAGTTGTAGAAGATTCTTTGAAGAGCCAGCGCGAGCCGCGCCGCACTGAACTAAATGGAATGAGGCGCATCGTGCGCCTCACTTTTTGCTCTACCTGGCCGGAGACTAGTGCCTCGACGGATCCAGATACAAACGAATGGCAGGGGAACAAGGATTCGAACCTTGGTATGCTGGAATCAAAATCCAGTGCCTTAACCAGCTTGGCGATTCCCCTACGCAACTTGCTGCTTGTCGCTACAGGCCAGTATTATACAGCCATTTCAGCGATTCGCAAAATCTTTTTTCCGCTTCACAACTTCGCGATGATGGGATGCTGTTGCAGCGCTTGGGCTTTCCAGGCTATCCACTTGGCAGGCACTTTTGCAAGTACCGCGTCGGCGTCCGCCTCGGTTGCTACCGCACTGAACACACATGCACCGGAGCCAGTCATTCTGGCATCACCGTAAGCACTGAGCCATTCTACCGCTTCTGCTACCGGCGGGAATAACTTCGTTGCTACCTGTTGCAAGTCGTTCTTTCCAAACGCCGATGTTCTGGAGTGGCTGGAAAAGTCCGATATATTAACGAGCGGCGTGTCCCTTGTCAAATGTTCTGAACCAAAAATTGCAGCTGTCGGCACCATGACACCCGGTTCGATAACCACATACCAACATTGCGGCGCGGAGACCGGCTGCAAGGCCTCGCCCACGCCTTCGGCGAACGCGGTTTCGCCAAAGATAAAGAACGGAATGTCGGCGCCCAGCGGCAGCCCCAGATCCATCAGCTCCCGCTTGCTCAGGCCGGCATTCCACAGCTTGTTCAGCGCCATCAGCGTGGTGGCGGCATCGGACGAACCGCCGCCGACGCCGCCGCCCATCGGCAGCACCTTGTCGATGGCGATGTCGACGCCGCGCGGCAAGGCACCGGTGCGGCGCAGCACTTCCCCTTGCAGCAGCCTGGCGGCGCGGATGATCAAATCGCTCTCTTCCGGCACGCCGGGCAAGTCGGTCACGCGGCGCAGCGCCGTGTCGTCGCGCAGCGTGAAGTGCAGCGTGTCGCCGTGGTCGATCAGCTGGAACACGGTTTGCAGCAGGTGGTAGCCGTCGGCGCGGCGGCCATTGACGTGCAAGAACAGATTGAGCTTGGCCGGAGCCGGGCAGTTTCTTAATTCGGTCATGCCGGCATTTTACTGGTCGGGCGCATCGATGAAAATGCGGATGTTCATGTCGTCCACCGCCTGCCCCAGGGCGATGCGGGTGGCGTAGATCAGCTTAGGCTTGGGCACGGCGGCTTTTTCATCCTGCCAGTCGACGTATTCCAGCTTCCAGCCGTCGCGCGTGATCACGGTATCGTTGGCTGGCGAGGCGGTGAACGGCTTGCCGTCGCTGTCGGTGGCGTAGCCTTGCAGCCAGTAGCGCAGGCCGGAGACCGGCAGCGTCCAGCCCAGCGCTTTCTGGGTCAGCGCATCGACGTTGGGCGCGGTCTGCGGCGGCGCCTTGTCACCCTGGGTCAGCGTGGCCGAGTGCGGCGTGACCTTGATCACGGCAATCATCTGCCCCAGCGGCGCGGTCAGGCTGACGTTGACGTTGTCCTTGTCCTGCTGCCAGTCGTACTTGCCAGTCATCGATTCCTTCTTGCCGTCGCGGCTGAAGTTGATGGTCAGGCGGCCGGTCAGCTCGGTCTTGTCGCTGTACGGCGCAACTGCGGCGGTGGAACGCGGGCCGGTGGTGGCGCAGCCGGCGACAGCAGCCGACAGGGCCAGTGCCAACAGCAGCGGCCGGAGGAACGATGGTGTAGTCATTTATAAGCTTTGGTTGAGGCGCGCCAGCGTACTCTTGAGCGCGTCGTTTTTCGGATCTTTGGCTTGCGCTTCTTTCCACATCTTCTGCGCGGCGCCGACGTCGCCCTTGGCGAACAGCACTTCGCCCAGGTGGACGGCGATTTCCGGATCATTGCGCAGCGCGTAGGCACGGCGCAGCAGCGCTTCCGCCTCGTCCAGGTTACCCATGCGGAACTGCACCCAGCCCATGCTGTCCATGATGAACGGATCGCCCGGCGCCATCTTCATTGCCTTGTCGACCAGCGCGTAAGCTTCCGGCAGGCGCTCATTGCGCTCGGCCAGCGAATAGCCCAGCGCGTTGTAGGCGTGCTGGTTGTCGGGGGCGGCGATCATCACCTGGCGCAGCGCTTTTTCCATCAGCTCCGTATTGCCCACTTTTTCCGCCACCAGCGCAAAGTCGTACAGCAGGTCGGGATTGTCAGGATAGCGCTTGAGGGCGTTTTCCAGCACCTGATAGGCGGCACGGTGGTCGCCGGCGTCGCGCAGCAGCTGGGCGTCGGCCTGGAATACTTGCGCCTGGTCGTTAGGGTCGGTCGGCGTCAGCTCGGACAGCTGCTTGCGGGCCTCGTCGATATTGCCTTTGCGGGCGGTCAGCACGGCCATTTTCATGCGCGCGGCCAAGTAGACTTTTTCGTCACTGCTGTCGACTTTCTCCAGCCAGCTGTAGGCGAGGTCGAAGTCGCCGCGCTGCTCGGCGATCTGCGACAGAATCATCAGCACCTTGGACGGATCGCGCTCGTCATTCGGATGGTCGGCCAGAGTGTTGACGAAGCGGGTGAAGTATTTCTCTGCGTCCGGCAGATTGTCGGCCTGCATCGACATCACGCCCAGCGCGTACAGCGTGGCGATGTTGTCCGGCTGATCTTTCAGCAGAATCAGGAATTGCTTGCGCGCCTCGTCGTACTGCTTGTTGTCGACCAGAATGCGGGCGTAAGCGGCGCGCACCTCGGTCGATTTCGGATATTTTTCGAGGAAGCCGGTCAGCGTTTTCATGGCGCTGTCGATATCGCCCGACACCTGGGCGCTGGTCAGGATTGCCAGTTCGGAATCCGGCTTGATGGCCAGCGCCTTGGCCGACTCGACGCGGGCGCGCGCCATGTCGTTAAGGCCGAACGCGCCTTGCGACAGGATCAAATGCGATTCCAGCGTATCGTCGTAAGGCAGCAGCACGCGTTCCTGCAGCGAGAAGGCAGCGGTCTTGTCCTTGGCGCGCAGCAGGTATTGCTGCATCTGGAACATTACCAGCGGGCGCGCGGCCGGCTTGGCCTTTTTCAGACGGTCCTCGAACGCCGCTTCCGCTTCGCCCAGATCGTCTCCGGTCACGGCAAAGCCGAGGAAGAATTGTGCCGCCTCATCCGAATCCGGCGCCAGGTTGCGCCACAGGCGGATGGCCGACATGGCCTCGCCGTTCTGCTTTGCGGTCAGCGCCATTTCCACCGCACGGCGCGCCAGGCGCGGGTCGCGGGTCTGCTGGGCCAGCGCCATCATGGTGATGTACGGGCCTTGCCACTGCCCTTTCTTGAATTCCAGCTCGGCCTTGGTGATGCGGAACAGCAGGTCGCTGGTCAGATCGTTATTCGGCAGCGCTTCCGGCGCTGGTGCTGGTGCTTCGGCCTCGGCCGGCGCGGCGGCGTCCGCAGCAGCGGCCTCGGCGGGCTGCGGCGTGGCGGCGGGCTCGTCCTGCTGGTGCGGCGCGACAGCGCACGCCGACAGCAAGGCGGACAGGGTTACAATGGCGAAAGCGTTTTTCAAGGGCAGATCCTGGCAAGTCAGCAAAGTACGGTCAGATTTTACGCCGTTCGCATCGCGGGCGGAGTTTGACTAGTGTAACCAAATATTCCGTTACAGCCAGACGTTGCCTCCCATTATTTCCTCAGCCAGTTGAGATAGATGCCAGAATTACCAGAAGTCGAAGTGACACGGCGCGGTGTGGCGCCCCATATCGAAGACCGGGTGGTGCGCGAGGTGGTGCTGCGCCGCGAGGGTTTGCGCTGGCCGTTCCCGGCCGCCCTGCCCCAGCTGCTGGCCGGCCGCAAGGTGCTGCGCACCGGCCGTCGCGGCAAATACCTGCTGATCCACTTCGAGCACGGCACGCTGATCATTCACCTCGGCATGTCCGGCCACCTGCGCATCATGGCCCCCGGCATCGAGCCGGAGAAGCACGACCACTTCGATTTGCAGGTGGAAGGCCCGAACGGCCCGCAGGTGCTGCGCATGAAAGACCCGCGCCGCTTTGGCGCGGTGCTGTGGCACGACGCCGCCGACGGCGAGCTGGAACACCATGTGCTGCTGCGCGAACTGGGCGTGGAGCCGCTGGAAGCGGGCTTCAGCGGCAAATTGCTGTACGATCAGACTCGTCAGCGCAGCGCGCCGGTCAAGCAGGTGCTGCTGGCCGGCGATATCGTGGTGGGTGTCGGCAATATTTATGCATCGGAAAGCTTGTTCCGTGCAGGCATCAATCCGAAGACGCCGGCCAAGCGCATCAGCCTGGCGCGCTACGAGAAGCTGGCGCAGGCGGTGCGCGAGATCCTGGCCGAGGCCATCGTCCAGGGCGGCAGCACGCTGCGCGACTTCATCAGCGTCAACGGGCAGTCCGGGTATTTCCAGCAGACTTATTTCGTCTATGATCGGACTGGCGTGCCCTGCCGTGTATGCGCGGCGCCGATACGCCAGATCAAGCAGGGCCAGCGTTCCACGTTCTATTGTGTGAATTGCCAAAAATAAATAAGGGCACACCAATGATGGTCAGGGATTTCGAACAGTACAGCGCCTGGCGGCAAGGCGTGGTCACCGCACTGAAGAATTATCAGGCGTGGGTGGCCGGCGCATCCCTGGCCGACGCCGCCACCGACCAGCGCATCAGCCGCACGCTGGCGCGGCTGGCCGACGACCAGCTGTCGGTGGCCTTCGTCGCCGAATTCTCGCGCGGCAAGTCGGAACTGATCAACGCCATCTTCTTTGCCGAGTATGGCCAGCGCATCCTGCCGTCGGCGGCCGGCCGTACCACCATGTGCCCGACCGAGCTGCTGTGGAATCCCAACATGGCGCCGTCGATTCGCCTGCTACCGATCGAGACCCGGGCCGACAACCTCTCGACCAGCGATTACCGCGAACAGCCTGCGGCCTGGACGGTGCTGCCGCTGAACCTGGACGCCGGCGCGGAAATGCACGAAGCCTTCAAGCAGGTCAGCAAGACCCGCTATGTGCCAGTGGAAGAAGCCAAGCGCTACGGCCTGTACGACGAGGACGATCCGGACATGCCGGCCACGCTGGACGAGAACGGCTGGGTGGAAGTCTCGCTGTGGCGCCACGCCATCATCAACTTTCCGCATCCGCTGCTCAAGCAAGGGCTGGTGATCCTCGACACGCCCGGCCTGAACGCCATCGGCACCGAGCCGGAACTCACGCTGAACCTGATTCCGAACGCGCACGCGGTGCTGTTCATCCTGGCCGCCGACACCGGTGTGACCAAGAGCGATATCGAAGTCTGGCGCAACCACATCGGCGCCGGCGCCGGCCGGCTGGTGGTGCTGAACAAGATCGACAGCATGTGGGACGAGCTGCGCAGCGAGGAAGATATCAACGCCGAGATCGCCCGCCAGCAGGCCAACGTGGCGCATATGCTGTCGCTGGAACCGCGCCAGGTGTTTCCGGTATCGGCGCAGAAGGCGCTGGTTGGCAAGATCAACCATGACGTCGAATTGCAGGCGCGCAGCCGGCTGCATGCGCTGGAAGGCGCGCTGTTCAACGAGCTGATTCCGGCCAAGAAGGACATCGTGCGCAAGCAGCTGGTGCAGGAATTGCAGGCGCTGAACACGGCGCAGATGGCGATGCTGCATGCGCGCAGCCGCGGCATTGTCGAGCAGTTGCACGAGCTGCGCAGCCTGCGCGGCAAGAACCAGAGCGTGATCTCGCACATGATGCGCCGCATCGATGTGGAGAAGAAGGAATTCGACGCCAGCCTGTTCAAGCTGCAGGCCACGCGCGCGGTGTTCACCCGGCTGTCGACCGAGCTGTACACCTGCATGGGCATGGACATCGTCCGCGACGATATCGAACTGGTGCGCCAGGAGATGCAGCGCAGCCGCTTCTTCACCGGCGTGCGCGAAGCGGTGCGCGGGTATTTTGAACGCACCCGCGCCAACCTCGACGCGGCCGAGCGCAAGACGCTGGAGATCAGCGAGATGATGGGCGTGATGTATCGCCGCTTCTCGACCGAACACGGCTTGACGCTGGCCCTGCCGATGCCGTTTTCGCTGGACCGTTATCGCGATGAACTGGCCAGCATCGAGGCGATCTATTACAAGACCTTCGGCACGGCGACGCTGCTGACCACCAGCCGCGTGACCTTGATGGAGAAGTTCTTCGACACCATCGCCTCGCGCGTGCGCGGCTGCTTCCGCTCCGCCAACAACGACGCGGAAGCATGGCTGAAGGTGATCATGGCGCCGCTGGAGGCGCAGATCCGCCAGCACAAGGATCAGCTGAAACACAGGCTAGGCTCGATCCAGCGCATCCACGATGCGACCGACAGCCTGGAACAGAAAATTGATGCGTTCGAGCGCAGCCAGCAGGAGCTGGAAGCGCAGAAGACGCGTCTGAACGAACTGGCGAATGCGATCGGCATCGCCATCAACGCGGAATTTGTGGCGCTGGACGCCGCAGCCTGATTTAGGAACAGAATGAAAGTTGTAGCAGTAGAGAATTTTGCAGATCCCAGTTTCTCGGCCGATCTGATCGGCTGGCAAAAAGTGCATGGACGCCATGTGCTGCCCTGGCAAAACACCCGCGATGCGTATCTGATCTGGCTGTCGGAAATCATGTTGCAGCAGACTCAGGTGTCGGCGGTACTGGGCTATTACGCGCGTTTCCTGGAGCGTTTCCCGACCCTGCGCGATCTGGCGGCAGCGCCGGTGGAGGATGTGATGGCGCAGTGGAGCGGCCTGGGCTATTACACGCGGGCGCGCAATCTGCACAAGTGCGCGCAGCGCGTGGTGGCGGAGTATGACGGCGTATTCCCGTCCGACCCGCTGCTGCTGGCGGAGTTGCCGGGCATCGGCCGTTCGACGGCGGCGGCGATTGCGGCGTTTTCCAGCGGCAGGCGCGCGGCCATCATGGATGGCAACGTCAAGCGGGTGTTTGCGCGGGTGTTCGGCATCGACAGCTATCCGGGCGAGAAGAAGACCGAGCAAGCCATGTGGCTGCGCGCCGAGGCGCTGTTGCCGGAGGTGGGCATCGAGTCGTACACGCAGGGCTTGATGGACATGGGCGCGACTTTGTGCACACGCAGCAGTCCGTCATGCGAACGCTGCCCGATGCAGCCGCGCTGCGTGGCGTTTGCCACCAACCGCACCAAGGATCTGCCGGTGCGCAAGCCGAAGAAGGCCACGCCCGAGAAACAGGCGGTGATGCTGGCAATTATCGACAATGGGCAAGTGCTGCTGGAACAGCGGCCACCAAGCGGGATCTGGGGCGGGCTGCTGTCGCTGCCGGAACTGGACGGCCATGTGGCGGCGGACGATGACGAGATCGAGCCGGCCGATGATGATGCGCTGTTGCGCCTGGTGGGCAAGTTTGGCGAGATGGAAGCCTATGATCGCTTGTCAACGGTGACGCATGTGTTCACGCACTACAAGCTGCACATTGCGCCGTACCGCGTGACGCTGTCACGGCGGCTGCCGATGGCGGCCGAGGCCGGCCACGTCTGGCTGGATGCCGCCCACATCGCCGACGCCGCCCTGCCCGCGCCGATCAAGAAGCTGCTGCTGGAACTGCTAGGCGACCGCCGCGACGCGCAACAGCGGATGTTCTAGAGACATTTGACCGCGGCCACCACCAACGCCGCGGCGGACAACTGCGTTGCGAACCAGCCAATTGCTAAAACGCGCACCATTCTGTCGATTTTGACTTCGATGTTGGCAAACTTCGCATCAAGTTGAGCGAAATTGACGCAGACTTCGTTGCTCAAGTCGTTCATGATTCGCCTCTACGAATGATAGCGGGCGATCGCCAGCGAGATTGTCGCGTTGGCGATGATGATTGCGACAAACCACTTGATGAGCCGGGTTTCCATTGTGGCGATCTTGGTTTCGAGTTTAGCGATCTCGACGTGGGTGCTGGCAATGGCCGTGTGGACTTTGCCAAACTGCACCGCCACCTCTTCCCGAAAGGCCATTAGCTCGACCTTGGTGGCGCAGTATTTTTCGATTTGTTCCTGCAGCTCCATCACGGCTCCCAACGAAGTACAGCGTACTTCATCATCGGCCGCGCAAGCGTTCAGGTCAAGCTGAACGCCTGCGCTGCTTGAGGCAGATCAGAGCTCGTCCAGCGAGAACAGCCGGCGGTGTTCGCGGATGGCGTAGCGGTCGGTCATGCCGGCGATGTAGTCGGCGATCTTGCGCGCCTGCTTGTTCACATCGCCCGACTTGTCCTGGTAATCCGGCGGCAACAGCACCGGCTCGGCCATGAACGACTCAAACAATTCACGCACGATGCGGCTGGCTTTCACCCGCATGCGGTTGACCTTGTAGTGACGGTAGAGATTCGCATGCAGGAAGCGCTTCAGCTCGGTCGCATCCTTGCGCATGTTCTCGGAAAAACGGATCAGCGGCGGCGCCGCGCGCACGTCGTCGATATGCTGCGGCGCGAACTCGGCGATGCGCGCGCTGGAGGTCTCGATCAAGTCATCCGCCAACGCCGTGATCAAACGGCGCAAGGTTTCATAAATCGCGCGCCGGCCCGACAGGCCCGGAAACGCCAGCTGCACATCGCGCCACAGCCGCGCGAAGAATTCCACCTGCTCCAGCTGCTCGATCGAAATCAGGCCGGACCGCAGGCCATCGTCGATGTCATGGCTGTTGTAAGCGATCTCGTCCGCAAGATTGGTCAGCTGCGCTTCCAGCGACGGCTGCTGGCGGTCGATGAAGCGTTGCGCCACCGGCCCCAGCAGCTTGGCATTGTTCAGCGAACAGTGCTTGAGTATGCCCTCGCGGGTTTCAAACATCAGGTTGAGGCCGTCATACGCGCCGTAGTGCTCTTCCAGCTCATCCACCACGCGCAAGCTTTGCAGGTTGTGCTCGAAGCCGCCGTAGTCGTGCATGCACTCGTTGAGCACGTCCTGGCCGACGTGGCCAAACGGCGTGTGGCCCAGGTCATGCGCCAGCGAAATCGCCTCCACCAGATCCTCGTTCAGCCGCAGGTTGCGCGCCAGCGAACGGCCGATCTGCGCCACTTCCAGGCTGTGCGTCAGCCGAGTACGGAACAGGTCGCCTTCGTGGTTGAGGAACACCTGGGTCTTGTACTCCAGCCGGCGGAAGGCCGACGAATGGATGATGCGGTCGCGGTCGCGCTGGAACTGGCTGCGCGAGGCGTGCGCGGTTTCCGGATAACGGCGGCCGAGGCCGCCTTCCGAATGGGCCGCGTAGGGAGCGAGGTAGGCTTCCGGCGACATGGCTTAAACGCAGGCCGCCAGCGTCGCCAGCAGCAATTCCTGCGGCGCATTGCTGATCTTCGAACCGCCCAGCGAATTCACCAGAATAAACTTGATGGCGCCGCCCTCGTTCTTCTTGTCGACTTCCATCGCTTCCAGCCATTTGTCCACGCCCAGGTCGGGCGCCTTGACCGGCAGGCCGGATGCCGCCACCAGCGCGCGCACGCGCTCCAGCGTGGCCGCGTCGATCAGGCCCATGCGATGCGACAGATCGGCCGCCATCACCATGCCGCAACCGACCGCCTCGCCGTGCAGCCAGGCGCCATAGCCCATGCCGGCTTCGATGGCGTGGCCGAAGGTATGGCCAAAATTCAAAATCGCGCGCAGGCCGCCTTCGCGTTCATCCTGGCGTACCACGTCGGCCTTGATTTCGCACGAACGGGCGATGGCGTAGGCCAGCGCGCCCTTGTCACGCGCCATCAGCTTGCCAATGTTTTCTTCGATCCACTCGAAGAACGCCAGGTCGATCACGGCGCCGTACTTGATCACTTCCGCCAGGCCGGCCGACAGCTCGCGCTCCGGCAGGGTTTCCAGCGTGGCGGTATCGGCGATCACCGCGCGCGGCTGGTAGAAGGCGCCGATCATGTTCTTGCCCAGCGGGTGGTTGATGCCGGTCTTGCCGCCCACCGAGGAATCGACCTGCGACAGCAAGGTGGTCGGCATCTGGATGAAATCGACGCCGCGCATATAGCTGGCGGCCGCATAGCCGGTCAGGTCGCCGATGACGCCGCCGCCGAGGGCGACCAGCGTGGTCTTGCGGTCGGCCTTGCTTTGCAGCAGGGCGTCGAAGATCTGCATCAGGCTGGCCCAGTTCTTGAACTCTTCGCCGTCCGGCAGGATGACCGAGGTCACTTGCTTGCCGGCAGCGCGCAAGCCGCTTTCGACGCGCTCCAGGTACAGCGGCGCGACGGTGGTATTGCTGACGATGGCAACCTTGTTGCCGTGCACATGGCGCGACAGCAGCGTGCTGTCGTCCAGCAGCGACGGGCCGATGGAAATCGGGTAGCTGCGCTCGCCCAGTTCTACGTTTAACAGGATGTTGGATTGTTCGTTCATCGATGGTTCGGCTTGGGTGACGCAGTTGGGCGAGGCCTCGCAGGCCATGGTATCCAGCTGGGTCAGGATGGTCTGAACCATCGATTGTACGTTAGGACGGCCGGTGTCGATGACCAAATCGGCAATTTCCGTGTACAAAGGATCACGGACCGCCATCAATTCTTCGAGTTTTTTGCGCGGATCGGCGGTTTGCAGCAGCGGCCGGTTCTTGTCGTGCGCCGTGCGTTGCAGGATGCTGTTGACGCTGGCACGCAGGTACACCACGGTGCCGCGCGACTGCAGCAGGGCCCGGCTGTCGGCGTTGAGGACGGCGCCGCCGCCGGTGGCCAGCACCAGCCCTTGCTGGCCGCACAGGTCGCGGATGACGTCCGCCTCGCGCCGGCGGAAACTGGCCTCGCCTTCGATTTCAAAGATCCACGGGATCGAGGCGCCGGTGCGCGCCTCGATTTCATGGTCAGAATCAATAAACTTCAGCCCCAGCTTGCGAGCCAGGATGCGGCCGATGGTGGTCTTTCCTGCCCCCATCAGGCCGACTAAAAACACATTTTGCATGCACGGTCCAGGTTATTGCGGGTTACTGCACGTCGTCGACACCCCGTAAGGACTGGTCGCGCCGGGCGGGCGGACGTTTTGTGAAGAATAATCGCCGCTCAATCCTATCAAGTGTACCAGAGAGGTGTAGCGGGACTCCGTGCCGCTGGCCTGGCCGCGGATGGTCAGGTTGACATCGAGCCAGTACACGCGGTCGCGCGGGTACACCAGCGAGACGGTGGCGCGGCCGGTGCTGTCAGTGGTCACGCTCGGCGTCACGGTGACCGGAATGCCCGGATCGAGCGCGCCATTGCCGTTGATATCTTCGCCGGCGTCGAGGATGCCGTTGTTGTTGAGATCCTCATTGGCGCAGGCGGTGCGCGACACCGGCTCCCATGGGCCGGTCGGCAGGGTGTAGCCCAGCGTGCCCTTGTAGTAGAAGGTCGGCAGCACCGACGCCGTCAGCTTGACACCCGACACCGCGTTGCCGGCGGCATCGGACACGATCACCGCGTAGTCCATCTGGTAGGTAGTGCTGTCCGGCGTCAGCACGGTGTTGCCGGTGCCGGCGCTGATGAACAGCGACTTCTGCGCCACCGTCAGGGTAGCGATGGCGGCCGCGTTGGAGCCCTCCACCAGGCGCGCCTGGATGCGTACGCCGTCGGTCGGGGTCACCGAGCTGCCGGCAATGAAGCTGGTGCTGGCGGCGCCGTCGATGCCGGTGGTCACCGACGACGGCTCGGTCAGCTTGCCGCCGCTCGGATCGCTGACGATGGAGAACGCCACGGCGGCATTCTTGACCAGGTTGTTCTGCGCGGTGCCGTCGCGCACCACGGCGCGCAGCGTGGCCTGCTCGCTGGTGCTGCCGCTGGTGTTGGTGCCGATGTTGGCCGGATCGATTTGCAGCGTGATGGTCGAGGTGCTGGTCAGCGGGGCATAGAACTCCAGCGCGGTCTGGGTGGTCTGGCCGCCGGCGCTGGCGGTCAGCGTGGCCACGCCAGGACCGGTGGCGTTGACGTACGCCGTGGCGGCGCCGTTCGCCAAGCCAAGCGCACCGCTCTGCACCGCGGTGCAACCATTGTCGCTGTACACCGTACCGCGCGAGGAGGTGACCGTGACGCTGCTGCCCGGCGCATTGGTCACCGCCACCTGCTGGCAACCGCCAATGGCGGCCGACGATTCGACGTTGCCGCTGCCGTCGAGCACGCGCACGGCAAAGGTCGAGGAATTGATGGCGATGCCGGCCGAGGCCAGCTCCCCCATGGCCTTGACGCTGATCACGTCGGCCGTGCCGCCGCTGGCCGCATAGCTCAGCACCAGCTGGCCGCTGGAATTGGTGACTGCGCTGCCGCCGCCTTTGACGGTCAGCGAGTTGGCGTTGGAACTGTAGGTAACCGGCTTGCCGGTCAGCGGATTGCCGGCCGAATCAACCAGCTTGACGGTGACGTCGGTGCTGGAACCGGCGCTGATGCTCGGCGCGGCACTGATGGTCAGCACATTGCCGCTGACGCGCACCACGATCGGCGTGGCGGTGGCGCCGGTCACGCTGGCGCTGACCTTGATGTCGCGCGAGGTGGCGTCGCCGCCGATGCCCAGCGTGCCGGTCACCAGCCCCTGCGCATTGGTCAGGGCGTTGGTCACGCTCAGGCTGCCGGAGTCCGATTTCAGGCTGACGGCGACGTTCGGCACGACATTGTTGTTGGCGTCGCGCACCAGCGCGGTCACGGTGACGTTCTTGGTGCCGCCGGACGGCAGCGTGCCGGAATCGGCAGTCAGCGTCAACGTCAGCATCGGCGCGGCATTGACCACCTGCACCGTGACGGCATTCGATTTGGCATTGCCGGCGCTGGCGGTAATGGTGATGGCGCGCAGCGACGAATCGCCCTTGACGCTGAGCTTTTCCACCACCTGGCCGGAAGTATTGGTGGTGCGGTTGGTGCTGGTAATCGTGCCCGAGCTGGTGCTGAAACTGACCGTCTCGCCGACCAGCGCATTGCCGCCGCTGTCCTTGACGATGGCCGTCAGCGTGACTTCCGTGCCGTCCAGGCCGGACGACGCGATGGTGGTGGCGTCCGCCGTCAGCGTCACGCTGGCGGCCTTGGACGGCGTCACGCCGTTGCCAGTAGTGCCGGGCGAGCCGCCGCCGCCGCCGCAAGCGGCCAGCAAGCCTGTGCAGGCAAGCGTTGCCAGCCATCCTGTGAATTTATTCATGACACATCCCATAGCCGTTGATGAAGTTAATGAAATCAGCGCGTGGACGGCAGCTTCTCCGCCACGATTTTTGGTGTGATAAACACCAGCAGCTCCGTCTTGTCATTGGTGCGGGTATTGCTGCGGAACAGATAGCCCAGCACCGGCACGTCGCCCAGCAGCGGGACCTTGTCGGTGGTGCTGCGTTCGGTCAACTGGTAGATGCCGCCCAGCACCACCGTGCCGCCGTTGTCGACCATCACCTGGGTCTTGACGTGCTTGGTATCGATGGCGAAGCCGGAACGGGTTTCCTGGCCGACGCTGTCCTTGTTGACGTCGACGTCGATGACGACGTTGCCGTCCGGCGTGATCTGCGGCGTCACTTCCAGCCGCAGGTTGGCCTTGCGGAACTGGATCGAGGTGGCGCCGCTGCTGGTGGCCACCTGGTACGGCAGTTCGATGCCCTGCTCGATCAGCGCCACCGATTTGTCGGAAGTGATCACGCGCGGGCTGGAGATGATCTTGCCGGTGCCGTCCTCTTCCAGCGCCGACAGTTCCAGGTTGAGGAAGCGGTTGGCGGCCGACGAGAACAGGCTGACCGCCAGGCTGCCGGCCTGGGCGCCGTTGATGCTGGAGGCCGGCAAGTTGACGAACTGGCTATTGGCGTAGCTGCTGGTGCTGACCGCCACCTGGCCGGTGGTTTCGCCGACGCCGGTGATGTTGCCGCCAATGCCGATGCGGGTGTTGCTGTTGCCGATCTGGTAGCCGGAATCGCCGCCGCGCTGGGTGCGCAGGTCGGTGAAGCCCAGCTTGGCGCCGAGGTTGCGGGTGAAGGTGTCGCTGGCCTCGACGATGCGGGCTTCGATCAGCACCTGCTTGGTGGCGACGTCGGTCTTGGCGATCAGCCGGCGCACGTCTTCCAGCTTGGATGGAATGTCGGTGACGAACACCTGGTTGGTGCGCGGCTCGATAATGGCGCTGCCGCGCTTGGACAGGATGCGGTTCTTGCTGTCAGCGCCGCCATCCAGCCCGAACACCAGCTTGAACGCTTCCGCTTTCTGGTAATTCAACTGGAAGATCTCCGATTTCAGCGGTTCCAGGTCGGCGATCTGGGCTTTCTGCTCCAGCTCCAGCTTTTCCTTGGTCAGCAATTCTTCCTTGGGCGCGATCCACAGCACGTTGCCGTTCTTGCGCATGTCCAGGCCCTTGGCTTGCAGGATCACGTCCAGCGCCTGGTCCCACGGCACTTCCTTCAGCCGCAGCGTCAGGTTGCCGGCCACGCTGTCGCTGGTGATGATGTTGAGGCCCGAAATATCGGCAATCGCCTGCAGGGCCGCGCGCACTTCCACGTTCTGGAAATTGAACGACAGCTTCTCGCCGCGATAGCCTTGCGAACCCTGCGTCAGCTTGTTCGGATCTTCCTTGATCGGCTTGATATCGACCACCAGCTGGGTGTCGCTCTGGTAGACGGTCTGTTCCCACAGGCCGCGCGCCTCGATGGTCAGGCGCGTATTCTCGCCCTGCGGCACGGTGGTGATCTGCGACACCGGGGTGCCGAAGTCGCCCACGTCCAGCTTGCGACGCAGCGTGTCCGGCACCCCGGTCTTGAGGAAGTCGACCACCACGCCGGTCGGCGTCTGGCGCACATCGACCGCCACCTGATTGTTGGGCAAGTCGACCACCACCCGGCCTTCGCCGTTGGCGCCGCGCCGGAAGTCGAGGTCGCGCAGTGCCTGCTTGCCGACCGGGGCGGCTGGCTTGGCCACCGGCAGGCCGGCACTGTCGACCGCCGTAGCGATGCCGCCGGAACCGTCGATGGTCAGGATGATGGCGTTGCCGTCGATGGCGGTGGCGTAGTTGAGCGGGCGCTTGAGGTTGAATACCAGGCGCGAACGCTCGCCGGCCTGCACCAGGTTCACGCCGCGCAGGTCGCCCTGGTTCAGTTCCAGCACATTCTTGCCGGTGGCATTGACGGTGGCGCCGAAGTCGAGCGCGATCCGCGCCGGATTGGAAATCGCAAAGTTGAGCGGCAGCTTGTCCGGCGCGCGCCGCAGCGCGATCTTGACCACCACGTTGGCGCCCTGCTGGCGGGCGGTAACCGCTTCGATGGCGTTGGCGGTGCTGACACTGGCGACCGCCGCATCGGCAGTCTGCGCCTGCGCCAGGCCACCAAGTTGCAGGGTCAGCGCCATGGCTGCCCAAGTGGCGGCGGCCAAGACGCGGCGGGCCGTGAGATGAGCGTTCATTTGGCGTTCTCCTTGCTTTCCTGCAGTTCCAACCGGGACTGGCGCTCGACCCAGTCGCCAGTGGCGTCCTGGACGATTTCCTTGATGGTGACGGTGTTGTCGCTGATGCCGGTGATGCGGCCGTAGTTCTCGCCCAGATGCTGGCCCACCACCACCTGATGCACGGCGCGGTCGACCTGCAGCACGGCGTGCACCACGCCTTTCTTCTCGATGGTGCCGACCATCTTGATGGTGTCGAGCGGATAACTCTCCAGCAATTCCTTGCGGCGGTCCATGTCCGGCTTGATGCCGCTGCCGCCGCCGGTGCCGGCCTGCTTGGCCAGCTCGGCCAGCAGCTTGTTGGGATTGAACGGATCGATGTCATCCTTGCGCGCGTAGGCGAACGGCACGAACACCTTGGGCTCGGCCAGCGGCGGCACGCGCACCTGGGTTTGCGCATCGACCTGTTTCATCCAGGTGCGCACTTCCTGCACATCGCTGTCGCCGCAGCCGGC
This sequence comes from Duganella levis, assembly GCF_009857605.1. Classification (GTDB taxonomy): domain Bacteria; phylum Pseudomonadota; class Gammaproteobacteria; order Burkholderiales; family Burkholderiaceae_D; genus Rugamonas; species Rugamonas levis. The sequence goes on along the minus strand of NZ_WWCT01000024.1, from coordinate 26,365 downwards.
CAGCAGAAGCATGGCCATCAATATGGAAAGAAGCGTTTTCATGATGGCTTGGCCGCTTTCTTTTTCTTGTCGGCGGCGGCCTTGCGCTGCGCGGCCACTTCTTCTGGATCGAGGTAGCGGAAGGTCTTGGCCACCGCTTCCAGCGTCAGCACGCCATCCTTGCCCGTGCTGAGCGCGAGGTTGTTGAGCGTGACGATGCGCGGCAGGTTGGCGATGTCGCCGGTGAAGGCGCCGATGTCGTGGTAGTTGCCGGTGATCTTGATGTCGATCGGCAGCTCGGCGTAGTAATCCTTGATCACCACCTGCTGCGGTTTGAATAGGTCGAACTGCAAGCCGCGGCCGGCGCCGGCCTGGTTGATGTCGGTCAGCAGCGCGGCCATTTCGGCCTTGCTCGGCAGCTGCTTCTGCAAGCGCTCGACGTACTGGTCGACCTGGACTTTTTGCGCGCGCAGCGCCTCCAGGTTGATCGCCTGCGCGGTCTTGATCTTGTACTCCTCGCGCAGCCGGGTTTCCGTCATCAGGCCGGCGTCCTGTTCGTCGAACTGCGAACTCCAGTAGCCGAAATAGCCGGCCACGCACACCGCCGCCGTCACGCCGATGGCGCACAGCACGCGCGGCGCCACCGGCCACTGGCCCGGATGGCGGCCCTGGAGGTCGCGGAACTGGTCGGCCAGGTCGGCAAACCATTCATTGATATTGATGTTGAGTTTGGCCGCCATTACGTACGTCCCTGTGGCTTGGCCTTGGCGCCGTCTTCCGGCTTGTCTTTGTCGCGCGGGCGCTTGATGAAGACGTTGAGGTTGAACTCCACCACTTTTTTGGCGGTCTTGCCCTGGCCGAGGCCGGTGGATTTCACTTCAATCAGGTCCGGCCGCTCCAGCCACGGCGAGGCGCCAGCCAGATTGCGCAGCAGTTCCGACACCCGCTCCTGCGATTGCGCATAGCCGTTGACGGCCACCTTCTGCCCTTCCTGGCGGAACGATTTGAGGTAGACGCCGGCCGGCGTCTGGCTGACCAGTTCATCCAGCAGGTAGACCGGTTGGTTGCGGTCGCCCTGCAAATCCTCCACCGCCTGCTGGCGCGCTTTCAGCGCTTCGATGTCCTGCTTCAGCGTGGCGATCTCGGCGATTTTTTTATCGAGGCCGCTGATGGCGGTTTTCAGTTCCTGGTTGCGGGCTTCCTGGACCGAAATGGCGCGCGCGTTGTAGGCGCCGACCACCAGCACGATGCCGATGCCGATCACGCCGCCCAGCGCCAGCAGCGCGAAGAAGGCCTGCTTCTTCTGCTTGCGTCTCTCTTCGCGGTGCGGCAGCAGGTTTATGCGTATCATTAGCCGAACCTCCGCAAGGCCAGGCCGCAGGCCACCAGATAGGCCGGCGCATCCAGCCGCAGTTGCGACTCGCGCACCGACGAACCGATCTGCATGCCCTTGAACGGCGAGATCACCGAGCTGGCGATGCGCGTGCGGCTGGCCACCAGGTCCAGCAGGCCGGGAATCAGCGCGCAGCCGCCGGCCAGGTACAACTGGTCGACCTTGGTGTAGGGCGTGGAGGTGTAGAAGAACTGGACCGCGCGCGTGACTTCCAGCGCGGCGCTTTCCAGGAACGGCGTCAGCAGTTCGGCGTGATAGTTGTCCGGCAGGTCGCCGGTTTTCTTGCGCGCGTCGGCTTCCTCAAACGACAGACCGTAGCTACGCACGATGTCCTGGGTCAGCGTGTTGCCGCCGAACGGCTGCTCGCGCTCGTAGACGGTAACGCCGTCCAGCATCACGGAAATATGGGTGACCTGGGCGCCGATCTGGAACAGCGCGATCACCTGGCCGATGCCGGCGTCCGGCAGCTGCGTCACCACGCGGTCCAGCGCGGCGCGGGCGGCGTAGGATTCGATGTCCATCACGATGGCCTTGAGGCCGGACGCTTCGGCAATCGCCACCCGGTCCTCGACTTTTTCGCGGCGCGACGCGGCCAGCATGACTTCGATATCGTCTGTGGAATTGGCGGCCGGGCCGATGACGTCGAAATCCAGGCTGACTTCGTCCAGCGCAAACGGAATGTACTGGCTGGCTTCGGATTCGACCTGCACTTCCAGCTGGTCTTCCGACATACCGGCTGGCAGGATGATTTTCTTGGTGATGACGGAGGCTGGCGGCATGCCCAGCGCCGCATGGCGGGCGCGTGTGCCGCTCTTCTTCCAGACCCGGCGCACCGCTTCCACCACCTGGTCCATGTTCTCGATATTGCCATCGGTGACGGCGTTGCGCGGCAGCGGCTCGGCGGCGTAGCGCTCCAGCTTGATGTCGCCCTTGGCGCCCTGCGCCAGCTCCACCAGCCGCACACTGGAAGTGCTGATATCAATGCCCACCAGCGGCGGATTGCCCTGCCCCAGCAAGGCCTTGAAGTCGATCATACGAGGCCTCCGGCGCCATGGCTGGCGCCTGCACGGCTGTGCATACGAACGTGCTGTCGAGCAGTCTGCATAAGGAACTCGTTTGAAAACCAGCGTTTAGAAGGCATATATCAGCCTGTACATTAAATCGAGGCTATTTAAGTGTAAAGGTATTTCTACTGTGCACAATTGACCGGGTGTGAGGGTTTCGCCACACTTATTTTTGCCTTCGTGGCCGCAAAAACAACTCAATTGTTTTGTTGCTCACACAGAAATATTCCTGTCATATGGAACGGCCCTGCCGCTCGCTTATAATGGTCCGCACAAATAACTAAGAGATCGCACTGCATGGCTTCTTCCAATTCGGCACCGCCACCAACCAACCCGCCAGACCAAACCGGCAAGCCAGCGCGCAAGGCACCGTCGCGCTCGTCGCGGTTCTTCCTGCTGGCCGGGCTGTCCGTGCTCGGCCTGGGCATCACGGGCGTGCTGCTGGTGGTGTTCGGTCTGGCGATGGCCTATCCCAACCTGCCCGAGCTCGACACGCTGACCGACTACCGGCCGAAGATGCCGCTGCGGATCTTCTCCGCCGATAACGTGCTGATCGGCGAATTCGGCGAAGAGCGCCGCAACCTGGTGCGCATCAAGGACATCCCGGATGTCATGAAGAAAGCCGTACTGGCCATCGAGGACGACCGCTTCTACGAACACGGCGGCGTCGACTACACCGGCATCCTGCGCGCCGGCGTGCACAACGCGCTCGGCAGCGGCGGCAAGCAAGGCGCGTCGACCATCACCCAGCAGGTGGCGCGCAACTTCTTCCTGTCCAGCGAACAGACTATCAAGCGCAAAGTCTACGAGATGCTGCTGGCCTGGAAGATCGAAAAGAATCTGAGCAAGGACCAGATCCTGGAGGTCTATATGAACCAGATCTACCTGGGCCAGCGCGCCTATGGTTTCTCGTCGGCCGCACAAATCTATTTCGGCAAAAACCTGCGCGACATTAGCATCGCCGAAGCCGCCATGCTGGCCGGCCTGCCGAAAGCGCCATCGGCTTACAATCCCGTAGTCAATCCAAAGCGCGCGCGCACCCGCCAACAGTACATCCTGCAACGCATGCATGACCTGGGTTATATCAGCGACAAGCAATTCGAGACCGCCAAGGCCGAAGAGCTGAAGGTCAAGACCGACAGCAGCGAATTCGGCGTGCACGCCGAGTACGTGGCCGAGCTGGCGCGCCAGCTGGTGTACGAACAGTTCAAGGAAGATACCTACACCCGCGGCCTGAACGTGTTCACCACCATCACCAAGGCCGACCAGGACGCCGCCTACCTGGCGCTGCGCAAGGGCGTAATGGATTACGAACGCCGCCACGCCTATCGCGGTCCGGAAGCGTACATCGACATCCCGGCCAAGAAGGAAGAAGCCGACGACGCCATCGAAACCGTGCTGGCCGAGCATCCGGACAACGACGACCTGATCGCCGCCGTGGTGCTGTCGGCGACGCCACAGCTGATTACCGCCGTGACCGCCTCGGGCGATGAAATCAAGATCAGCGGCGCCGGCCTGGAACAAGGCCGCTCGTGGCTGTCGGACAAGAATCCGCCGAACAAGCGCATCCGCCGTGGCGCGGTGATCCGCGTGCTGCAAGAGGGCAAAGACTGGCTGGTGGCGCAGATGCCGGAAATCGAATCGGCCTTCGTGGCGGCCAGCACGCAAGATGGCGCGATCAAGGCCATGGTGGGAGGCTTTGACTACAACCGCAACAAGTTCAACCACGTGACCCAGGCCTGGCGTCAACCGGGCTCGTCGTTCAAGCCGTTCATCTATTCCGCCTCGCTGGAGCGCGGCCTGTCGCCGGCCACCATCATCAACGATGCGCCGATTTCATTCGACGCCGGCCAGACCGGCGGCCAGGCGTGGGAACCGAAGAACTACGACGGCAAGTATGAAGGGCCGATGACCATGCGCAAGGGCCTGACCAAGTCCAAGAACATGATCTCGATCCGCATCCTGCACCGCATCGGCGCCAAGTATGGCCAGGAATACGCAACCCGCTTCGGCTTTGACGCCGACAAGAACCCGCCTTACCTGACGCTGGCACTGGGCGCCGGCAACGTCACGCCACTGCAGATGGCCGGCGCGTATGCGGTGTTCGCCAACGGCGGCTACAAGGTCAGCCCTTACCTGATCTCCAAGGTGACCGACGCCGACGGCAAGATTCTGTCGCAGGCGCACCCGGACCTGGCTGGCGACGAGAAGAACCGCGTGATCGACGAGCGCAACGCCTTCCTGATGGATTCAATGCTGAAGGATGTGGTGCGCTTCGGCACGGCGGCCAAGGCCAATGTGCTGGGCCGGCGCGACATCGCCGGCAAGACCGGCACCACCAATGATTCGATCGACGCCTGGTTCGCCGGCTATCAACCCAAGCTGGTGGGCATCGCCTGGATCGGCTACGACCAGCCGAAGAACCTGGGCAACCGCGAAACCGGCGGCGGCCTGGCATTGCCGATCTGGATCAACTACATGCAAAAAGCCCTGAAGAGCATTCCAATCGAGGAACGCGCGGTGCCGGACGGCGTGATGCTGGTGGGGGATGAGTATTACTACACGGAGAATCCGCCGGGCACCGGGGTCAACAACCTCGATGCGCCGGGGCATGGCACCCCGGCCGAGGAAAAGGCCAAGGATGCCGTGAAGAACGAGCTGTTTTAAGCGTCAGGCGTCAGCACCACTGGCGCGCCGCCCTGCTTCGAGACTTCTTCGGACAGGGTGGCAAACAGCTCGGAGCCGTCGCGGGTATTGAGCCACTTGCCGTCTTTTTGCTTGTAGTGGTAGCCGCCGGAACGCGAGGCCACCCACAGCTCGGACATCGCCGCCTGGCTATTGACGATGATCTTGGAACCGTTGTCGATAAACTCAATCTCCAGCACGTTGCCGCTGCGGCTGCATTCGACATCGGTCATGTCGGCATCGTTTAACCGGTCCAGCGCGGCCTCGATGGCGTTGAGGGTGGCTTCGGCTTGCGCCAGGAATTCTGATTCGCCCATGCTACACTCCAGTATCTGCATCTAAATAATCCATGATTCTATCGTGAAGTCCACTTTCCGTTTGATTATCGGCACATCTATCCTGTGCCTGACCACATTGCTGAGCGCCTGCGGCCAACCCGGCCCGCTGTACCTGCCCAAGCCTCCTGCAGCCAAGCCCACCGCCAAGAGCGGCGCCGTTGCGCCAACCACCTCGCCGGTGCCTCCCGCGCCTCAACAATAAAGTCTATGTCGCAATTTTCGTATAAAGACGGCGTGCTGCACGCCGAAGGCGCGTCGCTGACCGCCATCGCTGAACAGTTCGGCACGCCGACCTATGTGTACTCCAAGGCCGCCCTGCTGGCCAACTTCGCCTCCTACGCTGACGCCTGCGCCGGCCGCGACGCGCTGGTGTGCTACGCCATGAAGGCCAACTCCAACCTGGCCATCCTCGACCTGCTGGCGCGCCAGGGCGCCGGTTTCGACATCGTCTCCGGCGGCGAACTGCTGCGCGTGCTGGCGGCCGGCGGCGATCCGCGCAAAGTGATTTTCTCCGGCGTCGGCAAGAGCGTGGACGAAATGCGCCTGGCGCTGTCGCACGACATCCTGTGCTTCAACGTCGAATCGATTCCCGAACTGCACCGCCTGAACGAGGTGGCCGGATCGATGGGCAAGAAAGCCCGCATCTCGCTGCGCGTGAATCCGAACGTCGACGCCAAGACCCACCCGTATATTGCGACCGGCCTGAAAGCCAACAAGTTCGGCGTGGCGTTCGACGACGCGCTGGACACCTACCGCACCGCCGCCAAGCTGCCGCACCTGGACGTGTCGGGCATCGACTGCCACATCGGCTCGCAACTGCTGGACGATGCGCCGCTGCTGGAAGCCCTGGACCGTTTGATCGAGCTGATCGATCAGTTGGGCGCCGAAGGCATTGAGCTGCACCACCTGGACATCGGCGGTGGCATTGGCATCGATTACCGTGAAGCGGGCGAATCGGCGCCGGTACCGGTAGGCGACTACCTGGGCCGCCTGTTTGCGAAGATTGACGCATGGCGCGCCGCGCGCCACAACAGCAAGCCGATCAAGGTGATCTTCGAGCCGGGCCGTTCCATTGTTGGCGACACCGGCGTGCTGCTGACCAAGGTCGAGTTCCTCAAGCATGGCGAAGAGAAGAATTTCTGCATCGTCGATGCGGCGATGAACGACATGGCGCGTCCGGCGCTGTATCAGGCGTGGATGGATATGCAGCCGGTGGTGCAAGGCAGCGCCGCAGCGGCGGAATACGATGTGGTGGGCCCGATCTGCGAATCCGGCGACTGGCTGGCCCGCGACCGTGCGCTGGCGGTGGAAGCCGGCGACCTGCTGGTGATGCACACCGCCGGCGCCTACGGCATGACCATGGCATCCAACTACAACACCCGCGGCCGCGCGGCGGAGGTCATCGTCGACGGCGGCACTGTGCATCTGGTGCGCCAGCGCGAGAAGCCGGAAGACTTGTTCGCGCTGGAATCGGTGATCAAGTAAGCCACCCAAAGCCGCCGCTCCCGCCGGCGGCTTTTTTCATTGCGCCGCTTTGCGCGTCGCCCACCAGACGCGCATCAGCAGCAGCGTGCCGATGATGACGATGAACAGGATCGGCTGGTTGAAGTTGTGTTTGCCGGCTTTCATCCACCAGAAGTGCAGCAGCGCTAGCGGCGCGATCACGTAGATCAGCCGGTGCAGCCATTGCCAGCGCTTGCCGCCCAGGCGCTTGATCATGCCGTTGGTGCTGGTCAGCGCCAGCGGGATCAGCAGCACGAAGGCGATCAAGCCCACCGTGATGAACGGCCGCTTCAGCACATCCTTCCACATTTCGGCCAGGTCGAAGAAGTGGTCGAACCACAGAAACGTCATAAAGTGCAGGAAGCCGTAGAAGAAGGTGTACAGCCCCACCATACGGCGCAGCTTGATCAGCCAGTTCCATCCGCTCAGCTTGCGCAGCGGCGTCACCGCCAGCGTGATGGTCAGGAAGTACAAGGTCCAGTCGCCGGTACCGCGCGTGATGAATTCCAGCGGGTCGACCAGTTGCCCGGTCAGCGTCAGATACGCCATGCGCGCCAGGGGAATCAGCGCCGCGACAAACACGGCGCCCTTGATCCAGCTGATTTGTTTCGTTGTCGGCATCAGTAGAATTTTTTCAGGTCCATGCCCGCGTACAGCGGGGCTACATCGTTATAGCCGTTGAACATCAGCGTCTTGCGCTTACGCGACAGGAAGCCGTCTTCGCCGATGCGACGCTCGGACGCCTGCGACCAGCGCGGGTGGTCCACATCCGGATTCACGTTCGAGTAGAAGCCGTACTCATTCGCCGCCGACAGGTTCCACGAGGTACGCGGCTGGTCTTTGACAAAACGAATCTTGACGATCGACTTGGCCGATTTGAAACCATACTTCCACGGCAGCACCATGCGCACCGGCGCGCCGTTCTGGTTCGGCAGCACTTCGCCATACATGCCGAAGGCCAGCAGCGCCAGCGGGTGATTGGCCTCGTCGATGCGCAAGCCTTCGGTGTACGGCCATTGCAGCACGCGGCTGCCCACGCCCGGCATCTGCTTCTTGTCCGCCAGTGAGACGAATTCTACATACTTGGCATTGCCAGTGGGCTCTACCTTTTTGATGAGCTCGGAGAGGGAGTAGCCGATCCACGGGATCACCATCGACCAGCCTTCGACGCAGCGCAGGCGGTAGACGCGCTCTTCCATCGGCGCCAGCTTCAGCAGCGCATCAATGTCCAGCGTCATCGGCTTCCTGACTTCGCCTTCGATGGCGATGGTCCACGGCCGCGTCTTCAGCGTGCCAGCGTACATCGCCGGTTCGCTCTTGTCGGTGCCGAATTCGTAGAAGTTGTTGTAGGTGGTGGCGTCTTTGTACGGCGTCTGCTTGTCGAGCACCGAATAGGCCGGATTGAGCTTGGCGGCCAGCTTGGCGCCGGTGCCCTGTGCGAAAGCTTCGCGCTGCGCCATCTCCAGCAATGCCGCGCCGCCGACCGCGCCCACGGCGATCTGCTTCATGAAGCTGCGGCGCGATTCGTACACTTCTCGCGGCGTGATTTCAGAGGAAAACGGCAGGTCTATGCCATTCGGGGGACGCTTGATCAACATGGTGGACTCCGGAAGCGGTGTGAGGCTCAACCTTACACCAAACTTCCGGAATCAAACTTAAACTTCCGTTTACAACTTGCCGTAGGAGTGCAGGCCGGACAGGAACATGTTGACACCCAGGAAAGCAAAGGTCGTCACCAGCAGGCCCACCAGCGCCCACCAGGCCGCCGGACGGCCGCGCAGGCCCGTCATCAAACGCATGTGCAGCCAGGCCGCATAGTTGAGCCAGACGATCAGCGCCCAGGTTTCCTTCGGATCCCACGACCAGTAGCCGCCCCACGCTTCCGCCGCCCACAGCGCGCCGAGAATGGTGGCGATGGTGAAGAAGGCGAAGCCGGCCGAGATGGCCTTGTACATGACGTCGTCCAGCACTTCTTCCGACGGCAGGCGGTCCTTCAGGTAGCCCGATGTTTTCAGCAGGTAGGCGGCGGCGACCATGGCGGCCAGCGCGAAGTTGCCGTAGCCGATGAAGTTGGCCGGGACGTGGATCTTCATCCACCAGCTTTGCAGCGCCGGCAGCAGCGGCTGGATGTCGGCCGCGTTGCGCGAGGTGGTGTACCACATCAGGAAACCGATCGCGGCCGAGATCACCAGCAGTACGAATGGGCCCATCTGGCGGGTGGCGTAGCGCTGTTCGAAGTACAGGTAGAACATCGCGGTGATCAGCGAGAACAGGATGAACACTTCGTACAGGTTGGACACCGGAATGTGGCCGACGTCGGCGCCGATCAGGTAGGACTCGTACCAGCGCACCATCATCGCGGTCCAGCCCAGCACCACGGCGGCCCAGCACAGCTTGGAGCCGATGCTGGAGGCGGCGGCCGAGCGGCCGATAAAGCCGATCCAGTAGAACACGGTGGCGATGACGAACATCACGCTCATCCACAACACCGCCGACTGACTCGACAGCATCATGCGCAGCCAGAATTTCTTGGTGCCGTTATCCAGGTCGCCGGCGTACATCGAGATCGCCCACAGCGACAGCAGCGCGATCAGCGGCATCAGCCAGCGCACCGCCTTCCAGTGCCAGCCCAGCGTGGCGAACACCGGCACCGCCGCCAGCAGGATCACCTGCTCGTAATAATTCATGAACGCGCCGTAGCGGCTCAGGCCGAACAGCGCGCCGGCCAGCAGCGCCAGCGCGAACAGCCAGTCGACAACGTTGAGGCGCTTGAAATAGCCGGGCGCCTGCTGATAGGTTTGCTGGGATTGGGTCATTTCCATGGTCTGCTCCTATGCTGCCGACTGCGGCAGCTTTTCCTTCAGTATTTCAAATTCGCGTTCAAAATCCAGCGTTTTGCGCTGGGTGCTCATGGCCATCAGCGCGTCGCTGGCGCCGTTGGCGTCGTCCTTGATCCAGATCCATAGGCGGCGTTCGCGGATGTAGAACATGGCGAACACGCCCAGCACCAGGAACAGGCAGCCGAGGTAGACCACGTTCTTGCCCGGCGAGCGCGTCACCTGGAATACCGAGGCCTTGATTTCGTTGTAGTCGTCCAGTTGCAGGTAGACCGGGGCACCGTAGAAGAACGCATCCGACAGCGCGTTGGTGGCTAGTTGCAGGAAGCGGGCGTGGGTCTCGTCTTCGCTCACCGGCGGCAGCTTGTCCTTGGCGCGCGCGACTTGCCACAGGTCCCACAGGCTGCCGTTGAGGATCTTCATGAACACGTCGGCGGCCTTCTCCTGCTCGGCGGCCGGGACTTTTTCCAGGAACTGCGAGATGGCCATGAAGCCGGCCGCCTTGTCGCTGCCGGCAAAGATGCCCAAGCTCTTGTCGGCCGAGGCCTGCAACTGCGCGCGCAGCGCGTCGCCGGCGGCCGAATTCGGCGTGGCGCGTTCGGCGTAGCGCTGGGCGGCGGCGGCGCGCAGGGCCGGGTCTTGCAGCGCGGCGCGCAGGCGCATCCATTCGGTCACGCTATGGCCGTCGTCGGCCGGAATGCGCAGGTAGCTGAAGTTGTCCGACGGATTGGCGCGCACGCCGGCCAGGAACACGGTGGCGCCGTCGACCGTAACCGGCTGCATGTAGTTCTGGTATTCGCGCGCCTGGCCGGTCTTGTCGCGCAGCTTGTAGCTGACGCTCGGGCCGACGTTTTTCAGGTTCTTGTTGACGGCATTCTTGCCGGCTGAACCGGTGTGCTTGTCCAGGCTTTGCGCCAGTTCTTCTTCCAGGCTCTTGCCCTGCTTGACCGCGCGCGGGTCATCGGTCGGGCCGACGTTTTCCACGTTGAACGGCCGGAAGCCCGACCATTCTACCGTGGTGTCCTGGGTCAGCGGCGTGGTGCCGCCCACTTCGCCGGCGATCTCGAAGCGCTCGGTGGCGTTGCCGGTCATCGGGAAGCCGCTCAGTTTGAGCTTGCTGCCGCCGTCTTCAAAGCTGGACTGGTAGATCGACACGCCGTTGAAGGTCAGCGGATGGTTGACTTCGATGGTGCCCTTGACCGTTTCGCCGGTCTGGTTGTCGCGTACTTCGACGTCGCTGGCAAACAGTTTGGGCATGCCGGTGCTGTAGAAATCGATGGTGAATTTTTTCAGGCTGATGGTGAACGGCAGTTCCTGGATCAGCACGCCGTCCGGACGGGCCAGGATGGCGGTGTTGCTGTTCTGCCCTTCCGGAATCATGGTGTTGCCGCGGAAGGTGGGGTTGCCGACACCAAGGCGATGCTGCGGCGGCACTTGCGAAATCAGGCCGCTGCCGCTGAACGGCGTCTTGCCGAAGAACCATTCCTGCATGCGGATCGGTACGTCCGAATCCAGCAGACCGCCGATACAGATGATGACGATCGACGCGTGCGCGAAGATGTAGCCGAACTTGTTGGCGGCTCCCTGCTTGGCCGCCACCAGCGTGCCGTTGTCTTTTTCCACCAGCTTGACCTGGTAGCCGGCGTCCTTCAGGCGCGCTGCGCTCTGCTGCGCCAGCGCCGCGCGCGACAGCGGCACCTGCCACTGCATCTTGTGGTGGAAGTTCAGCAACGACTGCTCGCGCACGTTCTCGCGCCAGCTACGCATGTCCTTCAGCATTTTCGGGCCGTTGCGCGCAATGCACAGCGTGGTCGAGCTGACCAGCGCCGTCATCAGCAGCAGGAACCACCAGGTCGAATACACGGTGTACAGGCCGATCTTGCGGAAGATCTCGTACCAGAACGGGCCAAACTGGTTGATGTAATTGGTCGACGCCTCGCCCTGCTTCATCACGGTGCCGATGACGGCGGCGATCGCAATCATCGCCAGCAAGGCGATGGCGAAACGCATGGAGGAAATCAGTTCAACGATTTCGCCAATGATGGGACGGCGGGTTTTCAGCTCGATGCCGGTGGTACTGGGGCTAGTCATGCGAGTTCAGCTTCTTTAATAAAAGTGGTCAGGCGGCAGCATACCAACAAAAAGGGCGGCATGCTTACGCTGCCGCCCTCTTCTTTTGGGTGAGTCCGCACTGGAAAAATGCGGATTCATCAACTTTATTTCAGGCCTGCTACGTAATCGGCAACGGCCTTCATCTCTTCGTCCGACATGCGCTTGGCAATCGCGTCCATCTCGACGCCTTTGCGGGCGCCCGTCTTGAACAGGCCCAGCTCGGCGAACGTGTAGTCCTGGTGCTGACCGGCGATGCGCGGATACTGGATCGGAATGCCGGAACCAGTGGCGCCGTGACAGCTGGCACAGGCCGGCACATTCTTCTCGGCGATGCCGCCGCGATAAATCTTCTTGCCCAGCTCAACCGTATCCTTGTTCTTGGCGGCGCCCGGCGTCTGCTTCTGGGTCGCCAGCCAGGCAGCGATGTTGTGCTTTTCGTCGTCGGTCAGCAGTTTGGCGTAGGTCGTCATCACCGGTTGATTCCGTTGTGCCGTCGTAAAGTTCACCAGTTGCTTGTAAAGATAGCCTTCATGCTGGCCGGCCAGCTTGGGATTGACGCTGATGGTGGAATTGCCACCGGCGCCGTGGCAGGACACGCAGGCCGGCAGGCCACGGGCGGCGTCGCCGTCGGTAAACAGGGTGGCGCCTTTGGCAGCATCGATCTTGGGTGGGGCAGGCGGGGCGGGCTTTTTGTCTTCGGCGTGGGCCGTGGCCGAAACGGCCAGCAAGGCAACAAGCAGGGATTTTACAATCGGTGAAAACAGATTCACACTATTCATTCAAGCACCCTAGGAGGAGTCTAAAAAGTTTTAAACCAGGGGGTCCACATAGGCGCTGATACCTGCCAGGGGGCACCGGGTATCTACTCATTGTACAATAGCTTAAAAAATTCCCTGCTTTAACCTGTTGCTTTTTCCCCAATCCCCATGTCCAAACTCTGGCAAGCCCGCTTCTTTACGACCGTTAACCAATTACGCGACCTCCCCGACACCCAGGTGCCGGAGATCGCTTTTGCTGGTCGCTCCAATGCTGGTAAATCCACTGCCATCAATATTTTGTGCAACCAGAAGGGTCTGGCGTTCGCCTCCAAGACCCCTGGCCGTACCCAGCACATCAACTATTTCTCCATCGGTGGCGCGCACGTGGCGCAGCACCGCAAGGACCCTACCATCGTCGAGGAGATCGAAGCGCTGCTGGTCGACTTGCCCGGCTACGGCTACGCGGAAGTGTCCGGCTCGGCCAAGCTGCACTGGCAGCGCCTGCTGGGCGACTACGTGCAGCGCCGCGAGCAGCTGGCCGCGCTGGTCCTGATCATGGATTCGCGCCGCCCGTTCACCGACCTCGACGTGCAGATGCTGGAATGGTTCGCCCCGACGGGCAAGCCGATCCATTGCATCCTGACCAAGGTTGACAAGCTCAACCGCAACGACTCGATCAACGTGCTGCGCCAGGCCAAGGCCAAGCTCGACAGCTACGTCGACGAAGACGGCGAAGGCTTCCCCTTCACCGTGCAACTGTTCTCCGCGCAGAACCGCATCGGCATCGACGAAGCCAACGACAAGATTCTTGAACTGGCGGGGCTGCTGGAGGATGAAGAACCCACCCCAGATTTAGGAAGCGATAGCAATGAGTAAGTCAGCAGCTGCAGCCCAATTTCCTGCCATCCGCATGCGCCGCATGCGCCGCGATCCATTCTCGCGCGCGCTGATGCGCGAAAACGTCGTCACCCCGGCCGACCTGATCTACCCGGTGTTCATCCTGGAAGGCACGCACCAGCGCGAGGCGGTAGCGTCGATGCCGGGCGTGGAGCGCGTGTCGGTGGACCTGCTGCTGAAGGTGGCGGAAGAATGCGTCTCGCTGGGCATCCCGGTGCTGGCGCTGTTCCCGGTGATCGATGCGTCGAAGAAAACCGAAGATGGCGTCGAAGCCACCAATCCGGACGGCCTGGTGCCGCGCGCGGTACGCGCCCTGAAGCAAGCCTTCCCTGAACTGGGCATCCTGACCGACGTCGCGCTCGACCCGTACACCAGCCATGGCCAGGACGGCCTGATCGACGAGAACGGCTACGTCATCAACGACATCACCACCGAGATGCTGATCCGCCAGGCGCTATGCCACGCGGAAGCCGGCGTCGACGTGGTGGCGCCGTCGGACATGATGGACGGCCGCATCGGCGCGATCCGCGCAGCGCTGGAAGCGGGCGGCCATATCCACACCCGCATCATGGCTTACTCGGCCAAGTACGCTTCGGCGTTCTACGGCCCGTTCCGCGATGCGGTCGGCTCGTCGGCCAACCTGGGCAAGGGCGACAAGAACCAGTACCAGATGGACCCTGCCAACAGCGACGAAGCGCTGCGCGAAGTGGGCCTGGATCTGGCCGAAGGCGCCGACATGGTGATGGTCAAGCCTGGCATGCCTTACCTGGACATCGTGCGCCGCGTGAAGGACGAATTCAAGGTGCCGACTTTCGCCTACCAGGTGAGCGGCGAATACGCGATGCTCAAGGCAGCCGCGCAAAACGGCTGGCTGGATCACGACAAGGTGATGATGGAATCGATGCTGGCCTTCAAGCGCGCCGGCGCCGACGCCGTGCTGACCTACTTCGCGCTGGACGTCGCGCGCAAGCTGCAAGGCAAATAAGCACGCCGCAAGCATCAAAAAAGCCGGGCTAGCCCGGCTTTTTTACTTATCGCGATGCCCCGCGCGTATATTCGGGGAACATTTCCTTCATCAGGAAGGCGGCCAGTTCCTTCTCGTCTTCCTTGCGCGCGCTCAGGTTGACCACTTTGCCCAGGCGGCGCGACTCCCACTGGAAGTCGCCCGGCTTCTCTTTGCGGATGATCTTGATCATTTCCTTGACCACCGCCGTCTCGATATCCTGCTCGGCGCCCTGCTCGACGTGAATCTGCTGCAGCCAGTTGCGCTTGAAGTTGGTGTTCCAGCCACGGAACTTGACTTCGGCGCTGTGGAAGCTCTTGTCGACCTGGAATACGCCGCCGGTATCGTCACGGTCGGCGCCGCTGCTCTGGCCGGCGCCGTTGGCGCGCGCGATGTTGGCCAGCGCCACCCGCTTGGCGCGGTCCGCTTCGCTTTCGGCGGCCGGCGCCGGTGGCGCAGGCGGATTCAGCGATTCACGCGCGGCGCGCTTCTTGGCGATCATTTCCGACATGTCTTCGACCGGCGGCGGCGTCATGGTCGCCTGCACCGGCGGCACGAAGGTTTCCAGCTTGGGCTTGGTCGCGACCGGGGCTTCCTTGGTCACCACCTGCTGCTTGCGCGGCGGCGGCGGCTTGGTGGCCGGCTTGGATGGGGCCGGCGACGGCTTGGTGATCGGCTTCGGCACCACTTTATCCATCGGCTGGATGTAGACCATCTGCCCGCTCTTCGGCGGCGCCGACTTGGTCGGCTTGGGCGTCGGTGCCAACAGGTAGTACAGCACGCCCGCCAAGTGCAGCGCGATCGAAATACCGATGCCGATGCGCTTGTTTTTGGACTTGCGGTCCCACGTAGCAAAGCTATCCTGCGCCGACGGCAGGCGCTGGCCGCAAGTCTCGCAGTATTCCGAATGCGCGGAGAGGATATGGGAGTCGTGGTGCAAGATACAAACCTTGTGGAACGCAGAAGTCGTCAAAATGGGGCCATAGTGCCAGAGTCCCGCTCTTTTGGGAACCGCTCCCAATGCCATCCAGGGCACCAGACTGTCTACTTTACAAGTTTCGGCTCTTGACGGGTGTTACCGTATGTATCAATTGCTTTGCAAAGTGTCATGTTTTTGAGCACTCGCCGCCGCCCGTTTGCGCGGGCTGCGACGCTGGTTTTCAGCCATTTTAGCGGCCAAGGCCATGACGCATTGTTCGGCATCCCACACCTGGCGGGACCTCAGCTGCGGACGCGGCAAGGCATGCGTGTAGTAGTGCGCGCCTTCGGTCAGGTAGCCCAGCGCCCAGAGGTTGGCCAGTGCGGCGCCGCCGGCGTCCAGCGGCTGGCCGGCGCGGTTGATGTCGATGCCGCCGGGGTGGAACACGCCGTTGTAGTACGGCCGGACCAGGCCGCGTTTTAACATATTACGGATCAGTAAGGATGTGTCGGTTTCCGGCACAAACGGCTCCAACCTTGCTATGACGACCACGTCGACCGGGTGCTGTTCGGCGCCGCCGCTGAATTTGGTGGTGAGCAGGTAGGTGGATTCGGTTTCGTCGATGTCGATGCGGTTGCCGGGGCCGGCTTGCAGGGTGATGACGCCGGCGTCCAGCAGCGCCAGCAGTTCTTCGTTGCGGCGCAGCGGCGGGCCGAAGGCGGCGCGGTTGATGGCGGGATGGTAGACGTTGAGGAATTTGCGGTGCGAGGCTGGCGTCAGGCCGCCGTGCTCGATGGCTGACTGCAAGGTGGCGCGGACGTCGCGCAGCACGTCGGTGGCGGCTTTGGTGGGACTGGCAAGGTTGCCGAGGCGGGCTTCGGCCAGGTCGGCTTGCAGCCAGTCGCGGAAGTAGCGGCGGAACTCGGCCAGCGTGGCGAATTGGCGGTCTTGCAGGGGGAATAGCAGGTCGGCCAGCAAGGTATCTTCGTCCGGGGCGTCGAGCGTGGCGGCTGCGGTTCGGTAGGCGTCGGCGATTTCGCGCTTGAGCAGGGGCAGCAGTTCGCGGTCGAAGTCCAGCTGACTGCTGCCGCGCGCGATCAGGGCCTGGCGGCGCAGCGCCTCCACCGCGTCCACCGTGAAGTGGCGCGCCTGATGGCGGCCGTCCAGCCCCTTCTGGTTGACGCCGCGCGCCGCGTACGGCAAGCAGTTGCGCGAACACAGCGTCAACTGCGGCTCGCGTCCCGACGGCAGATAGCGCAAGCCCTCCGGCCCCGCCACAAACTCGCCGCCCCGCCCTACCGTCAGCTCGGCGATCACATCATGCGCACTCAGCCCCAGCCCCTGGATCGCCACCCGCGCATCGGCGCTGATGCGCGACAGCTGTTCCATCGGATACACCTGCCGCACAAAACCCAGCCGGCTGTTGTAGCGCGCATGGTCCTGCGCGAATTTGCCCAGCCATGCATCCAGATCGCTGGGCAGGTTGCTGCCGTGCCCGGTGGTGAGAAACACAAAATCACTGGTCACCACATACCCGCTCTCCAGCTCGATCACGCTGCTGCCATCCAGCCGCTGCGACAAGTCCACCGCCCGCTGCCGGTGATGCGTGACCGCCACACCGGCCGGCAGCGCCGCCGCCACCTGCTGGTAGACCCACGCCAGATACTCGCCCAGCAAACTGCGCGGCAGATAGTCTGCCTCGCCGATGTCGTGCCCGCCACTGCTTCCCAGACGGTAGTAGCGGTCGCCTACGCGCCGATAACCCATTTGCCTGGCCCATACCGTCAGCGACGGCGTCGCGCACACTGGCGCGTGTCTGACGGCCCCAGCGGCCGGAAACATGGTGACCTGGCTGGCCAGCGTGTTGATCAGCAAATGCTGCGGCTGGCGCGCGACGTGCACGCCCGGTCCGCATTCGCCGGGTTCGATCAAAATCAGGTCAAGGAGAAGCTGGCGGTGAAGCGCCAGCGCGGCGAGGCGTTCAAATACGCTGAGCCCGCGCGGGCCCATGCCGATGATGGTAATGCTGGTGCGTTTCATCCAATCGCCTCTTTATCCGGGCCAAAAGCCCATGATAAAGAGACGATCTTTACATCAACTTGTCACCGCTCAATGCTTGTTCACGGCCTTCAGCGGAACGGCGTGCACCGCTTCGCGTTCAGCCGGCGGGATGGCGGCGTCGGCGGCGATTTCCGCGTCCAGCATCGGGCCGGTGCCGCTGTACTTGTCGAGGAACAGGTAAATCACCGGCGTGATGTACAGCGTGATCACCTGCGAGAAGATCAGGCCGCCGACCACGGCCAGGCCCAGTGGCTGGCGCAGCTCGGCGCCGGCGCCCAGGCCGAGCGCGATCGGCAGCGCGCCCATCAGCGCCGCCATGGTGGTCATCATGATCGGACGGAAGCGCAGGATACAGGCCTGGCGGATCGCCACGGCCGGCGTCAGCCCCTCGTTACGCTGCGCGTGCAGCGCGAAGTCGATCATCATGATGGCGTTCTTCTTGACGATACCGATCAGCATCAGGATGCCGATGATGGCGATCATGGTCAGGTCGAGGTTGAACAGGCGCAGCGTCAGCAGCGCGCCCACCGCCGCCGACGGCAGGCCGGCCAGAATCGTCAGCGGGTGGATGTAGCTCTCGTACAGCACGCCCAGCAGCACATAGATCACGCCCAGCGCGGCGATGATCAGGATCAGCTGGCTGCCCTGCGAACTCTGGAACACCGCCGCGTCGCCGCCGTAGTTGGTGATGATCGATGGCGGCAGACGCATATCGGCCGCCCACTGGTCGATCTTGGCGGTGGCCACGCCCAGCGGCACGTCCGGCGCCAGGTTGAACGACAGCGTAATCGCCTGCAGCTGGCCCTGGTGGTTGACGGCGGTCGGGCCGATGGTGCGCTCGACGGTGGCAAAGCTGGACAGCTGCACCAGCTGGCCGGTCTTGTTGCGCACCGAAATCTTGGTCAGCGCGCTATCGAACTGGCGGTCGGCGTCGGCCGCTTCCAGGATCACGTAGTAACTGGCGGCCGGCGAGTAAATCGTCGACACCTGGCGCTCACCGAAGGCCAGATACAGCGCGGTGCGGACATCGCCGATTGCCACGCCGAGGTTGTTGGCTTTGTCGCGGTCGATCTTCAGCGACGCTTGCAGGCCCTTGTTCTGCGAATCGCTGGTGACGTCGCGGAAGTCGGCGTCGGCGCGCATGCGGTCCATGTATTTTTCCGCCCAGTCGTTCAGCGCCCCCGGACTGACCGATTGCAGCGTGTACTGGTAGCGCGACTTGGACTGGCGTCCGCCCAGCTGCAAGTTCTGCACCGGACTCAGGTAGACGGCGATGCCCGGCACTTGCTTGGTGGCCTTGCGCAGGCTGTCCAGCACTTCCGGCATGCGCTTGCGTTCGCCGCGCGGCTTGAGCACCAGGAACATGCGGCCGGTGTTGCCGCCGCCAACGAAGGACGTCACGTCCTGCACGTTCGGATCGGCCTTGATCACGGCCGCGACTTTTTCCTGCAAGTCCATCAGCGAGGACGACGAGATATCTTCCGAGGCTTCGGTGTTGACGCGGATCTGGCCCAAGTCTTCCTCCGGGAAGAAGCCCTTCGGCGTGGTGATGTACAGCACCGCCGTCAGCGCGAAGGTGCCGAGCGCGGCCACCAGCACGATATAGCGGTGGTGCAGCGCCACGTCCAGCGTGCGGGCGTAGAAGTCGCGCAGCGCGCCGAAACCGGCTTCAAACCAGCGGCCGATGAAGTTGCCTTTGTCGTGCTCTGGATCGATGGCGTCGGCCGGCAGCAGGCGGCTGGCCAGCATCGGCACCAGCATCAGCGACACCGCCGCCGACACCAGCACCGACAGCGCCACCACCACGGCGAATTCGTGGAACATCAGGCCGATGACGCCCGGCATGAAGAAGATCGGAATAAACACCGCCACCAGCGACACGGAAATCGAGATGATGGTGAAGCCCATCTCTTTGGCGCCGATCAGCGATGCTTCCAGCGGCCGCTTGCCCATCTCGATGTGACGGACGATGTTTTCCAGCACCACGATGGCGTCGTCGACCACCAGGCCGACCGCCAGCGTAATGCCGAGCAGCGAGACGTTGTCCAGCGAGTAGCCGAAGGCGTAGAGCAAGGCCAGCGCACCCAGCAGCGAGATCGGCATGGTGATCGCCGGAATGAAGGTCGCGGCGGCGCGGCGCAGGAACAGGAAGATCACCATCACCACCAGGCCGATGGTCAGCAGCAGCGTCAGGTTGACGTCGTGGATCGCCTCGCGGATCGACACCGAACGGTCGTTGACCAGGTTGATGTTGATCGAGGCCGGCAATTGCGCCTTGAACTGCGGCAGCAGGCGGCGCACGCCGTCCACCACTTGCACGGTGTTGGCGTCCGGCTGGCGCTGCACCAGCAGCACGATCGAACGCTCGCCGTTGTAGCTACCGGCGGCCTTGGTCGACTGGAAGCTGTCCTGCACGTCGGCCACGTCCTTCAGGCGCACCGGCTGGCCGTTGCGCTGGGCGATGATCAGCTCGGCGTAGTCGGCGGCTTTCATCAGCTGGGCATTACCGGTGATGGTCAGCGTCTGGCTCGGGCCGTCGAGAATGCCCAGCGGCGTGTTGGCGTTGGCGGATTTGATCGCTTGCTGCAACTCGTCGAGCGTCAGGTTGCGCGCGTTCATCAGGTCGGACTTGGCGCGCACGCGCACGGCGAAACGTTTCTGGCCGTTGACGGTCACCTGCGCCACGCCGGGCAGCGTGGACAGCGATGGCGCGATCAGGTTTTCGGCGTAGTCGTTCAGTTCGGACAGCGTCAGCGAAGGCGAGTTCATGGTCATGAACAGCACCGGCGCATCGGCCGGATTGACCTTGCGGTAGGACGGCAGGTCGGTCATTTCGATCGGCAACTGGCGTTGCGCGCGCAGCAGCGCCGCCTGCACGTCGACCGCCGCTTCGTTGACGTTGATGCTCGGGTCAAACTCCAGGGTCAGCGAGGAATTGCCCAGCGTGTTGGTCGAGGTGATGAGGCTGAGGCCGGCGATGGTGGAGAACTGCTTCTCCAGCGGCAGCGCCACCGACGACGCCATGGTGTCCGGCGAGGCGCCCGGCAGGTCGGCCGAGACATTAATCACCGGTGTGTTATAGCTCGGCAGCGCCGCCACCGGGATGTAGAAGTACGACAGCACGCCGGCCAGGATCAGGGTGGCCGACAACAGCACCACCATCACAGGGCGGCGGATACACAACTCGGAAAGGTTCATCGCTTAGCCCTTCTGCTTGCTACCATCAACCTTGGCGTCGGCCGGCTTGTCAGCCGAGGCGACGCGGACTTTGCCGCCCGGCCGCAGGTTTTGCTTGCCGTCGACAATCACTTGTTCGTCGCCGGTCAGGCCGGAGACGGCGGCGCTTTCGCCGAATGCATACAGGCGCTTGATGTTGACCACCTTGGCGGATTGGTCCTTGTCCACCGCGTAGACAAAGGTGCCGCGGGTGTTGCTAATGATAGCGTTTTGCGGAATCACCGTCGCGTCTTTCAACACGTGCGAGATCAGCTTGGTGTTGACGTACTGGCCCGGCCACAGCGCGGTGTCCTTGTTGTCGAACTGGGCCTTGACGCGGATCACGCCGGCCACCGGATCGACCGTGTTGTCGATGAAGCTGAGCTTGCCGTTGACGGCCAGCGTCGAGTTATCCAATGTTACCTGCACCGGCACCGCGCCTTCGCGCTGCGCCGCCATCAGGCCGCTCAGCGAGGTTTCCGGCAAGGTGAAGGCGACCGTGATCGGGTCCAGCTGGGTGACCGAGGTCAGCAGCGTGGCCATCTGCACCAGGCTGCCCGGATAAACGTTGATGGCGCCGACCCGGCCGTTCATCGGCGCGCGGATCGCGGTATAGCTGGCGTCCACATTGGCGCCGCGCACGGCGGCTATGTCGGCCTGCAACACGGCGCGGGCGGAATCGACCTGGCTCTTCAGAGTATCGACCGCGCCCTGGGCGATAAATTTCTGCGCCAGCAAGTCCATCGAGCGCTTGTACTGGCGTTCGTAGTCGGCCAGCGCGGCGCGGTCGCGTTCGACCTGGGCCTGGGCCTTGTCGATATTGGCGCGCTCGGTGCGGTCGTCCAGCGTGAACATCAATTCGCCGGATTTGACGAACTGGCCTTCCTTGATGTGCACCTTGGCGATGGTGCTGGTGGTTTGCGGATGCAGGTCGACGGTGCTGATCGGCGTCACCGTGCCGTTCGCCTGCAGCACCACCGGCACGTCCTGACGCTTCGGCGCGATGATGCTGACGGTGGTCGGTCCCTGCGGACCGTTGCCGTTCAACTTGTTACCGGAGGCCGGCTGCTCGCTGTGATGCGTCATATACCAGATGCCACCACCCACTACTACGACTGCTCCGACCAGTAACGCCAAGGAAGATTTTTTCATTTTTAATAATAATTTTCACGTCGAAAAACATTGCCGCCAAGCACAAGGCGGAATATTGTCGCATAGTATCTACCAGAAAAACTGCACCAGTATTACCGCAGGACGCTTTTTTCTGCGGAGTGTTGGTTAGTTGCCGACGTAATACTCGGGCAACACCAGCGTGACTTCCAGTCCGCCGTCCTGATGGTTGGCCAGCGTGACATTGGCGCCGTGCTGTTCGGCGATATTGCGGGCAATGGTCAGTCCCAGGCCAGTGCCGCCGGACTCGCGCGAACGCGAGGTTTCGATACGGTAAAACGGTTCAAACACGCGCGCCATCTGCTCCGGCGCAATGCCGGGGCCGCCGTCGCGGATGCTGATGCGCGACGAACCCGCCAGCCGCTCCACCTTCACATTGGCATAGTGGCCGTATTTGACGGCATTGTCGATCAGATTGACCAGGCAGCGGCGAATCGCCAGCGGCCGGCCCATCAGCGCCATTGCCGCGCGGCCGCGCAGTTCGACCTGCTGGCCGGTATCGGTGGCGTCGCTGCACACGCTGTCGAGCAGCGCGTCCAGGTCCAGCGCCTGCATGGTTTCGGTCGAGTCCATGCTGCGCGCCAGGTCCAGCCCTTCCTTGACCATTTGCTGCATGGCCGACAGGTCGTCGATCAGGCGTTGCTGCAATTCCTTGTCGCCGACCTTTTCCAGCCGCAGGCGCAGGCGCGTCAGCGGCGTCTGCAAGTCGTGGGTGATGGCGGCCAGCATCTGCGTGCGCTGGGTGATGTGCTGGCGGATGCGCGCCTGCATGGCGTTGAAGGCGGCGCTGGCCTGGCGGATCTCGGCGGCGCCGCTCAGCACGACTTGCGGGTGGTTGATGTCGTTGCCCAGGTCCTTGGCCGCCTGCGCCAGCTGCTTCAGCGGACGCATCGACATGCGCGCCACCAGGTAAGCCAGGAAGGCAATGCTCAGCAGGAACGGCAGCAGCGACACCAGTTCGCTGTTGGTGGAGGCGGCCGGCGGCGCGCGCGGCGGCAGCACCGACAGCTTGAGCACCTGGCCGTCATGCAGGTAGATGTTGATGGCTTCGCAGGTGCCGCGCCACTGGCTGGAGGCGAAGATGCTGGTGGTCTGGCGCGGCTGGTCGCAGGCGGCCAGGTGTTCGGCCAGCGGTCCCAGCTTGAAGCCCGCGCCCAGGCGCTGTTGCAGCGCGGTCGAGAATTCGGTTGGCGCCAGCGTTTGCGCCTGTGGCGCGTCGCTCAGCTCCAGCCGCACGGTGCCGCGCGCGGCCGCCACCAGAAAGGTCGGGCGGGCGCTGTCCGGCATGGCGTCGGCGGTGGTGATCAGTTGCTCGGCGCGCTCCAGCGCGTGGAAGTCGCGGTAGCGCTCCAGCGCGCGCGAACGTTCGTTGACGGCCAGCCACTGGGTCAGCGCCGCCGACGCCACGATGCCCAACAACAGCACCAGGAACACGCGCCCGGTCATCGACCCGAGGAAGGCTTTCACGCTTGCGGCTCCACGGCGACCTGGCCGGCCAGTACGTAACCGCCGTTGCGGACGGTCTTGATGATTTGCGGCATGCGCGCATCCTCGCCCAGCTTCTGGCGCAGGCGGCTGATCTGGATGTCGATCGAGCGGTCGAACGGATCGGCGTCGCGGCCCTGGGTGAGGTTCAGCAACTGGTCGCGGTTGAGCACGCGGTTCGGATGTTCAAGGAAGACCTTGAGCAGGCGGAACTCGGCGCCCGACAGCATGATGACGATGCCGTCCGGGTTGAGCAGGTGGCGCGCGGTCAGGTCCAGCGTCCAGCCGGAGAATTTCATCTGCTGCGCCTTGTCGGTGCCGGAGCCGACCGGCATGGCGTTGCTGCGGCGCAGAACGCTGCGGATGCGCGCCAGCAGCTCGCGCGGCTCGAACGGTTTCGGCAGGTAATCGTCGGCGCCCATTTCCAGGCCGAGGATGCGGTCCAGCGGTTCGTTGCGGGCGGTCAGCATGATCACCGGCAGCGTCGAGTGCGCGCGCAGCTTGCGGCACAGTGTCAGGCCGTCGTCGCCGGGCAGGTTCAAGTCCAGCACCACCAGTTCCGGACGGGCTTCGTCCAATAGCTTCCACATGGCTGCGCCATCGGCCGCGCACAAGGCGCGATAGCCGTTTGATTCAAGGTAATCCGCCAACAGCGTGCGAATGTCGCGATCGTCGTCAACGATCAAAATTGTAGATGTCGGTTCCATGCGCCCATTATCCATGCAAGACCATATACCAATTGTATCGTCTTGTATAAGTGCGTAGGGGCTACTTGCAGGCGAAACATCTGGATACAAAAACTTCGGGCAGAGAAACGTAAGCGCAACCTTGGGCGACCAAGATGGCACCAAGCGCGAAAACAACGCGAATTATTTAACTCTCAACCATGAAGGAACGACCATGAACATCTTACGCAAAAGCATACTGATCGGTTTCACCGTACTGGGCATGGCCGCAGCGCAGGCCCAGGAAGCCAAACCGGTGCCGAAGCAGCACGACGCCCATCCGAGCAAGGAACAGATGCAGGCCAAGATGGCGGATATGTACGCCAAGCGCCAGGCGCGCCTGCATGACTTGCTGAAGCTGACCGCGCAACAGGAATCGGCCTGGGCCAACTATCAATCTGCGATCAAGCTGCCAGCCTTTGACGGCAAGCGTCCGGAACACAAGCCATTCGACAAGCTGACCGCACCGGAACGCCTGACGCTGGCACTGGACATGACCAAGAAACGTGAAGCGTTCCTGGAAACCCGCGTAAAAGCCGTCACCGCTTTCTACGGCCAGCTGAACCCGGCGCAGCAGACGCTGTTTGATGAGCACGGCCTGGGCGGCGAACGTGGCGGCCGTCATGGCCACTGGGGTCACGGTGGTCACCATGGCCAGCGCGGCGGCTGGGGCCATGGCGGCGAACAGCACGAAGGCTGGGGCGGTCCACGCCCACAGCGTGGTTGATTAGTTCAGGGCGGACAGGGATGCGGTGAATTTCGCCGCATCCTGGAAGCCGATCACGCGCGCGCTCGGGATCTCCTTGCCCTGCTTGTCGAACAGGATGATGCCCGGCGGGCCGAACAGGCCAAAGCGTTTCAGCATGGCTTTATCTTCGTCGTCGTTGGCGGTTACGTCCACTTGCAGCAGCACGGTGTTGGCCAGCTTGGCGCGCACGGCGGGATCGACGAAGGTCAGTTTTTCCATCTCCTTGCAGGACACGCACCAGTCGGCATAGAAGTCCAGGATGGCGGTTTTGCCGCCGGTTTGCGCGAGGATCGCGTCCAATTGCTGCACGTTCTTCACGCGCTGGAATGCCAGCGACGTGTCGTGGGCCTTGCCGGTCAGGTGCGCCAGCGGCGCCAGCGGATCGCGTCCACCGCTGACCACGCCCACCAGTTGCGCGACGCCCAGCACCACCACGATGACCGCCAGCGATTTAGCGACCCATTTACCGCTGTTCAGCAGCAGATACATGCCATAGCCGACCAACAGCGCGGCCCAGCCCATCATTTGCACGGCGCCCGGCAGCACCGGCGACACCAGCCACCAGCCGACCGCCAGCATCAGCACGCCGAAGAAGCGTTTGACCGAGTCCATCCACATGCCGGCTTTCGGCAGCAGCGTGCCGGCCGATACGCCCACCAGAATCAGCGGTACGCTCATGCCGACCGCCATCGCAAACAGCGCGCTGCCGCCAATGACGATGTCACGCGACTGGCTGATGTAGACCAGCGCGGCAGCCAATGGCGCGGCCACGCAAGGGCCGACGATCAGCGCGGAAATCGCGCCCATCACGAACACGCCGGCCAGCTTGCCCGACGACTGGCGGTTGGAGACTGTGCTCAGCTTGCTCTGGAGTGCTGCCGGGACTTGCAGTTCGTAGAAACCGAACATCGACAGCGACAGCAGCGCCATCAGCAGGGCAAACGCGCCCAGCACCCACGGATTCTGCAAGGTACTGGCCAGGCCTTCGCCAGCCAAGCCGGCGGCCACACCCAGCGCGGTGTAGACCAGCGCCATGCCCAGCGCGTAGGTGACAGACAGCGCCAGTGCGCGGCTGCGGGTGGTGTTCTCGCCTTCGCCGACGATGATGGAGGACAGGATCGGCACCATCGGCAGCACGCAGGGTGTGAACGACAGGCCCAGGCCCAGCAGCGCAAACAGCGGCAGGATGACCAGCAGCTTGCCGCTCTTCAGTGCGGCTTCCAGATGGCCGGCGTCATTGACTGGGGCGACAGGCGCGGCGGCTTGCGGCGCTGGCGCCGGCGGTACGATATCGACAGCGGTGGGATTGGGGATAGTGTAAATCTTGACGCCGGGACCGGCAGCGGCAGGCTTGCCGCCGTCGACGCCGATGTTGACCGCGCCCTGCCCTGCAGCGCCTGGCGTGGCGGCGGAGGTCCCGGTGGTGGCGGCGTCCGCCGCAGTCGTCGTTGCGGCCGCGTTCGTCGAGGCGC
>NZ_WWCT01000023.1 GCF_009857605.1 Duganella levis | reverse complement strand
GCCACCGCCGCCGCCGCGGCCGACGCCGGCGGCGCGGTGCTGGTACGGACGGCGCTGCCGTCGCGGCAGGACATGCCGCTGACCATGCCGGTGTTCGGCGATATCGTGGCCGGCAAGATCGAGTCGCAAAGCTTTCCGCAGGCCGGCCAGCTGACACGCACGGCGGTGGTGGCCGGGCAGGCGGTGCAGCGCGGCGATCTGCTGGCGGTCATGGCCAGCGATCCGAACGCGCTGGTGGCCTACGAGCAGGCGGCCAGCGCGCTGGAATTTGCACAGCAGGAACTGCGGCGGCAGAAGGAGTTGCTGGCCTTACAGCTGTCGACCCAGTCGCAGGTGGATAGTGCGGCCAAGGCCGCTGCCGACGCCCAGACCGCGCTGGCGGCCCAGACCCGCCTGAACGGCGCCCACGGCACGGCCGAACTGAGGGCGCCGTTCGATGGCGTGGTCAGCGCGCTGTTGCTGGCGCAGGGCGACCGCGTGGCGGCCGGCGCCACCGTGGTGCAGCTGGGCCGCACCGACACGCTGAAGGTGCTGCTGGCGATCGAACCGATGCGCGCCGGCGAGGTCCAGCCCGGCATGAAGGTGACGCTGGCCGCGCCGCGCGACGGCGCGCCAGCCATTGCCGGCAGCGTGTTCTCGGTGCAGAACATGGTCGACCCGAAGACGCAGATGGCCGGCGCCATCGTCATGTTGCCGGCGCAGGCCGGCCTGCCGGTCGGCGCCCATGTGCAGGGCGTGATCGAACTGGCGCGCAGCAAGGCCTGGGCCGTGCCGCGCCAGGCGGTGCTGGTCGACGACCAGGGCGCCTACCTGTTCCAGGTGGTGCAGGACAAGGCGCGCCGGGTCGCGGTGCGCAAGGTGGTCGAAGGCGACCGCGTGGTGGGCGTCGACGGCGCGCTTGATGCGGCGCTGCCGGTAGTCGTGCTCGGCAACTATGAATTGAAGGACGGCGCCGAACTGCGCCGGAGCGCGCCATGAGCGTCGCCGCCTGGGCGCAATCGCACCGCCGTTCGATCCTGTTCCTGCTGGTGATGCTGGCGCTGGCCGGCCTGGTGGCCGCCTTCCATCTGCCGGTGTCGCTGTTCCCGACCGTCTCGTTCCCGCGCGCGGTGGTGTCGCTGGACGCCGGCGACCAGCCGGCCGAGCAGATGGAAATGCTGGTCACGCGGCCGGTGGAGGAAGCGGTGCGGCGGGTGCCGGGGGTGCGCAGCGTGCGCTCGACCACCAGCCGCGGCTCGGCCGAAATCTCGCTTAACTTCGACTGGGGCCGCGACATGACCGGCGCCACGCTGGAGGTCAATGCGGCCATCGGCCAGATCCTCGGCCAGTTGCCGGCCGGCACCCAGATGACGACCCGGCGCATGGACCCGACGGTGTTCCCCATCATCGCCTACAGCCTGGTGTCGAGCACGCTGTCGCCGTCGCAGCTGCGCGACCTGGCGGACTATCAGCTGCGGCCGCTGCTGTCGAGTGTCAACGGCGTGTCCAGTGTGCAGACCATGGGCGGCGCGCTGGAGGAGTACCGGATCAGCATCGATCCGGCGCGTCTGCGCGCGCATGACCTGACGCTGGACGACGTCGCCCGCACGCTGACGGCCAGCAATGTGCTGTCGGCGGTGGGGCGGCTGGAAGACCATTACAAGCTGTACCTTGTGATGACCGATAGCCGCCTGCAGAGCCTGGCGCAAATCCGCCAGACCGTGTTGCGCAATACCGCCGGCGGCATGGTGCGGCTGGCCGATGTCGGCAGCGTCGAGCAGTCGGCGGTGCCGGAATGGACGCGGGTCACGGCCGATGGCCGCGACGCCGTGCTGTTCTCGGTCTACCAGCAGCCGGGCAGCAACAGCGTGCAGATCGCCACCGACATCAAGGCGCGGCTGGCCGACTTCCAGCGCAACCTGCCGGCCGGCGTGCGCATCGCCAGCTGGTACGACCAGAGCCAGCTGGTGACCGAGTCGGCCACCAGCGTGCGCGACGCGGTGCTGATCGGCATCGGCCTGTCGGCGCTGGTGCTGCT
Source organism: Duganella levis (assembly GCF_009857605.1). Classification (GTDB taxonomy): domain Bacteria; phylum Pseudomonadota; class Gammaproteobacteria; order Burkholderiales; family Burkholderiaceae_D; genus Rugamonas; species Rugamonas levis. Next base: position 134,853 of record NZ_WWCT01000023.1, on the reverse strand, counting down.
GCTGTTCCTGCGTAACCTCAAGGTGACGCTGATCGCGGTGGTGGTGGTGCCGGCCGTGCTGGCCAGCACCGTGGTGCTGCTGTCGGTGCTGGGCATGAGCTTCAACATCATGACGCTGGGCGGCATGGCCGCCGCCGTCGGCCTGATCATCGACGACGCCATCGTCATGATCGAGCACATCGTGCGCCGCCTGCAGGGCGGGCAGGGCGAAACGCATGAACGCGTGATCGCGGCGGCCATCGAATTCACCCGGCCGCTGGCCGGTTCCAGTGGCTCGACGCTGGTGATCTTCGCGCCGCTGGCCTTCCTCAGCGGCGTCACCGGGGCCTTCTTCAAGGCGCTGTCGCTGACGATGGCGGCGGCGCTGTTCATTTCCTTCCTGCTGACCTGGCTGGCGGTGCCGCTGCTGGCCGACCTGTTCCTCAAGCAGCGCGACGCCGAGCCGCACGCCGAGTCGCGCATGCTGCTGTGGCTGCACAAGCAGTACCGCCGCCTGCTGCGCGGCCTGTTCCAGCGGCCGCTGCTGGCGCTGCCGGCGGTGGCGCTGCTGGTGGTGGTCGGCGTGCTGGCCTTCAAGGCGGTTGGCTCCGGCTTCATGCCGGCCATGGACGAGGGCGGCTTCGTGCTGGATTACCGCAGTCCGCCGGGCACGGCACTGTCGGAAACCGACCGCCTGCTGCGCCAGGTCGAGCAGATCGTGCGCAACACGCCCGATGTGGAAAGCTATTCGCGCCGTACCGGCACCGGCCTGGGCGGCACCCTGAGCGAAGCCAATAGCGGCGACTTCTTCATCCGCCTGAAGGCCGGCCAGCGCCGTCCAGTCGAAGAGGTGATGAACGACATCCGCGGCCGCGTCGAGCACAACGTGCCCGGCCTGACGGTAGAAATGGCGCAGCTGATGGAAGACCTGATCGGCGACCTGACCGCCGTGCCGCAACCGGTGGAAATCAAGATTTTTGCCGATACGCCGGCGCGCCTGAATCGCGCGGCGCAGGACGTGGCCGCGCGCATCGCCAAAATCAATGGCGTGGTCGATGTCCGCAACGGCATCAATCCGGCCGGCGATGCGCTGCTGATCCATATCGACCCGGCCAGGGCGGCCCAGGAAGGCACCGACGTCGACGCCATCAGCAAGTCGGTCGACGCCATGCTCAACGGCGTGGTGACCACCCGCATCGCCAGCGGCACCAAGATGATCGGCCTGCGGTTGTGGATACCCAAGGACCTGCGCAACAGCGACAGCGATGTGCTGCAGTTGCAGATCCGCGCGCCGGATGGCCACCTGTTCCCGCTGCAACGGGTGGCGACGCTGGAGGCGGTCACCGGTCAGCCGCAGATCGCGCGCGAAAACCTGCGGCGCATGGTAGCCGTGACGGGCCGCATCAGTGGCCGCGACCTCGGTTCGGTGATCGCCGACGTCAAGCAGGCGATGGCGCAACCGGGCGCGTTGCCGGCTGGCGCCTACTTCACGCTGGGCGGGCTGTACGAGCAGCAGCAGATCGCCTTCCAGGGCCTGCTGATGGTGTTCGCGGCGGCGGCGGCGCTGGTGTTCCTGCTGCTGTTGTTCATGTACGAGAGTTTCCGCATCGCGCTGTCGATCCTGGTGACGGCGCTGCTGGCGGTATCGGCGGTGTTTGTCGGCCTGTGGGTCAGCGCCACGGAACTGAATATTTCCGCCATGATGGGCATGACCATGATCATCGGCATGGCGACCGAGGTGGCGATTTTCTATTATTCGGAGCAGCAGGAACTGCTGCACAGCATGCCGCTGGATGAGGCGCTGGTGGAGGCCGGGATCAACCGCATGCGGCCGATCGCCATGACCACGCTGGCGGCGATCCTGACCCTGCTGCCGCTGGCCTTCGCCATCGGCAAAGGTTCGGAGATGCAGCAGCCGCTGGCGATCGCGATTATTTCGGGACTGGTGGTGCAGTTGCCGCTGGTGCTGCTGCTGATGCCGGTGCTGGCGTATGTGACGCGCACGCGCAAGCAACCCGCATAGCCTGATCGATTGCCCTCCGCGCCGGCGCGGAGGGCGTGCTACTTACTTGACGGCGGCGTTCACCACCAGGACCTTCATTTTTCCATCGGCGGCGGTCGGCAGGTACACGTGCTTGGTGGCCGCATCGAACGCCATGGTCTTGGCGCCGACTGCGGTGGCGACGTTGTCCAGCACCTCGTAGCGGTCGGGCGTGACCTGATGCGCGATGGTCAGGGTGGCGCTGTCGCCGTTGGAGACATACACCGTGGCGGTGGCCGGGTCATACACGGCGGCATCCGGATGGGTGCCGATCGCGAATTCGGCCACGCGCTTGCCGGTGCGCGCGTCGGTCACCACGGCGCGCTGGTTCTTGCAGACCGAAAACAGCCGGCCGTGGACGTTGTCGAGCGCCAGGCCGCTTGGCTCCTCGCAGCCGTCCAGCGCCCAGTGCGCGGCGATTTTGCCGCTGGCGATGTCGATCATTTCCATCGCGTTCTTGTCTTCGATATTGAAGAAAATATGACCGGCGCCATCGTTGACGGCGAATTCCGGACGGCCGCCGGCCTTGATGGTGTTCACCAGCCGCATGCTGGGCACGTCGAAGACGCTGACATCGGCGCTGCCGCCGTTGAAGGTGTACAGCTGGTGCGACTGAGGCACGTACAGGATGGCGTCCGGGTTCTTGCCGTCGACCTTGACCTGCTGGCGAATGGCCAGGCTGTCGAGCGCAAACACGGTCACGTTGTTGGCATGGCCGTTGCTGATGAAGCCCAGGTTTAGTTCGGGCGCGAAGTCGACGCCGTGCGGGACGTCGGTGCCGGCAATCGCCCCCACCAGCTGGCGCGTCTTGAGGTCGATTACCTGGACCTGGCTGCTGTGGGTGACGAACAGGCGCTGGTGGACGGCGTCGATATTGGCGTAGTCCCACTTGCCTTCGCCCGGCAGCGCGATGGTGGCCTCGACATGGAATGCCGGCGCCGCCATGGCGCCAGGCAATGCCGCCAGATTCAACAGCAGGGCCAGCGGCGCGAAGAGTTGTTTGGTGTGATGCATGGTGGTTCCTATGGGTGAATGAATCAATACGAAAGATTGACGCCGGCCTGATAGGTCGGACCGTAGAATTCCCGCTGGATGGTGCGGTTGGAGGTGCCCTCGGCGAATTTCAACGGCGTGTTGCTCAGGTTCTTGGCGTTAAGGTACACGGAAACGTGCTTGTTGAGTGCGTAAGCGCCGCCGAAGTCATACGAAGTGCGGCGCTCCGAATACACATCCTGCGCCGCGCTGGCGCCGATCGCCCACAGGTTGCGCGACAGCGTGTACATGCCCAGGCGCAGGTTCCACGGTCCAGCCTCGTAGAACACGGCGGCGTTGACGGTGTTGCGCGACGTCGATGGCAAGGTCGAGTGCTCGCCGGGACGGATCTCGAAGCGCGAATCGACGAAGGTGTAGTTGGCGCTGGCGCCGAGGCCGGACAGCCAGCCCGGCAGTGTGGTGAAGCGTTGTTCGTAATTCAGCTCCATACCGCGCACCGACGACTTGCCGACGTTGGCGAACGAATACACGTGGGCGGCGCCGACGAAGCCGGCGAATAGGCCATCGTTGGGGAAGGTCTGGGTGGTCTGGCTGGCGGCGATGTAGTTGCTGATTTCCTTGTCGAACACGCCGACCGAGGCGATGCCGGCATTGGGCAGGTAGCGTTCGAACGACAGGTCGAAGGAGTGGGCGGTGGTCGGCTTCAGGTCTGGATTGCCCTTGGTGACGGTGTTGGCGCCGGGATCGATGTTGAGCGAGGCCGACACCTGGCTGAAGCCGGGACGGGCGATGGTCGACGAGAACGCCGCGCGCAGCAGCGTGGAATCGTCCAGTTCGTAGCGTGCCTGCACGCTTGGGAACCAGTTGGCGTAGTTGCGGTCGCGGTTGTCCGGCTGGATCAGGGTATTGCCGTTGGCGTCAGTACCCTTGGAATTGGCCGCGTAGTTGGCGCGCGTGGCCTCGACCCGCACGCCACCGGTTACGCCCAGTGCGCCGGCGCGCATCTGGTATTGCCCATAGGCGGCGTAGATGTTTTCCTTGTCCTGCAGATATTGCAGGGCGGCGTTCTCGGCGTCGCCGGCCGACACCACCTGCTGGCTGCCGTACAGGTTTTGCAGCAGGCCGGGCGTCATTTGCGGGCCGTTCTGGTAGTGACCGTTATAGAAAGTGACGTTGGAACCGCCGGAAGCGGCGGTCAATGGCAACGCCGGCAGGTTGTCGAACGAATACGGCTGGCCGTGGACCACGCGCTTGCGCAGGCGGGCGCCGGCGCCGACCTTGAAACTTTCCTCGTCGTAAGCGCCGAGACGCGTATCCCACTTCAGGTTGCCGGCCAGCGACCATTCGTGGTCGGAAATATCGGTGGTGCTGTTCTGGAATTTGACCAGCGTGTAGTTGGCCGGATTGAGGTAGTCGGCGCCGTTGACGGTGAACGCCGGCACGTTGCCCGGACCGCCGTTGTTGTAGCTGACGGTGGCGTCGCTGCCGGGCGTGTAGTTGAAGTCGGAGTTGTAGTCATGCGCCTTGTTGTAGGAGCCGCGCGTGTAGCCCAGGCGGTAGTCCAGCACCGCGTGTTCCAGTATGTTCTTGCCGCCCGCCATGAAGACCTTGTTGTTGATGGTTTCCTGTTCGTCGCGCAGCGTCTTGTCGAAGCCGTTGGCGCCGAGGCCGTCGATCAGGCCATTGGCGGTGGTCACCGGCGCGCCGTCCGGCGTCACCGTCAGGCGCTGGCGCAGCACCGATTCGGTGTAGCCGGCGTCGAAGCCGCGCAGGTAGTAGCTGTCGCGCGCGTTCGGTTGGTAGCCGAGGTCGACGCCGACGCCGTGGCGACGGCGGTGGTACTGGTACCAGCGCTGGTCCCAGCCGGCGTAGGCCAGCGGGCCGTGGACGCCGTCGTCGAGGAAGGCCGGCTCGACGTCGTCAACGCCGCGCTTGTCTTCATAATAGGCGGCGGTGACGACGATCGAGAACGGATGGTCGGCCACTGCATCGACGCCGCCGGGCACCAGCGCGGCGCCGCCGAAGCGGGTGCCGGCGGTCAGCGACAGGTCGGCGATGTTGGTGCCGCGCAGCGTTTCGCGGCCGCTGCCGATGCGCGCTTCAACGAATGGCTTGCCGTTGCGCGGCGCAGTCTTGGGCGTGATCTCGATGGTGCCGCCGAGCGCCTCGGCATCCTGCTCCGGCAGGTTGGACTTGGTGACCGTGATCGCACCGACCAGGCCGGTCGGAATCGCGTCCAGCGCCACCGCGCGGCCACCGCCGAACGGCGAGGCGTTGTTCGACGGCGGCAGGCGCAGGCCGCCGAAGGTCGTGCTGTTGAGATCGGCATCGAGGCCGCGGATATTGATGAAGCGGCCTTCACCGGTATCGGTCTCCAGCGAGATGCCGGGAATGCGGCGCACCGACTCGGCGATGTTGACGTCTGGCAGCTTGCGCATTTCCGCCGCCGTCATCAGGTTGACCAGGTTGGGCGCCTGTTCCTGCGCCTGGCGCGCGATGGTGTTGGTGGCGCGCTGCGCGTCCACCACGATGACCTGGATGGCATCGTTCGTCGGCGCCTGGTCGGCGCCGTCCGCCGCATGGGCGGGCAACATGAAGAGCTGGGCGATCAGCGCGGGAAGCAGGGCTGGCTTGAATGGTCTGGCTTGCATACATACTCTCATAAAAATGCCCATGACGGACGGGAGGGGGAGGCCGGTTTCAGCCGGCATGGCTGCTGAGAACCACTTGAATGCAAAGACCGCTGCCGTCGGGCAAGGCGGCCGTCATGTTGAGCGTGCCGTGCATGCGCTGCACGATGTTGTGGACGATGGCCAGCCCGAGGCCGGAGCCGGAGCCGCCGGCTTCGGCACTGCGGTAGAACGGCGACAGCACCAGTTCGCGCTCGTGCGGCGCCACGCCGGGGCCGTTGTCGGTGACGCGGATGGTCAGTGCGGTGTCGTGGTGTGCGACCTGGATCTCGACCTGGCCGCCGGACGGCGTATAGCGGATCGCATTGTCGACCAGGTTGCGCAGCACGGCGCTCAGGTCCAGCGCGCTGGAGCGGACGAGCGCCGCGCCGATGTCGGCACTGAGCGCGATCTGTTTTTGTTCGGCCAACGGCAGCAGGTCTTCCAGCACGTTGCGGCAGACGGCGCCCACGGCGACGGCTTCCAGCGCCACCTGCTGGCGTCCCTGCAGCCGCGCCAGCAACAGCAGCTGCGCCACCAGATGCCGCGCCCGCAGTATGCCGCGCTGCAAGGACTGTAGCCTCGGCTGCGCCGCTTCACCGAGGTTCAGGCCGGCCAGCAGTTCCGCCTGCAGCGAGATGGCGGTCAGCGGTGTGCGCAACTCGTGGGCGGCGTCGGCCACAAAACGCTTCTGCTGCGCCAGGGTTTGCTCGATACGGTGCAGCAGACGATTGATGGCGGCGATAAACGGCAGGATTTCGCTCGGCACGCCGTGCTCGTCAAGCGCGGTGAGCTGCTCGTCGGCGCGTCCATCGAGTTCCTGGGCCAGGCGCATGACCGGCGCCAGCATGTGCCGCAGCAGCAGCGCCATCGCCAGCGACAGCAGCGGGATCAGGATGGCGATCGGGACGATGGTGGTTTTGCCGGCATTGTGCGCCACCTCGTCGCGCACCGCCGTGCTCTGGCTGACCGCGACCCGTTCGCCGCCGGGCAGGGTGCGGATGAACATGCGCCATTGCTGACCGCCCAACTCCTGCGTCTGCAAGCCATCCGGCAGCGTGGCCGCCAGCGGCAGGGGCAGGGTGCCGCCTTCGACTTCGCCCCAGGCGCCGTTGTGCAGCAGTTGCACCATGATGCGCGCGCCGGCATCGACCACATGGTTGTCCAGATCCTGCAGTCCCAACGGTATGGCGCCATGGTGGCGCTCGGCCAGCGCCGACATCTGGCGCAGCTGGTCATCCTGCAACTCGTTGACTTCATGGAAGGCGGTGCGGTAGGAGATGCTGCCGCCGATGCCGGCCGCCGCCAGCATCACGGCCGCCAGGCACAGCGTCAGCCGGACCTGCAATGAGCGCAGCGGCCTCATTTCGCCACCGCCCAGCCCATGCCGCGCACATTGCGGATGGCGCCCTGGCCAAACTTGCGGCGGATGGAGTGGATCAGGAATTCCAGCGCGTTGCTGGAGACGTCATCGCTGTGATATACCGCGGCTTCGAGGAATTCGCGCGAGCGGATTGCGCCCGGCCGCTCCAGCAAGGCCTGCATCAGCGCGGCTTCGCGCGGCGACAGCGAGGCCTCGGTGGCGCCGACTCGCAGGTAGAGCGTGTCGAGATTGAGGGTGATGGCGTCGGTGCCGATGCTGTGCGGCTGCTGTTTGCGATAGCGCCGCTGCACGCAGCGCATGCGCGCCAGCAGCTCGGGCATGTCGAACGGCTTGAGGATGTAGTCGTCGGCGCCGAGGTCCAGGCCGCGGATGCGGTCATCCAGGCCGTCGCGCGCGCTGACGATCAGCACCGGCACCAGCGGCGCCTGACGCTGCATGGTCTGCATGACGGTGATGCCGTCGCAGCCGGGCAGGCCGAGGTCGAGCAGGACCAGGTCGTAGCTGGCGAACGCCGCCTCCAGCGCCCGTCGGCCATCGCGGATCCAGTCCACTGCAAACTGCACGCCTTGCAGCGCTAGCTGCATGGCTTCGCCCACCATGTCATCGTCTTCTATCAGCAGTACACGCATTACTCGCCATTTTCTACGGTCGCGGACACGGACTATCCCGTGTCGGAAAGCGGCTGAGTATGGGCGGCGAATATGTAGGCTTGATTACAGCAAACTTAGCTGAAAGATAGCGTTGTTTTCCTCGCGGCTTAATGCTGCGTTAATGGGGTGTGTGGCCGCTAGCGTTATGCGCAGCATGGTGTGCCACGTTGGTCCGTCGCTCGTCATGCCGCGAAAATTTTCCCCAGCTTAATGTGCCATTAAGTGTGCCGCTGATATTTTCATTGCACAGGGCACAGCACTGATTCTTTCAGGCTGTAAATCATGACGACTGACATGGCGTGAATGCATTGAATAACTATACAAATCTTCCTCAATCCGATATCTGGTCTAATTGGTTGTTGCACCATCGTCATGGCGGCGATGCTGCGGCGCTCGGTGTCATCCGTGCGGAGACCGAGCGGTTCGCCGACCGCGTTCTGCAAGGCGGCCAGATTGAAGCGAACATGACACTTCTGGATGTCGGCGCCGGCGATGGCCTGGTTGCATTCCGCGCCATTCACCACACCGGGCCTTCGCTGAGGGTAATCCTTACCGATGTGTCTGAACCCATGCTGCAGCATGCTCAGCAACTTGCGGAGCAAAGCGGCGTGCTGAAACAATGTACGTTTCACGCGTGCGCGGCTGACCAGCTGCACCAGCTGGAAGACGAATCGATTGATGTTGTTGTCACGCGTGCTGTCCTGGCTTACGTAGGGGACAAGGCAGCCGCATTCAGGGAGTTTCTTCGTGTGCTCAAACCCGGTGGCCGGATTTCTCTGTGCGAACCTGTCATGCGTGACGATGCCCTGGGCGTCTACATGCTGAAACAGGCGGTCGACGCCGATGGGTTGCAGGATGGGGACCGTTTGCTTGGGCTCCAGTGCCGTATCATGGCGGCGCAATACCCCCACACGCTGGAAGACATCGCGAAGAATCCGACCACCAACTATACCGAACGAGACCTGGTTCATCTTGCGCGCGCGGCAGGTTTTCAGGATGTGCACATGGAACTGCATATCGATTTAAAGCAGACCAGCCAGCGGAATTGGGAAACGTTTCTGGAGTGCTCTCCGCACCCGCTTGCCCCATCAGTGAAGCAGATCATTGCCGAGCATTTTTCGGCAGACGAGAGGGCGTATTTTCACGCGACCTACCGGCAAATTGTGGAAGGAGGGAGCTCGATCGGGACAAGCCGCAATGCGTATCTGACGGCATCGAAACCGGAAAGCTGATCGATTCCGTTTTTACTGTGCCGGCGGACCGTCTTGCCTGTCCTTGATGGCCAGAGCCGATTGCGCCAGCTCCAATCCGTAGCTCTCTCCCCACTCTTTTAAGGCCAGCAAGACAGGGCGCAAGGTATGTCCTTTCTCGTTAAGGCTGTATTCGACTCGCGGCGGCACTTCTGAGAAAATCTCCCGGTGTATGAGGCCAACATCCTCCAGCTCCCGAAGTTGCTTCGTGAGCATTCGCTGAGTGATGTTTCCCATCGCTCTTTGCAGTTCACCAAACCGCATTGCGTCATTCATTAGATGGAAGAGAATCATTCCCTTCCACTTCCCACCGATCAACTCTAACGTTGACTCTACCGGACATGCGGTCCCTGAGTAGCAATCGAAGCGTGCCCTTTTCATCGTATCTTTTCTGTGCCTATATATCAAAATTGTGCGTACTTGTGAGCATCCGGGGATGCCCTTACTATCACCGGACCGCACCGCAAGGTGCTTAATTCCAGAGGAATATAGCATGACCCACACCAGTACCATGACGGCGATCGGATTCACGCGTTCGATGCCAATTCAAGCGACCAATAGCCTGTTCATATTCGACGCTGCCTATCCAGAAGCGATGCCAAACGACCTTATCGTCAAGGTTGGCGCGGTCTCCGTCAATCCGGTTGACGCCAAAGTCCGCGTGCGCGCTGCCGCCGAGATTTCGCTGGATGTGCCACGCGTGCTTGGTTATGACGCTGTTGGAACAGTAGTTGGATTGGGGGCAGCGGTGAGCGGATTTAAACTTGGTGACAGGGTTTACTACGCCGGCGAGATCGACCGCCCTGGATCGAATGCAGAATACCAGGCGGTTGATTCTCGCCTGGCGGCAATCGCGCCAAACAAAATCAGCGACGCCGAAGCGGCAGCGCTGCCGCTGACCGCCCTTACCGGTTGGGAAGCACTTTTTGACCGCCTGCGAATAGATCCACATGGCTCCCCCAAAACGCTGTTGGTGATCGGCGGCGCCGGAGGTGTCGGATCGATTACGATTCAGCTGGCAAAAATCCTGACCAGGCTCACAGTCATTGCTACCGCATCCAGGCCCGAGTCGGCTGCATGGTGCCGGGAAATGGGGGCGGACCACGTTGCCGATCATAATGACCTGATAGCGTCAGTCAGGGCTCAAGGAATTGAGACAGTCGACTATATTTTGAATGCGGCCGACACCATTGGCCACTGGGATGCGATGGCTGAGCTCATTGCCCCTCAAGGGATGATCTGCTCTATCGTCGAGTTCGACGGTGGCGTGAACCTGACCAAACTGCAGGCGAAGTCCGCGGGGTTCGTATGGGAGCTGATGTTTACCCGATCTCTATTTAAAACGGCGGATATCGCGAAACAGGGAATCATCCTCGGCGATGTAGCCAAACTGGTCAACGAAGGCAAGATCCGTTCGCCTCTGACCAAAACACTCAATGGATTCAGCGTGGAGTCCTTCCAGGAGGCCCATCTCGCTATCGAGTCCGGCAAGACGATCGGGAAAATATCGATCACTTACACGCGCCAGCACCCGATTGGCTGACCATGAGGTTTCATAGGCGGGCCTGGTCAACCGATGTCCTGGCAATCTTCCCCAGTGCGGTGCAGATGGCCTCGATAGCGTTCAGGCGGGCGGCTTCGCCAGGCATCATGAGGTTGATCATTACTTCATCGGTCTCATACGCATCGGCGAGCTCGCGCAATTGGGCAGTGACCTCGTCGCCGGTGCCAGAGATAAGCCGCCCTTCATTGCGCGCACGAACCGCTAGCTCCTGCGGCGACCAGCGATGCGCCCGCGTGGTCTCAAGCGATGGTATGCGCTTAAAGGGGCTGGCACTCTCCGCATAAGTAAGCCACAGGTGGAAAGCATCAGCGAACTCCCTGGCTTCAGCCTCGGTATCGCCAACCGCTACAAAGACCGCGACGATCGTCGATGGTTGCGCAGCAAAGTCGCCTGCCTGGAATCCAGCGCGGTAAACGTTAGCCGCACGTGGACCATCTCCATGCGGATTAATAAAGTGGGCAAAGGTAAACCCGAGGCCTGCCTGCGCTGCAACCGCCGCAGTGGCGCCGGAGGCGCCGAGCACGTAGGGCTGTGGCGTGTCGCGGGTCTCCGGATGGGCACGCATGCCGGCATAGTGTGAGCCAGCCGGATGGTTCCCGGTCAGGAAGCCAAGAAGATCGGCGACCTTTCGAGGGTAGGGAACAGTCCCGCCCTTTTCATCGTTGAGTGCGGCATTGGTACGGGCATCGCCGCCGGGAGCCCGGCCAAAGCCCAGATCTATCCGGCCAGGAAAGAGCGCGCCCAACAGTTGATAATTCTCGGCGATTTTCAAGCTGCTGTAGTTTGGCAGCAGCACAGCGCCAGAACCAACACGAATCGTCTTGGTGGCCGAAGCAATCCGCGCCATGAGGATCTCGGGCGAATTACTCGCGGTAGCTGAGATGCCGTGATGCTCTGATACCCAGAAGCGAGTAAAGCCGTTGCTTTCCGCCTTCTGTGCCAATCGCACGGTTGACGCCAAGGCGTCGGCAGCCAGATGGTTTTCATCAACCGGAGCGTAATCCAGAATGCTGAGTCGTATTGCGGATGACATTGCTTAGCCCTTTTCGGATGGCGACGCAGGATGTCCGCTGGCGTTGCTTCGTTGTGGCCAGACGACCTCCAGAACGGAGCGGGTGATGCGCCACTGGCCATCGATACGCTGGTAGTTGTCGGCGTATAAGCCCAGCAACAGCAAGGGATTCGGATCAGGCTTCGATGCAGTCTCAAAATCGATCAGATAGCATCGGCCTTCCGCTGTATCTGGCCCGGTTAGTTGTATCCAGTGGTTCGTGATGGCGTGCAGAAACGGGTAGCTGCCCTGATGATCACGGTCGTACAATGTAAATGCCTCGTTCAGACCAGCACGGATGGCGTCGATTCCTTCCATCTTGCCGACGGTGACTTCGACCACCGCATCGTCCGAGAAAACCTGGTCGAGGGCGGCAATGTTATTGCTGTCGAGGTGGAGTGCGTAGAGGGTACGCAGATTGCGGATCTGTTCGCGATCAAGCAACGCTTTGATTTCTTCGTTCATGCTGATTAAACTTTCTGTTGAGGTTGAACCACGCCGATGTCGAACACGCGGATGTCTTCTGTAGTGAACCAGTCAGGGCGATAGTCGCTCCAGCAAATGCGCCATTGACCGTCATCTGCCTGTCTGGCCCGGATCTGGTCATGCACGCGCATCAGCCTTCACGACACGCTTCGACCGAGTAGCGTGGATAGTCCGTGTACCCGCGTGCACCGTGCAGCCCATACATCGTGGCGCGCTGTACCTCGGCGAGCGGCCAGCCGTTGGCCATGCGCTCAACAAGATCCGGATTTGCGATGAAGGGCTGGCCAAAGCCGATCAGATCCGCCTTACCCGCTTTCAAAGCCGCTTCCGCACTTGCCTGGTTAAAGCCGCCCGCAATGATGAGCGTGCCCGGATATGCTTCGCGGAATTTAGTGAAGAATTCGGTGTCACAGTCCGCACCCAAGGTGCGTTGATCGCTCAGGTGAACGTAAGCCAGGCTGCGCTTCCCGAGTTCCTCTGCCAGTACCAGCCAGGTTTCAGTCTCATCATCGAAAGCGCGCATATCGTAGAGACGTCCGAATGGCGAAATGCGGACGCCGATATGTTGCGAACCGATTAGCTTGCTGAGCTCATCAATGGTTTCCAGCAGCAGGCGCAGACGGTTTTCAATACTGCCGCCGTAGCAGTCTTGGCGGGTATTCAGCTCGCCATTGATAAATTGCTCGAACAGATAGCCATTGGCTCCGTGAATCTCCACGCCATCAAATCCGGCCTGTATCGCGCGGCTGCCTGCTGCGACAAAGTCATGAATGATCGATTTGACTTCGTCGCTGTCCAGCGATCGTGGGTCACTTGTTGCGACATGGCCCGGCACACCAGGTGTGACCCAGGCATAGGTCTGCACATCTTCAGCGCGGCGTGCCACCGGCGAGACCGGTGCGTGACCGGCTTCTTGCAGCGAAACATGGGAATTGCGTCCAACGTGCCAAAGCTGAGCGAAGATTCGCCCGCCGTCGGCGTGGACCGCATGGGTGACACGTCGCCATGCTTCGGCTTGATCCTCTGTGTACAGCCCCGGCGTAAACAAATAGCCGGTGCCCTGCTGGGATACCGCAATGCCTTCGCTGATCATCAGGCCGGCGGATGCGCGCTGCCCATAGTAGCGTTCCGTCAATACATCAGCGACGCCATTCGCAGCCCGCGAGCGGGTCATCGGCGCCATCACAACGCGGTTCGCGAGGCGCAAGCCTGCCATGTCGTACGAACTAAAAAGCTTGCTCATAATTTCCTTATTCAAATGGGCTTGGAACAGGACATTTCCTTTCCAATCGATGCAGCCGATTTTATTCTGGTTTCTATGAAATATAATTACGCTTAAATTCCAAACATTTGAGAATTGGAGGAAAAAATGAAGCCACTTGGCGACCGATTTGCCGGGATTGACGCGTTCGTGGCCGCAGCCGCCGCAGGCAGTTTTACTGCGGCAGCGCACACTCTTGGTCTGACGCCCTCCGCTGTGGCAAAGAGCGTAACCAGGCTCGAAGCGCGTGTTGGTTTGAAATTGCTGCACCGGACTACACGGAAAATCACGCTGACGCCGGAGGGAGAGTCTTACTTGGGCGCGTGCACGCGCGCGATAGATGAACTTGACGCTGCCGAGACCTGCCTTGCGCCACAAGACTGGATACCGCAAGGCAGGATCAATGTCGGGCTGCCAGGCGCGTTCGGCCGCCGGCACGTTTTGTCCGGGCTGCTGGAGATGGCCGCCCGCTTCGACAGGCTTGACCTGACGGTCTCATTTACCGAGCGTACGCTTGACTTGGTCCAGGAAGGCTATGACCTGTCGGTCAGAATCGGAGAGCTTGGGGATGACGCAAATTTGGTGGCAAAACGACTCGGTACCCAGCGCCTGCTTATCTGCGCCTCGCCGGCCTATCTGAAACGCTATGGCGCCATCCAAAACCCAGAAGAACTACGACAGCGGGATTGCATAATCGGCTCGCGCCGGCACACCAGGCAGACTTGGCTCCTGCGCACGCCGGAAGGCCGTGTCATCCATCAGGAAATCAATGCGCGCCATGAGTTTAGCGACGGCGAGGCCATGCTTGCCGCTGGCCGCGAGGGCTGCGGCATCATGCAGATGCCGACTTGGCTAGTGAGTGAGGACCTGAACCGGGGAACGCTGGTACCGCTGCTGGAAGATTTCGCAGGCGGAGAGATGCCCATTCATGTGGTCTGGCCTCAATCCCACTATCTGCAGCCCAAAGTTCGGGCGGTTATTGAGATGCTGCAGGCATTGGCAGCAAAAGAGAACTCAGGATTTATGCCATGAGTCCATGCCGCCCGGCAGCCAGCATATGGGATCAGAACGATATCGATGTCTTCAGCCCGATGACGAGCGCGTTGTCGTGGCCCGTGCCGCCCGGATGGACGACGTACTGAAGGTTGGGACGGATGACGATCGCGCGCATTGGCGACCAGCCGTAGTACACCTCGCCAACCGTCTCGTAGCCGTCGTTGACCACCGTCGCGGCGCCTGGGTTGAGCGCATTCGCGAAGCGCTGCGCCTCGGCGCGGCGGCGGTTGCCGTGGGTGGCGCCCAGCGCCACGCCGATCACGTCGGCTGGACGGTCGAAGGCGCCCCTGTATTGCAGCCCCATTGCTACTTGCCTGTCGGTTGCTGCGGTCAACTTGTCGGCCTGGGCGGCGTTCAAAAACACGGTCGCGCCGAAGCCGCCGGCGGTGCCGGTGAGCTGCTGCTGGAAGGCGATGTAGCCGCCGTATGCGCCGTCACGCTGCAATGCGCCCGCGCTGGTGATACCCAGGGGTTGGTGGTTGGCATTGAGGAGCAGGTCGGCGCTGTCGGAGGTGTTGTACCAGGCGCCGACTTTATAGCTGCCCCGCAAGCCGCGCAGCATGCCCGCGCTCGCCGGCGTGAAACCGAATTCCAGCGGAATCAGCGCACCGGTGGTGCCACGCGGGAAGTTTGGAAACAGGCCCTTATGGACGTTGTAGCGGTCATCGACGTAGTTCGGGTTGACCTGGTAAATGCCCAGCTGGACGTATGTTTCCTGCGTCGTGTTGATCTTGGCGACGAAGGCCCAGACGCTGACTGGCCGGTTGGACCAGTAACGGCCAACCAGGTGGCCCGGCTGGGAACCACAGAATGTCAGGTTCTGGAATTCGCAAGTGAACGCCGCGAAATCGGTGCCGATGTCCATGCGTCCCGCTTTCAGGTTCAAACGGCCGCCTAGTACCGACTGCGCGACGAACAAATTGGTCAAGCGCCAAGTCTGGCCGCGGCCGTAGACTTCCTGCACTTGCTGGAAGGTCCCGAGATTCGCGTCGGTGCTGAGGTTTTTGCCATTGCGGTCGATGATGGCGAGATTCAGTTTGGCGCCGTTCCAACCCCATAGTTTTTGCAGGTCCAGCTCCGTGCCCAGCAACCACTGGTCGCTGTAACGGGTCAGGTTGTCGGAGCCGCCCGACGTGTTGTGGGCGATCTCCGAGCTGTAGGCGAGGTTGAATGTGACGCCCCCTTCGGCCAGGCGGCTACGGTGATCGTTCCAGTCACCCAACAGGTACTGGCTGGTGGCAGCAGCAGGGCTAATCTGCGGGAGCAGGGTGGACAAGGCGATGCCCACGGCAGCCACCCGTCTTACTTGGTGCAAATTGATGATCATGTGTTTCCTGTGTTTGAATCCCCCCATGCGTTCCACTGCCGTCACGCCGAGTGTGCTCGACGGCTAAATAAATCAACGATTGCGACGGCGGTGAAACCGCACTTTGAGAGGGCATTGGCTAATGCCGCCGTCGATGGCTGCGCATCGCGCGTTCAATGAACGTATTCCTTGGCAGTGTGGTCGGAATACAGCCGAAATCCGGTTTAGTTAAGATGCGTCGTGTAGTCCACGGGCAGCCACTGGTATCCCTTGCTTGTCGCCTTGAGACGGCCTAAGCCAGGAAATGGCAGATGGCTTCCTCCCATCAATTGACCGGACTTCGCAATTTGCGAGAACACGGTAAGCCGAGTTGCTTTCGCGGCGCTTCGATCGACATCAAATTCGATGGTAACTTCGGGTTTTTCGAACTGCACGGGGCCAACATGGATCAGGTCACCTATAAGATTAAGTTCCTGGCCCTTGCTTTCCACGGTGTAAACCGTACTACCTGCAGTGTGCCCATACGCCGCATGCGCCATCACGCCTGGCACGATCATAGTGTCGGCGTCAAACGGCTGATATTTTCCTGCCTGGATATAGGGTCCCAATGTGGACATCGCGGCCTTGAAAAATTCCATTGAGTTTGCTGATGCCGTTTTCATTCGCTCAGTCGAAAGCCAATAATCCGATTCGCGGCGGTTAGCGTGAACCGTAGCGTTAGGAAATGCGATCGCGCCGTCAAGGAGTAGTCCGCCGACATGATCCGAGTGCAGGTGGGTAAGCAAGACGTCGTCGATCTGGCTTGCTTTGTAACCAGCGGCTTCAATATTCTTAATCAGCTTGCCCAGCTGATCGCCAAACAGCAAGCCGCCGCCGGTATCGATCAGCACCAATTTGCTGCCGGTGTTGATCAAATATGCATTGAATGACGTTTCAAGCGGAACACCGAGGTAGGACTTCGCGAGTTGCGCCCGGGTTTGTTTGGCATTTGCTGACAGCAAGGTGTCAACGGGTAAATCTAGCGTTCCATCGCTAACGGCAGTGATCTCGAACGTACCGAGCATCATCCGGAAGTAGCCGGGCGCCTGAGTCTTTATCAAGGGAGCCGCTGCGAAAGAAATCGAGGGACTCGCCGCAACGACTGCAACGGATAGGGAGAGCAAAACGCTCCGCGTGAGGCTGACAATATAAGACGGTAAAGACACTATAAACTCCTAATTGGTTTCGACAATAGGAGTACATATTGACCGGTCGATACATATGTTGCAAATTGCTTGTTTTGATGTGATATATCTCTGTGGGAGATGAATCCGGCAAGGAAGACCCTGACCAGCGTCCCGTGAGCACTATCGCCGCCCCGGGACAGTTAAACCACGGCATTGCTGAATGCCTCGGGTCGCCGCGCCAGAAGCTGAGACAGCCGTTGAAGTCCTGCCTGCAGGCGTCCCCGGTCCTTGATGCTGCCCAGGGAAATCCGGATGGCATTCACGGATGCGCTGCCGGTGGCGAATGCTTCGGCCGGGGTGACGGCGATGCCCTCGCGGTCGGCCGCATGCGCCAGCTGCGAGGAGTTCCAATACGCCGGCAATTCGAGCCAGACATGCAGGCCGTCGCCGGCGCCGCTGTAGCGCCCGGCCAGAATATCGCGCGCCATCCGGTGGCGCAGGCGCGCCTCGTTGCGTATGCCCTCCATCAATCCGCCAGCGGAGCCGTCGAGTATCCACTGCGTGGCCAGTGCCGCCGTCAGCGGCGCGACCATCAGCGCAAATGACCTGAGCGCGGCCAGGAAACGTCCGCGTTCGTGCGGATCGCGGATCAGCACGAAGGCGACCCGCAAGCCGGGCGTCAGGCATTTCGACAGGGTGGAAATGTAGTACACCTGTTCCGGGGCAAATCTGGCAATCGGTGGCGGCGGGGCGTCGGCCAGCAGCCAGTAGGGATCGTCTTCGACGATGCGTACATTACAGCGCGTGGCGATGGCGGCCAGTTCCTGGCGCCGGCGTTGCGGCATGGTGAGGGCGGTCGGGTTCTGCAATGTCGGATTGAGGAAGACCAGTCCAGGCTGGTGCTGGCGGCACGCGGCCTCAAGCATCTCGGGCAGCATCCCGTGCTGGTCGGCCGGCACCGCAATCAGGCGCCGGCCGAACTGGATCGCAGCGGTGCGCAAGCCGGGATAAGTCGTCGGCTCGGCCAGGATTGCATCGCCCGGCTGCGTCAGCGCCAGGATCGCTGCGGCGATCGCCGCTTGCGCACCCGGACAGACGATCACCTGGCGGGAGTCCAGCGCTCCAAACATCGGTTCCAGCCATTGGGCGCCGGCCTTGCGGTCGGAATCGCTGCCGCCGGCCAGGTGGTAAGTCATCAGCAATTCGCTGTCGGCCCTCATCAGGACCTGGGACAAACCTTGTTTCAGCAGGTCGTCGAAGTCCACGCCATCCGGCGGCGGCGGGGTATTCATGCTCAGGTCGATGATCGCGGTCAATTCGACTTTCGGCGCCGCGACATAGGTGCCGCGCGCGCCGCGGCCTTCCAGCAAGTTGCGGCGCCGGGCTTCGTCGTAGGCGCGCGTGATCGTCGTCAGGTCAACCTCCAGCTGTGCTGCCAGCTGGCGCTGCGGCGGTAGCCGGTGGCCTGGTTTCAGCGATCCGTCGGCCACTGCCGCCTGCAATGCATCCGCAATCTGCAAAAAACGCGGCCCGCCCTGCGCGGCCAGGCGCGGCAGCCAGATCGGCACATTGTCATCTTGTACGGTTTGCAACTGGGACATTTTGTCTCGATGTATGGAAATTGCTTTTAAGTAGTATGCTTTATAAGCTGAAGCAACACCATATTTGCATGGCGATTGTGGACGTTTTCTCCTCTTTCATAGGTAGATGCAAATGGACTGGATTCCGATAGTCTTCGTTATATTCAAGCTTCTCGTGCTGTGCACAGGCATGTTCTACGCCATCAAGTGGCATTACGACCAAGGCAAGAAGGGGCGCAAGCAGGAGGCGCGCGCGGTGCTTCGCGCGGGCGCCAAGGTGGCCGCCATCTTCGTGGTATCGCTGCTGGGCCTGGGGCTGCTCACCTTCGTCGTGGTCAGGATGCTCGGCATGGACCTGACCTTCCCCTGAGGGCTGCTGAACCGGTCGTCAGCAAGCCCGTCGCCGCGACTCAGTAGATATCGCGAACCGGCTGATAGTCCTGGTCGGAGATCGGCACGAATCGCACGCCATCAATGTTTTCCAGCACGGCGGCGCGGCGCGCGCCATCGTTTTTCAGGAAGACGTCACGGATCTTTTTCTTCAGCCCCTCGCACAGCTGGCCCCGGTACACGAATGGATCGAGGGGAAAAGCCTGCGAGCGCCATATCACGCGCACTTTTTGCATGGCGGCCGGATCGGCGAGGACCGCTGCCAGGTTGACGCTGGCGACAAAGGCGGCGTCGGCCCGGCCGTCCAGCACGCGGTTGATGGACTGCACATGGCTGCCCGTGTAGCCGATCTGCCCGAAGTAGGATTCCAGCGGCTGTCCAAGCTGTTTGGCGAAAACGTGTTTGGGAATCAGCGCGCCCGAGGTGCTTTGCGGATCGACCAGCGCCAGGCGCTTGCCGTGCGTCGCCGCGATATTGGCGATGCCGCTGTCGGCCCGCACGATCAGCAGCGAGTAGTAGAAGGCGCCGGCTGGCTGGTAGGCGTTGGCCTTGTGCTCGAAGCTGGCGAACGGCGTGAGTTGCGGATCGGCTTTCCTGGCCGCGACATAGCTGGCCGGTCCCATGCGGGCCAGCTGGATGGCGCCGGACAGCAATCCCTCCACCACCGCGCCGTACGAAGGCGGGGCGTAAATCTCGACCGGAATGCCGAGCGCCGCGCGCAGTCCCTGTAGCAGCGGCTGATGGGCAAGCATGTCCTTCTTGAGGTCGCCTGACGGGATGATCGACATGCGCAGCATGGCGGGATTTTCGCATTCGGCGCCGAGGGCGGCGGCGGTGTGCAGTCCCAGCCAGGCAAGCAAGAGCAGGGGCGCGAACGCGCGGTATGGGCGAAAGATGGTCATGTCGAAGGAAAGGTGTAGTGGCGTTTGCGCAGCAGCGGCGCGATGTCCTGCGCGGACACCGGACGTTGCAGGAAGAAGCCTTGCACCTGGTCGCAGCCGGCCGCCTTCAGGTGCAGCAGCTGGTCCTTGCTCTCCACGCCTTCGGCCACCACGATCAGCCCGAGGTTGTGGGCCAGCGAGATGGTCGAGGCGACGATGACCGCGTCGTCGGTGTCGTTGCGGATGTCGCGGATGAACGAGCGGTCCACCTTGACGGCGTTGATCGGTAGTTGCTTCAGCATGCTCAGGCCGGAAAAGCCGGTGCCATAATCGTCCAGTGCGATCTTGATGCCCATGCCGGCCAGCGATTCGAGATTACGCCGCGCCAGCTGGGTGTCCTCGATCAGGCTGGTCTCGGTGATTTCGATCTCGATCCATTCGGGACTGACGGCATGCCGCGCCAGCGAGGCGATCACATCCTCGGGGAGGCGGTTGTCGCGCAGCTGGTGCGCAGAGACGTTGATCGCCACCGGCACCAGCGGCACGTGGTCCGCCTGCCACTGCGCGATCTGGCGGCAGACCGCGTCGATGACCCAGCGTCCCAGCGCGATGATGTAGTTCTGTTCTTCGGCGAGGGGAATAAAGTCGCCGGGGAAGATCAGGCCATGCTCCGGGTGGTCCCAGCGTATCAGCGCTTCCAGGCCGACCACGGCGAAGTCGTCGAGCGCCACTTTGGGCTGGAAGTGCAGGCAGAATTCATTCTCGTGCATGGCGGACTTGAAGCGCGAGGTCAGTTCCGAGCGGCGCGCGCTCGACGCGTTCAGCGATGCATCGTAAAAGCGGAACACGCCACGGCCCTTGGCCTTGGCGCTGTACATGGCATGATCGGCATGGAGCAATAGTGAATCCACGGTCTGGCCGTCGCGCGGGTATAGCGCAATGCCGACGCTGGGACTGGTGTCGACGTTGTGTCCATCAAGGTTCAGATAGGTTTTCGACAGTTCCTGCACCAGGTTGGTCGCCAGCTGGCTGACAAACTCTTCGGAAGGGATTTCGGACAGCAGGACGACAAATTCATCGCCGCCCAGGCGGGCGACCAGGTCGTAATTGCGGACCGATGCCTGAAGCCGCCCGGCAACCGCCTTCAACAGCAGATCGCCGACCGCATGGCCGAGATTGTCATTGACCAGCTTGAAGCGATCGAGATCGAAGAACAGCAGTGCGTACAAATTCCTGCTGCGGCGGGCGCGTTTGAGCTCGGATGCAGCCAGTTGCTGGAATTGCCGGCGGTTCGGAATGCCCGTCAGGTAATCGTGCGAGGCCAAGGCGAGTGCGCGGATCTTTTCCTGCTCCAGCAGGTCGATCAGTTTCTTTTTTTCCTGCTCGGAATCGGCAACCGCCTGATGCAGGCGATGCTGATGCCGCAGGCTGAACACGACAATCAGGATGACCAGGATGACCACCGCCGAGAAGACCAGCGAGCGCACCAGATACTCCTGGTGTTGTGCCGCCAGCCTGCCCAGCACCACGGCGGAATTTTGCGTGACCGCGACCTGGATCGGGTAGTGGGCCAGGCGGTGCACCGAGGACAGATAGCCTAGATCGGTCGGGCCGCTGGAGAAGGTGAAGGCGTCCATGTCACCGGGCAGCCTGGAGTGTGAGCCTGGCAAGCGCGTGTCGACCGATAAGGCGCCTTCGCGCAGGACGGCCAACGGCAAACCATCTGAATGGATCAGCTCGATGCTGCCGCCCTGGCCCAGTTCGACCTCGCGGTAACGGGACAGGATGTAACCGAGGTCGAGAATCGCGCCGTAGTAGCCGGCGTTGCGCTCGTCGCCGAGCGGCACCAGAATCGGCAGCCGCCAGGCGCCGTTGCCGTCGACTGGGGGATGGCCAATCAGGATTTGTGATGGATCGGCGCGCGCGCCGTCGCGCAGCGCCTGATCGAGCAGCGGCTGCAATTCTGCTTCGCTCCGCTGATGGGCCGACGAGTAAATCAGTCTGCCGTCGCGGTCATACACCGCCGCCCGCAAGTAGGCGGAATCGCCGACCTGCTGGGGATTAAAGTGCCGGCTTGCGACGCTGGCGGACTGGTCGCCGCTGCTGGTGATGCGCGCGTACAGGGACGACCTGCCCAGGACCTCTTCCAGATTGGTGGCGACGATGGTAGCGATATTCTGGCTGCTTTCCGTGGTCGCCTGGAGCGCCAGTTTTTTCTCGTTCTGGATGCGGGTGAAGTGCAACGCCCACAGATAGACGAGCAGGGCCAGCCCAAGGACGAAGGCGCTCGGTATCAACGTATGCTGGCTGGTGAGTAGCGAAGCGCAACGACGTTTGAAAACTGCAAGGAGTGAAAACATGGATTGGCAAAGCCAAGTGGTAT
Organism: Duganella levis; assembly: GCF_009857605.1. GTDB lineage: Bacteria > Pseudomonadota > Gammaproteobacteria > Burkholderiales > Burkholderiaceae_D > Rugamonas > Rugamonas levis. Next base: position 112,763 of record NZ_WWCT01000023.1, on the reverse strand, counting down.
TGCAAATCGGAAAAATTTCCTTATGGTATCAAAATAAGATGTCAGTTTCGTGACATGACGCATCTGGTCATTTGGTTGGGTGGCGTGCCAGCCTGGACCAGGAGCGGAGTTCATCCTATTGGCATGTATAATGAAAAAAATTTCACAGGTGTTGTCCGCATTGCCATCACCTTCAATCTCGGCCACAGAATCGCCGAACGCGCAGTTTCCTGCGGAACTGCAACCTCGGACTAGCTATGGCCTCCCAATTCGCCCCCAAACGTATTCTTGTGGTTGATGACAACCGCGATGCGGCCGATCTCACCGCGCAGCTGCTGGAACTACACGGCCATCAGGCCGTGGTCGCTTATGGCGGCAAACAAGGTGTCGAGATTGCGCTCAAGTATGGCCCGGACGTGGTGTTGCTGGACCTCGGCATGCCCGAGATGGACGGCTTCGCGGTGGCGTCTGCGCTGCGAAAAGTGAGGTCGTTGGATCAGCTGGTGGTGATCGCCTATAGCGCCTGGGGCGATCCGGAAACCCGGCAGCGGGTCCGCGAGTCTGGGTTTGACGGCCACACGGTCAAACCGGCCAAATTCGACGTGCTGCTGAACTTGGTGACCAACACCCGGCGCGCCAGCTAAATCTGTAGCAACCTACCAGCAAAGCCCACCATGCCCTTTTCGACATTAAAATTACCCGCCGAGTTTTCCGAGGAATCCGAAGCGGTTTTCCAGGAATTCCAACGTGGCATGGGATTCCCGATGACGCCCAACTTCATGAAGATGCACGGGCATTCGCTGGCGGCGGCCAAGGGAACCTGGGGCTTGCTGCAGGGCGCTATGTTGAGCGGAAACCTGCCGCGCGCGCTCAAGGAGATGCTGGTCGCGGCGGTCTCGCATGACCGTGATTGCATCTATTGTGAAGCCGCGCACCTGGCCTGTTGCCGCAGCCTTGGCGTCGACACCGCCACGCTGCAGGCCCTGGTCAAGGACGTCGAGGGTCTGACGCCTGAAAAAATGCGCGACATCATCATGTTTGCGGTGAAATGCGCGCGCAATCCGCAAAGCATGACCGAGCAAGACTACGCGTCCCTGCACCGGCATGGCCTGGGCGACGAAGACATCATGGAATTGATTTCGGTGATCGGCCTGGCCGTCTACCTGAACATCGTTGCCGATGCGACCGGCGTGACGCCCGACGACATGTTCTTCCAGATCTGATATGGACCTGAGGGAGGAGCTGACGCGCCAGAGCTTGCTGTTGGAGTTCATCTCCGAGTGCGTCAGCTTGCAGAGCGTGCCTGACCTGGCAAAGCTGGTCAAATCCCGTTTGCACTGGATCTGCGACTATCACACTTGCACGGCGTTGCTGCCCGACGCCCATGGCTTGTCGCTGTGGTCGCAGGACCGCAAGGCCGGCAGCGCGGCGGAAATCGGCGATGATATGTTTCTGTCGCGACACCGGGCCGCGCTGAATGACGCCATGGCGAGAGGCGCGCCAGCCGTGGCGCACTATGACGACAGCGCCATGTTTCTGGTGTCCTTGCCGTTGGGCTCAAAGACCGCCGTCCACGGCGCCTTGTGCGTTGCCAGGCGCGCGGGCTTTTCGCAGGGCGATGTACGCCATCTGCAGCACGCGTGCAGCGCGCTCGGCGGCGCGCTCACGCGCATCGCGGCGCTGGCCGCCGAACACAAGGCGGAGCACGCCATCAAGCTGGCCGAGTTGGCGCTTCGTGCCGCAGCCGAGGACCGGGTGCTGCTGGCTGAACAGATGGTCGGCATCGTCAGCCATGACTTGCGCAATCCGTTGTCGGCCATCCTGATGGGCGCCACCGTGATGGAAATGGGCGAGCCGTTGCCGGCGCAAAAAGAGCGTGTGCTGCGCAAGGTGCAGAGCGCCGCGCGGCGGGCCCAGCGCCTGGTGGAAGAGCTGCTCGATTTCACCCAGGCCCGGGTTGGCAAGGGACTGGCCCTGCAAAAGGCGGAGGTAAACCTCGACGAGCTGACGACGTCGGTCGTCGATGAGCTGCGGCTCAGCTTCCCGAACGTTGAGTTTGATCGGCCCGATGGGCCGTTGGGAACGGTTTGTCTCGATGCCGACCGTATTCATCAGATGGTCGGCAATCTGGTTGCCAATGCGGTCATGTACGGCGCGCCAGGCCGGCCTGTACTGGTTAAATGCGAGATTCGCAATGGCGAACTGACGCTCTCGGTTTGCAATGAGGGCGAGGCGATTCCGGAGGCCATGTTCGCGGCGATGTTCGATCCCATGATTCGCGGCCAGGGCCAGCAAGCCCAGCGCGGTGTCGGGTTGGGCCTGTACATCGTGCGCGCGATTGCGGAAAGCCATCACGGCACGGTTGACGTGACGTCGAGCGCGGAAAACGGCACCTGTTTTTCAGTGCGCATGCCGGTTGTCGTTGACCTGCTGTTGTTTTGAAATCACGTCATTGCACAAAGGCATGTTCGATTTTTTGTGGACAATCTAAAATCGCGAGTTTGCATTCAGGAATAGTTCATGCGTCTATCTCACTGGTCATTGACGGTCGGCTTGCTTTCACTGCTGTGGTGGCCATGCGCGCATGCGCTCAATCCGGATCTCCGGTTCGATCAGCTCAACCACAGCAGCTGGACACAAAAGGAAGGCGCGCCGTCCGATATCACCAGCATGGCGCAAACCCCGGATGGCTGGCTGTGGCTGGGGACGCGCGGGGGCCTGTATCGGTTTGACGGCATCACGTTTGAGCGCTATCCGCTCAAGGGCAGCCGGGTTTACAAACTTCACGCGGCCGACAATGGCGATCTGCTGATCAGCTTTGTGCCGGACGGCCTGATGATTCTGCATGCGGACGGCAGCAGCACCCAACTGCCGCCGCTGCCCCATCAGCTGGGCACATTCCGTGCCATGACCCTGGACCGCGACGGGGCGATCTGGGCCATCAACCTGGAAGGGCTGTACCGTTACGCGCAGGGCCGATGGCAAGTGATGGCCAGCGGTGCGGAATGGGCGGAAGCGACCCAAAGCCTGGTGGTGGATCAATACGGCCGCTTATGGATCTCCAATAGGCAAGCGCTGTATCTGCACGATCGCGCCACGGACAAACTGATACGGATAGAGGGCGAGGGCATGCAAGGCGGCTTGCTGCAATCGCCCGACGGACGCCTGTGGATCAATGGCAATGACGACCGCGTGCGGCTGGTGCCGATGCCACCGCTCGGACAGCATCTGCAGCGGCTGCCTTCGTTTAACCAGGGCTCGGCGCGCAGCGCGGGGCAATTCGACCGCGATGGGAATCTGTGGGTTCCGCTCTGTCCGCGCGGCATTTGCCGGATCGCCCGCGCTGGCGCCCAGCGCAGCGGGGCGCTGGACCCGGAACACGAGGCCACGGATCGTCTCGACCAGTCCTGGCAGCTCAGCGACCTGGGCACGCGCGGCATACTGGAGGATCGGGAAGGCAATGTCTGGATCTTCACCAAGTCCGGCATCGACCGTTTTCGTGAAAACAAGCTGATTCCTGCGAATATGGTGGGCGTTGCCGGCGAGCTCAATGCCGCCAGCGATAATGCGGGCAAGCTATGGGTGGCGGATGGGCAATTGCACAGCATCTGGACCATCGGCGCCGACGGCGTTGCCGTGCGTGACCCGCAACGCTCTGGCACCTCGATCGCGACGGACCGCGACGGCGCCATCCTGATCGCCGGCAACCGCTACATCGAGCGCATCTACCAAGGCCAGTCCAGCCGCATTGTCTACCCGGAACGGGATGGCAAACCGGCCGACCTCGGCGTGGTGAGCATGCTCGACGACGGCAAGGTCTTGTGGGTGATCTCCATGCAAGCCGGTCTGATGGCATGGATGGATGGCCGCTGGCGCGATCGCTCCGAGTTCAACATCCCGCAGCGCATTTATATGCTGGCGCCGGGCGGCCCTGGCCAGATGTGGCTCAGCAATAACGACGGTAGCCTGAAGTTTTTAGATAACGGCAAGCTCACCCCATACGATATCGCGCTGGTGGGCCAGGAGTCGGGCATTTTTCCCGGCCCACAACTGGTGGTGGCGGGGGATCGGGGTATCGCGGTTCTGCGCGACAGCAAGTTCGTGGCGCTGGGGCCTATCGGCGTGGAAGCATTGCGCAACGTCAGCGGCATGGCGGTGACAGCCGATGGCGACCGCTGGCTGAACGGCGCCCGCGGCCTGGTGCACATTCGCCGCGAAGACTGGGACGCATCGATGCGCCAGCCCGCGATTCCGCTGGTGTATGAGCTGATCGATTCGCAGGAAGGCTATCCCGGCCAGGCAACGCTGGATAATCGTCAGCCATCCGTGTACGACATGGGCGGCGGCGTGCTGTGGCTGCGCGGCAGCGGTGGCCTGGTGCGGATAGACACGGCCAAGCTGCGGCCCAATCCGGTCAAGCCTGTCGCGCAACTGCTGCGCGTCAATGTCGACAACCACTCTTATCCGGCGACCTCACCCTTGCGCCTGCCGCCGGACACGCGCAGCTTCAACATCCAATATACTGCGCCTGGCTTGCGCAAGCCGGAAGGCATGCGCTTCCAGTACAAGCTCGACGGTGTCGACCGGCAATGGCAGGATGCCGGCAGCCGGCGCGCCGCCTACTACACCAATGTGGGGCCGGGCCATTACACCTTCAGCGTGCGCGCCGTCAATGAGGATGGCCTGGCTGGTACGGCAGTGGCTGCGCTGCAGCTGGAGATCGCACCGACCGTTGTGCAGACCTGGTGGTTTCAACTGGCGTGCCTGCTTGCCGTGATGCTGGCGGTATATGGCTTGTACCGGTATCGGCTAAGCAAGGCGACCGCAGCGATCGCGCGGCAGCTGGAAGTGCGCATGGACGAACGCGTGCGCATCGCCCGCACCTTGCACGACACTTTCCTGCAGAGTGTGCAGGCGCTGATCCTGCGCGTGTACACGGTGCTGACCAAGCTGCCCGAGGACAGCGAGCCGCGCATCAAGCTGGAATCAATTCTTACGCAGGCGGAGCAGGCGATTAACGAAGGCCGCGATCAAGTGCAGCAGCTTCGCAGCGGGCGCGATCTCCAGCAGGAAATCGAAGGGTGCGGCAACGCGATGGCCCTGCTGCACGAAGGCGTCGCCTTCGACCTGGTGACAGTCGGCACCGTGCAGCCGCTGGCGCCGCCGGTGCAGGAGGAATTGTGCGCCATCGCGCAGGAGGCGTTGAGCAACGCCTTCCGTCATGCATCCGCCAGCAAGATCACAGTGAGGCTCGAATACATGCGGGATGGATTGTTGCTGAGTGTGGCCGATGACGGTTGTGGAATTGATGATGCTCAATTGCATCGCCGTATGCAGGGGCGCCATTTTGGCATGGTCGGCATGCGTGAACGCGCCAAGCGGGTGGGCGCTGTTCTGGAGGTGACCAGCGCGCCCGGCAAAGGCACTGTCCTCGCGATGAAGGTGCCTGGCGAACTATGCTATGCCGCCGATATGTGAGTGCGCTGTTCAACAGACCGCACCGGCAGTTTTCCCTAAGCTGGAAGCAGGCTCCAAGGCCTTGACCTCCACGAAAGGAAAAAGATGAACCGCTTTAAAGATAAAACTGTACTGATCACCGGCGCCGCTTCCGGCATGGGCCTGGCGGCTACCCGCCGCTTCCTCGATGAAGGCGCGCGCGTCACGATGCTGGATATCGACGAGGGCAGCCTCAGGGAAGCCGCTGCAAAATTTCCACAGGACCGCGTTCTGGTGCAAGTTGGCGATACCGCTGACCAGCAAACTGCGGCGGTCGCCGTCAAAGCGACCGTCGAGCGCTTCGGCGGGCTGGATGTCCTGATTAATAACGCCGGCGTCGCCAGCGAGGGCGACATCATGAAGACCAGCGAAGCAGACTTCGAGCGCGTGATGGCGGTCAATGTCACCGGTTACTTCCACATGGCCAAAGCCGCGATGCCGGCGCTGGTGAAGGCCGGCGGCTCGATCGTCATGACCTCGTCCGTGTCAGGGCTGGGCGGCGACTGGGAAATGTTTGCTTATAACACGTCGAAAGGCGCGGTCAGCAACATGGTGCGCGCGATGGCCCTGGATGCGGCCAAGGATGGCGTGCGGGTCAATGCGGTCAATCCCAGCCTGACGAAAACCGGGATGACCAAGGATATGTTGAAGGATGCGGAACTGGTCGCCAAGTTCAAGGAACGCATGCCACTCGGCACGCCTGAAGACCCGGATGGCATTGCAGCCGCAATGGCCTTCCTTGCCAGCGACGACGCGCGCCTGATCACTGGCGTTAATCTGCCGGTGGATGCCGGCTTGAGAGCTTCTAATGGGCAGCCGCGCCAGTAAGTAGCAAGTCTTCGAAATAAGCGCCATAGTGCAGGTCGGGATGCCGGATGTGAATTTCCAGCACCCATAGTTGCGGTGACGGTTTGAAATCGACCTGCGCCATGGTGCCGTCAAAGTGTACAGTGTGTGGAAAGTCCCCCAGCCGGTGCCCGGACAACTCCAGATTCAGCACCCAGCCACGGCGCTCTGTCGCAGCGCGGGCGAACTCGTACAGCGCCTCGCCGCTGTCGCCGGTATCCAGCCAGTGTTGCCGCACTTCGTCAAAGATGATGCGGGCGTCCTGTTGGCAGCGCCGCATGTTGGCATTGTCGCCGGTCAGGAAGGTCATGGCACCGTCGCCTTCCAGTCCTTGCCAGGTGGGGCCGATGTCGATGAAGTAGATATCGTCCTTGCCAAGCACCACGCCAGGCTCGGACTTCTCGCTCCACGATTTGACGGTATTGCGGCCGAAGCGGACATAGACGCCATGCCAGCCTTGCAGCATGCCGTGCTCAGCTAACACTGCCTTGGCCAATTCAAGCGCATCTTCTTCCACCATGCCGGCATGGATTTGCGCAGCAATGAGCTGGATTATCTCGAAGGTGCGTGCGCGCAAAGCCAGCATGCCCTCTGCATCGTACCGGCTGCCGACCGCTTCGATTTGCGCTTGCGCGCGTGGTGTTTGCGTTTGAAGCTGCGTGTGGATGTCTAGCCGCAAGCCGTTCATCGCCGGCGTGACGGGCAGTTGGCAGGCCAGCCGATCGCCAGCAACATAGTTAACCAGACTTGCCAGCAGGCGCTGCTCGGCAAGCGATATGGACGGCAGAACCGCCGCCCATGCCGGTTCCGGGCGCACGCGGCAGGTGCCGCAGGACAGCTTGCCGCCGCATACGCCTTGCATTAGCTTGTTGGATTTGAGGCCGCGATAGAGGCTATCACCAACGGCCACCGCCGCCTGGTGGTGTCTTCCGTCGGGCAGCGTTGTCTCTACCTGCACCGTTGACGCTTCTGCATCCTGCACCGACTCCGCCGGCTCGAAGGTGTCCGCGAAGAACCGGCGTGAATCCAGGCCGCAGTCACTGGCCAGCAGCGCTTTGGCTTCGGTCACCATGGCGCCCGAGCCGCAGGCGTACACCTTCGCGTTGCGCAGATCCGGATGCCGCACCGCCGCGACATGCTGCACATGACCACGCTCGCCGGCCCATTCCGGCGCAGCTCTACTCAGCACCGGAACAAAGGTAAAGCGGAACGACTGCCGTGCCAGCTGTTGCAGCTCCTCCAGCAGATAAAGTTCATCCAGCACGCGCGCGCCCCAGTACAGCGTGACTGGCGGCGCATTGTCATCCGCCAGCACAGTCCGCAAGATGGCGTGCAGCGGCGCGATACCGGTGCCGGTGGCCAGCATGATGATGCTGTCGGTTTGGTCGTCTGCCTGCCAGGTGCAGGCGCCGAAGGGACCGTGCAGCGTTATTGCATCGCCCTTATTGAGCGTTGGCAGCCATTTTGCCATGCGACCGCCATGTCGCAAGCGGATGTGCAATTCCAGCTGGCCATCCGCTTGACAAGGCTGGGCCAGCGAATACGAACGCAGGCTGCCGCAGGGGAGTTGCAGCGACAAGAACTGGCCTTCGCGATAATGCATTGGCCGGTCGGCGCCATCGAGAATCAGGCGGTAGATATCGGCGCCTATTTGTTGCAGAGAGTGCAGGGGGAGTGCTTCAGTCATGTGCTTCACGTTGGGGCAAGGTGGCGCCGGCGGCACCAACACGGTGCACTTGCGTAGGCTGTTGTCTGCATCAGGGACAACGTACGCTGGCGCTATTCTTGCCAAGTATAGCGCTATATTCCAAGGAATATAGCGTAAGGTTTTCGAACACACAACTGTAAAGGCACATTCAACCTGGACGATTTCGCGACGGATCGCTCCTTGGTCGCCTATCGGTGCGCACTCAAGCAGATGGGGCTGCCATTTAGCCGGACGTAATTCAGGTGGGGAAGCAGATCTGACCAATGAAAGCGTGAGTGCGCTGGGACTAGTCGTGGGCCAGCGCGCCAGCGCCGTGTTCAAAGCGTCGAGCGTGATCGTTGGCGTGAAGATTTAAGGCTGTATTTCCGCCGCCGTTACTGGCGGCGGAAACGTGTAGGGCGTGTCCGAGCACGCCCTGCGCTGTATAGCAAACTTTACTTCGAGCATCAGTTCAGGCGGTCAGAATGTCGTCCGCGCCCTGCGCGCGCAGTTGCGCGGCCACGTGCAGGCCCAGCGCTTCGGGTGCGCTGGCTGGACCGCGTGCTTCGGCGGTGAGCATGCGCCTGCCATCCGGCGTGGCCACCATGGCGCGCAGGTGCATCTGCGTGCCACTGATGGTTGCGTAGGCACTGAGCGGCACCTGGCAACTCCCGCCTAGCTGTCGCGATACCGTGCGTTCGGCGATAGACACCAGTGCGCTCGGTGCGTGGTGCAGCGGCGCCAGTAGCGCGATCAGGTCGAGGCCATCGTCGCGTTGCGCGATTTCGATTGCCAGCGTGCCTTGGCCGGGGGCGGGGAGGCTGATTTCCGGCGGTAGAAAAGAGCGGATGCGAGCGGCCAGCCCCAGGCGGTTCAAGCCGGCGGCGGCGAGGATGATGGCGGCGTATTCGCCGCGATCCAGCTTGGCCAGACGGGTATCCAGGTTGCCGCGCAACGGCTTGATCACCAGTTGCGGATAGCGCGCCGCAACAAGCGCCTGGCGGCGCAGGCTGCTGGTGCCAACCACCGCGCCGGCCGGCAATTCGGCCAGCGACGCGTAGTGGTTGGAAATCAAGGCGTCGCGCGCGTCGTCGCGTTCCAGCATGGCGGCGATGACGAAGCCATCGGGCAGCGTCATCGGCATGTCCTTGAGCGAGTGGACCGCCAGGTCGGCGCGGCCTTCCGCCATCGCCGTTTCCAGCTCTTTGACAAACAAGCTTTTGCCGCCGAGCTTGGATAGCGTTTGCTCCAGCAGTTGGTCGCCACGCGTGGTGACCCCGAGGATGTCGACGTCGCTCTGCGGATAGAGCAGCTTCAGGCGGTCGCGGACGTGCTCGGCCTGCCACATGGCGAGCCGACTTTCGCGCGAGGCGATCACCAGTCTGGACGGGGCGTTGGCTGAGGAATAGGATGTGTTCATGTCATTCCTTGTCGTCAAATTAGTCTCAGGGTGACGGCCTTGAGCGCTGCCGCCGCGCGTGTGGTGCAATTCAATTTGCGGAACGCGCTTTCCATATGCGTGCTGACGGTGCGTGGACTAATGCCCAGCAAGCGCGCCGCTTCCTTGTTGGTGTGGCCCCGGCTGATGGCTTGCAGGACATCAGCCTCCCGTTCGCTCAGACTGATCCTGGAGGAGGGGAGTGCTTCCGGCATCGTCGGCATGAAACGCAAGGCATCGACTACGCCGGGATGAAAGCGTCCCGCGTTTGCTTCCTTGGCCAGCTCATCGCCCGCCATCGCCACGGAAAACGTTGGCCGCCACGGACGGGCCGACTGCAGGGCGATCCAGGCCGATGCTGCGGCCAGCACCTGGCCTTCAATCGGTATGGCGGCGCCGATGGCGCCGCGAAAGTTGCCTGAACCATCTAGCCGTTCACCGGCGTAGGAGGCGATTTCTGCCTCTACCGCCATCCCTTTTATTTCGCGAAGCGCGCGCAAGGTCCAATACGGCGCGATCCGCAAACGCTCCCGTACCGCCGGCGGCAGCGGCCGGGCTGCGTTCCACAGTTCACTTTGCACAGCGCCGCGGCCGATGCCGTGCACCAGCCCGGCACGATAGCAGCGTTGCTGCGTCGGCGCATCCAGTCCAAGGCGAATGGCGGCGTCACGGCTGGCGACGGCTACACGGCGCGAATGGCCGCATAACCAGGGCTGCTGCAAATCGATGAGGTCCGCCATCAGTTCCATCGACACCGTTTCCGAGCGCCGCGCCTTTGGATTGCAGGCCCAGGCTGGGAATGCGTTGTCCATGACTATCGGCGAATACGATAGGCCACGCATCTCCAGAATCAGCCCGCGCATAGCAGCCAGTGCGTCATTGCGGTTCAGTAATTGCATCTTGTCAGCCAGCGCCGGTGCTGAGCATGATGTCACGGCACGCAGAATGTTCACGCCGAGTTGCCCGGTATGTCCACCGCTGAGACCGCCAACAAACGCCAGCGAACGCTCGCAGTCCGCAAGCCGCATTACGTGCTTCATGGAGTCCTTTTATTGGTGTCACGATAAATGATATCGCGATATGTACTTACTATATCTGCGGTCAATTCAGATGTCCAGTAAAATATGTCACGATAAGTATTTTCAGGAAGACTGAACTCATGCCTAAATCTAAGACCACCATGCTGGAAGAGCAGCTATGCTTTTCGCTCTATCGCGCCAATCTGGAAATCGGCCGCGCCTATCAGTCGCTGTTCGATGAGCTGGGCATTACCTATCCGCAGTTTCTGGTGCTGAACTCCCTGTGGGAGAAAGATGGACGGACGGTCGGCGAGATCGCGCAACGCCTGACGCTGGAGTCCAGCAACATCACGCCGCTGATCAAACGGCTGGAAGCGGCAGGCATGCTGACGCGCCAGCGCAATCCTCTGGATGATCGGCAAGTGCTGGTGACCTTGAGCGAAGCGGGCCGGGCATTGCAGGGCCGTTGTACGCTGACGGACATCTTGCAAGATTCGACCGGCCTGAAGGTGGCGCAGCTAAAAGAACTCAACGCCTCGATCCAGGGACTGTTGCAAGCCTTCAGTGACAACCGGTCTTGACGGCCATCGGGTGATTACCCGAGTCGGCTGGAATTTCTTGACGACGCTGGCGTGGAAACGGCAACCTCACGTTCCTTAGCCAACCTCCTCAAGGAACAACATCATGATTTTGGAACGACAACAAACCCGACAATGGAATGACACCGAGATTTCCGGCATGCGTGTTGCCAACGTGTGGAATGAAAATGAAGATGGCAGTTACTTCGTCCAGTTCACCGAAGGCACCCGCTTCCCCATGCACGACCATAACGGCTGGGAACAAATCCTGATGCTGAGCGGCCGTATCCGTTTCGGCGATGTCGAATTGTCGGCGGGCGATACCTTGCTGCTGAAAGAGGGCGACATCCACGATGCGCTGGCGCTGACCGACGCCACCTTCTTCGTGGCGCATCGCGGCGATATCACTTTGACGAACTGATCGCAAGCAGCGCGCCGAAGCCCACCAGCAGGCAGCCAAAGGTCTGGTCGATCCGGCGCCGCGCCGCCAGCAGGCGAGCGCGGACCGTATCGGCGGAAAAGCAAAGCGCCACCAGGCTGAACCAGCCTGCATGGGCCAGCGCGATGAAGACGCCGTAGCCGATTTGTATCGGTAGCGGCGTGTCCGGCCGCACCGCCTGCATGAATAGGTTGACGATGAAAATGGTGGTCTTGGGATTCAGCACATTGGTCAGGAAACCGGTCCGTAGCGCATCCCAATCGGATAGCGATGCTGCCGTGGCCTGCGTTTGCTGCTGCGCCGGCTGCGCGCGGAGCATCTTGATGCCCAAATAAACCAGATACACCGCTCCGACCAGCTTGATCGAATGAAACAGCCACAGCGACCGGCTGATCAGCAAGCCGATCCCCAGCAGCGTATAGCTGACGTGGACTGTCACGCCTAGTCCGATGCCCAGTGCGGTCAGCACGCCAGCGCGCCGGGTCAGCATCAGGCTGTTGCGCGTGACCATCGCGAAGTCGGGGCCGGGACTAATGACGGCCAGTAAAGTGATTGTGACTACAACGATCAATTCGGACATTGTGTTTCCTTCTCCATGAATGCAACAATGCTGTAATCTTAGTGGGAGCGGGATAGCGGGTATAGCGATGATTTCTGACAGGGATTGTGAGTTGAACGCACAGATGATTGAAACCAGATTGCCGTCCCTGATCGCCTTGCGCTGTTTCGAGGCAGCAGCACGCCATGAGAATTTCAGCCGCGCTGCGGATGAGCTATACGTTACGCACAGCGCCGTTAGCCGCGCGGTTCGGCTGCTGGAAGATGAACTGGGGCTGCCCTTGTTCGAGCGCCGCAGCCGTCGCGTTTTCCTGACGGACGCCGGCCGCAAGCTTGCCCAGGCGGTGCAAGACGGCTTGGGCCTGATGCGCCGCGCCGCGCACGAAGTGCGTACCGAAGCGCGCCGTGGCCAGAGTTTGGTGCTGTCGTGCGAACCGACCTTGCTGATGCGCTGGCTGATTCCGCGCTGGCCGGATTTTCAGGCCAGACAGCCTGATGCGGCGATTCATCTGGTGGCCGCCGGCGGGCCGTTTTCTTTTGACAGCGGCATCGACCTGGTCATCCGCCGCGACGACTTTGTGTGGTCGGCCGATTACCATGCCGTGCCCCTGTTCGCGGAAAAGGTTGGCCCGGTTTGCCGGCCTGACAAAGCGGCTGAATGGTTTTCCAGCGGCCGGACCGGCGCTGCGTTGAAACGGGACGCGCCACGCTTGCACACCCAGACGCGGCCGGAGGCATGGGCCGAATGGGCGTCAGCGGCGGGGCTGCCGGTGACGCGCAAGACTGGCCAGACCTTCGAGCATTTCTATTTCAGCCTGCAAGCAGCGGTTGCCGGTATTGGCGTCGCCATCGGCCCGTGGCATCTGGTGCGCGACGACATCGCAAGCGGCGCTCTGGTCGCGCCGCTTGGCTTTGTGGAAGACGGCTCCAACTATTGCCTGGTGACGCAGACTGCGCCAACCGCCGGCAGCGTTCAGTCGGAGCTGATTACGTGGCTACAGGAGATGGGACTTTGATGTTTTTCGGTCAGTCTTCAAAGGCAAATTTAATCGCCGCCTCGCAGTGAATTTCTGTCGTATTAAAAATAGGAATGTTCACATCGGACTGGCGAATGATCAATGGCAACTCGGTGCATCCCAGGATGACGCCGTCCGCGCCGCGCTGTTGCAACTTGTCGATGATGTCCACAAAAACCTTGCGGCTGTTTTCTTCGACGCGGTTATGCACCAATTCGCTATAGATGATCTCGTGAAGAATATCCTGGTCCGCCGCCTCGGGGACGATCGTCTCAACGCCCAGGTCGGCGAGCGTGCGGTGATAAAAATTGCCGGTCATGGTTGGCTTGACGCCCAGCAGTCCTACTTTTTTAATGCCGGAGCGCTGCACATGCGCCGCCGTTTCGTCGACGATGCTCACAAAAGGCAGTCCGATTTTCGGCACCACGTCAGCAGCAAAGCGGTGCGCGCCGTTGGCGCAAATCAGGAAGAAATCAGCGCCAGCCGCTTTGAGGCGCTGGCCTTCTTGAATGATAAATTGCTGGATGGTTTGCGGCACGGTTTGCTCGACCCGCGCAGCGAAGTCGTACTGATTCATGCTGGTCAGAATGATGCGCGCGCTATGTTCAACTCCCATGCGCGCAGCAACAGCTTCGTTGAGCAGCCGATAGTAATCATGGGTTGATGCCCATCCAATGCCACCAATTAGTCCAATAGTTCTTTTTTGCATAAATTTAGTATATACCTTCTCAATAACACAGGATTTGATCGCAATGACCATCATCATTCGCCGCCCGCATGCGGCTGATCTGCAAGCTTTTCTGGACTATCGTAATGATGCCGAAAATTTGCGCCTACAACCGATTCAACCAATGCAAGCAGCCGATGCAGCGGCGTTTCTGCTGGCGCAATCCAACCTCGCCGATGATGCCGATAATTGCTGGATCATGTTTGCAGTTGAGCGCAGCGAGGACCAGCGCATGATAGGCGAAGTTGGCATTTATATCGAGTCGGCAACCAAGCAGACGGGCGATATCGGCTGGTCGATGAATCAGGCGTTCTGCGGCCACGGCTATGCGACCGAAGCGGCAAAGCTGCTGCTCGACTATGCGTTCAACGAACGCAAGTTGCAACGCGTAACGGCGTCCATGAGTGCCCACAACCTGCGCTCGATTCGCTTGTGCGAGCGCCTGGGGATGCGGCTTGAAAAGACCATGCGCCACGCGCAGCCGGTGGGCCACGGCTGGCACGACGTGCATCAATTTGTGCTGGAATCGCCAGCCGCATCGCCGTCGTGTTCGGCATCGTAGGCGCGGCGGCAGTGTTCAATCTGCGGCCAGTTGTCCCGAATCCATGAGGTGAAGCCTTCCAGCGCGGGAAGCATTCCTTTGCCCATCTCGGTTAATTCGTATTCCACGCGCGGCGGCACTTCCGGGTAGTAATGTCGCTTGACCAGACCGTCGCGTTCGAGGTTGCGGACCGTCAGTGTCAGCATGCGCTGGGTGATGCCTTCGATGCCTCGTTTGAGTTCGGAGAACCGCAGCCGGTGGCCTGGCGACACGGCCAGATGCGAGAGAACGAGTATCGTCCACTTGTCGCCAAGCCGGGCCAGAACGTTGTGCGGCGCGCAGGCTTTGAACCTTGGGCCGGCTGCCGTTTCTTCATAGGTTCGCCCGTTTATCGTCTTTTCCAAAAGTATCATCCTTGTGCCTGAGGTAGAAAAATGTGCCGTCTTGTGGAGGTATTTTTGCCAGTATATATTGGTAACCCTCATTCATTCACAAGGGAATTCCATGTCGGACGGTAAATCTATTCTGGTCTTTGGCGCGACGGGTCAGCAGGGCGGTTCGGTCGCAGCGGCGCTGCTCAAGGCGGGCTGGAAAGTGCGCGCATTGGTGCGTGACGTGGCGGCGCCGAAGTCGGTTGCGCTGGCCGAAGCGGGCGTTGATGTCGTGCGCGGAGACTTCGATGATGTCGCTTCGATTCGCGCCGCAATGCAGGGTGTTTATGGCGTCTTCAGCGTGCAACCTAGTTCGCCTGGCGGCACGGTCAGCGACGAGGACGAGGTGCGCTTCGGCATCGCTATCGCGAACGTGGCGGCAGAAGCCGACGTCGGCCATCTGGTTTACAGTTCGGGCGGTGCTGTCCGTGAGACGCCTAGCGGTTTGGGGCATTTCGACAGCAAGGCGCGCATTGAGGCGCATATCCGTACGTTACCGATTGCGGCCACCATCATTCGTCCGGTGGCATTCATGGAAATTCTGGTGATGCCGGGATTTGGACTCGACCAGGGCCAGTTCAATTTCTTCGTGCAGCCGGATCAGGCTATCCAGTTGTTGGCGGTGGAAGACATCGGCAAGTACGTGGCCGCGATTTTTGCAGACGTCGAAAAATTCGCCGGCGCGACGATCGAAATCGCCAGCGACGCGGTCACTGGACGCGAGTTGGCAGCGGCCTTCAGCGAGGTGGCTGGCCGCGCCATCACCTACGCGCGGTTTGGCGATGACGTGCTGGCCGCCAATCCTTTCCTGAGCAAGTTGACCGCGCTGGTTGATGCCGGCCGGCTGGCGGGCAGTGCCGATTTCGACGCGCTGCGGGAAATGAATCCGGAGATGCGCTCGCTGCGCGAGTGGCTGGCAGGAACTGGTCGCCAGGCTTTTTTGCAGGCGCTTGGTCAGGCCGGCAATTGGGCATATAACGCCTGACAAAAGGTGGCTTGACGAAATGCGACACTTGTCGCATTATTGCGATATCCGTCACATGGCGACTTTTTAGTTATCTTCGCAAATGAAAAAGCAAATTCTTGGATGTATCACGCTGGCAGCCGCATGTCTCATCACTGCCAAGGCGGCAGACTGGTATGCGCCACAGGAGCCGTTCCCGCTGTATGGGAATACCTATTACGTCGGCACCGGCGGAATCAGTGCGGTGCTGATTACCTCGTCGGCGGGACACATCCTGGTGGATGTTGGCGGACCGGAGGCGACCGAGCAGGTGGCGGCGCATATCCGCCAGCTCGGCTTCCGCGTCGAAGACATTCGCTACATCCTGAATTCGCACGCGCACCAGGATCATGCGGGCGCGATTGCCGATTTGCAGAAACTGAGCGGCGCGACAGTGCTGGCCAGCGCGGCCTCTGTGAAGGTGCTGGAGAGCGGCCAGCCTGATCCAGCCGATGCACAGTTTCCCAACCTGACGCCGATGTCGCCGATCGCACACACGCGTGCCGTGCGCGACGGCGAAATCGTCCACCTTGGTCCGCTGGCAGTGACCGCGCACTTCACGCCGGGACACACGCAGGGCGGCATTAGCTGGACCTGGAAAGCAGAGGAGGGCGGCCGCACCGTGAACGTGGTGTTTGCCGACAGCCTGTACGCGTTGGCCGCCGAGGGTCGGTATTTCAGCCGCAATCCGTTGTATCCGCACGCGCAGGCGGACGTCGAGCGCTCGATCGCCACCGTTGCCGCATTGCCGTGCGATGTGCTCATCTCCGCGCACCCGGAGCTAGGCGGCCTATGGGAACGCAAAGCCAAACAGGCGGCGCTCGGCGATGCCGCCTTCATCGATACCGACGCCTGCCGCAACTACGCCGCCAAGGCCCGCGTCACGCTGGCGCAAACGCTGGCCGCCGAAGCAGCGCCTGGCAAGTAGCGTATCAAGAAGAGAGTAATTCGATGTACGCCGGATAGCCAAAGCTTCGATTCTTGCGCTGACCAGTCATTTCCTGCACGATGCCCAAGTCCGTCAAGGTTTTCACGGCGGCGTTGGCGGTCGGATAACTTGTATCCAGCCGCTGCTTGACTTGTTCGACGGTGAAGCGCGGCATCATGGGTAGTGTTTCGAACAGGCGGTAGGCGGCAGCGCTGGGAGCAGAGGACGCCAGCAACCGGCGCCGGTCATGGGCGATCAACGTCGCCAGATCGACGATGTTGCGCTCCGCTTGAGCGGCAGCAATGGTGACTCCTTCAAGGAAGAAAACAATCCATGCTTCCCAGTTACCTTCCGTGCGGATGGCGGACAGCAAACGATAGTATTCAGCCTGGTGCTCTTTCAGATAGCCGCTGATGTACAGCAACGGCGCTTGCATCAAGCGCCAGTGTTCCAGCAATGCGGAAATGAGGAGGCGGCCGATCCTGCCGTTACCGTCCAGGAAAGGATGGATAGTTTCGAATTGGGCGTGAACCAATCCGATTTTGACCAGTGGCGGCAGGCCGCCGTTGTCGGCGTGGATGAAGCGCTCCAGGTCGCCCAGCAATTCCAGCAAGCGCTCTGGCGGTGGCGGAACGAACACCGCATTGCCGGGACGCGTGCCGCCCAGCCAGTTTTGTGTATGTCGTAATTCGCCGGGCTGTTTGCCGGCGCCACGAACGCCGTCCAGCAACAGGCGATGTCACTGATCAAGCGCACACTGATGGGGAGGCCGTGTTCCGCCTGAAGGTTGTCATGTATAAAGTGGAATGCGCGCAGGTAATTGCTGACTTCCTCCACGTCGTCGGCATTGTCTACGTCCATGCCGGCTTCGTCTTCGAACAAGTCTTCAAGCGTTGCCAGTGTTCCTTCAATCTGGGAGGTTAGCAATGCCTCTTTGCGCACGGCGCCATACAAGAGCCACTTCTCTGAGGGCACCAGGCCAGCGACGCCACTCAACCTGGCCAGAGCGAGTTCGGCGGCATGGTTGGCGGCAGCGTAGCAATCGGCGGCGAGCGGTGGCGCATCCGGCGGCATCGGGTGCGGTACGAATGCCCGGACGCGTTCGCCTAGCGTTGTCGTCATCACCAAGGTTCCAGTCGAGCGTGGCATTTTAAAGATTCCTTTAATACCGAAATCCATCTTAAAGCATTCTTTAATTTGCCGCTTGGTCTAACAGTGATATACTGCTAAGCCATTGATTTATCAGGCAGTTCGACTCAGGGGTAGCCCAGGTGGCTGCCCTTTTTGCATTTCTTTTTCGGAATTCCCCCCATGGAAATTAAGGTCAATTTTCTCGACAAGCTGCGTCTCGAAGCCAAGTTCGACGACTTCACGGTAATTGCCGATCAGCCGATTCGCTATAAAGGCGACGGCTCGGCGCCCGGTCCGTTCGATTACTTCCTGGCGTCGTCGGCGCTGTGCGCGGCGTACTTCGTCAAGTTGTACTGCAACACGCGCAATATCCCGACCGAAAATATCCGGCTGTCGCAGAACAATATCGTGGACCCGGAAAACCGCTACAAGCAGATCTTCAAGATCCAGGTCGAGCTGCCGGAAGACATTTCCGAAAAAGACCGCATCGGCATCCTGCGCTCGATCGACCGCTGCACGGTGAAAAAAGTGGTGCAGGAAGGCCCGGACTTCATCATCGAGGAAGTTGCCAACCTGGACGCCGACGCCCAAGCGCTGCTGACCGTCAGCCCGGGCGCCGACACCAGCACCTACATCGCCGGCAAGGACCTGCCGCTGGAGCAGACCATCGCCAATATGTCCGGCTTGCTGGCCGGCCTGGGCATCAAGATTGAAATCGCCTCGTGGCGCAATATCGTGCCGAACGTGTGGTCGCTGCATATCCGCGACGCCCACTCGCCGATGTGCTTCACCAACGGCAAGGGTTCGACCAAGGAAAGCGCGCTGGCCTCGGCGCTGGGCGAGTACATCGAACGCATTAGCAACAACCACTTCTACGCCGGTGCCTTCTGGGGCGAAGACATTGCCAACGCCGAGTTCGTGCATTATCCGAACGAGCGCTGGTTCAAGCCTGGTCCGAAAAGCAAGCTGCCGGCCGGCTTGCTGGACGAGTACACGCTGGACATCTACAACCCGGACGGCGAACTGCGCGGCAAGCACCTGATCGACACCAACTCCGGCAATGTCCAACGCGGCATCTGCGCGCTGCCATTCGCGCGCCAGTCGGACGGCGAGACGGTGTATTTCCCGTCCAACCTGATCGAGAACCTGTACGCCAGCAATGGCATGAGCGCGGGTAACACGCTGGTCGAGGCGCAAGTGCAGTGCCTGTCGGAGATTTTCGAGCGCGCCGTCAAGCGCGAGATCCTGGAAGGCGAAATCGCCTTGCCGGATGTGCCGCAAGAAGTGCTGGCGAAATATCCCGGCATCGTGGCCGGCATCCAGGGCCTGGAAGAGCAGGGCTTCCCGGTGCTGGTGAAGGATGCCTCGCTGGGCGGTCAATACCCGGTGATGTGCGTGACGCTGATGAACCCGCGCACCGGCGGCGTATTCGCCTCGTTCGGCGCGCACCCGAGCCTGGAAGTGGCGCTGGAACGCAGCCTGACCGAACTGATGCAGGGCCGCAGCTTTGAAGGCCTGAATGACCTGCCGCGTCCGACCTTCGCCAGCGAAGCCGTCACCGAGCCATACAATTTCGTCGAGCACTTCATCGATTCCAGCGGCGTGGTGTCGTGGCGCTTCTTCAGCGCCAAGGCCGATTACGATTTCGTCGAGTGGGACTTTTCGGCGCAGGGCGAAAACGCCAACGCCGAAGAAGCCGCGACCTTGTTCGGCATCCTCAAGGACATGGGCAAGGAAGTGTACACGGCGGTCTACGACCAGCTGGGCGCGACCGCCTGCCGCATCCTGGTGCCGGGCTATTCGGAAGTCTATCCGGTGGAAGACCTGATCTGGGATAACACCAATAAATCGCTGCTGTTCCGCGAAGACATCCTGAACCTGCACCGTCTGGACGACGCCCAGCTGGAAGCGCTGCTGGACCGTCTGGAAAACAACGAGCTGGACGATTACGGCGACATCGCCACCCTGATCGGCATCGAGTTCGACGAGAATACCGAATGGGGCCAGTTGAACGTGCTGGAGCTGAAGCTGCTGATCAACCTGGCCTTGCAGCAGCTGGACGAAGCGCACGAGCTGGTCGGCGCCTTCCTGCAATACAACGACAACACGGTCGACCGCGGCCTGTTCTATCAGGCGCTGAACGTGGTGCTGGAAGTGGAACTGGACGACGAGCTGGAACTGGACGACTACGTGGTCAATTTCCGCCGCATGTTCGGCAACGAGCGCATGGACGCGGTGCTGGGTTCGGTGGACGGCAGCGTGCGCTTCTACGGCCTGACGCCGACCAGCATGCAGCTGGAAGGTCTGGACCGTCACCAGCGGTTGCTCGATAGCTACAAAAAACTGCACGCAGCGCGCGCCAAGGCGGCTGCAGGCCGCTGATTCTGCCCGCTCGGCCTCGGTTGTGTCATACTGCCGCGCTTCAAGTGTGCGCAATATGTTCAATAAAGCAACGGAGGCAGCAGTGAGTATTTTTAGAACCAAGGATTTCGACGCAATGCGCGCAGCCAGCGCCAAGCCGGGCGGGCTGAGGAAAGTTCTTGGCCCCGTCGACCTGGTGCTGATGGGTATCGGCGCGATTGTCGGCACCGGCATCTTTGTGTTGACCGGCAGTGGCGCCACCACCGCTGGCCCGGCATTGGCCCTGTCCTTCGTGGTGGCCGCGTTTGCCTGCGGCTTCGCCGCCCTGTGTTACGCGGAGTTCGCCTCCATCCTGCCGGTTGCCGGCGGTATCTATACTTACAGTTACGCCATCCTGGGTGAAATCATCGCCTGGATGATTGGTTGGGACTTGATCCTGGAATACGGCCTGGTGACCTCGGCCGTGTCGGTCGGCTGGTCCGGCTATTTCCAATCCCTCATCAGCGGATTCGGCCTGCACATTCCGGTGGCGCTGTCCGCTGCCCCCGGCGCGCTGCCGGGCGTGACCACCTTCTTCAACCTGCCTGCGTTCGTGATCATGATGGTGCTGACCGTCATGCTGTCGCTG
The DNA here is from genome assembly GCF_009857605.1 of Duganella levis. GTDB lineage: Bacteria > Pseudomonadota > Gammaproteobacteria > Burkholderiales > Burkholderiaceae_D > Rugamonas > Rugamonas levis. The sequence goes on along the minus strand of NZ_WWCT01000023.1, from coordinate 91,957 downwards.
GGCGTGCGCGAATCGGCCCGCATCAACAACATCATGGTGGTGATCAAGATCGCCGTGGTGCTGCTGTTCATCTTCGTCGGCGTGCGCCATGTGACGCCGGCAAACTGGCATCCGTTCATGCCGTACGGCGGCACCGGCGTGATGAGCGCGGCGGCGCTGGTGTTCTTCGCCTTCATCGGCTTTGACGCGGTGACCACGGCGGCGGAAGAGGTCAAGCAACCGAAGCGCGACCTGCCGATCGGCATCATCGGTTCGCTGGCGGTCTGCACCGTGCTGTATGTGGTGGTCAGCCTGATCATGACCGGCATCGTGCCGTTCACCCAATTCAAGGGCGTCGACCATCCGGTCTCGCTGGCGCTGCAATTCGCCGGTGAAAACTGGGTTGCCGGTTTCGTCGATGTCGGTGCCATCCTCGGCATGAGCACCGTGATCCTGGTCATGGCGTTCGGCCAGACCCGCGTGCTGTACGCCATGTCGCGTGACGGCCTGCTGCCGAAGCAGCTGTCGGCGCTGAACGGCAAGGGCACGCCGATCGTGGCGACCTGGCTGGTCGGCATCGTGTTCGGCCTGCTGGGCGCGCTGGTGCCGCTGCAAGTGCTGGGCGAGCTGGCCAACATCGGCACGCTGGCGGCGTTCTGCCTGGTATCGGTGGCGGTGATCGTGCTGCGCAAGCAGCGTCCTGATCTGAAGCCGGCGTTCCGCTGCCCTGGCGTGCCGGTGATCCCGGCGCTGGCCATCCTGTTCTGCGGCGCGCTGATGATCTTCCTCAGCGCCGTCACCTGGATCGCCTTCATCATCTGGCTGCTGATCGGCCTGGTCGTGTACTTCACCTACGCGCGGCATCACTCGGCGCTGAACAAAGCGAGCTGACCCATGCCCATGGCGCCGCTGCTAGCCTGGCGTACTGCCGTGTCACGGCGCCTGCAGGCGCTCGACCACGGCGACCAGGGTTTGCAAGGCTGGCGCCAACGGCTGCTGGATGGTTTATGTTCGGTGGCCTTCTGGCTGGGGTTGGTGGCGATGTTGCCCAGCATCTGGGGTAGCGCGCGCCAGGGCCACTGGCCGCTGATCGTCACCGACGTGGTGGCGCTGGCCGGCATGGTGGTGCTGAATTACCGGCGCAGTATCGCTTATCGGCTGCGCGCCGTGGCCTTGCTGGGCATCGCCTACCTGCTGGCGGTGATGCTGCTGTTTGCGATGGGGCCGCTATCGCAAATCTATTTGCTGGCGGTGCCGGTGCTGTGCACGGTGCTGATCGGCAGCACGGCCGCCATGCTGGCGCTGCTTGGCTGTACTGCGACGCTGTTCCTGGCCGGCTACGTCGGCGGCATCGAGCCGGGCCTGGCGGTGATGGTGGTCAGCCCGATGGCGCATTGGATCATCCTGAGCGTCAACTTCCTGCTGGTGGCCAGCATATTGTGCGTGTCCTGCTCGTATCTGCTGCATGGACTGGCCGGCGCCTTGGTGCGCGAACGCGCGGTCCACGCGCAAAATGCCGAAGCCCTGGCGGCGCGGCGGGCGGCCGAAGTCTCCAACCAACTCAAGAGCGACTTCCTGGCCATGATCAGCCACGAGGTGCGCACGCCGCTGGGCGGCGTCATCGGCATGCTGCGCTCGGCCCTGCGCGACGCCAGCCTGCCGCACGCCACCCGCGACAAGCTGCGCCTGAGCCTGAGCAACGCCGAGGTGCTGCTGCAAATCATTAACGATATCCTCGATTTCTCGCGTCTGGAAGCCGGCAAGATGCCGCTGGAGCATCTGGACTTCGACCTGCCGGCCTTGCTGCGCGATGTGGTCGACCTGCTGGCCAACCGGGCCGAGGCCAAGGGCATCTCGCTGGTGGCGGAGGTCGATCCGGCGCTGCCGGTCTGGTGGCGCGGCGATCCGACGCGGCTGCGGCAGGTGGTGGTCAACCTGGTCGGCAACGGCATCAAGTTCACCGAGCGTGGCGAGGTGTGCGTCAGCGTGGCGCCGGGGCAGGATGGGTCGGGCATCGACATCACTGTGCGCGACACCGGCATCGGCATCGCGGCCGAGGCGCTGGGCCGGCTGTTCCAGAAATTCGAGCAGGCCGACGCCGCCACCTCGCGCAAATACGGCGGCGCCGGCCTGGGCCTGGCCATCTGCAAGAATATCGTGGCCGCAATGGGTGGACGGATCGAGGCCACCAGCCAGCCGGGCGTGGGCAGCGTGTTCAGCGTACTGCTGCCGCTGGAACATGGCGTGCCGGCGCCGGCCGCGCCGGTTGAACTGCTGCGTCCGCACAAGGCCAGCCTGGCGGTGCTGTGCGCCGAGGACGGCAGCATCAACCAGCTGATCCTGCGCGAACTGCTGGGCTACATGGGCCACACCATCACCATCGTCGAAGATGGCGTGGCGGCGCTGGAAGAACTGGCCGCGCGCGACTATGATTTACTGATTATGGATGACCGCATGCCGCGCATGGATGGCTATGCCGCCTTGCAGCGCCTGCGCGCCGGGCGGGACGGCGTGCGCAACCCCGCCGTGCCGGTGATCGCGCTGACCGCCAACGCCGGACCGGAGGACCGCCAGCGTTTCCTGGCGGCCGGCGCCAACGGTTTCCTGCCCAAGCCGATTGATGAAAATGATTTGCATGCTGAAATCGCGCGCCAGCTGGATGCCCTGCTGGCGCAGGGCCGCCCGTTGATCGCCGACCTGCACACGATGCCGGCCAGGCTGGACGCGATGTTTGGTGTAACGACTGCACCGGCGTCGAGCGCAGCGTCGCGCACCGCGCCGTCGACGACTGATTCCAGCGACAAACTGTACCGCGCCATGCGCGCCGCCTTCCAGATCGAAGGACCGCGCTTGCTGGACGTCGCACAACAGGGATTGGATAACGGCGACGCTGCGGCAGTCGCGCTGGCCGCCCATCGGCTGATGGGGGCAGTGGCTTATCTTGGCGCCGACTCGCTGCACGCGCGTTGCGCCAAGATCGAGCGTCTGGCCGACGCCGCCGAGCTGGAGGCGCTGGCGCCGCACCTGGCGGCGCTCAAGCTGGAGCTGGAACAGGCATTGAAAACGCTGGCGTCGAACGCGCCAGCTTAACCATCACTTCAGGAAATCAACCAGCTTCGGCACGACTTGCGCGGTGGCTTCTTCCATCAGCCAGTGACCGCTGTTCTTGATCACCACGCCTTCAACATTGGTGTCCACCAGGCGTGCCTGCTGGATCAGGAACTCGCCCGAGGCTTTCTCGCCGGTCAGCACCAGCATCGGCATCGTCAGCGGGGTTTTGGCGTAGCCGGCGAAGTCCTTGGCATCCTGCTCGAAGGCGCGGAACACTTCAAAGCCCGCGCGCATATGGCCTGGTTGGGCATATTCGTTGGTGTAGAACTTGCGGTCGGCTTCGCTCAGCGACTTGGTTTTGTCGGCCGCAAAGTCATTCCAGAAGTGCTCGAAGTAAGTGCGCTCGCGGCCTTTGACCAGGGCCAGCGGGGTTTCGCCGTAGAAGTGGAAGTGCCACAGGTCGCGCAGCAGCCACACATCTTTCCAGTTGCCGACGCCAGGCAGGAAGGCATCCATCAGCGCGATCTTGCTGACTTCCTGCGGATACTGGGCGGCGTAAGCGTAAGCCACCATCAGGCCGATATCATGGCCGACCACCTTGGCCGACTTGATGCCCAGGCTGGTCGCCAGCGCGTGCACATCCTGCGCCATCACCGACTTGGTGTACGGGCCTTGCGGCAAGCCGGACTGGCCGAAGCCGCGCAAATCCGGCGCGATCACCAGATGGTCTTTCGACAGCTTGTCGATCAGCGGCAGCCACATGTGGCTCGACTCGGTATAGCCGTGCAGCAGGATGATCGGATCGCCTTTGCCGGCCGTCAGGTAGTGCAGCCGCACGCCGTTGACTTCGGCGAACTGGCTTTTCGGCGCCTCGGCGTGGGCCGGCCCGGCGACCACGCCGAGCATCAGCAGGCCAATGGCCAGCAGCTTGGAAAAAGTAGCTTGCATGATAAATCCTCCTCAATTTGGTGAAGCAAACAGCATAGCTAGCAGCCCGAAATGGACATACACACGATCGGGTGATTTCTATACAATATTCGCCAATAGCAAACAAATTCCGAATTACAACTAATTGTTGGTTGCGCTGTGATGAAGAGACCATTGCCGGCTTACGGCAAGGCACTGGCCTTGTTTGTGATGCTGTCCTGCTGCGTGTTGCCGTCCGTGTGCCATGCCCAGGCGCCGGCCGAAGTGCGTCCGGCAATCAACCTGCATCACACCAGCTGGACCGCCCGCGACGGCGCACCGGCGTTGGTGCAGTCGATGGCGCAGACCACCGATGGCTGGCTGTGGCTGGCGGCGCCGACTGGCCTGTATCGTTTTGACGGCGTCCAGTTCGAACAGTTCGTGCCATCCAACGAGCCGCTGCTGACCCGCAACCTCAGCCTGGTCAACGCGTTTGCCGACGGCGTGCTGTGGATCGGCTACCGCACCGGCGGCGCCGCCCGCCTGCAGCACGGCCGCATCCGCAATTATGGCGAGATCGACGGCTTGCCGCGCCGCGCCGTCTGGGGCCTGGAGCAGGATGGCAACGGCCGCATGTGGGCGGCGACGCCGCTGGGCATGTACTACCTGGACCATGAGCGTTGGCTGCCGGCAGGCAGTGCATGGAACTTGCCCGCCATGACCTACAAGACGCTGATGCGCGACCGCCTGGGCATCTTGTGGGCGCAAGGCGATGCCGGGGTGTATTTCCTCAAGCCGGGCGCAACGCGCTTTGAGCGGGCCGACGCCGACAGCGGTACCGGCGTGCTGTTCAATTTGGCCCATGACAGCGTGGTCAGCTGGAACGCCGTGCATGGCCGTTTCCGTCAAGTGGCGGGCCACCCGCAGGATGCGCAGTCCGGGCTGTGGCATCAGATGGGCGACCCCACCAGCCTGCTGTTCGACCGTCGTGGCGCCTTGTGGGTCGGCCTGCAGGAGGGCGTGGAATACCGCACCGGGCACGGCATCTTTCGCAGCACGCCGACCCAGGGCATGAGCGGACGTTACGTCGGCGCCGTGTTCGAGGACAAGGAGGACAATATCTGGGTCTCGACCGCTGGCGGCATCGACCGCTTCGGCCGCCGGCGGCTGACCCGCGTCGAAGTGCCGGTCATGGGCAGCGCCATCCTGGCCGATGACCAGGGCGGCGCCTGGATCGGCGGCTACCACATCAGCGACGGCGACGGCGGCGAATCCACGGTCACGCCGCTGTGGCCGGCCAACCGGCAAGGCTGGTCCTCCATGCTGACTTCGTTCACCCGCACCAGCGATGGCGTGTTGTGGGGCTCCACCCACCGCGCCTTGCGCCGGTTGCAGGGCAGCGATCAGCGCGACGTCGCCTTGCCGCCGGAGGTGGCCGGCCCGGTGGTGCCGCGCGTGCTGGCGGACCACGATGGCAGCTTGCTGGTGGGGCTGCGGCAGCAGGGCTTGTACCGCTACCAGCCGGTCGCCGGCAGCTGGGCAAAAATCGCCAACCCCTGCGATATTGCCCTGATGGACCGGGCCGATGGGGCAGGGCTGTGGCTGGCATGTTTCGACGGCCGGGTGGTGCATGCCGATGGCGCATCGTGGCGCAGCTACGGCCCGTCCGAAGGGTTGTCGATCGGCCTGGTGATGGCGCTGTATTTGCACGGGCAGCATGTGTGGGTCGGCGGTGACAACGGCCTGGCGCTGCGCATCGGCGAGCGCTTCCACCTGCTGCGTGGCGCCCACGGCGAGACCTTCGACGGCATCTCCGGCATCGTCGAACTGGCTAACGGCGAGTTGTGGCTCAACGCCGCCACCGGTCTGTTCCGCATTACCGGCGCCGAACTCGCCCGCTTCCAGCAAGATCCCGATTATGCTGTGCAGTACCAGCGCCTCGACCAGCTGGATGGACTGGAAGGCATGGCGCCGCGCATGGAGCCGTCGCCGTCGCTGGTGCTGGGGACCGATGGCCGCTTGTGGGTGCTGCGCTCCTCCGGCGTGTTCCGGCTCGACCCCGCCGAGCAACTGCCGCCGGCGCCGGCGTTGCCGGTGATCATCAAAACCATGGGCGTACCCGGCGTTGCGGCGCCACCGCTCCCTGCGGCGCGCTTCGTGCCCGGTACCTCGGCGCTACAGATCGACTACACCTTGCCGGCGCTGGCGATGCCGGAGCGGCTGCGGTTCCGCTATCGGCTCAACGACGGCGACTGGCAGGAAGTCGGCAACCGCCGCAGCGCCTACCTTAGCAACCTCGGCGCCGGCGACCACCGTTTCCAGGTGGCGGCATCGGATTACAACGGCCACTGGCCGGCCGGCGCCACTGCGGTGCAGTTCACCATCTTGCCGGCCGTCACGGAAACCTGGTGGTTCCGGACGCTGTGCACGGCCACGCTGCTGGCGGCGGCCTGCCTGGCCTACCGCTGGCACGTGATCCGTCTGCGCCGGCAGATGGCCACCCGGCTGCGCGAACGGGTGAACGAACGGGAACGCATCGCCCGCGAGCTGCACGACACGCTGCTGCAATCGGTGCAAGGGCTGATCCTGCATGTGCACGCCGCTACCATGGCCCTGCCGGCCAAGGACAGCACCCGTCAGCAGCTGGAAACCGCCTTGCTGCAGGCCGATCACGTGGTGGACGAGGGCCGCGACCGCATTCGCGGATTGCGCGGCGAAGACGCCGGCAAGGCCAACTTCCCGGATGCGGTGCTGGCGGCCGCCACCCGGCTGCGCCCGCACGACGCGCCGCCGGTGCAGCTCAGCCTGGTGGGCACGCCGCGCCGGCTCGATCCCACCATGCATGAAGAAGCGCTCGCCATCGTCACCGAGGCGATTGCCAACGCCTACCGCCATGCCGGGGCAGGGCGGATCGAAGTCGAGTTGCAATATGGCGCGCGTGAGCTACGCTGTACAGTACGCGATGATGGCGGCGGCATTGCCGCCGACGTTTTGCGCGACGGCGGCCGCCAGCATCACTGGGGCATGCGCGGCATGACCGAGCGTGCCGACCGGATCAAGGCCAGGCTGGTGTTGCGCAGTGGTGAAGGGAGCGGTACCGAATGGCAGCTGGTGCTGCCCGCCACGCTGGCATATACCCGATAGGGTGATGAAGGAATCCCCGGCTGGTGCTAGTCTCGCGCGTGTCAATTCAGGAGTGCGGCGATGAACAACAGAAGCAGTGGAATAATCAGTGTGATGATCGCGGACGATCATCCCTTGCTGCGCAGCGGCATCGCGGCGGTGCTGGCGGCCGACCCGCGCTTTGCGGTGGTGGCCGAGGCCTGCGACGGCGATCTTGCTCTGGAGCTATATCAGCGCTTCCGTCCCGACGTTACGCTGATGGACTTGCAGATGCCGGGCCTGAACGGCATCGACGCCACCATCGCCATCCGCAACATCAATCCGCAGGCCCGCATCATCATCCTGACCACCTACGGCGGCGAAGTGCAGGTGGCGCGCGGACTGAAGGCCGGCGCCAGCGGCTACATCCTGAAGAATATGGCGCGCACCGAGTTGAGCCACTACATCCTGTCGGTGCACGCCGGCCAGCAGCAACTGGCGCCACAACTGGCCTGTAGCCTGGCCAGCAGCTTCCAGCAGGATACGTTGAGCAAGCGCGAGATCCAGGTGCTGCGCGTGGTCGCCGACGGCAACTCCAACCAGCGCGCCGGCACCCAGCTGGGCCTGAGCGAGGACACCATCAAGGCCCACATGAAAACCATCCTGCAAAAACTCGACGCCCGCGACCGCACCCACGCGGTGATGATCGCCATGCGCCGCGGGTACTGGGAGAGCTAGACTGCCGCGCGAAGGTGATATGCTACGCGGCTTATGCTTGAAATCCTCGCCATCACCTGTCCAATCTATCTGGTCGTTCTCGCCGGTTATATCGCCACCCGCAGTGGGCTGTTTGCCCGCGCGGATATGCAGGTATTCGGCAAATTCGTCTTCAACCTGGCGCTGCCGGCGCTGATCTTCAATGCGCTGGCGCAGCGGCATATCAGCGACATCCTGCATCCCGGCTATCTGCTGTCCTATCTGTTCGGCTCGCTGTTGATGCTGACGCTGGCGTTTGTAATCGGCCGCCGGCTATTGGGCTTGAACCTGGTCCGCAGCACCTTTCTGGCGATGGGCGTGTCGTGCTCCAACAGCAGCTTTATCGGCTTTCCGATCCTGATGCTGATGGTGGCGCCGGTGGCCGGCGTGGCGCTGGGACTGAACGTGATCGTCGAAAACCTGGTGATGCTGCCGCTGCTGCTGGCGATGGCCGAACACGGCAAGAGCGGTGGTGGCGGCGCCTGGCATCAGGTGATCCGCCAGTCGGCGCAGCGGCTGATGAAAAATCCGCTGGTGATTTCAGTCACGGCCGGGCTGGTCATCAGCGTGGCGCAGATTCCGCTGCCGCAGCCGGTGGTGCGCAGCGTGAACCTGTTCGCACAGGCCAGCGGCGGGCTATCGCTGTTTGCCATCGGCGGCATGCTGGTCGGGCTGTCGCTGAGCGCCGGCTGGCAGCGCGTGGTGCCGCTGGTCGCGGGCAAGCTGATTGGCCACCCGCTGGCGGTGCTGCTGATTTCCTCGCTGCTGCTGCCGTTATTGGGCGTGGCGCCGATGGGCCCCGAACTGCGCGCCGCAGCGCTGCTGATGGCGGCCATGCCGATGCTGAGCATCTATCCCATCCTGGCCCAGGCCTACGGCGAGGCAGACCGCAGCGCCACTGCGCTGCTGATCTGCATGGTGTCGTCCTTCTTCACGCTCAGCGCGTGGATGTGGCTGGTGCGCTGAGCGTACTTCCGCTAGAACAGCGAACGGATGCCGATACTGAAGTAGCGGCCGCGCGGGTCGTCGGCCAACGCGAAGCCGTCGCGCAGGCCGGCGCGGGTGCCGTTGCCGGAGAAGGCGCCGACCGGCGGTTCGGCGTCGAACAGGTTCTCGATGTTGAAGTAAAGCTGTGCGTCGCCCATGCCCAGATCCAGCTTGTAGGCGAAGTTGACGCCGGTGGTGGCGAAAGAGCGCATATGGTTGTTGGCCCACACCTCGGCCGGATCGCCGCTCAGCTTCATGGCGCTGCGCCAGCGCTGCGAGATGTCGACGGTGAAGTCGTTCATCGGCCGGAAGCGGAAGTAGCCCGACACCCGCACCGCCGGCGTGGACGCCATGCCGCCCGCGCCGAACGCCACGCCACCCTGGTCGACCGTCGCCAGGCCGGGCTGGCGATAGTAGACGTGCGGCTGCCACGCCGTCAGCACGCGCAGCGACATCGGTCGGTCAAACAGCTTGGCCGAGTAGTTGCCCTCCAAATCCAGCCCGAAGGTTTCGATCTCCGAGATATTGACGCTGCGGTTGACCCACGCGGTAACCGCATTCGCGGCCGACTTGTCGGCGTAGCCGTTCGGCCGCACTTGCAGCGCGCAGTAGGGTGAGGTGCCGCCGCTCTGGTAGCAGGCCTGCTGAAACGCCGCCGTGGAACCGGAGACGGTAGTGATGGCGTCCGAAATCTTGATGCGGTAGGCGTCCGCCGCAAAGCTCAGTTTCGGCAGCGGCTTCCACACCGCGCCCAGCGTCACGGTATTGCCGATTTCCGCCGTCAGCTTGGGATTGGATTCGTCGATCTGCGGCACGGTGGGGCTGGTGCCGGTCAGCAGGTCGGTCGGCCGCACCTGCACTTGCGAGATCGGCGCAAACAGATCGTACAGCGTCGGCGCGCGGATATCGCGCGAGCGGGTGGCGCGGATGCGCAGCGTATCGGTCACGCTCCAGTCCATGCCCACTTTCCACGTCACGTAATTGCCGCTGGTGTTGTATGAGGTATAGCGCGCCGCGCCATTGGCGCTGAGGCGCTTGGACAGCGGCACATCCATTTCGCCCGCTACTTCCCACACGCGCTGGCTGACGCCTTGCGGGCTCTCGCCGAACACGTATTCGGTGCGGGTGGCACCGGCGGTGCAGTTCAGCGACAGGCCGGTGCAGTTGACCAGGTCCATCGGCCGCGAACTGCTGTGCGAGTTGAAGGACATATCGCGCCAGTCGGCCGACAGGGCGGCGTTGACCGGTCCCGCCCAGCTGTCGAAGGGACTGCCGGCGATCTGGCCGGAGATATCGTTCATCACCGTGGTGGAGTCGAAGCGTACGGTGTCGGTGACGTAGTCGATGGCCTGCGCCGACGCGGCATTCGGGCCGAACACGTTGAGCGGCACGCAGTCGTCGGCCAGGCCGGGATTGGTGACGGTGACGTTGCACACGGTCTTGCCGCCGCTGCTCACCGCATCCAGTGCGGCCGACAGCTTCTGACGGTTGATCACATTGGCCATGGCGGTACTCAGCTTGGCGCGGCCGTAGACGTAGTCCACGTCCCATTTGATGCCGCGCGCTTTGCCTTCCACGCCGGTGGTGAAGACCCATTGCTTGGAGTCCGAATCGGCCGTCAGGCGTGGCACGTCGCTCATGAATTTGCTGAAGCCGAAGGTGGGCTGCGAGGCGGGAATCAGCGCCGCATAGTCGCCCGGCAGGAAGGCGTTGGTGCGGCGCAGGGAGACGTTGTTGAGCTGATTGGTTTCGGCGAAGCTGGTGTTGGTCTTCAGGTTGCCGGAGACTTGCGCGTAGGCGTGGATGTCGTTCGGCAGGTCGTAGTCGGCGCGGCCGAATAGCTGTTTGGCTTCCAGTTGCGCCAGCAGGCCGGAATCCCAGTAGCCGCCGTCGCCGCCCACTTCAATCGCGGCGGTACCGGTCGGCGTGCCGGCAACGAAGGGACTCAGTACGCCATTGGTCTTGAAGGTTTGTCCGGCCAGCGCGCCACTGGTAATCAGGCCGCCGAACGGAAAGGTCTTCTGCCGCAGATTGGTTTGCAAGACATAGGGATTGGCGGCGGTGCCGGCGCCGGTGACGCCGGCCTGATTCAGCCAGTCGCGGTCCGAACGGCGGTCGATACCGTCTTCCTTGCGGTATTCCAGCCCCGCCTCCAGGTGCAGGCCCGTGCCGACCTTGGCGCCCCAGGCTACGCTGGCGTTGTACTTGTTGGCATCGCCCAGCTGCGAGACGCCGGTGCTGGCGTCAGCCTTGATGCCGTTGAATTTGTGGTCGATGATGTAGTTGACCACACCGGTCATCGCATCCGAGCCATAGACGGCCGAGACGCCGCCGGTGACCACGTCCACGCGCTCGACAAACTGCTGCGGAATCAGGTCGACATCGACGGCGCCGTTGTACAGCGTGGGCGGAATGCGTTTGCCATCATCAGCACCAGTGTGCGGGTGGCGCCGATGTTGCGCAGGTTGAGCTGATTGGCCGAACCGCTGCCACCGGCGGCGCTGCCTGCGGTGGTGGGATTGCTGGCCGAGCCGCGCGAGCCGGCAAACACCGGCAGCGTGTTGAGCGCGTCGGCCAGCGTCGAACCGGGTTTGGCGGTCATCAGGTCGTCGCTGCTCATGACGGTGGTGGGCGAAGGATTGCTGTCGCCGTTGCGAATCACGCGTGACCCGGTCACGGTGACCGAGGTCAGTGGCGCGTCGTCGGTTTGGGCGGATGCAGTGCTGCAGAGCGTGAGCATGCTCACACCGCACATCAGCATGTGCTGTGGTTTCTTCATTTTGTCTCCTGGTTGGTGATTGATTCACTCTGGTGACGAAGCCTAACCAACTATCAACCGTATGGCTTTGGACAAAAAGAAGATTTGCTTGGATCTTTTTGCATTGACCCAAATCAAAATGGAATAAGATAAATATTTATTAATTATGTTGTTGTGGCGACTATATAATTGCCAGCTTAATTTTGCGCTGAAAGCGATTATGCGTTTAAACTTGCCTATTAGTGATGTGGAATATGTGCTGGATGCCAGTGAGACGATTGTTTCAAAAACCGATCTCCAGGGGAATATCACTTACGTCAATCGGGATTTCATCAAGATCAGCGGCTACACGGAAGAGGAATTGCTCGGCGCACCGCAGAATATCTTGCGCCACCCGGACATGCCATCGGCCGCATTCGCCGATATGTGGCGCGCGCTGAAGGCGGGCAGGGCGTGGACCGGGATGGTCAAGAACCGCTGCAAGAATGGCGATTTCTATTGGGTCGAGGCGAATGCCGCACCGTATCTGGAAAACGGCCGCATCGTCGGATATACGTCTGTTCGGGTAAAGCCATCACGCGAGAAAATCGAATCCGCCCAGCGTCTTTATAATACGGAAAATCTTCATTTTCCAGAAAAGCGTAGTATATCTCTGGCGTTTAAATTGAATACGCTATTCTTCTTAATAATCGTCCTGATGCCGGCGGCATTGATATCGCCGGCGATGTTGGGCGTGGATATGTTGCTGGCGCTGGCGGGATTGATCATGCTGCGCAAAGCCGCCATCCAGCCGCTCAATGACATGCGCGCGCACCTGGAGCAGATGAGCGGCGGCGACCTCACCGCCCGCATCGCGACGCGCGGCAGCAGCGAGGCGACCGAGATGCAGCATGCGCTGCGCATCCTGCAGACCAACCTGAAATCGCTGGTTGGCCAGATCAAGGAGGCCAGCATCTTGGTCAGCGCCGGCGCCGACGACATCGCGCACGGCAACGCCGACCTATCCGCGCGCACTTTAGGGCAATCCAGCTCGCTGGAACAAACCGCCGCGTCCATGAAGCAGATGACCAGCACCGTGCGCCAGAACGCCGACACCGCGCATGACGCCAACGAGCTGGCGCTGGCGGCGGCCCGCGTGGCCGGCGAGGGCGGCGCCGCCGTCGACGCCGTGGTGCAGACCATGGAGTCGATACGCGCCAGCTCCAACCGGATTGCGGACATCATCACCGTCATCGACAGCATCGCTTTCCAGACCAATATTCTGGCGCTGAACGCCGCAGTGGAGGCGGCGCGCGCCGGCGAGCAGGGACGGGGCTTTGCGGTGGTCGCCACCGAAGTGCGCAATCTGGCGCAGCGTTCGGCGACGGCGGCGCGCGAGATCACGCAACTGATCACGCATTCAGTCAGCGAAATCGAGAGCGGCAGCCGTCAGGCGGCCGATGCGGGCCGCATCATGGCCGGCATTGTGGAATCGGTGGTGAAGGTGGAGCAGTACATGGGCGATATCAGCAATGCCAGCAAGGAGCAAAGCAGCGGTATCGCGCAGATCAACCAGGCCGTGGCGCACATCGACGCTATCAACCAGCAGAACGCGGTGGTGGTGCAAGAAGCGGCGCTGGCGGCGCGCCGCATGCAGCAGCAGGCAGTGCAACTTGGTAGCTTGATCGGCCAGTTCAAACTGGTGGCCGCCAGCGATGCGTCGAATGTGCTGCGCCTTGTTGCTCGCCGCAAGCAGGCGGTGATGCCGGTTGCAGCGCAAGGACAGGCATCCGCAGAAGCCTATTCCTCCGATGCAGTCAGCGCCGGCCTGCCTTGATCTTGCGCGCGGGGGCTGCCTGTGGCGCGTGTTCGGCGGCGGCGCCGAACAGCGCCTCCACCATCGGATCGCGGCGGATGCAGAGCTTCTTGGCGCGCGTGGGGTAGGTGGTGTCATCGATCAGGCGGTGCACGCGTGCACCTTCGCGGTTAACGGTCACGCTCAAGGTCGGGCCGTCGTAGTATTCCTGTGCCATTTCCAGTTCCATCTTGATTCTCTTTCGATGATTAAGCAGTCATGTAAACACTGGACCGGCGCGCCACCTGCCGGGCCGGCGGCGCCGCAATGACTGGCTGTTCCAGTGCCGGCGTTTCAGTGATCTTGAGGATGTGGCGGCGCGCCTGCGCCGCGCAGCCCGCGTACAGGGCGACATAGGTCTGGTAGGCGGCCATCGCCGGCCAGTCTTGCGGCAGCAGCTCCTGCGGCAGCAGCGGATCGCTGCGGCGGCTAAGCTGGTAGCCGTGGCTGACCAGCAGCCGCACCATGTAGGCCTGCTGGTCGGTGAGGGCGCCGCGCTTGCCCAGCATCGCGCGCAATGGCGTGAAGCGCTGCTGGAATTGTTCGTACAATTCCTTCGGCGTGTCCAGATCCCAGTCCATCTTGCCGAACAGCGGTTGGCGCACGGCCGCCGCCAGCTGGCTGCCGTTAACTTCAAACAGCGCCAGTCCGTGGTCTTCGCCGGACTGCACGCCGCGCGCGTAGGACGCCGGCCGCGCCATGATGTTCGGCGCCAGCACGCAATAGTCCAGCTCCAGCAGCTGTTTGCGCGCGGTGGCGTAACGCGCGGCGCTGAAGCTGCCCGTATGTACCAGCATGCTCCAGTCTTCGCCGAAGCTGCGCGCGGCCGGCGTGTTGAGACGCTGGCGCGCGGCCTGGATGGCGGCTGCCGTCGATGGCGTCAGCATGCACAGGCTGCGGCGGCCGTGGCGTTCGATCTTGATCAATTTGCTCTCGGCGAGGCGGAACAGGGCGGTGCGAATGGTGCGCTCCTGGAAGCCGAGCGGTTCGATCAAGGCGATCACGCTGCCCAGCCACTGGGTCTTCTGGCCGAAGGCCTGCGCTTCGCTGAACATCAGTTTCAGCAGGGTGCTCAGGCGCGGCTTGGCCTGGCGCAGCACGGCCTCAATGTGGAATTGGCTGTTCATGCGGCGCTCCATTCGTTTTGTTCGAGATTCTCCATGCTGGCCAGGACTTCGTCAGCCTGCTGCGCCAGCACGAAGTCGGCCTGCGGATAGAGGATGCCTTCTTCTTTCAGGCTGTGTTGGCGCATCAGCAGGCGCAGCATGTCGGCCTGGTCGAAAAAGGCGTCGCAGTCGTGGCGGGCGATGGCGGTTTTCATCTGGTCCAGCATCTCGCGCATGCGGCGGTGCTCGGCGCGCATCACCACCGTGGGGCCGTAGCCGTTGCCCAGTGCGTGGTCCAGGCGCGGGAACAGCACGCGTTCTTCCTTGTCCAGATGGAGGCCGAACATGGCCAGGAAACTGCTGAATTGACTGCTGGCGGCGTCCCAGTGGTGCAGGATGACTTCCGATTCCGCCAGGGCGTATTGATCGTCGCAACGGCGATGATCGTGATCGAGATATGTGGCGATCTTTTGCATCTTGTTTGTCCTTCATTAAGCGTGCGCACATTGTCCCACCCGATAAAGGTCAAATTCTTTGATTCACATCAAGGATTTCCGGGATCACGAGGCGATACAGTTCGTCCGCCCCTGTTAGCTATCAAAACCTTATGAATCCATCTGAATCTCCTCCCATCGAGCTGGTATGCCCGGCGGGCAGCCTGCCGGCGCTGAAGAACGCCATCGACCTGGGCGCCGACTGCGTCTACCTCGGTTTTCGCGACGCCACCAACGCCCGCAACTTCGCCGGCCTGAATTTCGACGATGCGGGCATCAGCACCGGTATCGGCTACGCCCATGACCACGGCCGCAAGGTGCTGCTGGCGCTGAACACCTATCCGCAGCCGCACAACACGGCACTGTGGCAAAGCGCCATCGACCGCGCTGCCAACGCCGGCGTGGATGCGGTGATCCTGGCCGATCCGGGCCTGATGCGCTACGCCGCCGACCGTTACCCGGAGCTGCGCCTGCACCTGTCGGTGCAAGGCTCGGCCACCAATGCGGAAGCCATCAACTTCTACCAGAAGCAGTTTGGCGTGGCGCGCGCGGTGCTGCCACGCGTGCTGTCGCTGGCGCAGGTAGAGCATGTGGTGAAGAACACCTCGGTGGAAATCGAAGTCTTCGGCTTCGGTAGCCTGTGCGTGATGGTGGAGGGACGCTGCCAGCTGTCGTCGTATGTGACGGGCGAATCGCCGAATACCCACGGCGTCTGCTCGCCGGCCAAGGCGGTGCGCTGGCAGCAGAATCCGCGCGGCCTGGAGTCGCGCCTGAACGGCGTGATGATCGACCGCTACACGCCGCAGGAAAACGCCAGCTATCCCACGCTGTGCAAGGGCCGCTTTGAGGTGGAGGACGAAACCTATTACGCCATCGAGGAGCCAACCAGCCTGAATACGCTGGAACTGCTGCCGCAACTGCTGGAGATGGGTGTGCGCGCGGTGAAGATAGAAGGCCGCCAGCGCAGCCCGGCCTATGTGTCGCAGGTGACGCGTGTGTGGCGCGCGGCGCTGGACGACTGCCTGCGCAACGCGGCGCGCTACTCGGTCAAGCCGGCCTGGATGGCGGAACTGAATACGCTGGCGGAAGGCCAGCAGCACACACTGGGCGCGTATCACCGCGCGTGGAAATAACAACGGAGAAGTCATGCTGAAACTCGCCCTCGGGCCGCTGCTGTATTACTGGCCGCGCGCCAAGGTCATGGAATTTTATGAGGACATCGCGGACAGCCCGGTGGATATCGTCTACCTCGGCGAGACCGTGTGCTCGCGCCGCCACGAGCTGCGCGCCGCCGACTGGCTGGCCGTGGCCGAACTGCTGCAAGGCCGTGGCAAGGAAGTGGTGATGTCGACGCTGGCGCTGATCGAATCCAGCGCGGACGTCGCCGCGCAGCGCAAGCTGGTGGCCAATGGCCGCTTCCAAGTGGAGGCCAACGACATGGGGGCGGTGCAGATGCTGGCGGGCCAGTCGTTCGTCGCCGGGCCGCACCTCAACGTCTACAACCCGCCGACGCTGTCGCTGCTGCACGAACTTGGCGCCAGGCGCTGGGTCATGCCGCTGGAGATGGGCCGTGCGGGACTGGCGCACATGCAGCGCGAACGGCCGCAGGGGATGGAGACCGAGGTATTCGCGTTCGGCCGCATGCCGCTGGCGTTTTCGGCGCGCTGCTTCACGGCGCGCAACCGCAACCTGCCGAAGGATGACTGCCGCTTCAGCTGCATCGACCATCCGGATGGCCTGATGATGCAGACGCGCGAAAAGCAGCCGTTCCTGGTCCTGAACGGCATCCAGAGCCAGTCCGCACTGGTGTACAACCTGGCGGCAGAGATGGCGCAGATGGCGGAACTGGGCGTGGATGTGGCGCGCCTCAGCCCACAGTCCACCCATATGAAACAGATCATCGCCGCGTTTGACGCCGCGCGCACCGGTGCGCTGGCCCCGCGCCAAGCCGCCGACACCATCTCGCCGCTGCTGCCGTCCGAGGCCTGCAACGGCTACTGGTACGGCAAGCCCGGACTTGAATACAGCATGGAGAACGCAGCATGAACCCAGTCGCAACTAACCATTACGGCGCCGCCCAGCCGTTGCCTGCCTTGCTGGCGACGCTGGGCCAGCGCCTGCCGGCCTATCCCGGATCGCTGCTGTGCGTGGCCGCATTGAACCTGGTGGTCAAGCCGCATCTGCCGGACGACGTGCGCGCCGGCCTGGCGGGCCGCCATTTGCGCGTGCGCGTCAGCGACGCCGGCGTGGCGTTCGACTTTACCTGGCGCGGTGACGGCTTCGCGGCGCTGCGTCACAGTGGCGTGCCGGACCTGGAGATCGGCGCCTGCGCGCGCGACTTCGTGTCGCTGGCCAAGCGCGAACAGGACCCGGACACGCTGTTCTTCGCGCGCCGCCTGTCGATGGAGGGCGACACGGAACTGGGCCTGCTGGTGAAGAACACGCTGGATGCGATGGAACTGCCGGTGACGGAACTGGGCCGCCAGGCGCTGAGGCGCTTGATCCGCAAATAATTGTGCTTATTTTGCAATGGCTGTGAAATTCGTTTTATAATTGAATGAGAATTATTCTCATTCAATTAAACGAGAGCACAGTCATGTCCCTCAACGAGGTCTTTATCCAGCACCACCCGCAATTGCGCCAGATGGTACTCAACATCGTTCGCGCCGCCGATTTTGCCGATGACATCATGCAGGACGCCTATCTGAGGCTGGCGGAGGGCGGCGCGCTGGGCGGCGTGCAAAAGCCGCTGTGCTATTGCTATCAGGTGGTGCGCAACCTCGCGATGGACCATTTTCGCCGCCACAGCACCGAGGCCAGTTACCGCACTTACGGTCTGGATGTGGAAGGGATGGAGCGCGCCTGCGGCGTCACGCCGGACAAGGTGCTGCACCAGCGCCGCGTGGTCGACGCCATGGAGCAGGCCCTGAAGACACTGCCGGCGCGCACGCGACGCGCCTTTGAGCTGCATCGCCTTCACGAGCTGTCGCAGCGCGATGTGGCCGCGCAGTTGGGCTGCTCGGCCACGCTGGTCAACTTCATGATGCGCGACGCTTCGGCGGCGCTGCAAGGCTGCCGGCGTTTGCTGGACGACTAGTGTGAACCGGCGCGCTGCTGCTTCACATCGCTGGCGCTGACGGCCGCCGCCTGGTTGCCCCAGCTGGCGCGGATGAAGGTCGCTACATCCGCCACATCCTGGTCGCTCAAGCGCTGGGCGAAGGAGGGCATGGAGAATTGCGCCGGCGTGCTGTCGGTGCGCGCGGTTTTCATACCTTCCAAAACGATGCGGATCACCGAATCGGATGGCGCTGCCGCCACCACCGGGTTGCCAGCCAATGCCGGGAAAACGCCCTGATAACCCTTGCCGTCCGGACGATGGCAGGCGGCGCAGTTGTCCAGATACAGCTGGGCGCCGCGCGCGCCGGCGTCGCCGTTACGCAGCGCCAGGCTGGTGGCGGGATCGTAGACATAGCGGCCCTTGCCGGTGCCGGCGCCAGCATCGGTGAGCGATTTGAGGAAGTGCGCCACCGCAGTCGCGTCATCGCCGCTGAGGAACTGGGTACTGTCGGTCACCACCTCGTTCATCGAGGCGAAGGCGATGCCATGGCGGTTGCTGCCAGTGCGCAGGAACTGCGCGATATCCGCTTCGCTCCAGGCGCCGATGGTGGTACGGTCGCCGTTGCGCAGGCTAGGAGCGTTCCAGCCGTCGATGATGGCGCCGGACAGATAGGCCGGACCATCCGCCGCGCTCAGCGCGCGCACTTGCAGCGTTGGCCCGCGCGGCGTGTGGCAATCACCGCAATGGCCGAGGCCTTCGACGATGTAGGCGCCACGCCGCAGCATGGCGTCGCCGGTCTGCATCTGGAAGGCGCGCGGCGCTGGGGCTACGGCCCAGCGCCAGATGGTCAGCGGCCAGCGCATCGAGAGCGGGAACGGAATCTCGTTGTCACGCTTTGCTACCGCTGCCGGCTGCACCTCGTGCATGAAATAGGCGTACAGTGCGGCCACGTCTTCCGGCGTGGTGCTGGAATAGGCGCTATACGGCATGGCGGGATACAGCGTATGGCCGTTAGCCACACCATAGCGCAGCGCGCGGTCGAAATCGGCCAGCGTGTAATTGCCTATGCCGTGCTGGCGGTCCGGCGTGATGTTGCTGGTGTAGATGGCGCCGATCGGCGTTTGCATGCGCAGGCCGCCGGAATAGGGCGCCTGGCCTTGCACGCTGTGGCATGCGGCGCAGTCGCCCAGGCGCGCCAGGTACGCGCCGCGCGCGATCATGTCAGCGCTGACCGTCGGCGCCTGCGGATGGGCGCCGGCGCGCGAATCGGACCAGCGGGTGGCGCTGATTAACGTCAGCAGGCCAATCACCAGCACCGATCCCGCACCGATAAAGAGAGTCCGTTTATTCATGCGTGTACCAGTGCTCCGCCAGTTTTCAGATAGGTGGACCGGATTTTGGCGGCGGCAAAGTAGGTCAGCGCCGCGACCAGGCCGGTGGGGTTGTAGCCGATGTTCTGCGGGAAGGACGAGGCGCCGAACACAAACACGTTGGGCACATCCCAGCACTGCGAATAGCGGTTCAACACACTGTTGGAGGGATTGGTGCCGATGATGGCGCCGCCCGTGTTGTGCGTGGACTGGTAAACGCGCACGTCGTAGCTGTCGCCCGGCTTGAGGATGTGCTGCGACATGCGCTGCGGCTTCATCGCGCTGACGATTTCGCCCGCGCGCGCCGAGGTGAATGCAGTCATCTTGTATTCGTTCGGATGCCAGTCGAAGGTCATGCGCAGCAGCGGCACGCCGTGGGCGTCGCGGTAGGTCGGGTCCAGGTCCAGGTAGCGGTCGCGGTAGGACATCACGGAACCCATGGTGGCGACCGAGCTGCTGTGCGCATAGTGCTTGCGCACCGCGCTTTTCCAGCCGCTGCCCCAGCGCGGCGCATCGGGCGGCAACGGCATCTGCACGATGGGACGGCCGCCGGTGGCGCCGGCGAAGATCATCGCGCCGCCGATGAAACCATGCTTGGCATGGTCGAAGTGGTCGGCGTTGTAATCGTCGATGGCCTGCTGGCCGGCGGCGCCGGCGCCCATGAAGGGATTCATGTTCACGCTCTCGTCGAAGAACGCGGTGCTGCTACTGACCATCTGGTAAGCGTAGTTCTTGCCCACCACGCCTTTGCCGGTGACCGGATCGTAAGGCTTGCCGATGCCGGACAACAGCAGCATGCGCACGTTATTCATCTGGAAGCTGGCCAGTACCACCATGGCTGCCTGCTGGTCGACCTGCTTGCCGTTGGCGTCGATGTAACGGACGCCGGTGGCCAGCTTGCCGCTGCTGTCGAGCAGGATGCGGGTGACGTAGCTGTTGTGGCGCACTTGCAGGTTGCTGCGGCCCTTCAGCACCGGGATGATGGTGGTCTGCGGCGCCGCCTTGGAATACAGGAAGCAGCCGAAGCCCTCGCAGTAGCCGCACAGATTACACGGTCCCATGCGCACGCCGTATGGATTGGTGTAGGCGGCGGTGCTGTTCGCGGCCGGCACGGCGAAGGGCTGGTAGCCCAGTTCACGCGCGGCCTTGGCAAACAGCTGGGAGCTCAGTATCGGCGGCATCGGCTGCTGCGGAAACGGGTTGCTGCGCTTGCCCTCATACGGGTTGCCGCCGGCCGTTCCAGCCACGCCGGTGACTTTTTCAAAGTGGTCGAAGTAGGGCTCCAGCTCTTCGTAGCTGATGCCATAGTCCTGGATGCTCATGTCGTCCGGGATGAATTTTTTGCCGTAGCGTTCTTCGTACACGCTGCGGATGCGCAGGTCGTTGGGCGAGGCGCGCCATTGCTGGCCGTTCCAGTGCGCGCCGGCGCCGCCGGTGCCGTTACCAAGGATGAAGGAACCGTACTGGCGATACGGCACGGCGATTTCGCCAGGCTTGTGGCGGATGGTGACGGTTTCGCCGGCCAGTGGTTGCCACAGGTCGCCGCGCACGGCGTACTTCAGTTCATCCGCAATGCGCGGGTATTCAAAGTCCGGGGCGGTGTCGCGTTCAGGGCCGCGTTCCAGCACCAACACGGACAGGCCGGCGTCGGTCAGTTCCTTGGCCATGATGGCGCCGGTCCAGCCGTAGCCGATGATGACTGCATCTACTGGTTTCATGTTCAGCCTCGCGATCCGTCAATCGACACCGGGCCATAAGGATATTTGCGTCCCTGCTGATCGATGAAATCGGTGAAGTCGGCGCGCGCGCCGGGAAAGCCGACCATCTTCCAGGCGGCCATGTCGCGGTTGCCGCCGTAGAGCGGATCGGCGAAGTAGCCTTCGCGGGTATTCCGCAGCAGCAGGGCGAAGAAGGCTGCGGCCAGCAGGCTGTCTTCCGGCAGGTGGCCTTGATCGGCCTGCGTCAGCAGCGCGTCGCGCTGGGCTGCGTCCAACTGGGCGAATGGGTGTTTGTGTGCATGCATGGCGGCGCGGTCGATCAGGGCGATGCCGGCGCGGTACAACTCACGCGGCGTCTGGCGCAGCTGGTAGCCCAGCGTTGGCGGCGTCTCCGGATGAAACGGCCCTTGCATATACCAGTAGGCGCCGTGGCCGTAGGGCAGCTGCATTTGCTTGTCGAGGAAGACCGGCACGCCGGCGTCCACACCGCCGGGGCCATTGCCATCGTCGGGAATCAGGCGCTCGACGGCGGCGTTGATGAATGCCCATTCTGCGGCTGTGAAGTAGGTAGGCGAATAGGGTTTGGACTGCGGACCAGCGCTGCTGGCGGTGCTGGCCGCGCCGATGCCGGAGGCCAGCGCAACACCCGCCGCGCCGCGCAGGAAGTCGCGTCGCTTGAGGGGAATTTCACTCATCTTTTTTCCTTGCTTGGATGTCATCCCCCGGAGTGTAGGCGCGCGCGTGCCCATTCCTCCTCTCTCCAAAGTCCTCATCCTAAGATAGTGTTGATTGACAGGCCAAACTGATTTAATCGCCAGGTTATCCAATCGCGAGGAATCTATGAGCATCGACATCAAGCACCACACGGTGCAGGCCAACGGCATCCGTCAACACTATCTGGACGCGGGCAAGGGCGCGCCGGTGGTGCTGCTGCACGGCTTCCCTGAAACGAATTTCGCCTGGCGTTTCCAGATCCCGGAACTGGCCAAGCACTATCGCGTGATTGCACCAGACCTCCGTGGCTACGGTGAAACCGACAAGCCGGCCGGCGGCTACGACAAGCGCAATATGGCGCGCGACCTGGTGGAGCTGCTGAAGGTGCTGGATATTCCGAAGATCGCGCTGGTGGGCCACGACCGCGGCGCGCGCGTGGCGACGCGCTTCGCCAAGGACTATCCGGAACTACTGGATCGCTTGGTAGTGATGGACAATGTACCGACCCGCATCGTCGCCCGCGAATTCAGTCCGGCGCTGGCCAAGTCGTACTGGTTCTTCATCTTCAACCAGGTGCCGGACCTGCCGGAGGCGCTGATCTCCGGCCGCGAAGACCTGTGGTTGCGCCACCTGTTCTCCGACTGGTGCTACAACCCGCTGGCCATCGAAGGTAAAGCGTTCGACACCTATGTGCAGGCTTATCGCCGTCCCGGCGCGCTGCGCGGCGCCATGTCGGACTACCGCGCCATCACCGAAGACGTGGAGCAGGACAAGGTCGATGCCGAGATCAAGATCGCCTGTCCGACGCTGGCCCTGTGGGGTGAGGACTTCCACGCAGTCGGCAAAATGTTCGACATGGCGAAGATCTGGTCCGAAATGGCCAGCGACCTTCGCACCGCGCCGATCGCGCAAGCAGGTCACCTGCCGCAGGAAGAGCAGCCGGAGCGCGTCAACGAAGCGCTGCTGGACTTCCTGCTCGGCTGGAAAGGATAACGTGCAGGTTCTGTTCTCCATCGTCCTGCCGATCTTCGCGCTGATCGGCGTCGGCTGGCTGGCCCGTTATCGCGGCTGGATGGGCGAAGCCGGCGCATTCGAGATGAACCGCTTCGTGGTCTATCTCGGCATGCCGGCGCTGCTGTTCCAGATTATGGCTAAATCCAGCTGGAAGCAGCTGGACCAGCCGGGCTTCATCGCCGCCTTCGGTCTGGCCAGCGGCGCGGTCTACGCGATCACGGTGGCGGTGGGTCGCATGCGCGGCGGCGAGCTGGCCGACGCCAGCATGGAAGGGCTGAACGCTGCCTATGCCAATGTGGGCTTCATCGGCTTTCCGTTGGCGATGGCGGCGTTCGGGCCATCGAGCATGATGCCGGCGACGATTACCTCGATCCTGACGGTGTGCGTGTTGTTCGGCATCGCCGTGACGGTGGTGGAGCTGGGTGTGAGCGAGGGCGGCGGCATCGGCCGCATACTGAAGAAAGTGAGTTGGTCGCTGGCGCAGAATCCCATGCTGCTGGCGCCCGTGCTCGGCGCGCTGTACGCCGGCTTTGCGCCGCCGCTGCCGGAAGGCGCGGACCGTTTTCTGTCCCTGCTGGCCCATGCAGCCAGTCCGTGTGCACTGGTGTCGCTGGGGTTGTTCATCGCCGACCAGCGCGGCCGGCCGCAGATTCCGGCGCTGAGCGCGCAGGTGGCGCTCAAACTGATAGGCCAGCCGGCGCTGACGTGGGTGCTGGCGGTGTATGTGTTCCACCTGTCGCCAGCGATGACCGGGCTGGCCGTGGTGCTGGCGGCGCTACCGACCGGCACCGGCCCGTTCATGCTGGCGCATATGTACAAGCGCCAGGCGGTTGGCATTGCCGGCAGCATCCTGGTCTCCACCGTGCTGTCGATCGTGACCATCTCGGTGCTGGTCAGCTGGTTCCGTACGACCAGTTGATTACTGCTTGACCAGCTCCACGCGCCGGTTCTTCTCGCGTCCCGCCTCGGCGTCGTTGGAAGCCACCGGCGCGTAAGAGGCCACGCCTTTGGCGGCAAGGCGCCTGGCATCGACTTTGTAGTCGGTGGCGAGCGTCTTGATCACCGCGTCGGCGCGCTTCTGCGACAGTTCCACGTTGTGCGCCAGCGCGCCCTGGTTGTCGGTGTGGCCGACCACGAATACCTTCAACTGCGGATTCTGTTGCAACAGCTTGGCCATCTCGCCCAGCGCCGCTTTGGACTCCGGCTTTACGTCGCTCTTGTCGGTGTCGAAGTAGACGCCGTACACCGCGACCTTGCCCTCGGCCGCGATGCTCTTCGCCATATCCGCCGCATTCAGGTTGACGCTGACTTTGCCGGCTTCCATCGGCTTGCCCTCGACCACCTGGATATAAAAGCCGCCGTTGCGGTTTTCGGTCGGCGGCACCACCCACAACGCGACGTGCACCAGCGTGCCGTCGGCGGTGGTGCCCTTGGCGACCAGGTAGCGGTCATCGTGGCGGCCGTAGATGAAGGGTTCGTACTGCTGGCCGCCGTCAATGAAGTTATGGCCCATGTGTTTGTCGTACATGTATTCGCCGAAGTTTTCGCCGCAAGTCTCTTTGGCGCAGGTGAACACGGTTTTCAGGCCGGCCTTCTCCAATGCTGCCTGGTAGTTGCGCATGACCTCCACGGCGGAACGGGTCTTCGGATAATTGTAGGCGATGCGGGTGTAGCGGCCTTCCAGCGTCAGCGAACTCTCGAATCCCGGCTTGCCGCTTTTGTCCACCACGCGTTTGCCGGCGGGGATCGTGACTTCGTCAAATTCCTTGAAGTCGTAACCGACGATCTTCGAATCGGTAAAGCGCGACAGCAGCGGATGGTCCTTGGCGCCTTTCACTGTGTCCTTGGCCGGCATGTCCGCATAGGCGGCCGAGGCCAGGACTGCGCCGAGCACCAGCAGGAGGAGATTTCGCATGGTATTGCCTTGTAAAGTTAATAATTATTGCGATTATAGGAAGATTCAATGTGCCCTAGCGCACGATTAGCGCCGGCGTCGGGCTCTACAATCGAACAATTAAACTGCTGGGGAATCAACAATGAAGAAAATTATGCTGGCATTCGGTCTGGTGCACGCCTTGATCGCCTTGCTGTTCACGGGCGGCGCGCTGTTCCTGATCGTCATCGGCGCGCAACTGGGCTGGCATGCGGCGCATTCCGATCTGGGTCTGGTGGCGGCGCAGGAAGTGATCGAGGCGATCGGCATCCTGGCCGCCGCCGTGGTGGCGCTGCAAATCGCCGAGACCATCATCGAAGAAGAAGTGGTGCGCGACGCCGACATCAGCGCGCCGACCCGCGTGCGCCGCTTCCTGTCGCGGTTCTTCGTGGTCGTGGTGGTAGCGCTGGCGATTGAAGGCCTGGTCGCCACCTTCCACGCGGTGCACGAAGACGTCAGCGAATTGCTGTATGTCGCAGCGCTGATCGGCAGCGTGGGCGTGCTGCTGGCGGCATGGGGCGTCTTCGTTCACCTGAATCGCTCGGCCGAAGAGTTGGAGCCGGAAGCGATGCAGGATGCTCAAGCCGAGGATGCGAAGCTCAAGCCTTAATGTGCGCGGGCGGCGAGACGGGGCTCCGGTTGCTCCGTCTCGTTGGCCGCCTCCGCACCTTTCTCGAACAGCAGGCGACGTGTTGGCGCGTTCGCGTCCACGCCCAATTCGCTGAATACTTCCAAAGCGCCCAACAAGACCGCCTGCTGCGCGTTCATGAAGTTGGCGTACGACGAATTCAGAATGTAAAACACCAGCTCATATTCCAGCGCATCCTGCGTGACGGACTTCAGGTGCACGCGGTCGGCGCGCACGTCCGGCTGGCGCTCCACAACGGCCTTCAATGCATCGGGCACCTTCGCTGCCAGCGCCGCCGGCGTGGCCGGATTGATACGCAGCGAGAACTGCACGCGGCGGGTTTGCATGCGCTTGTAGTTGCGAACCACGTTTTTCAGCAGTTCCGCATTGCCGATGATGATTTGCTCGCCGCTGTCGGCGCGGATGCGGGTGGTCTTCAGGCCCACATGCTCCACCGTGCCGGAGACGTTGGTGATGGCGATCGAATCGCCCACCTCAAACGGCTTGTCGACTGCGATGGCCAGCGAGGCAAACAGGTCGCCCAGCACATTCTGCACTGCCAGCGCCACGGCGATACCGCCGATCCCCAGGCTGGCAACCAGCGCGGAGACGTTGATGCCCAGATTGGAGAGGGCGGCCAGCATGAAGATCACCCACACGGTAGTCTTCAGGGCCCATACCATCAGCGTGTTTGCGACGGTGGTTGGCGAATCGGGATTCTCAGAGTGGTTGCGGAAGTAGCGGCGGGCGCCGAGCGTGGCGGCGCGGTCGAGGTACAGCACCAGCTGGAAACCCAGCACGATGAACCACAGATGGCCGAGGCGTTCTTCCCAGATCGGCGTCAGTTCCAGCATTTTAAGGCCGACCAGCAGCGATACCACCAATACCGCCAGCATGCTGGTGCGGTTCAGCGTTTCCTTGAACAGCTGTACTGCCGGGCGGTCCGGGCGGCCAGCTTCGTCATGTTTGCAGAGGCGTCGGCGCAGCAGCCGCAGCACGCCGTAAATGGCGCAGAAGGTGATGGCGGCGGCGCTGGCTGCAACCAGCAACTCCTCGCCGTCGACATTGGAAAAGGGGGCCAGATAGCGTTGAATATTCAAACCATGCTCCTGTTCTTCGTTGTGGCGTTAAGCGCCACATCTTAGACGCGCGGCAGGCAACGGTCTGTTCGGTGCATCACATTGCTATGCCGTGCTGCCCAGGCAGTGCAGAATGGCGCAGTCTTTGGCCGCGTGGCTATCGCCGCACAAGCCGCGAATGTCGCGCAGTTGCCGCTCCAATGCGCGTAACTCGGTGATGCGCGCGCGGACCTGGACGATATGCTGGTCCAGCATGGCGTTGACGGTGCCGCAGTTTTGTTCCGGCTCATCGCGCACCGCCAGCAGGGTGCGGATCTCGTCCAGTCCCATGTCCAGCGAACGGCAATGGCGGATGAAGCGCAGGCGCTCCAGGTGCGCGCTGCCATACAGCCGGTAATTGCCCGACGAGCGGGCCGGCTTGGGCAGCAGCCCCGCATGTTCATAGTGGCGGATCGCTTCCACGGTGTAGCCGGTATGGCCGGCCAGTTCTCCAATCTTCATGGCTTGACCTTGTAGTGGCTTCAGGGTTTGTAATGGCGACTATACATCAAGGGAGGAAGCATGTCTGATTGCTGTTCCGGCGGCTGCGCGCCGGCCAAACCGGTGGTGGACCGCCGTTATCGCCGTATTTTGTGGATTGCGCTGGTGGTTAACGCGCTGATGTTCGTGGTCGAACTGGCCGGCGGCTGGCGCGCCGGTTCGGCCGCCTTGCTGGCCGACGCCGTCGATTTCCTCGGCGACGCCGGCAACTACACCGTGTCGCTGCTGGTGCTGGGCGCTTCGCTGGGCTGGCGCGCCCGTGCTGCCATGGCCAAGGGGCTGACCATGGCGGCCTACGGCAGCTTTGTGCTGGCCAAGGTAGTGTGGGATACGGCGAACGGTGGCGTGCCTGCGCCGGCGGTAATGGGCGCCATCGGCCTGGCGGCATTGCTGGCCAACGGCACGGTGGCGCTGCTGCTGTACGCCTATCGCGACGGCGACGCTAATATGCGCTCGGTCTGGCTGTGCACCCGCAATGACGCCATCGGCAACGTAGCCGTGATGCTGGCCGCGCTGGGCGTATTCGGCACCGGCACGCGCTGGCCGGACCTGATGGTGGCGGCGGTGATGGGCGGCCTGGCCGTCAGCGCCGCGCGCCAGGTCATCCGTCAGGCGCGCGGCGAGTTGCGGACGGCAGAAACATAGTGCGATTTGGTGATTTTCGTAATTGCCATTTCGAAAATGAAGACGCACAATGCTGGCACATCTCCACATAAAGAGAGGATTATGAGACTGCTCGCCCACACGTCGGTATTCACCGCGCTCGCATCGATTTTTGTGTTGTCCTCCTCCGCGCTTGCCGCGCCTATCGCCACCCTGGACCGCGACGGCGCCTACGTTTCGATTGAAGCATACGGCCCCAATGTCGTCCACGTGACGATCGCCGTCGATAAAGACCAGGTGCTGAAAGGCCCAGGCTACGGCGTGCTGCCGAAGAACGCCGACAACAGCGCCTTCCGCCACAACGGCGGCAAGGACGGCGACGTCTTCACTTCGTCGGCGATGACGGTGCGCGTCAATCCGTCGCCGCCGCCATCCGTGCCGACGCAGGGCCAGAAGTATTTCGCGCCGTCGCTGGCGCCGGTTGGCCTGCAGGTGTTGAACGCCAAGGGCGAGACCGTCGTCAGCATGAACGGCTGGGAGATGTCGCCGCAGACCGTCAACACCGAAAAGACCTTCCAGGTCGGCGCCTCGTTCTCGGTGGCGCGCGACGAGCATTACTACGGCATGGGCCAGAACCAGGAGTCGCTCGGCGCGCTGGATCTGCGCGGCCGCGTCCTCGATTGCAAGCACTGGTACGATGCGCCGGCCGGCGAGACGGTGTGCGTGCCGTTCATGGTGTCGTCTAAGGGCTATGGCATCGTGTGGGACAACCCGTCGGCCACGCGCTTCATCGCTGGCGTCAATGGCCGCACGGCGTTCCAGTCGAATGTGGGGGAGCGCGTCAGCTTCTTCGTCATCACCGGTTCAACGCCGGAAGAGATTTACTCGGGCTATGCACGCGTGACCGGCAAGACGCCGATTCCGCCAAAATCCGCCTTTGGCCTGATTCAGTCGAAAGCCCGCTACGACAGCCAACAGGAAGTGCTGCGCGTGGCGAATACCTATCGGCAGAAGAAGTATCCGCTGGATGTGATGGTGGTGGACTGGTTCTACTGGACCCGCATGGGCCAGATGGATATCGATCCGGCGCAGTTCCCCGATCCGAAGGCGATGAACAAGCAACTGCACGATATGGGCATGGAGTCGATCATCTCGATCTGGCCGCGCTACGAAACCTCGGGCCGCTATTTCAATGAGCTGGATAACAAAGGCCTGCTGTTGAAGGACAAGGACGGCAAGACCGTCGATGGCCTGCCGTTCCGCTCCGACCGCACCGGTGGCCTGATCGATCCGACCAATCCAGCGGCCCGCAAATGGTTCTGGGAGAAGGCGCGCGACAATATCCTGTCGCAGGGCTTCGATTACCCTTGGCTGGACGAGACCGAGCCGGATCTGGTGCCGGATGGTTTCTTCTATTCGATCGGTTCGGGCGACCGCTATCACAACCTGTTCCCGCTGATGCATGTGGAAGGCGTGGCCGAGAACATGCGCGCTTGGAAGCCGAACAAGCGGGTGCTGATCCTGTCGCGCGCCGCTTATCTGGGTTCGCAGCGCACCGGCGCCTTGTTCTGGTCTTCGGACATCCAGCCGACGTGGGAAGCGCTGACGCGCCAGATCCCGACTGGCCTGAACATGACGGCGTCCGGCATCGCTTACTGGGGCAACGATATCGGCGGCTGGCAGAAGCTGGCGGCGGAAAGCAGCGCGGTCAAACCGCCGTTGCTGGACCCGTCGGATGCCCGCAATGTGGTCGGCAATAACCACGACTATCCGGAGCTGCTGACGCGCTGGTTCCAGTACGGGACATTCCTGCCGACGCTGCGCCTGCACGGTGACCGCAAGGAAGCCGAGATCTGGTCCTTCGGCAAACAGGCGGAAGCCGTGATGGCGCGCTACGATACGCTGCGTTATCAGCTGATCCCTTACATCTACTCGCAGGCCAAGTTCACGCACGATACCGGCGCGCCGTTCATGCGTCCTTTGTGGATGGACTTCCCCAACGATCCGAACGTGGCCAATATCGGCACGCAGTATATGTTTGGTCCGGCCTTCCTGGTGGCGCCGGTGACGGAGCAGGGCCAGACGGAGAAGGATGTCTACCTGCCGGCCGGCGCGGACTGGTATAACTTCTGGACCAACGAGAAGCTGTCCGGCGGACGTTGGGTCAAGGTGGCTGCGCCGATCGACCAGATTCCGGTGTTTGTGAAGGCTGGTTCGATTGTGCCGATTGGCGCCGAGGTGCAGTCGACGGCGACCAAGCAGGGCATCGCTGCGATCAACGTTTATCCGGGCAAGAGCGGCGAGTTCCGCCTGTATGACGACGATGGCGTGAGCTATGACTACGAGAAGGGCAAGTCGACCGTGACGCAGCTGAAGTGGGATGACGCATCCGGCAAGCTGAGTGCCAGTGGCGGCGATGCCGGCTTGGTCAAGTCGGCGGCTGGCCTGGTGAAGGTGATTGGTAAATAAGTCACTTTGCCTTGTTCAGGTAGCGCTGTTGGAGCAACCGCTGTAATACGCTGTGGCGCAGGTCGCGCCACAGCGGCATTGGATCGCGCCAGTCGTGGACGAAGTAGCAGGCGCCGGGACGCAGGAATTCGGTCAGGTACTCCGCCAGTGCGCGCCAGCGGCTGGTCTGCGGCGAGGGCCGCATCAGCAGATGCAGCAGGCGGCGCGTCTCCGCTGTCATGAAGCGGCAGCGCATGCCAGCGCGATACGGACCGGCCGCAATCGGCTGCTGAAGGCCCAGCGCCTGATAGCAGTACCACGGAAAGCTGGCACCCGCGTGACAGGCCAGCGGCAGGCTGCCCCAGAAGCGGCCATTCACCTCCATCAGCGCCGCGCGCCCGGTGGCTGGATCATAACGATATTCGACCATCGCCACGCCTTCCCACTCCAATACGCGCAGCAGGGCGACTGACTGCCGCATCAGCTGCTGCGAAACAGGCGTCGATACGCACAGCGTCGAGGTGCCGCCCTCCGGCGGCCACTCATGCAGGCGCCTGTGCTGGAACTGATACAACGCCTCGCCATCCTTCATCAACACGAATTGTCCCAGGCCGTAGCCATCGCAGTATTCCTGCACCATGGGATAGCGCCCCGTCACTTGATAGCGCCGCAGGGCGGCCGTCAGCGTTTGGGCGTCGTCGCAGTGCTGCACCTTCTCGAGCGCCATGCCGGCCTGGCGCAGTAACGGCGCTATAGCGTTTGGATCGGCCCATTTCAGCACAGCGGGATAGCGCGCCTCCTGCGCAGCTTCATCGGCCTGCGCGATCGATGCCGGATGCCAGGTGCGTGGCACGAATATGCCTACGTCCGCCGCCGCCGCGTAGGTAAGCTCCTTGCGCAGCACGCGCTCCATGCGGGTGGCGTCGGCAAACATCATGCGATATCCGGGCAGCGCATCGCGCGCCTGGTTCAGCATCACAATATCGGCCTCCGAAATGGCGAACAGCGCGGCCGGACCAATCTCCTTGCCAAGCTGGTGCAGTTGGGCGATCACATCGTCCGCCCGCACCACGCCGCGATGCAAATAGCGCGAGCCGAGTCCCAGCGCCTGCGCGCTGCGGGCAATGCCAACTACGTTGACGCCATGCCGGCCAAGATCGCGGATGATGGCCAGGCCGATTGGCGTATCGATGCCCAGCACCACCGCCGGTAGCGGCTGCGGCGCGGGAGAGGCCAGTAGCCGGTGTATCGCCCGTCGCCAATGATGCCGCTGCTGCTCGGTCAGCGTGCCGATGGCATATATGCTGGCAAACACCGCCAGCATGGTGACGATGTAGAACCACGGCCCGGTCGGATCGCCGTTGAATAGCGTTGCGTAGAACTGAATCAGCGGCTGGTGTAGCAGGTAGATGCTGAACGTGTAGGCCGCCAGCGGCCGCACCAGCGGCGCCAGTCGTTCCAGTGACGGCGCCAGCGCGCGCACGCCGACGAAATGACAGGCGACGATGATCGCCAGCAGATAGTCCGTCATAAAATAGCGCGAGAACGCAAACTGCTGATGCCAATGCGCGCCAACGATCTGGCGCAGCCACGCGCTGCCTGCCTCCGTTAGCTGATAATGATGGAACAGCGCATAGCCGATGCAGGAGCCGGCTAGCAGCACAGCACCAGCACCACGGCCGATGCGCTGCAAGGTAGTCCAGCGATGCAGCAGCACGCCAGTGGCCCACACAGGCGCCAGCAGCAGGATCTTGGGCCCGATCAGCAGCGCCGCCGCTGCGCACCACAGCACGCGCTTCCGGCCGCGCGTGAAGGTGAGAATGGCAAACAGCACGTAGTACCAGAATTCATAGCACAGCGACCAATACGGCACGTTGGAGAAGGACATGATCGACAGTGTCCATACCTCGTTGAGGAAGGCCAGGCTGGTGAGGATGCGCAGCCAGGCCAGATCGTGCGTGGTGCGGTCGCCATAGAACTGCGGCGCCATCGCTTCGCCAAGGCTATCCAGCAGAGGCGTGAGCAGCACAGCGGGCAGCGCAAGCGAATAAAAGCGCGCCAGGCGGCTCGACCAGTATTCCAGCGGCGTATTTTCGCGCGTGCTGGTGATGTGAGCAATCACGTAGCCGGAAAGGACGAAGAATACAATCACCGCCGCGTGGCCGTGGGTGCTGAGCGGCAGCTTGTCCACGCTGAGCAGGCGGATGTTGGAGTGATACAGCACCACCAGCAGCGCGCTGATGATGCGCACCAGGTCGAGGTAAATCGAAAACGACCGGTTCATGCGCCGCTCCGTGCCAGGGTACGGTGCAGGCCATAGACCGCCTGTCGCACGCGCGCGAAGCACTGGTCGAAGTAGGCGTCGCTCAGCGTGTAGGGATCGTGCAGGTGTGGAGTGGGCGGATCGCACCAGAGTCCCAGCAGCGCGATCTGGATATCGTGGCGGGCGATCAGGCGATTCTGAAGTTCTTGCGCATGACGGACTTCCATTGCCACCAACAGGTCTCCAGGCTGTATGTCAAAGTCACGGATATCTGTCGCGCGGTGTGCGGACAAATCTTCGCCGCCGCGTTCCGCTGCGCGCAGGGCGGATTCGGGGGAAGGCGCGCCGGTAGTGGTGGAAAGGCCTATAGAAACCGCGTGCATACCGAGACGCTCCGCCACGCGCTGCGCATAAGCGCTGCGGCATATATTCCCCAGGCAGACAAACACCACGCGCCGCACGCGGTCCGGATGCTGAAGTTGAAACGCCGCCAGCCGTCCGCCGTGCAAATCGATCCGCGCCAGCCAGGCCCGCACCGCGCCGCGCCACGTTCCATGCTGCCGGTCCATGCGCAGCCTCGCAATAGCGCCGTCGAGCACCTGCGCCCATCGGCCATAACGGTCATAGATGGCTTGCGTCGCGATGCGGCAGACGGCACGCCATGCGCGAACTCGCAGCAGTGGATTGCGCGATGAGACGGCTGTCAGTGGCTGGCTGGCCGCAGCCGCCATGCCGCATGCCTGGAAGCGCTGGGCATGCGCCGCAAGGTAAGCGCACAGCCGCTCCATGCGCGCCTGATTGAGCGCGTGTCGCCGCAATTGGGAAAATCCCTCGTCACCGCTTTGCACATACTCGAATGGATGGGTGAGGATCACCACCATCTCCAGACCCGCCGCATACGCCTGCTCCAGCAGCGCGCGCATCTCGGCAAAGGTGGTGCTGGACACCGCCAGAGATTTCAAATGCGTGCCACGGTCGCGGTAACTCAGCACGGGACACTCCAGCACACCATGCCGCCGATGCCTCCCCGCGTAGAGCTGATACGACGTCAGTCCGGCGTTGTAGACGCCCAGGCCTATATTGGAGCTATACGGAATCCGCACCGCCGCCAGCGCGCGAAACAGGTTGTCGTCATATTGCAGATTCCCGGCGCGGAAGACCTGCGGCGCCGGCAAGCCCCAGTCTGCAAACGTGGCCTGGCCGTGCCGCAGCAGCGCCAACGTCGACGCCACATCGCGCCCGGCCAAGTCATCCTGGCGCGGCTGCTGGCGCACGCGTTGCGGCCAGTCCGCATGTTGGAACACGGCCCAGCAGGGATGCACATGCAGCTGTACCTCATGGCCGGCGGCGGCGATTTTCGTCGCCAGCACGCGCATCGGATCATCGCGGAAGTAATACCGTTGCGCCGTCTCCACAAAAAACGTCGCCTGCACGCCATGCCGGCGGAAGCAATCGAGCAGAAAATCCAGTCCCTGCGACCGTCCGCCGACCTCGCAACGCACCATCTGCGCGCCCACCGGCCGCCGCGCCGGATCGGCAAACGCCCCGGCGATGCTGAACTCCGTATCGATTGTTATGCACACGCGCATGGCGGCCACCCGGCAACGGCAATCCGGCCAGTGTAGCCAGCGCCATCCCAGCCGGCATGCGCTTGATCAAGCGCAAAGCAAAAACAACGTTGGCCCCGGATGAGCTGGTTTGTCCAGGACACGAGATTGTGTGCGTGTTTTCATGTCTCTCTAGTAAAATCGGATGATAAGAGCAATCGAGGAAGTCATGCACAGTGTTCAGCCAAATGTAGATGCGATAGAAGCCGAACGGTTCCGCCAGTTCATCATGGGCGTGACCGACTACGCGATCTACATGCTGTCTCCCGAAGGCGTGGTGGTCACCTGGAACGCCGGCGCGCAGCGCTTCAAAGGCTATCCGCCCGACGAAATCATCGGCCGCCACTTCTCCATGTTCTATACCGAGGAAGATCGCGCCGCCGGCCGTCCCGCCTATGCGCTGGAGCTGGCGCGCAGTACCGGCAAGTTTGAGGACGAGGGCTGGCGCGTGCGCAAGGACGGCAGCCGTTTCTGGGCCAGCGTGGTGATCGACCCGATTGTCGATCCGGCCGGAGAACTGCTGGGCTTTGCCAAGATCACGCGCGATATCACCGAACGGCGCGTGGCAGCGGAAGAGCTGGAGCACGCGCGCGAGGCGCTGTTCCAGTCGCAGAAGCTGGAAGCCATCGGTAAACTCACCGGCGGCATCGCGCACGATTTCAACAACCTGCTGAACGTGATCATGAACGGGCTGGAACTGCTGCGCATGTCGCGCGATCCGGCGATGCACAGCAAGTCGATCGACACTATGTCGCGCGCAGCCCAGCGCGGCGCCTCGTTGACCCAGCAGTTGCTTGCCTTCGCGCGCCAGCAGCCATTGCGTCAGGACCCGCACGACGTCGCGCGCGTGATCCGCTCGTTCGAGTCGGTGCTGCGGCGCGCGCTGCCGGACGACATGCGCCTGCATCTGCAACTTGAAAACGACCTGCCACAAGCCATGCTCGATCCGACGCAGTTCGAGTCAGCGTTGCTCAACCTTGTGGTCAACGCGCGCGATGCGATGGATGGCAGCGGCGAAGTGCTGATGGAGCTGTCGGCCGTCGCCCTGACCGAGGCGCAGATCGAGCGGCTGCCGGCCGGCTGCTACGTGCGCGTGGTGGTCAGGGACCGGGGCGTCGGCATGACGCCGGAAGTGATCAAGCGCGCGGTCGAACCGTTCTTCACCACCAAGGAAATCGGCAAGGGAACCGGCCTTGGCCTGAGCCAGGTGTATGGCTTGATGCAGCAATGCCAGGGCGCGCTGACGCTGGAATCGCAACTGGGCGAGGGCACCACGGTATCGATGTATTTCCCGGCAGTGCGCCGGCAAGGACCGGTCGATGATACCAAAGGCCCAGCCGAGAAGGTGCTGCTGGTGGACGACCAGCCGGAGGTGCTGGAAACCGCCATCAGCCTGTTCACGCACCTGGGTTATGAAGTGCTGTCGGCCGATAACGGCATGCAGGCGCTGGAGACGCTGCGGCTCAACCCTGGCATCTCCATCCTGTTCAGCGATGTGGTCATGCCCGGCATGAGCGGGGTTGAACTCGGCCAGATCGCGCGCAAGGAAGTCCCCGATTTGAAAATCGTGCTGGCTTCCGGCTACGTCAAGGCAGCGCTGGGCGACCAGATGCCGGACATCGGCAACTTTGAGCTGATCGCCAAGCCGTATCGGCTGAGTGATCTGATTCGTACGCTCAAGGTCCTCTAGCGATTGCGTTGCAACGTGCGCTAGCGCACCCAAGCCGCCAACGGTGTGCGTCACTATCAAGGTTTCATAGGAGCCTTTGTGACCACCCCGTTTCTGACTGCCGTTCAACATCAGGCGTTGCTGGCGCTTGGCGCCGCGCTGCGCGCGCGTAAATACCAGTTCACCACCGTCACGCCGGCAACGCAGTCGCGCGTGCTGGCGCGTCCCTTCGCGCCGGAACAATCAACCCTGCGCGACATCTTCGGCTGGAGCCGACCGTTTACCGCAGCCGCCATCGACGATGAACTGCTGGCCTGCATGCGCGCCGCCGGCGTGCTGGAGGAGCAGGACGGACTGCTGCGCAGTACCGTCCGGATGTCGACGCTGGCCGGCGAGTGGCTGTTCCACTCAGCTTATCCCACCACGCAGGCGGACGCGGTGTTCTTCGGCCCTGACACCTGCCGCTTCGTGCGCGCCATGGAGCAAACGCCGGCGCCTGCTGCCGATCCGCTGCGACGCATCGCCGATATCGGCTGCGGCAGCGGCGTCGGTGCAATCACGCTGGCGCGCCGCTTCCCGCAGGCCGAGGTGCTGGCGGTCGACATCAATGACCGCGCGCTGGCGCTGGCCGACGTCAATATCCATTTGGCCGGCGTGGAAAACGCCAGTGCGCATCACAGCAATTTGCTGACGCAGGTGGACGGCCTGTTTGACCTGATCGTCGCCAACCCGCCGTATCTGCTAGATGCAGCGGAGCGCGCATACCGGCACGGCGGAGGTAAGCTCGGCGCCGGCCTGTCGCTGCAAATCGTGCAGGCGGCGATTGTGCGGCTGGCGCATGGCGGCGCACTGTGGCTGTATGCCGGCGTGGCGATGGAAGACGGCGAAGACGCATTCCTGCGCCAAGCCACGGCAATGCTGGAAGAAGCAGGCCTGCGCTGGACCTATGAAGAAATCGATCCCGACGTGTTTGGCGAAGAACTGGAAACGCCTGCATACACCGGCGTTGAGCGCATCGCGGCGGTGTGGCTGGTCGCCAGCAAGGATGTGTGAACATGCGGATACTGCAACAACGCCTGCTACGCGGCGCTAATCTATACAGTCCTATGCCGTGCGTCGTCGCGGTGATTGAATCGCCGCTGGCGGAAGCCGGCCAGCAGCTCGCCTACACGGCGCGCTTCCTGCAACAGGCTTGCGGCGAAGCGGTGACATTCATGCACGCGGAGTTGGCGGACAACACGATGGTCAATGAAGCTGGCGGCGGCATTGCGGTGCGCTGGCGGGTGGTGGTGGAGTACACGCTGGAGCATATGGGGCAGGCAGCGCTGACCGCTGCGGCCGACCTGATTGCCGCGACCGGGCGCGGAGAAGCGCCAGACGTGCCGGCGGCAGTGGCGTCGCTGCGAGCACTGGCCGCATCCATGCAACTGCCACCCGCCGCGCAAGCGGTGCTGCGTGAGGCCAGCGCACTAGGCATCCCGGTGCAGCGCATCAGCGAACATGCCGGCTTGCTACGCCTGGGCTGGGGCCAGCGCCAGTGGCGCTATCTGGCGCACGCCGACGATGACAACCGGCTGCTCACCAACACCTTGCTGCACGAGCGGCAACTGATGCGGTCCTTGCTGATCGAAGCCCAGCTTGACGTGCCGGCCGAAGATTTCCACGCTCCGCAGCGGCAACCGGGCGAACGCCTGCGCGTGCAGGTACTCAACGGCGAGGCCCAGCACCCCGATCCGGCGGTACGCAGTGTCGCCCAGCGCGCCGCCGTCACATTGGGACTGACTCACGCGCAAGTCGACCTGCTGCCGGGCCGACGCGCGCCGAAGGTGGATGCCGTGCTGGCTGCACCGCCGCTGAGTCACGAGCAGCATGGGCTGCTGCGCGCGTTGCACACCGATCCGGCCAAGGGACGCATTCCCGTCATCGGCATCACTGGCACCAACGGCAAGACCACCACCACGCTGATGATCGCGCATGCGGTGCAGCTGGCGGGCTTCCGCACCGGCTGCGCCAGCACGCAGGGCATCACCGTGGCCGGTGATCTATATGGCGAAGGCGATTGCACCGGTTACTGGTCGCATCGGGCCGTGCTGGCGTCGCCGCAAACCGAATTCGCCGTGCTGGAAACGGCGCGCGGCGGCCTGCTGAAGCGCGGACTGGCGTATGACCGTTGCAGCGTGGGCGTGATGCTGAACGTCTCCGACGATCATCTTGGCATGGACGGCGTGGACACGGTGGAGCAGCTGGCGCGGGTGAAGTCGCTGGTGGTGAGCGCCGCCGATACCGCAGTGCTGAATGCCGACGATGCGCACTGCGTCGCCGCGCGGGCGCGTCTGGCGCCCGGCGCGCGCGCGGTCTACTTCTCCATGAAGCCGGACAACGCGGTGCTGCTGGCACATCTGGCGCATGGCGGCGACGCGGTGTGGCTGGAGAATGAGGTGATCATGTTGAGCCAGCGCCAGGTGCGTCAGCGCGTGATGCCGGCAACGCATATTCCCGCCACCAGTGGCGGGCTGGCGCGCTACAACATCGCCAACAGCCTGGCGGCGACGGCAGCGTTGGCGGCCAGCGGTTTCACGGTGATGCAGATCAGCGCCGGCCTATCCAGCTTCGAGTCCAATGCAGCCACTAATCCTTTGCGATCGAATGTGTTTGAACTGGGCGCGATGACTATCGTGCTGGATTACGCGCACAACCCGGCGGCTTACGCGGCGCTGGCAACGCTGGCGCGCGGACTGGCGCAAGGGCAGGGGCAAAGCAAGGCCACCGGCCAGGCGCCAGGCCGCGTGTTGGCGGTGGTGACGTCGCCAGGCGACCGCCGGGATGCCGACCTGACCCGCACTGGCGCTACGTGCGCCGCGCATTTCGATGAATTGTTTGTCTACGAGTCGACTTCGCGCGGCCGTGCGCACGGCGAGGCCGCGCAAATTATCGCCGACGGCGCGCGTGCATCTGGAGGCGCTGCGATTCACACTTATGACCATGCGGCGGCTGCGGTGCAGGAAGCCTATCTTGCTTGCCGGCCTGGCGACGTACTGGTATTTGCATGCGGGACCGAAGTGGCGACACTGATTGACGCCATTCGCGCTATAGATGCGCCGGCGGCGGCGCGTTTGGAACAGCAGGCGGCGCCCGCCGCTTAATGGGAAAATGGCCCGCAGTTGCGGGCCATTTTCGTTGGGTTACACCAGCGTGGCGTCGATGCGCGCCGCGCTGACCGGATCGACCGGTCGCAGCGCATCCACCAGCTCCGACACCGACGAACCGCAGGCATACACCAGCACATCGCCAGCGCGGCATTGCGACAGGCCGAGACGCAAGGCTTGTGCCGGATCAGCCTCCAGCAACACGCCACCGGCGTCTCCACGCGCGGCATGTGCTGCCGACTGCATCATGGCGGCGCGCTGGCCTGCTTCGCGGCCACGATGTTCCGCTGGCCATTCATAAAACACGGTGGTATCGAAGCCGCTGCCGCAAATCTGGCCAATCTGCTGGAAGTCTCTTTCACGCCGGTCGCCGGGCGAGGTGACAACGGCCACGGTGCGGCCTTGCGTCATGGCGCGCGCGGTGGAGGCCAGCGCACCAAATGCTGCCGGATTGTGGGCAAAGTCCACGATCACCCGCACGCCGTTGACGTCGTACAGATTGGCGCGCATCGGATTGTGGCGCGCGTCGGAGACGAAGCTGCGCAGGCCAGCCGCAATCGCGCCGTTACCCAGATCGCTGGCCATCAGAGCCGCCGCCGCCGCCAGGCCATTGGCGATGTTGTGCCGCGCGCAGCCGCCCAGCGTGGACGGCATCTCGGCTGCATCCAGCAGAACGTGGCGCTGGCCGTCGCTATCGGACGCGATCAGCGCGCCATCTTCCAGCCAGGTCGCTCGGCCGCCGTCGCGGAGGTGTTCCAGCAGTGCCGGATGCTGGGCGTCGCAGCTGAAGTAGATGCGTTCCACTTTTTCGTCCAGACTTGCGCCGATGGCGCAGCAACGTGCATCTTCTGCATTCAGCACCACAGCGCGCGAGGCGGCTTGCAGCACTACGCCCTTGACCGCCGCCAGGTCTTCCAGCGTCTCCACGCCTTCCAGGCCGATATGGTCTTCGCTGACGTTCAGCAGCACCGACACGTCGCAACGGTCGAACGCCAGGCCGCGTTTCAAGATGCCGCCGCGCGCCGTTTCCAGAACCGCGAATTCCACTTCCGGCGCCGACAGAACGGTGCGTGCCGACCAGTAGCCGCTGCAATCGCCGCGCTTGACCGTCGTACCGTTAATGTAGACGCCTTCGCTGGTGGTGCAGCCGGTGGTAATGCCGGCCTGGCGCAGTGTGTGTTCGATCATCAGCGTGGTGGTTGTCTTGCCGTTGGTGCCGGTGACCGCGATTACCGGAATGCGGCCGTCCTGGTTGCCGAACATGGATTCGACGATGGCGGCGCCGGCGTCGCGCGGCACGCCGGCGCTGGGATATTCGTGCATACGAATGCCCGGCGCGGCGTTAATCTCGATCACCGCGCCATTGCGGCCGTCCAGCACCTGTGAAATGTCCTCGCAAACCAGGTCGATGCCTGCCACGTCCAGGCCGATCTTGCGGGCGGCGCGCACGCACATGTCCAGCGTTTCCGGCGGCAGCTTGCCGGTGACGTCTTCGGCGGTGCCGCCGCTGGACAGGTTGGCGTTGCCGCGCATGACTACGCGTAGTCCGGCTTCCGGCACGCTGTCGAAGTTGAGGTCCTGCGCAGCCAGCGTGGTTTCGGCGTGGCCGTCCAGCGGAATGCGGGTCAGGATATTGGTGTGGCCTTCGCCGCGTGCCGGATTGCGGTTTTCCTGCTCCACCAGCTGGCGCACCGTCGATTCGCCATCGCCAATGACTGCGGCAGGGCGGCGCAGGGCGGCGGCGACTACACGTTCGCCGGCCACCAGGATGCGGTAGTCGTCGCCGGGAATGTAGCGTTCAATGATGATGGTGCGGCCATGTTCGCGTGCGCGTTCAAACGCCAGTTGCACTTCGTCCGGTGTGCCGCAGCGCGTGGTCACGCCGCGTCCGTGATTGCCGTCCAATGGCTTGACGGTGACCAGGCCTTCCAGCTCGCGGGCGGCGCGCAGCGCCTGTTCCAGCGTGCGCACGCTCACGCCTTCCGGCACCGGCACGCCTGCTTCCTGCAACAGTGCCTTGGTCAACTGCTTGTCCGACGCGATGTCGACGGCGATGTGGCTGGTGTCGCCGGTAATGGTGGCTTGCAGGCGTTTCTGCTGCGCGCCCCAGCCGAGCAGAAACATATTGGCGTCTTCGGTCAGGCGCTGATAGGGAATGCCCTGGCGGATCGCTGCGCGCAGGATGGCGCCAGTGCTGGTGCCGATGGCATGACGTTCGGCGGTGTCGCGCAGCGCGGCCACGCCGGCTTCCAGCTGCTGCGCCAGGCCTTGCGCGCCAGTGGCAAGGCCGCGCACCAGTGACATCGCCAGGTCGCAGGCGTCAATCGCCACGTGCTCCGATTCGTACGAACACACCACGCGGTACTGGCCGGGCGCGTCCTGCACTTCATGCGTGCGTCCCAGGTAGGTCGGCGTGCCGGCCAGGCATTGCAGCGCGATCGTTACGTGTTCCACCACGTGCGCCAGATTGGCACCGTTGTTCAGAGCCTGCACAAAGCCGCCGTACTGGCCCACCGAGCAGCGGTGGTCGTACAGCGACGGCAGCAGTTCCAGCAACTGCTGGTTAAAGCCTTCGATGCTGGTGCTGGTGTGATCGCGCAGCGCTTGCAGATCGATCACGTTCAGCAGGCAAGGCTGGTTGGAGTACAGATTCGGGCCGCGGAGTACGTGCTGTTTAACGATGTTCATGCTATCAGGTCCTGTTGGTTAAATATTGGATGAAATCGGCCAGCGCGCCCGCTTCGGCGGGACTGGCAAAATGGGTGCCGGATGGCAGCAGGTGCAGCCGCACGTCCTGCATTTGCGGGACGTCGCCGCGCGCGATGTCGGCGATGGTGGTGACGGCGTTGCGGCAATCGACCACGGTGACGCTACCGTTGCCGGCGACCTCGATGCCCTGGTCCTTGACGATCAGCGCGGTGTCTTCGTCAATACCAGCGCCCAGCAGGAATGGGCTTTGCGCGATGACGCTGAGCAGGCGGTTGAGGCGGTGGCGTTGCGAGAAGTGCTGGTCGATGATGACGCTGGTGACGTAGCCCAGGCCAGCGCCGAGCCGCACCGCGCCTTTTTCCGGCGCCAGTTCGGCTTTACCCTCGGCCAGCATATGGGTGCACATGCCGGACGCGCCGGCGCTGGTGCCGGCGATGCAGGCGTTGTTTTCGCGGTAGGCCATGCGCATGGCGCGGTCCATCTGGGTGCCGCCCACGAAGGCCATCAGCCGTTTCTGGTCGCCGCCGGTCATGAATACGCCGCGTGCCTGCGCCACCTTCAGCGCCAGCATGTCGTTGTCGGCATCGGCGCGGCTGTCGATGCGCACATGGGTGACGTCTGTGGCGCCGAGCGCGTCGAAGGCGATGCGGTACATTTCCCAGACGTCGTCCGGCACCGTGCTGGCGGCCGTGGTGACGACGATCGGGCTTTGCGGGCCGCCTGCCAGTTCAACGAATTTTTGCAGCACATCTTTGTTATCGGTGCGGTCTTCGTTACCGCCGATGGTCATTAAACTACCGGTATGGTTCATGTGTCAGGCGATCAGTTGTCGGTACATGCGGGTCGCCATCAGGCCCAGTGGGCGGTGATGCTGGGCGGGTGTCATCAGCGTTTGCAACAGCTGCACGGCGGCCTGCTTGCTGCCCAGCGTGGCGACTTGTTGTTCCAGCTGGCGCAGCGGACTGGTGTCGTCATCGTTGGCGTGGTGGCGCACGATGCCGCGCAATGCGCCATGGCGTGGCGTCTGGTGCAGGCCGAGCGAGTCCAGGGAGCGCTGGCGCGCGCGGAAGCTCGGCACGCGCGGCGGCGTGACGATCCAGTCGCGCAGCACCTGCTGTTCGTAGGCGCTGAAGACGCCGAACATTTCGGCGCGTTCGCTCTGGATCAGGCGCCAGAAGCGGCTGTTCTCGGGCGGCTGGCCGCGCTGGATCCAGCCGGCGCTTTCCAGTTCCGCCAGCATTTGCGGGATCTGCTGCGGATCGCTGAGCCATTCATTGATGCTGCGGCCGGCCAGACGGCAGTAGTCGGAATGCATATTGGCGCCGGCGTGGGCCTTGGCGGCCATGATGTTTTCCAGTTCTTCCTGCAGGTCGAAGCCTTCGATAATCGACGTGGTGCAGGCGCCAAGGTCGTTGAGTCGATAGCCGTTCTGCACCCGTTGCCACACGCTGGCGCTGTCGCCAAAGCGCGGCAGCAGCTGTAACAGCGCCTGCACCGCCTTGTGCGCGTGGCCGGTGCTGCCGTTGTCCACCGTGATGTGCAGCGTGAAGTAGTAAGGATCGATGCCCAGTTCATTCAGCTCATAGGCGGTAATCAGCAGGTGCAGCGGAAGCTGTTCGTAACCGAGGTTGTAGCCGATGATCTCCGGCAGGAAGCGTTCGGCGTCATAGGCCAGCGCCAGCTGGATCGCGCCTTGTTCGAAATAGGTGTCCGGCAGCTGCTGCCAGTCTTCGCAGTCGTGCGCGGCCAGCAGTTTTTTGTACAGCAGGACGTGGTTCTTTTCCGGCACGCCGTCGCCCAGTTCTTCCAGGTAGGTCTGGATCAGCGGGCGGAAGTCGGGATCGTCCCAGCGCGCCAGCAGGCCATACAGCCAGGCGCCGTCTACCAGTTTGGTGGGTGCCGCATGCTTGAGGAAGTGCAGGGCGTGCGCCTGATTGCTGAAATAGCGGCGCGGCGCGCCTTCGCGGCGGCCTTGCAGGTAAGCCTGGTATTCAACGCCGACGGTGAAGGCGCGGCTGGCGATCCATGGCGTCAGCTGCTGCGGATCGGCCGGCAGGTCATCGCGCAGCTGCTGCGCGGCCTGGAGGCGCTGCCCTAAAAAGGTGCGGGCGTCGGCCAGCGCCGCGTCATCCGGCGGACCGGCGTTAAGTGAACGGTAGATCGCTGCGGCGCTGGTGGCGACGGCAGGGACGGAGACGGCATACGCAAGCTGTGACATGAGATTCCCGATAAGTGGGGTAGTTAGTCCGTTGATTATCAACGTAGCTAGCTATGCCCCACATCGGTGCGCCTCTTGTGTTTGTGTAAGAGTAGG
This sequence comes from Duganella levis, assembly GCF_009857605.1. Taxonomy (GTDB): domain Bacteria; phylum Pseudomonadota; class Gammaproteobacteria; order Burkholderiales; family Burkholderiaceae_D; genus Rugamonas; species Rugamonas levis. The sequence goes on along the minus strand of NZ_WWCT01000023.1, from coordinate 48,171 downwards.
CCGACAGACGGTCTACATTTTGTCGTCTGCTTCCAGATTGTCGCGGATCTGCTGCAACAGTCCTTGTAATTGCGTCAACTGGTCGGCGTTCATGCCGGTGACGGCGGCGGAAGAGGCCTGCACGCCCAATTCGTGCAGGTTGTGAAAGATCCGCTGGCCTTCCGCGCTGAGGGTCAGGCGGGTGATGCGGCGGTCCGCTTCATCGGCGGCGGCGTCCAGCAGCTGCTTGTCGCGCAGGCCTTTCAGCAGGCGCGCCAGCTGCGCCTTGTCGCGGCCAGAGTGAGCCACCAGGTCGCCTTGGGTGGCGCCCGGACGGCGGAAAAAGAAGCCCAGCGCCTTGTATTCCATGTGGGTCAACTCGTGCGGATTGTCGCGCAGGCCGCGCAGCTGGCGCGCGCGGAACAAATGCATGATCGAGTGGATGGCGTCGAACACCTGTTCCGATTGGTTGACTTTATTAACTTGTTTGGTCATAATAGGTGACATTATCAACTAAGGAGCGGAAGATGAGCAATCGAATTCAGCGCGTGCGGCACGAAATCAAACGGCGGGAACTGCAAGTGGCCAAGGTACAGCATCTGGCTCCGGACTATGTCAGCGTAACATTCAAAGGCGAGACCTTACACGATTTCGTCTCGGCCTCCTACGACGACCATGTCAAATTCATGTTGAGTGACGAAGACCGGCGCGATTTCACTCCGCGCAGCTACGACAATGTGGCGGGCGAACTGACCATCGAATTTGCACTGCACGCCACCGGCGCCGCCTCCGACTGGGCGCGCCAGGCAGCCGTGGGCCAGACGGCGGTGATCGCCGGCCCGCGCGGCTCGATGATTATCCCGATGGATTATGACTGGCACCTGCTGGCCGGTGATGCGACCGCGCTGCCGGCGATTCGCCGCCGCCTGGAAGAACTGCCGCGCGAGGCGAAAGTAACGGTGCTGGTGTCGGCGGAGAGTGCGGCTTTGCTGCCGTTCCGCAGCGAAGCGCAGGTGGATCTGCAACTGCTGGACAGCCAGGAAGCGCTGCTGGCCGCCATCCGCGCCTTGCAGCTGCCTGCGGGCGAGGGCTTCTTCTGGTTTGCGGGTGAAGCGTCGGTGGCCGCGCAGGTGCGCGATGCGGTGTTTGTCGATAAGGGCCACCCGCGCGAGGCGGCCCGTATTTCGGCGTACTGGAAGCAGGGCGCTTCCGGCCACCACGAAGACCTGTAACGGTCAGAAGGTGTGCTTGATGCCGGTGATGATGCCGGTCTGGTTGAGGCCCGCGCCGACCGAACCGCCGGCGCTCAACGCCACCGCCGCCGTGCCGCTGTTGTTGATGCGGCCCGCCGCCACGTAGAACGCGCTGCGTTTGGACAGGTTATACACGCCGCGTATCAGCACCTGCGCCGAGTCGTTATTGGTGGCGCGGTAATCCAGCTTGGCGATCTGGCCATCCAGCGTGAAGAACGGCGTAACGTTGTAGGCCGTGCCGATGTAGACCAGGTTACTGCGCGGCTGCGTCGCCGAGCCTTCGTTATTGCGGTTGATGATGCCCACGCCCAGCTTCCAGTCGTTCTGCTTGAGGAAGAAGGCGACGTGCGCGCGGCTGTCGGTCTTGTCGCTGCTGTTCAAGCCATTGGCTGCACCAACGCCGCCGTAGATGCGGTCATAGGCGCTGATCAGCGCGTAGCCCGGCGCGTCGTAGCGCAGCAGCGCAGACCATTCGCGGCAGGCGATGGCGTCGGTGGCGCTTTCGCCGGCGCAGCCGGTGCCCGCTGGGCCGCCGGCCGCTGAAGTGTCGCGGCCCAGGCTATAGGTGCCGCCGACCGTCACGCCGCTGAAGGTGCCGCGATAGGCGACCGAGTTGTCGCTGCGGCCATTTGGAATGAACGAGTCCAGCGAACCGAGACCGTATTGCGACGGGCCGATGATGTCGACGTCATAGGTCGAAATATTCAGCATATTGTAGTTGCGGCCAAACGTCACCTGGCCCCAGTTGCCTTGCAGGCCTCCCCAGGCCTGGCGGCCGAACAGGCGATTCTGGCCCAGCGTTCCGGTATCCGGCGCAAAGCCGTTCTCCAGCTGGAAGATGGCTTTCAGGCCGCCGCCCAGGTCTTCCGTGCCACGGAAGCCGAGGCGCGACGGGAACATGCCGCCACCCAGGCTGGGCATGCGGGTCAGGCTGTTGCCGGCGGCGTCGGCGTTATTGTAGTACTCCACGGCGGCGTCGATGATGCCGTACATGGTGACGTTGCTTTGCGCGTGGGCGGCGCCCACGCTCATGGCTGCTGCCAGGGCAGCATAGATGGTCTTCTTCATTTAAGTCTCCTCGTTTTAGTTTATTTTTTGTCCCAGGCGGCGCTTGAGCCGACCGAGTACAGCGCGCCCGGTGCGTTGCGGGTCTGCTGGAAGTCTTCCAGCGACTGCCCGCGCATGGCGGCGTAGATGTGCAGGTTGGAGACGCCCACCACGGCGCCCAGCTTCTCCAGCAGGAAGAAGATCACGCCGTACCGGATCATGCCGCGCCAGTCGCGGCGCGTGATCAGGTCGCGCTCTTGCGGCGTGAGGCCGGCCGCATCGTAGGTCGCTTCCGGCGCTACCCGGAACTGGTCGCGGAAGGCTGGATCGACCAATTGGTGCAGGTACTTGTTGATGCGGTAGGCGCGCACGCTGGTCTCCAGCGTGAACGGATAGGTGCCTGGCAGTTCTTCCACGCCCTTGGTCTGGTGGGCGATGTGGGCGCGGTGCGCTTCGATGGCAGCTGCATTCAGCGCGTGGTCGGTGGACGCGGCGTTTTCGTACAGCGCCACCGCGATGCCGGTCATCGATGGCAGGTAGTATTCGCGGTGCACACAATTGAGCTTGGCCGACATGGCGCCGCGCATGGCCATCCACATCACCACTTCCGCACTCTCCCAGCCGCCCAGGCGGGCGAAGTCGGCATGGGTCATGTTGAGCAGCGTTTCCGGATCGTTCTCGAACAGGTCGAGGAACTGGTGGTCCCACGGCGTGTTGTTGAAGCCAGCCCGCTCGCCATGCACCTGGTGCGACAGGCCGCCCGTGGCCACCAGCACCACGTTCAGGTCTTCCGGATAGCTTTCAATCGCGCGGCGCAGGCCTTGTCCCAGCTTGAAGCAGCGGCGCGCCGACGGCACCGGGAATTGCAGCACGCCGATTTGCAGCGGCACGATCTTGCCCGGCCATTGCTGTTCGTGCGGCCACAGGATAGACAGCGGAGAGAAGCAGCCGTGGTCCAGTCCTTTATCCTGGAAGAAGGACATATCGAATTCGTCCGCCATCAGCGACTGGCCGATGTGGCGCGCCAGCCCGGTGTGGCCGGCGATGGCCGGCAGCTTGCGCGCGCCGCCGCCTTCATCGGCTGCTTGGTAGCTTTCGCCGATCCCCAGCGAGAAAGCGGAGTAGTGGTCGAAGAAGAACGAGGTAACGTGGTCGTTGTAGATGACCAGCATGACGTCCGGCTTCTTCTCCGCCAGCCATTGCTGCACCGGTTCATAGGCCTTGAAGATGGGCGCCCACGCAGCGTCCTGCTGCTTGTTGGCGTCCAGTGCGAAACCGATGGTCGGAGTGTGGGATGAGGCGATGGCGCCGATGATGTTTGCCATGATGGTTCCTAAGCTGCTACGGTACGTTGACCAAATTTATTCGCAATGATGAAGATGGCCGCCAGCGTTGCCGGTCCCGCCAGGATGGCGATCACCGCGCTGAAGCCCCAGCCCATCGACAGCAGCATGCCGCCGGCGAAGGAGCCGAAGATGCTGCCGAAGCGGCCCATGCCCTGCATCCAGCTGACGCCAGTGGCGCGCACCACGGTTGGATAGCACGACGGCGCGTAGGCATTCAGGCCGGTCTGGGCGCCGCTCATGCAGAAGCCTGCCAGCAGCACGAACACCGAGAACAGGGACGATTCTACGCTGCCCGAGGCCAGGCACAGGATGAAGATGGCGCCGCCCATATAGGCTGCGGAGATCACTTTATTCGGCGACAGGCGGTCCATGAAATAGCCTACCAGCAGCGCGCCGACGGTGCCACCCAGCTGGAACAGCGCGGTGATGTTGGCGGCGCGTTCGATCGGCAGGCCGGCATCCTTGATCATGGTCGGCAGCCAGCCGCTCAACAGATAGATCACCAGCAGGCCCATAAAGTAGGTGCCCCACAGCGACAGCGTGGTAGCGCGATAAGCGGAAGACAACAGCACCTTGCCCGGCTGCGAGCCGGTCACTTGCGGTTCGCTGATGGTGAAGCTGACGTTGGACGGCACCTCGCCGCCGACCACGCGGCGCAGGGTGCGGCCGATACGCTCAGTCGGGAATTTGCGGACGACCAGGAAGCGCACCGATTCCGGTATCAGCAGCAGGTACACCGGCAGGCAAAGCAGCGGCACCGCGCCGCCGGCGATCAGCACCGCGCGCCAGCCGTAGTGCGGCAGGATAGCGGCCGCGCCAAAGCCCACCAGCGCCGAGCCGAGATTAAAGCCGGTGAACATGATGGCGATCAGCGTCGAGCGTGAACGCTCCGGCACATATTCCGACAGCAGGGTGGTGGTGTTAGGCATGGCGGCGCCGAGGCCGAGACCGGTGACGAAGCGCAGCAGCGACAGCGTGGTGACGTCCTGCGCAAAGGCGCTCAGCACACTGAAGGCGCCGAACCAGGCGACGGAAGTCAGCAGCAGCTTCTTGCGGCCGAAGCGGTCCGACATCGGGCCGACCAGAATCGCGCCGATGGCCAGGCCGATGGGGGCGGCGCTCATGACGACGCCGAAGGCGGCGCGCGAGATGCCCCATTCCTTGGTGATGTCCGGTGCGAGGAAGCCCATGATGGCGACATCCATGCCGTCAGTCGCCACGATCAGGAAGCACAGGGCGAGCAGCAGCCACTGGTAGCCGCTCATCTTCCTGGCGTTGATGTGTGCCCGGACGTCGAGCGTTTGTCCTATATTCATTAAGTCTCCTGTCTGGATTATGATTTTATGTAAAGAGGTGTAAAGGCCAAGGAGGCCTTTACCACTTCACCAGTGTACGTTTTGACAGGAGGGGATGTATTGCTTTTGCTTGCCGGACCGTTTCAATCTGCTTATCGCCAGCGCGCGCTGATGGCTTCGATTTCGGCCAGCAGCGCATAGGCGCCAGGGGACAGGTGAGCGTTCTTGCGGGTGGTGATGCCGATGCTGCGTTCCATGCCGGGCATCTCGAACGGCAGCACCACTAATTGGCCGGTTTGCACTTCATGATGCAGTTGATGCGCCGATAAAACGGTCAGCATGTCGCTGGAGACCAGCAAGCCGCGCAGCAGCGCCAGGTCGCCGGTTTCCACGGCGGGCGAGGGCGCTGCTTCGCCCTGGCGTTCAAAGAACTGCACCAGCGATTCGCGTAGCGGTGTGCCGCTGCGCGACAGTACCCATGGATAGCCGCGCAGGTCTTGCAGCGTGAGTTTGCTGCGCCTTGTGAGCGGATGGCCGCTGCGCGCCACCAGCGCGGCCTTGTCCTGGAACAGTGAGCGCGACTCGAAGACGTCGGCCGCACCGGCGCGCTGGGCGCCGACGATGAAGTCGATGCGGCCGCTCAGCAGGCTGGCGGTCAGTTCTTCATACGGGCTTTCCAGTGAGCGGATATGCAGTTGCGGGTGACGCTTGAGCACAGAGGCGATAGCGGTCGGCAGCAGTTGCGAACGGGCCAGCGGCAGCGCACCCATGGTCACCACGCCCAGCACCACGCCGGCCAGCGCGGCGATATCTTCCGGGATGTGGCGCAGCTCCGATAAGACGCGCTCAAACGATTCGGTCCAGCGCCGGCCGGCGTCGGTGGGCACCATGCCGTGGGCGGTGCGCAGGAACAGGGGCTGGCCCAGCATGTCTTCCAGCCTGGCGATGGCCTGGCTGACGGCCGATTGCGAGACGCCCATCGCGTGCGCTACGCTGGGCATGTGGTGCATTTCCGCCAGCAGCGTGGTGGCCTGTAGGCGGCGTTCGTTGAGTAAGGCTTCGATGCCGCCGACCTTGGCGTCGTTGCGGTCGCGCAGGCGCATGGCTTCTTCGCGCACAGCGTGCAGTTCTGCTTCGATGCGCTCGGCGCGCTTGCGTACCACGTCGCCGGCAGCGGTCAGCAGCATGCCGCGGCCTTTGCGCTCGAACAGCTGGGCATCCAGGCTGCCTTCCAGCGCGGCCACTGAGCGGGCGATGGCGGAGGAGGCGCGGTACAGGCTCTCGGAAGAGCGGCGGATGCCACCGCTGGCGGCGACGGCGTTAAACGCGTGGAGGTGGCGCAGGCTGACCAGGAACATGGTGGCTAAAAAGTAGGCGTGATAAGCAGATTAGAACAAATCAGCGCCTACAACGCAACCACGCTTTGCAGTGTGGCGCGGATACTGGGCATATTCATACAGCCTGATCGCAACGCCACCATGAGCAATCCACCTCTTTCCGACCAGCGCGCAGTGCCTTGCATGTTGATGCGCGGCGGTACTTCACGCGGACCGTTTTTCCTGGAGTCCGACCTGCCGGCTGATGCGGCGGCGCGTGACCGGGTGCTGCTGGCGGCCATGGGTTCGCCCGATCCGCGTCAGATCGATGGCCTGGGTGGCGCGCATCCGTTGACCAGCAAGGTCGGCATCGTCCGCCGCAGCACGACGCCGGGCGTGGATCTGGACTTTTTGTTCGCGCAGCTGCAACCGGATAACGATACGGTGGATGTTACGCCCAACTGCGGCAATATGTTGGCGGCGGTGCTGCCGTTTGCGCTGGAGCGCGGACTGCTGCCGGTGGCGCACGGCACAACCACGGCGCGCATCTTGACGCTGAATACCGGCATGCAGTGCGATGTGACCTTGCAGACACTGAACGGCCGTTTGCAATACGGCGGCGATGCGCGCATTGACGGCGTGCCGGGCACTGCGTCGCCGATCAGCATCAACTTTCTCGACACGGCCGGCTCGGTGTGTCCGGCGCTGCTGCCGACTGGCGCGCCGCAGAACCGCATCGCCGTCCCTACCGCAGACTTTGTGATCGACGCCACGCTGATCGACAATGGCATGCCGATGGTGCTGGTACGCGCTTCCGATTTCGGCATCACCGGCTACGAGCCGGCCGCTGAGCTGACCGCCAGCATCGAACTGCGCACTCGCCTGGAAGCGCTGCGCCTCGCCGTCGGTCCGTTGATGGGCCTTGGCGACGTGAGCGCCAAAAACTACCCGAAAATGTGCCTTATCTCCGCCCCGCGCGATAGCGGCGCGGTCAACACGCGCTGCTTCATCCCGCATGTCTGCCACGACTCCATCGGCGTGCTGGCCGCCGTGACCGTGGCTACCGCCTGCATCCTGCCGGGCAGCATCGCCGAAGGCATCGCCGCAACGCAGCCAGGCGCGCGCCAGACACTCTCGATCGAACACCCCACCGGAGAATTCAGCGTCGAGCTGGAACTGGACCCGAACAACCCCGGACAAGTGCTGCGCGCCGCGCTGCTGCGCACCGCCCGTCCCATCATGCGGGGCGAAGTGCTGATCCCCGCGTATCTCTGAAAAAGGATCACCCGATGATTATCGACTGCCACGGCCACTACACCACCGCGCCGAAAGCGCTGGAAGAATGGCGTAACCAGCAAATCGCCAACCTGAACACACCGCACCTCGGCCCAAAAGTCGCCGACCTGAAAATCAGCGACGACGAACTGCGCGAATCGATCGAACTGAATCAACTGCGCCTGATGAAGGAACGCGGCTCCGACCTGACAATTTTCTCGCCGCGCGCCAGCTTCATGGCGCACCACATCGGTGACTTCAACACCAGCGCTACCTGGGCCGCCATTTGCAATGAACTGTGCGCGCGTGTGGCACAGCTGTTCCCGGACCACTTCATCGGCGCGGCCATGCTGCCGCAATCGCCGGGCGCGGACCCTGCGACCAGCATCCCGGAGCTGGAGAAGTGCGTCAAAGAGTATGGTATGGTCGGCATCAACCTGAATCCCGATCCATCGGGCGGCCACTGGACCGCACCGCCGTTGTCCGACAGATCGTGGTATCCGATCTACGAGAAGATGGTGGAATACGATATCCCCGCCATGATCCACGTCAGCACCAGCTGCAACGCGTGCTTCCACACCACCGGCGCGCACTACCTGAATGCGGACACCACCGCCTTCATGCAATGCCTGACCAGCGATTTGTTCCGGGACTTCCCGACGCTGAAGTTCCTGATTCCGCATGGCGGCGGCGCGGTGCCATATCACTGGGGACGCTTCCGCGGCCTGGCGCAGGAGATGAAAAAGCCGCTGTTGAGCGAACACCTGCTCAATAACATTTACTTCGACACCTGCGTCTACCACCAGCCGGGCATCGATCTGCTGACCAAGGTCATGCCGGTCAAGAACGTGCTGTTTGCCTCCGAGATGATCGGCGCCGTGCGCGGCATCGATCCAGAAACCGGCAACTACTACGACGACACCAAGCGCTATATTGAAGCGGCCAACCTGACCGATATCGATCGCGCCAACATCTTTGAACACAACGCGCGCCGCGTCTTCCCGCGTCTGGACGCTGCACTGAAGGAGAAGGGATTATGACCACACCGCTGATCAACCAACTGGGCATCGTCAAGCGCGGCATCGCGCGCGCCGAGCGCGAACACGTCGACCATCTGGGACAGCTGGGCAGCGCCACCGTACACGAAGCCATGGGCCGCGTTGGACTGCTCAAGCCTTATATACGGCCGATCTACGCCGGCGCGCAGGTGGCCGGCACCGCCGTCACCGTGCTGCTGCATCCGGGCGATAACTGGATGATGCATGTGGTGGCGGAGCAGATCCAGCCCGGCGATATCGTGGTTGCCGCCATCACGGCCGATTGCACCGATGGCTACTTCGGGGACCTGCTGGCGACCAGCTTCCAGGCGCGCGGCGCCAAGGCGCTGGTGATCGACGCCGGCGTGCGCGACGTGCGTATCCTCAAGGAGATGGGTTTCCCGGTATGGAGCAAGAACATCAGCGCCAAGGGCTGCATCAAGTCGACGCTGGGTTCCGTCAACATCCCCGTGCTGTGCGCCGGCGCGCTGGTCAACCCCGGCGACGCCATCATCGCCGACGATGACGGTGTCGTCGTGGTGCCAGCCGCCGACGTCGCGCGCGTAGCAGCCGTGGCCCAAAAGCGCGAAGACCTGGAAGGCGAAAAGCGCGCCAAACTCGCCTCCGGCATACTAGGCCTCGACATGTACAACATGCGCGGCCCGCTGGACCAGGCAGGCCTCAAGTACATCGACTAAGCATGCTACAGCCGCAGCGCGTCGACCACCAGCTGGAAGGCGGGGGAGGACTGGCGGCGGCTTGGGTAGTACAGGTGATAGCCCGGAAAGCTCTGGCACCATTCTTTCATCACGCGTATCAGCGTGCCTTCCTTTACCAGGTCGCACACCATATCTTCCGGCACGTAGGCGAGGCCATAGCCGGCCAGCGCTGCGCGCAGGCGGGAGGTGGTGTTGTTGAACACCCATTGGCCGTCGACGCGCACGTTCTGCTGCGTGCCGTTCTTTTCGAATTCCCAGATTTGTAGATTGCCGTGCGTGGGCAGACGCAGGTTGATGCAGCTGTGCTGTTGCAGGTCTTGCGGCGTGCGCGGCTTGCCACGCTTCGCAAAATACTCCGGCGTCGCCACCACCGCCATGCGCAGGTCGGGACCGATGCGCACCGCGATCATGTCCTTCTCCACCTGGTCGCCCAATCGCACGCCGGCGTCGAAGCGCTGCGAGACGATGTTGGTCATGCTGTAGTCGACGTTGATGTCGATCTTCACATCCGGATAGTCGTGCATAATGGGCGACAGCTTGGGCCACAGTACATTGTTGGCCGCATGTTCGGCCGCTGTGATGCGGATGGTGCCGGCCGGTTTGTCGCGCAATTCGTTGAGCGAGGCCAGTTCCTGCGTGATCTCGTCAAAGCGCGGCGCGGCGGTGTTGAGCAGCCGCTCGCCGGCCTCAGTCGGGCTGACGCTGCGCGTGGTGCGCGTCAGCAGGCGAATGCCGAGGCGCGTCTCCAATCCACGTATCGTGTGGCTCAGCGCCGACTGCGATACGCCCAACTGCTTGGCTGCCTTGGTGAAGCTGCCTTCACGCGCCACCGTCACAAACGCCAGCAGGTCGTTGAAATTCTCGTATTCCATTGATGAAGACTCCTCATAAGCTCATGCGGATTATACCGTCTTATCAATAGGCCGCTACGCGCCTAGACTGTCGGCCATACTCTCCAACCTGGAATTCGTGACGTTATGAATAAGCGTGCCATCCTTGCCATCATTTTGGCCAGCTATGTGATGATTGTGCTGGATACTTCGGTGGTCCTGACCGGCCTGCCGAAGATCCACCTTGAAATGGGCTTCAGCGACAGCGGCCTGGCGTGGGTGCAGAGCGCCTACACGCTGACCTTCGGCGGCTTCCTGTTGCTGGCGGCGCGTGCCGGCGATGTCGTTGGACGCCGCCGCATGCTGGTGGCAGGACTGGCGTTGTTCACGCTTGCTTCGCTGGCGATCGGGGCGGCGCAGACGCCGGCCATGCTGGTCCTCGCCCGCGCGGTGCAGGGGCTGGGTGCGGCCATCCTGGCGCCGTCCACGCTGGCGCTGCTGCAAACCACTTTTGCCGAAGGCGCGGAGCGGACGCATGCCGTATCGCTGTATAGCGCCACCGCCGGCATAGCCGCCAGCGTAGGGCTGGTGCTGGGCGGCGTGCTGGCCGAGTGGATGTCGTGGCGCGTCGGCTTCCTGGTCAATCTGCCGATCGGCATAGCGATGATCTGGGCCGCGCGCCGCTATATTCCGGAAAGCCCGCGCAGCAGCGGCCAGTTCGACGTCATCGGCGCGCTCACGTCCACCATCGGCATGAGCGCCTTGGTGTACGCCTTCATCCGCTCAGCTGGCGCCGGCTGGGGCGACCTGCTGACGCAAGGCGCGTTGGTGGCGGGCCTGTTGTTGCTGGTGGCCTTTGTGGTCAACGAGCGCAGTGCGGTGCAGCCCATCATGCCATTGCGCTTGTTCGCGGACGCCCAGCGCGCTTCGGCGTATGCGGCGCGGGTACTGTTCCTCGGAGCGATGATCGGCTTCTTTTTCTTCACTACGCAGTATCTGCAAACGGTGCTGAACTATTCGCCTTCGCTGACCGGCATGGGCTTCCTGCCGATGACGCTGATGAATTTCGCCGTCGCGCTGCAAGTGCCGCGCTTGACGCGGCGCTTCGGCAATGCGCGCCTGCTGGCGTTTGGCCTGCTGGTATGCCTGATCGGCATGGCGTGGTTAAGCCGCGTGTCGGCGCATAGCGCTTACCTGACGGCGGTGGCGCTGCCGATGGTGCTGATCGGTGCGGGGCAGGGCATGACGCTGAGCCCATTGACGGCGGCCGGTATCGGCGGCGTGCCGGCGCGGGATGCCGGCGCGGCGTCGGGTGTGGTGAATGTGGCGCACCAGTTGGGCAACTCGCTTGGACTGGCGGTACTGGTGGCGCTAGCCGCAGCCGGTGCGGATCAGTTGTCCGGCGTGGCGCTGCTGGCGCACCGTGTGACGACAGCGCTCACCGCATCCAGCATCTTCCTGATACTGGCACTGCTGCTGATGGTGCGGTTGCAGCGAGCGCCCGTCGTGGTCAGCTGAATTTGATCTCGCTGACGACGATCGACACCACCAGCGGTTCCGGCTGGTGTCCCATGTCGGCGTCGCGCACGTAGATCAGGTGGCGGGTCGGCATGCTGATGCCGTCGAAGGTGCCGTAGTCGTGGAAGTAGTGCACCGCCGGCGTGCCGCCACTGATGTCGACATCATAGTCGTGGCGACGCAGCTTGCCGTCTTCGGCGAAGTAGAACGTCTGTTCGCGGCTGTGGGTGGCGATGCTGTCCGGGTAGCGCACCTTCAGGCGGCGCAGCGATTCGCCGCCTTCCTGCCACGGCGCCAGTTCTTCGAACTCGAAACCCGGTTCGGCAAACGCGAATGGCAGCGTCAGATAGTTCCACATGGCGTAGCCGACGAAGTAGGCCAGTTGCGGCTCGCTCCATTGTGTCTCCAGGCCAAAGCCGGCAAACGAATCGCGCGGCGACGACAGCGAATCGACCACCGTGCCGTTCGCCGTTTCGATGATGGCGCGCTGCGGCGTGACCGAGGTGCGGCGGTCCGCTGCGCCAAACGGCGCGTGCGAAGTCCACTGGCGATGCAGTTCGATGCTGACATCCACCTCATCCAGCTTGCCGCCGTGGCCTTTGAGTGGCCACAGAATGCCGCCCTGGCTCAGGTGCGCGGTCAGTTTGTTCAGGCTTTTCCAGCGTTGCAGGCCGCCGTGCACCTGCAGTACTTGTTCGAGCAATGCGTTCATGATATTCCTTGGTGAGAGAGTTATTGAGGGCAGGGCATGCCGGCATCCGCCCATGTTTCCAGTGCTTTGATGAAGTCTTCATGCGACATCGGCGGCAGCGTGCGTTGCGCGCCCGGATTCCACGCCCAGAGCACCAACGGATCGGTCTTCATATGTTCGATTACCTGTTCGCCGGTTTTGCGGTTGCCGTTGCGTTTCGGGTCTTTCATTTGCTGGCATACGCCTTTCTTGTCCAGGCCTTGCCACTTCATGCTGAGCGGCGCCAGGTGCCAGTTGGGCGCGCCCGGCACGCGGCCTTGCGCGCTGTTGGAAGCCTGGTGGCAGGCGGCGCAATGCAGCACCGCCGAGCCGTGGCCGTCGGCGCCGCGCACCACCTGCTGCGCGTGGACGATGCCGATGTCCTTCTGGTGCGGCGCCTCGACCTGGTGACAGTTGATGCAGCGCGGCGACATCACCACGCTGGCCACCGGGTCGAACAGCTTGCCGTCGCCTTTGGGGGCGGCCTGCACCAGGCCCGCTAGCGCGGCACACATCAGCAGGAGCGCGCGCATCATGCTTTCCCCGCTGCTTTGTGGATGGCTGCGCGAATGCGTGGATACGTGCCGCAGCGGCAGATATTGCCGGACATGGCCTGGTCGATATCCTTGTCGGTTGGCTTGGGAATCGCCTTCAGCAGCGCGGTCGCCGCCATGATCTGGCCGGACTGGCAGTAGCCGCATTGCGGCACGTCGATTTCTGTCCATGCCAGCTGCACGCGCTTGCCGACCGCCGAGTCGCCGATCGCTTCGATGGTGGTGATCTTCTTGCCCGCCGCTGCCGATACCGGCGTGACGCAGGCGCGTGAAGGCTGACCGTCGAGGTGCACTGTGCAGGCGCCGCACAGCGCCATGCCGCAACCGAATTTGGTGCCCGACATATGTAATTCGTCGCGCAGCACCCACAGTAGCGGGATATCGGGTTCGGCCTGCACGTCGACCGCTTTGCCGTTGATGTTCAATGAAGTCATGATCTTGCTCCTGTTAAGTGGTGGCCGCGGCGAGGGCCGTGGCGATCGGCAGCTTGCGCACGCGGGTGCCGGTGGCGGCATACACCGCGTTGGCCAGCGCCGGCATCAGCGCCGAGGTGCCCGGTTCGCCCATGCCGCCGGGCGCTTCGCTGCTGCTGACGATGTAGGTTTCGATCACCGGCGTTTCGTGCATGCGCAGCACGCGGTAGTCGTGGAAGTTGGTTTGCTCGACGCGGCCATCCTTGAAGGTGACGTCGCCATACAGTGCGCCGGAGATGCCGAAGATGACGGCGCTCTGCACCTGCGCCTGCACGGTGTCCGGATTGACCACCACGCCGCAATCGAGCGCGCACACCACGCGGCTGACGCGCACTTCGCCGTCCTGGATATGGGCATCGACCACCATCGCCATATAGGTGCCGAAAGCGAATTGCACCGATAGTCCGCGTCCGGTCTTGCCGGCGTGAGAACCCTTCCAGCCGGCTTTTTGCGCGGCCAGCTTCAGCACCTGTTCGGCGCGTGGATTCTGCTTGAGCAGCGCCAGGCGGTATTGCAGCGGATCGGCCTTGGCGGCGGCCGCCAGTTCGTCGATGAAGCTCTCCACCACGAACACATTGTGGGTCGGACCGACGCCACGCCAGAACGCGGTGGGGATATGCGGCGGTTCGTGTCGGGTGTAATCGACCTTGATCGACTTGAAGGCGTATGGCGGCGTTTCGGCGCCATCCAGCGTTTCCGAATCCCAGCCGTTGTTGAATGCTGCCGGCATGAAGCGGCCCAGCACCGAGGAGCCGGTGACGTGGTGCGACCATGCGACCGGCGCGCCGTTGCTATCCAGCCCCGCGCGGATACGGTCGTAGAAGTAGGGGCGGTACATATCGTGCTGGATATCTTCTTCGCGGCTCCAGATCACCTTGACCGGATATTTGACTTCGCGCGCGATGCGCACCGCGCGCTCGACGCCGTCGATTTCCAGCCTGCGGCCAAAGCCGCCGCCCAGCAGGAAGTTATGCACGGTGACTTTTTCAAGCGGCAGGCCGGTGACCTTGGCGGCCACCGCGCGTGCCAGCGTGATCACCTGGGTGCCGGTCCAGACTTCGCAGCTGTCGGCGGTAACGTGCACGGTGCAGTTCATCGGCTCCATCGTCGCATGGGCCAGGAATGGCTGCTCGTAGGTGGCCTCGATGATGCGGGCGGCGCTGCCGAAGGCTTTTTCAGGATCGCCCTCGTTGCGGACTTTGGCGCTGCTGGCATCGGCGGCGCGCACCATATCGGCGACGATATCGGCGCTGCTCAGCTTCGCATTCGGGCCGTCATCCCAGCGCAGGTCCAGCAACAACAGGCCTTTGTGCGCGGCGCCGTAGTTGTCGGCGATGACGGCGGCGCCGTCGTCCAGCTTCACCACCTGGTGCACGCCAGGCACCTTGAGCGCGGCCGTTTGGTCGAGGCTTGCCAGGCGGCCACCGAGCACTGGCGAAATCGCCAGCGCGGCCACTTTCATGCCGGGTAGTTGGACGTCGATGCCGTATTCGGCCGAGCCATTCAGTTTTTCCGGCGTGTCGAGACGGCGCGTGACTTTGCCGATCAGGCGGAAGTCCTTGGGCTGTTTCAGCACGATGGTTTTCACATCCGGCAGCGGCAGCTTGGCGGCGGCGTCGGCCAGTGCGCCGTAACCCAGCTTGCGGCCGGACGGCGTGTGGATCACCGTGCCATGTTCGGCGCGGCAACTGGCGGGATCGACCTGCCACTGCTGCGCTGCGGCCTGCACCAGCATCATGCGGGCGGCGGCGCCGGCCTGGCGCATCGGCATCCAGGCGACGCGCATGGTGGTCGAGCCGCCGGTGACCTGGAAGCCCAGCGCCGGATTCATATAGCGCTTGTCGTCGGCGCCTGCGTGTTCCAGTATGACGTCTTTCAGGTCGACTTCCAGTTCCTCGGCGATCAGCATCGGAATCGAGGTGTAGGTGCCCTGGCCCATTTCGACGTAGGGCATGGCCATGTGGACCTTGCCATCGGTGGTGATGCGCACCACGGCGTTCGGCTCGAAGGCGGTGGCGGAAGTGGTCGAGGCGTCACGCGCGCGCGCCGAGGGAATGGCGATTTGCAGCATCAGACCACCGCCGGCAGCGGCCATGGCTTTCAGGAATAGGCGACGGTCGGTCATGCGAGCTCCTTGCGCAGGAAGGTGTCTACCTGTTCTACGAACAGCGACGGGTATTGGAACAGCGAAGCATGGCCGGCGTCCGGATACAGACTCAGTTGCGCGTTCGGCAGATGCTGGAACAGGCGCACTGATTGCTCGGTCGGGAACATGCTGTCGTTGCTGCCCTGGACCACCAGCACCGGGTGCTTGATGCGCTTGAGCAGCGCGTAACCGGCGTCGCGCTGGCCGCACCAGCTTTCGATGGCCAGGTACTGGGCGGTAAACACCTGCGACGGCGGATTGGGACCGGCTTCGTCGCGGAATTTCAGGCGTTGCAGGAAGGCCTTGCCGCGCTGCTGGCTGTTGGCGGTAAGCGTGAAGAACAGGTGCAGCAGGATTTCGGCCGGCGTCTTGCCGCCGATTTCGCTGATCACCTTGCGGAAGTCGCCCGCGCCTTGGCCCTGCGGACAGCCGCCGGCCAGCACCATGCGGCGCACGCTCTGCGGCTGGTTGGCGGCGATTTCCTGGGCCAGGAAGCTGCCCAGCGAAAAGCCCAGCAGGTCGACCTGTCCCAGGCCCAGCGCCTCGATTACGCTCAGCGCGTGTTGCGCCATCTCCGGCACGTTGGATGGCGTGGTCCCGTGCGAGGCGCCGACGCCGGCGTTATCGAAAATGACCACTTGCCGATGCCGGGCCAGGCCCTCGATCACCAGTGGGTCCCAGTTGTCCATGGTGCCGGTGAAGTGCTGCATCAGGAACAGCGGTGGTTCAGCGCTGCGCTCGCCGTACAGGCGATACGCGGTCTGGATGCCGTTGACCGTGATGTATTGGGTCGTCATGGGAGCTCCTTGCAGGGTGAAATGAAAAAATTATAAGAGCGCATTCCCTGCAATTCGGGACGTAAACCGCGCAATTCGGGACATGCAACCCTTATGGGGGGAAGCTGCACAGCCGCCATGTGCAAGATAGCCCCCGAAAGAGGTTAGATGCCCCCGCTTACGCTGGATCGCGGCGCGCGCGGCGGTCCGCTACCATCGCCGCATGAAATCAATCGCCTTTTTTGTGTTCCCCGGATTCGAGGTGCTGGACTTCGCCGCGATGACGGTGTTCGAGCTGGCGAACGTGATCTCTGGCGAGCGTTTGTATGAGATGGCGATGCTATCGCAGGCCGGCGGCAGCATCGCCAGCTCCGCCGGGCCGGCAGTTGAAACGCAGGCTGGGGGCGGCACGGCAGCCGTCGTGGATACGGTGCTGGTGTTCGGCACCATCGGCAGCATGCCGACCAGTGCGCCACTGGTGGAGATGGTGCGCGGCGCCTGCATGGCCGCGCGCCGCGCCGGCAGCATCTGCACCGGCGCCGAGCTGTTGGCGGCCACCGGGCTGCTGGACGGGCGCCGCGTCACCACCCACTGGGCGCGCGCCGCAGAGCTGCAGCAGCGCTTTCCGCTGCTCAGGGTAGAGTCGGAATCGATTTATATCCATGATGGGAAGTACTGGAGTTCGGCCGGCATGACGGCCTGCATCGATCTGGCGCTGGCCATGGTGGAGCAGGATCATGGCGTGGAGCTGGTGCTGAAGATCGCGCGCCAGATGGTGATCTATCACCGCCGCGCCAGCAGTCACTCGCAATTCTCCACGCTGCTGGAGATGGCGCCGCGTTCGGACCCGATACAAAAAGTGCTGTCATATGCGCGCACGCATTTGCGGCGGCAGCTATCGGTGGATGAACTGGCCGGTGTGGCGAACCTGAGCCGGCGCCAGTTCAGCCGGCGCTTTCGCGACGAAACCGGGCAGTCGCCGGCCAGGGCGGTGGAGTCGCTGCGGCTGGAGTCGGCGCGCGAGATGATCGAGAACACGCGCCACACGCTGGACTACATCGCCCGCGAATCCGGCTTTGCGCAGCTGGAGCAGATGCGGCGCGCCTTCGTGCGCGTCTGTGGCGCGCCGCCGCAGTCGCTGCGGCGGGCAGCCTAGCTTTATGCCTTGCGCACGAATAACGCCGTCAGCATGCCGATCAGGCAAACCATAATCACATAGTACGCTGGCGCCAGCGGATCGTTCTTCAACATCAGCGTGACGACCACCGGCGTCAGGCCGCCGAAGATGGCGTAGGACAGGTTGTACGAGAACGACAGGCCGGAAAAGCGCACCTGCGGCGGGAAGGCCTGCACCAGCACACACGGCACCGCGCCGACCACGCCGACAAAGAACCCGGTCAAGCCATACAGCGGCAGCAGCAGCTCCGGCTGCACGCGCAGCGTGGTGTAGAACACCCAGGTGCAGATGGCCAGCAGCAGGGCGCCGACGAACAGCACCGGCTTGGCGCCGATGCGGTCGGCCAGCACGCCGTAGAAGATGCAGCCCAGCGCCAGGCCGATAGTGGCCAGGGTGTGGGCCGTCAGCGAGGTGCGGGCGTCGATGTGATACATCTTTTGCAGAAGCGCGGGCGTCATCAGGATCACCACCACGATACCGGCCGACAGCATCCAGGTCAGCAGCATCGAGACGGCGACGGCGGCGCGGTGGCTGCGCAGCACTGTCTTGAGCGGCATTTCGGCGGCCAGCGCTTTTCGCTGCGCCATTTCGGCAAACACCGGCGTTTCGTGCAGCCAGCGGCGCAAGTACATCGAGGCCAGGCCGAATACGCCGCCCAGCAGGAACGGCCAGCGCCAGGCGCCTGCCAGCACTTCCGCTGGCTGGTATGCGGTATTGAGGCCCGTCGCCACCAGCGATCCAAGCAGGATGCCGACGGTCAAGCCGGCGGTCAGCACGCCGCAGGCGTAGCCGGTGTGACGCGCCGGCACGTGCTCGGAGACGAACACCCAGGCGCCCGGTACTTCGCCGCCGACGGCCGCGCCTTGCAGCACGCGCATCAACAGCAGCAGCAACGGTGCGGCCAGGCCGATGCTGGCGTAGGTCGGCAGCAGGCCGATGGCCAGCGTCGGCACCGAC
Source organism: Duganella levis (assembly GCF_009857605.1). Lineage (GTDB taxonomy): Bacteria > Pseudomonadota > Gammaproteobacteria > Burkholderiales > Burkholderiaceae_D > Rugamonas > Rugamonas levis. The sequence goes on along the minus strand of NZ_WWCT01000023.1, from coordinate 29,743 downwards.
ATCAGCAGGATCGACAGCGTGAACATGCGCTTGCGGCCCAGCAGGTCGCCGAAGTGCGCCATGACGATGCCGCCCAGCGGCCGCACCACGTAGCCGGCGGCGAAGATGCCGAAGGTTTGCAGGGTGCGCAGCCACTCCGGCATGTCGGGCGGGAAGAACAGCTGGCCGATGGCGTTGGCAAAAAAGACGAAGATGATGAAATCGTAGAATTCCAGGGCGCCGCCCAGGGCGGCCAGCGCCAGGGTCTTGTAATCCTGGCCAGTCAGCGGCCGGCTGGCGGTGGCTGGCGGAGCGGAGGTGGCGATCATGTGCGCAGGTCTCTTATGTCGGTAGGGATAGGGGCGTATGCTACCCTAGAACGGGGGATGCCGGGCTGCGTCAAAATGCGTAGAATCACTGATATGAGCTACCCACACTCCATCCGTGTCATGATCGTCGACGATCACCCCTTGCTGCGCGAGGGGCTGCTGGCTATCCTGGCAAAAGCGCCGGATATCGAACTGGCGGCGGAAGCCGACAGCGGCGAAGAGGCGGTAGCGCGTTATGCCGAAGCCCAGCCCGATGTCACGCTGATGGATTTGCGCATGCCGGGCTTGGGCGGCCTGAATGCGATTTCGGCGATCCGCCGCAATCGCCCCAACGCCCGCCTGATCGCCTTGAGCACCTATGCCGGCGGCGCGCTGGTACAAGCCGCGCACAAAGCCGGCGCCAGTGGCTATCTACTCAAAAGCATGCTGGCCGAGAATGTGCTCGACAGCATACGCACTGTGCATCGGGGACGCGAGGTCTGGCCGTCCGAGCTGCTGGGCGGGCAGATTTATTTTGACCGCGACCGTTTGAGTTTCCGTGAACTGGATGTGCTGCGCAATGTGGCTGGTGGCCTGTCCAACCGCGCCATCGGCGAAAAGCTGGGCATCAGCGAGGAAACCGTCAAGAGCTATATGCGCATCGTGATGACGAAACTGGATGCCAATGACCGCACCCACGCGGTCACCATTTGTCTGCAACGCGGTCTTCTGGAAACCTGGGAACTATAGGCCGGACGGGCACACGGCACGATGACAACTCCCCCCGGCCGGCAGCCGTTGCTCGATGCCCTGACCCATCTTGGCGCCCATGCCGGCAGGCGCGCCACTCACGTGCGAGGTTACTGCGCCGTTGGGCATTTCGCGCCGGATGACGAGGTGGCGCACTTTGCCGATCTTGCGATACTGCGCGATGGCCCGCTACCGGCCACGGTGCGCTTCTCGGTTGGCGGCAGCGACCCGGCGATCTCGGAAAAGACCCGCAACCTGCGCGGCATGGCGATGCGCGTGCACGGCGTGCATGAATCGTATGACCTGGTGCTGGTGTCCGAGCCGATTTTTTACGCCGCCACGCCGGTCTCCTATCTGAGTTACCTGGAGGCGCACGCCGCCGATCCCAATACCGGTGTGCCCGATCCGCTGCGCATTGCCGCCCACGAGCTGCGCCACCCGGACACACTGCGCCTGCCAGCGCTGCTGGCGTCGCACGCAGCGCCATCCTCGTACGCCAGCACGCCATACCATTCTGCTCACGCCTTCCTGTTCTCCGGCGCGGATGGGGTGATGCGACCGGCGCGCATGGTGGCGGAGCCGGAAGCCGGCACACGGTATCTGAGCGAAGCGCAGGAACGCCAGCTGCCGCCTGCCTTCCTTGAACATGAGATGGACGAACGCCTGCTGCAAGGGCCGATCCGCTTCCAGCTCTACGCACAACTGCCGGCGGTGGGTGATCCGCTGGACGATCCCAGCATGCCATGGCAGGGGCAGGAAAGGGTGCCGCTTGGCGTGCTGCTGATCACCGCCCTGGCGGACAACAGCTGCGACTTCATGACTTTTATGCCGACCCGGCTACCGGCCGGCATCGATCCCAGCGACGATCCCATGCTGCGCGCCCGCGCCAACGTCTACGCCGCGGCTTCGCTGGCGCGGCGGCGATAAATCAGCAGCGCCGGCGAGGCGGTGTTTCATTCGGCAGCGTTGCGGCGCTGCGACGTTCATGGTGCGATGCAATATGAATAATTCTTTACAAATTCCTACGGTGAGCTAAAGTTCATGGCAAATGATAACGCTAACTTAGCGCTGATCAGCCTCCCTTGATACCTTGTTGGTAGATGCTTTCATGCGGCATCCAGTTCCACAGGAGAGCAATGTTAGCGCTATCTAATCTTGGAGACATGGATGCAGAGTACCCGGTGGGTGGTGATGGGCGTTAGCGGCTGCGGCAAGAGCACAGTGGGGCAGGCGCTGGCGACTGCGAACGCGGTCGGCTTCGTTGAAGGCGACCAGTTTCACCCGCAGGCCAATGTCGCCAAGATGTCGTCCGGCGTGGCGCTCAACGACGATGACCGCGCCGATTGGTTACTGACTTTGCAAGCGCAGATCCGCGAAGCGCGCGAGCGTGGCGAGGGACTGGTGATTTCCTGCTCGGCGCTGAAGCGGCGCTACCGCGATCTGCTGCGTGAAGGCGATCCGGCGCTGCGTTTCGCGCACTTGAGTGGACCGAAGGAACTGATCGCAGCGCGCATGCAGGCGCGGGTCGGCCACTACATGCCGACCTCCCTGCTGGACAGCCAGTTCCGTGATCTCGAACCACTGCAAGCCGACGAAGCAGGCATCACGCTGGACATAAGAGTACCGCCCGACGATCTGGTGACGCAGATCCGCAGGGAGTAGCAGCAAAGTAGCACAACACAAAAAAACTATATGGAGACCTACATGACTACACAGACTACCCGTAACACCATCATGCGCCTGGCCGTGGCCAGCGCGTGCAGCTGGCTTGCCGTCGCCCATGCGCAGCAGGCCACGCCGGCAGCGCCGGCAGCCGATGCGCAACCCGTCGCGCAAACCGATAAGCCAGCGTCTCCTACCGAACCGGAAGCCAAGGTAGAAAACGTGGTGACGGTATCCGGTTCGCGCATTGCGGCGCGCGGCTTCTCGCAGCCGACGCCGACGACCGTGCTGAGCGCCGAAGACCTGGCCAAGAACGCCAAGCCCAATCTGTTCAACGCCATCGCCGAGCTGCCGGCCCTGCAGGGCAGCACCGGCCGCACCACCAGCACCAACAGCACCAGTAGCGGCATCCAGGGCCTGAGTTCACTGAGCCTGCGCGGCCTCGGCCCGATCCGCACCCTGACGCTGCTGGACGGCCAGCGCGTGGTGGGCGCCAACGTCACCGGCGTGACGGACGTCAGCCAGTTCCCGCAACTGCTGGTCAAGCGGGTGGACGTGGTGACCGGCGGCGCCTCGGCATCCTACGGTTCGGACGCCATCGGCGGTGTGGTCAACTTCATCACCGACAAAAAATTCGAAGGCTTCAAGGCCAACGTGGAAGGCGGCCAGACCACCTACCACGACGACAAGAACGGCACGCTGCAAGCCGCATGGGGCAAGGCCTTCCTCGATGATCGCCTGCACGTCACGGCCAGCGTGGAATATGGCCGCGAGAAGGGCATCGATTCGCCAGGCTTCGGCGAAGTCGGTCCGAACGGCCGCTCGTGGTACAAGAATCCCGCCTACCAGGTACGCCCGCTGAGCGCTACCAACGACGGCAAGCCGCAGTACACCTTCATCGAACACGCGCAGCAGTACCAGTACGCCAAGTACGGCCTGATTACCAACGGCCCGCTGCAAGGCACGGCGTTTGGCGTCAACGGCCAGCCGTACAAGTTTAACTACGGCTCCGGCGGTGTACCGACCGGCACCGGCGCGGTGAGCGGCTGCGTCAATCCGTTCTGCGTCGGCGGTGACTTGAGCGGCAGCGTGGGCGCCGGCACCAACCTGGCGATGGACCTGACGCGACAGGTGGCTTACACCCGCGTGGGCTTCGACATCAACCCTGATCATGAAATTTACTTCACCGCCAACTTCGGCAAGGTCAAGTCGGAGTTCACGCCCAATCCCGGCGCGGCCAAAAATGCCAATCTGACCGTGCAGTGCGATAACCCGTACCTGCCGGCGTCGATTGCGGCGGCGTGCGCGGCGAATAACATCACCAGCTTCCAGTACGGCACGGCCAACGGCCAGTTCCCAGAAAGTATCAACGTCCATCCTACGCGCGAGATGCGCCGCCTGGTGCTGGGCGCCGACGGCCACTTCCCGCTATTCGGCAACGACTGGTCCTATGACGCCTACGTGGAACGCGGCATCAACTTCACCGACATCATCGTCCACGACATGACGCTGAATAACCGCTACACCGCCGCCATCGACGCGGTGCGCCTGGCGGATGGCTCCATCGCCTGCCGCAGCCTGACCGCGCGCGCCGCCGGTTGCGTCCCGATGAACATCATCGGCAATGTTCCGGTCAGTGCCGCCACCTGGGCGTATGTGGCGCCGGAATACGGTCCGCAACAGCACACCCGCCAGCAGCAGGACGTCGGCAGCTTCAACCTGAATGGCGAAGCGTTCAAGACCTGGGCCGGTCCGATCAACTGGGCGACCGGCGCCGAGTGGCGTCGTGAGAGCTATCGCGTCGGCGGCGACCCATACGGCAACGGCGTAACCGCCGATACGCCAAACGACGCCAACTACCCGGCCGATCCGGTGCTGAATCCGATGAACAACTGGTACGCGGGTAACTACCACAATGCGTCCGGCACCTACAACGTGCGCGAAGCGTACGTGGAAGCCAACCTGCCGGTCCTGAAGTCCGACAGCTGGGGCGAGGCGAGCCTGAACCTGGCCGATCGCCATACCCACTACAGCACTTCCGGCCACGTGGAAAGCTGGAAGCTGGGTGCGACCTGGAAGACAGGCATCGACGGACTGCGTCTGCGCGCCGTCACATCGCAGGACGTGCGCGCGCCCAACCTGAGCGAACTGTATGCGGCGCCGGTGGTGGTCAACGCGGCGGTGCTGTACCAGGGCGCCAACGTGACGATCCAGCAGCGTACCGTGGGCAATACCGCGCTGCGTCCTGAAATCGCCCGCAACAAGATCTTCGGCATCGTGCTGGATCGTCCAACTTGGGCGCCTGGTTTCAGCGCTTCGCTGGACTACTTCGACATCAAGGTCGCTGGTGTGATCTCGACCCTGAACGCGCAGCAGGAAGTGGATCTGTGCGTGGCCGGTAACAAGGAAATCTGTAGCGCCATGTCGCTGGGGAATGCGGTCCAGACCAACAACTACGTGACGGTGCAGTCGTTCAACCTGGCCTCCATGCGCCTCAAGGGCTACGACCTGGAAGCGGCGTATCGCCTTAACCTGAAGGACTGGAACCTGCCGGGCCGCATCACCCTGCGTGGCCTGGTGACCCGCAACATCACCTTCCTGACCGACAGCGGCGTGGTGGGCACCATTCCATCCGAAGGCGCGGGTAACAACCTGGGTAACACGCCGCGTTGGAAAGGCTTGACCTCGCAGTCGTGGGATACCGATAAATACAGCCTGACACTGACCCAGCGCTGGATCAGCAGCGGCAAGTACAGCAACGAGTTTATCGAGTGCCAGACCAACTGCCCGGTATCGACCGTGATCCATCCGACCATCTACGACAACCACATGAAGGGCGCCTTCTACGTGGACCTGGGCGGCACCTGGAAGTTCTCGGACAAGGCCACGGCTTTCTTCAAAGTCGATAACATCGGCAACGTCGATCCGGCCGCCGCGCCGCAGACCAACCTGAGTTACGGCATCAACCCGGCGCTGTACGATGTTGTCGGCCGTGTGTACCGTGTTGGCATGCGCTATAACTTCTAAGCGATGACCACTACCAGTCCCGCGTGGGCGCTGCTGGCCGTGGCTTTGTCGGTCGGCTTGCTCACGCTGCTGATCGCCTGGGCCAAGCTGCAGCCGCTGATCGCGTTCGTGGCGGCGGCGCTGGCGGCCGCGCTGCTGCTTGGCATGCCGGTGGAGAGCATCCCCAAGTCCATCGACAAGGGGATTGGCGATCTGCTTGGATCGCTGATCGTCATCGTCTGCCTCGGCGCGGTGTTCGGCAAGCTGATTGCCGACAGCGGCGCCGCGCAGCGCATCGCCAGTTACCTGATCGGCGTATTCGGCTCCGCGCGCATGCCGGTGGCGTTGACGCTGACCGGCTTCGTGGCCGGCATTCCGCTGTACTACAACGTCGGCTTTGTGCTGCTGGTGCCGCTGGTGTTCTCGCTGGTGTACCAGAGCGGACGGCCGGCGGTGGCGCTGGCGATACCGCTGCTGTGCGGACTGTCGATAGCGCATGGCTTCCTGCCGCCGCATCCGTCGCCGACGGCGCTGGTGGCGCAGTTCCATGCCGATATGGGCCGAACGCTGATGTATGGGCTGCTGGTGGCGGTGCCGACGCTGATCATCGCCGGGCCGTTGTTCGCCATGACGCTCAAGCGCATCGAAGCCACACCGGCGCCAATGTTCCGCACCGGATTGCGTGACGAAGCCGAGCTGCCCGGGGTGTTCAACAGCTTTGCGACGGCGCTGCTGCCGGTGTGGCTGCTGGCTGCCGCCACCGCTGCGGCGGCGCTGCCGATTGCCGATCCGGCGTTGAAATCGCTGGTCGGCTTTCTCGCCAATCCGATGATCGTGATGCTGGTGGCGCTGCTGGTGGCGGTGATTACGCTGGGCGTGGCGCGCGGGCAGAAGTTGGTGGCGCTGATGTCCGGCGCGCAGGATGCGTTGCGGGACATCGCTCCCATCCTGCTGGTGATCGCCGGCGCCGGCGCGCTGAAACAGGTGCTGGTCGATTCCGGCGTCAGCGCGCAACTGGGCACGCAGCTAGGCGCATTGCCGGTGCCGCCGCTGGTATTGGGCTGGCTGGTGGCGACGCTGATCCGCATCTGCCTTGGTTCGGCCACGGTGGCGGGGCTGACGGCGGCGGGCATCGTGGCGCCGGTGGTGCAGGCGTCTGGCACCGATCCTGCGCTGATGGTGCTGGCGATTGGCGCCGGCAGTTTGATGTGCAGTCATGTGAACGATTCCGGCTTCTGGATGTTCAAGGAGTATTTCGGCCTGTCGCTAAAAGACACCTTCCGTTCGTGGACCTTGATGGAAACGCTGGTCGGCGTATTCGGGCTGATTTTCGTATTGATTCTTTCTGCCTTATTGGGATAAACAGATGAAACCATTATTGACAATGCTGGCGGCGGCAGCCCTTGTTGCGCCCCTGCTGGCGCAGGCGGCCTCTATTTCCGCGTACCAGACCATGCCAGACGACCCGCGCGCGGTGCAAGTGAAAGCGGCCGGTGACGGCCGCACCGACGATAGCGCCGCGATCCAGCAGGCGCTGAATGCGGCTTCTGATAAGGGTGAGGGCGGCGTGGTGTTCCTGCCATCCGGCCGATACCGTATCACCCGTTCGCTGCTGGTGCCGCTGGCGGTGCGACTGTATGGCGTTGGTCCGACGCGGCCGGTGCTGGTCCTGGCTGCGAATACGCCGGGCTTCCAGAAGGGCGTTGCAAACATGGTGGTGTTTACCGGCGGTGACCAGTACACGGTCGGCAAAGTGCCGTTGCCGGTGAAGAGCGCTGTGCCGTATAGCGACAATGTACGCGATGCGAATTCCGCCACCTTCTACTCGGCGATGAGCAACGTCGACTTTGAAATCGGCGACGGCAATCCCGCTGCCGCAGCGGTGCGCCTGCGGACCGCGCAGCACTCGTATCTGAGCCACATGGACTTCCACATCGGTTCCGGCCTGGCCGGCGTGTACATGGTCGGCAACGAGAGCTTCGACCTGAAGTTCTACGGCGGCCGTTATGGCATCCTCACCGAGAAAACCTCGCCGGCCTGGCAGTACACGCTGATGGACTCCACCTTTGACGGCCAGCGCGATGCGGCGATACGCGGCCATGAAGCAGGACTGACGCTGATTAACACCACCATCCGCAATACGCCGGTCGGCATTGAGATCGACCGTGGTTATGGCGACTGGTTGTGGGGCAAGGACGTGCGCTTCGAGAACGTGTCGAAGGCGGCGGTCATCATCAGCAATGAGAATAACGTCTACACGCAAGTGGGTTTTGAGAATGCGCTGGCGAAGAACGTGCCGGTGTTTGCGCGTTTCCGCGACAGCGGCAAGACGGTGCCCAGCTATGGGCCGGTATATCAGGTCAGCGAATTCAATTACGGCTTGATGCTGCCCGGCGTTGGCAGCGTGGGCAAGTTCGCCACCAACGTCAAGGGCGCGGCGTTGAAAGCCTTGCCGGCAGCGCGCGCGCCGGTGATGCGCGCGCTGCCCTCCACCAAGGAATGGGCCAGCGTGCGGTCATTCGGCGCAGTGGGTGATGGCGTGACCGACGACACGGCGGCGGTGCAGAAGGCCATCGACAGCAAGCGCGTGGTGTATCTGCCGCTGGGCTTCTACATGGTGCAGGACACGATACGACTGAAGCCGGACACGGTACTGGTCGGCCTGCATCCCGGCGTCACGCAGCTGGTGCTGCCGAATGGTTCGCCCGCTTATGCTGGCGCCGACGGTCCGAAGGCGCTGCTGGAAAGCGCCAGGGGTGGCGACGCCATCGGTTCCGGGTTTGGCCTGGCGACCGGTGAAGTCAATCCGCGTGCGACGGCGCTGTTGTGGCGCGCCGGCGCGGATTCGCTGGTGGATGATATCCGCATCCAGGGCGGCCATGGCACGCGTCTGTACGACGGCAAGCGCCGCGACCCGTACCAGAAGACCGCTAATTTCGATCCGACGCAGCATTGGGACCGGCAGTATCCGAGCATCTGGGTAACCGATGGCGGTGGCGGGACGTTTGTAGCCTGCTGGTCGCCGAGCACTTTTGCGCAGGCGGGTTTCTACGTCTCCAATACCAAAACGCCGGGCAAGGTGTACGAGCTGTCGGCCGAGCACCACGTGCGCGCGGAGATCGTGCTGGATAATGTGGAGAACTGGGAATTCCTGGCGCCGCAAACGGAGCAGGAAGTACGCGACGGCATGGATGCGGTGTCGCTGGAGATCCGCAACTCGCGCAACATCACCTTCGCCAACTACCATGCATATCGCGTCACGCGCTCGATCAAGCCGGCCGTGTCGGCGGTGAAGATGACCAACTCCGGGAATATCCGCTTCCGCAATGTGCATGTGAACGCGGAGAGCGGCTTTGCCACCTGTGACGAAAACGGCTGCGATACCTATCTGCGCGCCAGTAAATACCCGTTCGAGAACACGCTGCAGGATCTGACGCACAAGCAGGAAGTGCGCGAGCATGAATTTGCGGTGCTGGATATCGGCGCGGGCGCAATGACCAACACGTCAAGCGCTCCCGCCGGCAAGGTGAACAAGCTGGAAGACGGCTTCTACTCCATCGCCGGTGCGACGGTGGACAGCAAAGGCACGCTGTACTTCGTTGACCGCCGCTTCAACCGCATCTATAGCTGGTCGAAAGCGCGCGGGCTTGCGGTAGTGCGCGATGCGCCGCTGGACCCGGTCAACCTGGCCATCGACAAGAGCGGCGCGATGCTGGTGGTGTCGTCGTTCGGGCCTGAAGGCACGGTGTATTCGTTCGATCCTGCCCAACCTGCCGGCCCGATCACCGTCATCAAGCCAACGCCTGTGAAGGCGAACCAAGGCGCGCGCGCGCTGGCGCCGGTGAATTTCTGGCAGAACGGCGAGTTCCGCGATCAGCTCAACTTCGATACCTACGAATTCACCACGCTGGCCGAGATGTTCGCGCGCGACGTGGCGCTGCCGAAGCAGCGCGAGTATGTGTCGCCGGACGGTAGCCTGGTGCTGCCGGCCTATCGTGTTTTTAAGCAGGGACCGAACGATCACCTGGGCTACCGATTCTCGGACACGCTGGACACGCATGGTCTGGTATCGGCTGGCGCCAATGGCCGCGTGGTGTTCACCAACGGTTCCGAGAACCGCACCTTTAGTGGCGTGATCGGCGCGGGCGGCGGCATCACGGATCTGAAGCTGGCGGCCAATCGCGGCGGCGAAAGCGCGGCGGTGGACGGCAAGGGCAATGTCTACGTCGCCAATGGCCAGGTCTTCGTCTACGCGCCGGATGGTAAGGAGATCGGCCGCATCGACGTGCCGGAACGTCCGCTCCAATTGATCTTCGGCGGTGACGATGGTCGTACACTGTTCATTCTTACTCATCACGCGTTGTACGCGACAGGAGACATTCATGCGCAATAAACTGGCTTTGCTACTGCTGGCGTTCTGCACCCACGCCGGCGCGCAGCAGCTCGCGCTGTGGCCGGACGGCGCGCCGGGTTCGGAGCAGCGCCGCGCCGAGGCGGAGAAGGTGGATAACAGCTATATCAGCAATATCCACAATCCGTCGCTAACGGTGGTGCGCGCCAATCCGCGTCACGCCAACGGCGCTGCCGTCATCATCGCGCCGGGCGGCGGCCACCGCATGCTGGTGTGGCAGAACGAGGGCATGGTGGCGGCCAAGTCGCTCAACCGCGCCGGCGTGACGGCCTTCGTGCTGAAGTACCGGCTGGCGCGCGACCAGGGCGCCAGCTACTCGATCGAGAATGACGCCGCCGCTGACTTGCGCCGTGCCGTGCGCTGGGTACGCGCGCATGCGGCGGAGTATGGCGTCGATCCGCACCGGCTGGGCGTGATGGGCTTCTCTGCCGGCGGCGAACTGGTGTCGCTGATCGCGGATACTCTGGAGCCAACGCCGCCCGCTAAACAGGACGCCGTTGACCGCCAGAGCGCGCGGCCGGATTTCCAGGTGCTGGTCTATCCCGGTCCGCTGGGCGTGCCGGCCAAGGCAGCGCAGAACGCGCCGCCGGCATTCATCGTCGCCGGCTCCAGCGACAAGTGCTGTATGCCACCGGCGCTGGCGCTGTATCAGCAATTGATTGGCGCCGGTGTCTCGGCTGAGCTGCATCTGTATGCCGACACCGATCACGCCTTCAATATGGGCCAGCGGTCCGAGCGGCTGTCCGATGTGCACTGGCCGGATCGCCTGGCAGACTGGCTCAGCGACGGCGGCTGGCTGATCCCGCACAACGGCCAAGCGCCGCAGGGCGTACCTGCGCCGTAGTTGCGTCGTGACCACGGAGGTACGTTACCGCACGGCGCAACCTGCTGTAGAATCCCAGAATTGGATTTTGTCCATATTCTCAGGAGGCAGTAATGTCTACCAAGCAAACTTTCCGGCCCGACTACCAATCATCCGAACTGGTAGAGGCAGGTATTGAACGCGCCGACCGGCTGGGTCCGGAAAGCGCCGCCGAATACCTCAGCCATCGCGGCGTGCTGGAAAGTGTCATCAAGCGCGTTATTTCCGAGCCGGAACATCGGCGCAATCCGGGGCGCTTGCGCTCTCGCGACGAGCGCATGATTGAAGAAGGTTCGCGCTTCAAATTCATTCCTTGAGATCCTGCGCCACGTAGCGCAGTAGCATCTCCTGCTCAGCGGCGCGCCGCGCGGCTGCTGAGCGTCTCCATGCCCATCATTTCCCTCGGGCACTTCCTTTCCTGACAGTATTTAATACCTCAAGCGTAGGATCAGGCTGACACTAGCCTATGTTCCTTGCCTACATAAGGCCTATCTGTGTTCCTATAATCGAGCGTACATAGCACGGATATAGTGTGAGTCATCCAACACATATACAGATGAGGCACAAAATGTACGCAGCTAACCAGACTTCCGTTTCCGCCAGCATTCCTCGCGCCATGCAACAAACCGCAGCGCCAGTGATCAGCCTGACCGGCGCCCAGCAGAACGAATTGCTGCGTGGCCTGTCGCGTGAAGAGCTGATTGACCTGTTCGTCCATCTGGATCTGGTGCCGCTGGAAGCCGGCAAGCGCCTGTTCGATACCGGCGAATCGATGGAATACGCATTCTTCCCAACCAATGCCATCATCTCGCTGCAATATGAAACCGAAGATGGCGGCGCCGCCGAAGTCGCCGTAGTCGGCCGCGAAGGGGTGGTCGGCGTGTCGATGTACGAAGCCGAACGCGCCAACTGCTCGGCCGTGGTGCAGACCAGCGGCTACGGCTACCGCATCAAGTCGGCCGTGCTGCGCCAGGCTTTCTTCAGCGGCGGCGCACTGGCGCAGCAACTGATGCGTCACACCAGCTCGCTGTTTGCCCAACTGGCGCAAACCGTGGCCGGTGTCCGTCACGGCAGCATTGAGCAGCGCCTGTGCCGCTGGTTGCTGGAACGCCTGGACCGTTCCCTGTCCAACGAATTGAAAGTGACCCAGGAGATGATCGCCAACATGCTGGGCGTGCGCCGCGAATCGATCACCTGCTGCGCCGGCAAGCTGCAAGAAGAAGGCTTGATCGAGTATCGCCGCGGCACCGTCACCGTCATCGACCGTCACGCTATGGAACGCCGCGCCGGCGGTTGCTACTCTCCTGCCTAATGCAGGTATCGCGGCGCATGCTGGAGTTGATCCAGCTTGCGCTGCACCAGCTGATACCACGCCTGCGCCCAGCGCGCCGCCGCTTGCGACTCTTCCACAGTACTTGCTGAAATCGTCCTGCGTACCGCCACCATCTGCCTGTGCATCGCATAGGCGGCGGGTGGGAATTTGCGTGGTTTGATTAGTTCGGGGTGCGTATCCATAGACTTTATTTTGCGCGCCCCCAGTGGCTGCGGCTGTACGCTGTCTCACCTTGACGGCCACGCAATTTCTGCATAAAGAAGCTTGTTTAAATTCGTTTCCCGTTGCGTTCGCCCAATTTATACTCACTTTTGGGAGAACATCAAAAGGGTATAGATGAGCAAGCGCACCTTACTGGCAGTTGCCGCCTTGTCGGCCGGCGTGGCCATCGCCGCAGAGCCGGAATCGGACAAAATCGAAAAAGTAGAAGTCACGGCCACGCGTTCCGCCACGGCGGTCGACGTGCAGCAGGTGCCGGCCGCCATCACGGTGATCAAGCCGGATAGCCTGACGCGCTACGGCCAGGGCAACCTGACCGATATCGCCAACCTTGTGCCGGCCATGTCGGTGCAGGAGCAGGGACCGGGTGTCAACAACATCACCATGCGAGGACTGGTAGTACGCGGCATCGTGCCATCCGAGGTGCAGGATTCGTCGCTGGTGGCGGTGTACATCGACGATATGCCGGTGACGCTCAAATCCGGCAATCCGGACCTGAAGGTGCTGGACCTGGAGCGCGTGGAAGTGCTGCAAGGGCCGCAAGGCACGCTGTTCGGCGCAGGCGCCATGGCCGGCGCGGTGCGCCAGATTACGCAAAAGCCGGAGCTGAATGATTTCTTCGGATCGGTGGAAGCGGTCGGATCGCAGACCTCCAGGTTTGGCGGCTCGAATCACAACCTGCGCGGCGCGGTCAACCTGCCGTTGAAGGATGATGTGGCGGCGCTGCGGCTGACGGCATATGCCGGCAATGACTCCGGCTACATCCGCAACCAGTACAACGGCGCCATCACCAATGCGGTATCGACCAATCAGGGCAGGGCGGCGCTGCGCCTGAAGCCGTCGCGCGATCTGGTAATTGACGCCAGCGTCACTGCTTCCAATATCAAGGGCGGCATAAACGATGCCTACGCCGGACTGGCGCCGTACACCACTTTCGCGCTGATCCCGCAGACCAGCAACGACAATCTGCAACTGTATAACCTGGGCTTGAACTACGACTTCGGCGGCGCGCAGCTGGTGTCGTCCACGTCGTATCTGCATCGCGATACGCTGTATGTGACGTCGGCGCAGTATCCCGCTACCGCCTTCATCTTCGGCGGCAAAGACCCTCTGATGAAGGCCGCATACACGATCGGTAATGCGGTCAAGGACTTCACGCAGGAGTTCCGATTGAGCTCCAAGGGCGATGGCCCGTTCAAGTGGACCGCCGGCGCTTTCTTCGAGGCGGGCAAGCGCGATACCCGGCAGGACGAGCCAACCGAAGGCTTTGACGCGCGCTTCGCCGAGACGCACAACTTCCCCGGCTATAACTCGCAGACCAACGAACTGGCCTTCAATACGAATGACTTCTTCTCCGGCCAGCAGAACACCAAGTCCCGCCAGGCCGCGCTGTTTGCGGAAGGGACGTACACGGTGTGGGAGAAGCTGGACCTGACGGCTGGCCTGCGCGTGTTCCGCGGCACGCAGGATTTCGATTTGCGCTTCACCGGCTTGTTCGGCAATCTGGTCGGAGCAACGCCCGCTGCGCCGGTAGGACAGCCGGAACTGAGCAACAGCAGCGCCACCTCGCGCGGCGGCAATCCGCGCTTTGCTGCGGCCTATCGTCTCGATCCCGATCACACTCTGTACACGTCGGTGGGCAAGGGCTTCCGCTACGGCGGGAATAATCAGCCGGTGCCGTTCAACTTCTGCGGCATCAACGCGCCGTCGACTTTTGCGCCGGACAGCTTGTGGAACTTTGAGGCCGGCACCAAGAACACGCTGCTCGATCATCGCCTGACTTTCAACGCCAACGCCTACCTGATCGAATGGAAGGATGTGCAGGTGTTTAACAAGCTGCCGTGCACTTACTACTTCACGCAGAACGCTGGCAAGATCCGCAGCGAAGGGCTGGAGCTGGAGACGGCGTTCAAGATCACGCGTCGCGCCTCGGTGGGCTTGAGCGCATCCTACAACCACGCTTACGCCACACGTACCGTGGTCACCGGCATCGCCGCACAGAATATCCCGGAAGGCAGCCGCGTGCCGTATGCGCCGCGTCTCGCCGCCACCGTCAATGCCAGCTACTACCTGCCGGTGAATGGCGTGGACGAATTGGGCTTCCTGGGCAGCTATTCGCATCGCGGCAGCGCCTACACCAACTTTGCGGCGGCGCAGGGCAGCTATGAAGAGATACCGTCGTCGAATACGATGAACGCCACCGTCACCTACCGGACCGGCGCCTATGAATTCGGCCTGTTCGGCACCAACCTGACCAACGGCGCCAAAGTCAGCGACGTCACCGCGAACACCATCGCCATCCAGCCGGGGAACCTGGTGTACATGGTGCGGCCGCGCACCGTGGGCCTGCGTGTGAAGGCGCGCTTCTGATGCAAGCCTGGATCGACGCCACCCAGCAGCACGAGGTCACGACCGAACGCCGGCGCGCGTTGTGGCGCGGCGAGTGGCCGACCTGGCTGCTGATTGCGGTGATCCATGGCGGCTGGCTGGCCACGCTGGCGTTCTGGCGGGTGCTCGGCACGGCGCCAGCGACGCTGCTGATGATCTGGTGGTGCGCATGGTATATGTCGCTTCAGCACGAGCTGATACATGGCCATCCTACGCGCTGGCCGTGGGTGAACCGTCTGTTTGGCTATCTGCCGCTGGCGGTGTGGTATCCGTACGAGATTTATCGCGAGAGCCATCTGCGGCACCACGATGACTTCAACCTGACCATGCCGGCGCTGGATGCGGAGAGTACCTATGTGTCGCCTGCCGAATGGTCGGCGATGAGCCGTCCGCGACGCGCACTGCATTGGCTGAACAAGACCTTCTGGGGCCGGATTGCGGTTGGCCCGGCGCTGGCGATTGCTGGTACCTGGGGCAGCGCTGCCCGTCGCATCGTTCGCGGCGATTGGAGCGACGCGGGCGTCTGGCTGCGACATCTGGTCATGCTGGCTGGTTTGCTGTGGTGGGTGCAGACGGCGTTTGGCGTATCGGCGGTGTGGTATGTGCTGGCGATTTCCTATCCGGCGCAGTCACTGGCCATGATCCGCTCCTACTATGAACACCGGCCGGCGGAAAACCACAAGCAGCGCATTGTGCTGAATGATGCCGGCCTGGTGTTCCGTATTCTGTTCCTGAATAATAATCTGCACCTGGTTCACCATGACTTGCCTTCGCTGCCGTGGTATCTGCTGCCGCGCGTGTATGGTGCGCGTCGCTCGGCTTATAATGCGCGCAGCGGCGGCTTCCAGATCAATGGGTATGGAGAGCTGATGCGCCGCTATGGATTCCGTCCCATCGACGCACCCGTACACCCTCGCATGCCATGAACAGGAAAGTAGCGCTGCCGATGTATAACGTCTCCCCGCGATTGCAGCGGGAGTATGAGGCGTTCGCGGCGTCGTTGCTGGCGCAAGCCGAAGTGCTGGGCGAGGTGGAGCTGCTGTCTGCGCCGGAGCTGCCGTCACTATGGCATCGCGAGGACGTGTTGTTGACGCAGACTTGCGGCTATCCCTACATGAAATCTCTGCGTGACAAGGTCTCACTGCTTGCCACGCCGTGTTTCGACTTTGACGGCTGCGAAGGCAGCGATTATTCCAGCGTGATCGTCACGCGCGTCGGTGGTCAGATACACGCGCTGGCCGATGCGCGAGGGAAGATCGCGGCTGCCAACGACCCACACTCCAACAGCGGCATGAATGTGCTTCGGCACGCGGTATCGCTGCTGGCCAACAAGGGGCGCTTCTTCGGCGAAGTGAAATGGAGCGGCAGCCATGCGGCCAGCTTGCGCATGGTGCGCGATGGCGAGGCCGATATTGCGGCCATCGATTGCGTCACCTACGGCTACCTGAAGGAAGAGTCCCCAGAGAGCCTGCACGGCACGGAGGTCTTGCAATACACCGCGCAGACGCCAGGCCTGCCGCTGGTAACGGCGCGCAGTGTGCCGGAGCCGTTGCAGCGCCGCTTGCGCGACGCCTTGCTGTCGCCTGGCGCGAAGCTGCACGCGCATATGCAAGCCTTGCACATCCGCGAGTTCGGATACGTCTCTGACGCAGAATACCAACGCATCCTGCGCCTGGAAGCCGTCGCACTCGCAGTCGGCTATCCAGTGCTAGCCTAAGCTTGCTTAGCGCGGCCGCCAAAGTGGCACGGCCGTCGCATCCAGTTTGCGCGGCAGCAGACCCTCGCCATAGAACGCATCGGCAATCCTCTGCTGCTCACCCAACGCTTCCTTGACCACCTGCCGCACTTCGTAGCTGCGGCGGCCATTCGCCAGCTCCACCGTCGCCGCATCCAGTCCCCACGCGGGCGCCAGCAATTCCGCCGCCTCCCTGGGTGACTGCTTGACCCATTTGCCCGCCTTGCGCAACGCCTCAAACACCACCGCCAGCACCTCCGGATGCGCCGCCGCATACGCACTGGACGCCAGATAGTAGCGCTGGTAATCCGCAATCCCGCGTCCATCCGCCAGAATGCGCACCTGCGACTGGCGCTGCACGCCAGCCAGATACGGGTCCCACGTCACCCACGCCGCCACACTCCCGCGCTCAAACGCCGCGCGTCCATCGGCCGGCGTCAGATAGGCCGGCTCAATATCCTTGAACCTCAGGCCCGCCTTGTCCAGCGCAGCAATCAGCAGATAATGCGATCCCGCCGCCTTGGTCACCGCAATCTTCTTGCCCTTCAAATCCGCGACGCTGTTGATGGGCGAATCCGCCCGCACTACAATCGCCTGCGCGGATGGCGAGGGCGCTTCCTGCGCAAAATACGTCAACTGCGCGCCGGCCGCCTGCGCGAACACCGGCACCGTATCCGCCACATCCGCGCTCAAATCGACACCGCCGACATTCAACGCCTCCAGCAACGGCAAGCCGCTGGAGAACTCATGCCAGGTCACCTTGACGCCCAGCGGCGCCAGATCCTGCTCAAGCTGCCCGCGCACTTTCAGCACCGTCAGCAAGGTAGACGACTTCTGATAACCGATGCGTAAATTGGATGGCACCTTCTGCGCCAAGGCCGCAAACGGCAACAACGTTAACAAAGACAGCAAAGTACGGCGATGCATAAAAGGCCCCTGAAGATAGTTATCTCCCGATAGTACGACGCTGCCGCAAGCCTCTGGAACGAATGCTTTCGAGTTTGAATATAGCGCCAGCGGATATCGATCATGTAAATACATTATTCTTAAAATTCATATTTCAATATGATAAATAATTAGTTTATACATAATCTTGGTGCGTCATAAGATCGCTTCAACATCACCAACTGGAGCGATTGAAATGACCGTAACGCGCAGAACATTCCTGATGCAGCTGGCCGCCACCAGTGGCTACACCGCTGCCGCAGCCGCCATGACCACACTGGGCCTGGGCGCCTCCACCATCGCCGCCGCAGCCGTCCAGCTCCCGCCGCTGCAACTGGCGCCAGGTTCCGGCAAGGGCGTCAAGGTGCTGGTGCTGGGCGCCGGCATCGCCGGCCTGGTGTCGGCTTATGAGCTGCGCAAGGCAGGCTACCAGGTCCAGTTGATTGAAGCCCGTGACCGCGTGGGTGGCCGCAACTGGACCATCCGCAACGGCACCCGCATCGAATACGAAGACGGCGCCACGCAGGTCGCGGAATTTGAGCCGGGCCACTACTTCAACGCCGGGCCGGCGCGCCTGCCCAGCCATCACCAGACGATACTTGGCTACTGCCGCGAATTCGGCGTGGAGCTGGAAGCGGAGGTAAACACCAGCCGCAGCGCCTACTTCCTGCCGGATGCGGCCAAGGGCGGCCAGCCGATCCAGCTGCGCCGCGCGGTGAACGATGCACGTGGTCACGTCGCCGAATTACTGGCACGCGCCACCAACAAGGGGGCGCTGGATCAGGAACTGAGCGTCGACGACCGCGTCAAGCTGGTCGACTTCCTCAAGGTCTACGGCGACCTGACGCCGCAGGCGGAATTCAAGGGCAGCGAACGCTCCGGCTACAAGGTCTATCCCGGCGCGGCCGAGCAGGTAGGGGAGCGCAACGAGCCGCTGCCGCTCAAAGCGCTGCTCGACCCGGACCTGTGGACTGCGCTGATCTTCGACGAACTGCTCATCTTCCAGCCAACCATGCTGCAGCCGGTGGGTGGCATGGATCGCATTCCCTACGCCTTCCATCAGCGACTGAAAGACGTCTCGCGCCTGAACACGGAAGTGAAATCGATCCGCAACAAGGACAAGGGCGTGGACGTGGTGGTGCGCGACCGCGCCACAGGCAAGCAGCAAACGCTGTCGGCGGACTACGCCATCGTCACTTTCCCCTTGCCGGTGCTGGCGAAGGTGGAGACCAACTTCGCGCCGGATGTGCAGCAGGCCATTAACAGCGTCCACTACGACACCGCCAGCAAAATCGCCTGGCAGTCGCGCCGCTTCTGGGAGACGGAGGCACAGATTTACGGCGGCATCTCGGTGGTGAAAGCCGAAACGGGCTTGATCTGGTATCCGAGCGGCGGTTTTCACAAGAAGACCGGTGTGCTGGTCGGCTGCTACAACATCAGCCAGGCGGCGCGCGACTTTACCGCGCAGCCATTGAACGCGCAATTCGCCGTGTCGCGTGATGTGATCGACCGCGTGCATCCCGGCCGTGGCGCTGAGCTGAAGAATCCCGTCAGCGTGGCCTGGCACAAAGTGCCTTACAGCCTGGGGGCCTGGGTGCACTGGGCCACGCCGGCCGAGAAGGAATACGCACGTCTCAACCAGCCGGAAGGCCGCGTGCACTTCGCCGGCGAGTACCTGAGTCAGATCGGCGCATGGCAGGAGGGCGCCGCCTTGTCCGGCCACCACGCTATCGCCGCCATCGCCCGTCGCATCGCCTCTTAACCTTAAAGGACCACCATGAAAGCCTCCTTACTGCTCGCCGCACTGTTGATCGCCGTACCTGTCGTCCACGCACAACAGATCAAGCGTACGCCCATCCCCAACTCCAACTTCCCGATCTCGGTCGCCGTCAGCGTGCCGGCTGGCGCGGACACCGTCTACTTCAGCGGCGTGCTGCCGGAAACGACCGACGGCGACACGCAAACGCAAACGCACTCCGTGCTCACGCGATTGAAAGCCGCGCTGGCCAACGAAGGCCTGACCTTTGCGGACGTGGTCTCGCTGCGCGTGTTCCTGGTCGGCGATCCCAAACTGGATAACAAGCTTGATTTCAAAGGACTGAACGCGTCCTTCGGCCAGTTCTTCGGTACTGCCGAACAGCCGAACAAGCCCGCCCGCACCGCGCTGCAGGTAGTCGCGCTGCCACAGCCTGGCGCCCTGGTCGAAATCGACCTGATCGCCGCCCGCGTCAAAAAATAACCCACAACCCACTGGAGTCAGCCCGCATGAATCAACCGCAATCGCATCGACCGCGCCGCCTGCCGTTAGCGCTAGCCATCTCCCTGGTGTACGCCGTCTCGCCCGCATGGGCAGCCGATGGTGATGACGCCATCTCCGCCGCACCGGCCGCCTCCGTCGCCATCCAGGACGTGGTGGTCACCGGCACCCGCGACACCCAGCGTTCGGCCGCCGAAAGCCTGAGTCCCATCGACGTCATCAGCGCCAAGGACTTGCAGCGCACCGGCCAGACCGACCTGCGCGACGCGCTGGTCAAGCTGCTGCCATCGGTGAACCGGCTGGCGCAAACCGGCGACGCCGCCAACCTGACCAGCGCCCTGACGCTGCGCGGCCTGAGTCCCAATCACGTACTGCTGCTGGTGAACGGCAAACGCCGTCATACCTCGGCCAACATCACCGCCGATGCGGGTTCGCAGCAAGGCGCGACGCCGGTCGATATCGATCTGATTCCCGTCAGCGCGGTCGACCATATCGAAGTGCTGCGCGACGGCGCCGCCGCCCAATACGGTTCCGACGCGATTGCAGGCGTGATCAACATCATCCTGAAAAACGGCAGCAGCGGCGGTAGCCTGACGCTAACCAGCGGCGAATACTACAAGCATGACGGTTTTACGCTGGGCGGCGCCACCGACGCCGGCATCCCGTTGGGCGAAGACGGCTTCCTGCACCTCAGCGCAGAATACCGCCGCCACGAACACAGCTTCCGCAGCGGCGCGGATGAACGCACCGGCACCTTTGCCAACAAGACGCTGGGCGATCCGCAGATCCGCCGAGAGTCGTTTGGCGCCAACGCCGGCATCAACCTCACCAAGGATATTGAGGCCTACGCATTCGCCACGGTGGCGCACCGTTCCGGCGGCAGCTACCAGAACTACCGCCTGCCATCGCGCCTGCCGGCCATCTACCCGAACGGCTTTACGCCGGTGGAGACCAGCAACGAGACCGACGGAGGTATCACCGCCGGTATCAAGGGCGCCGACCTGGCAGGCTGGCGCTGGGACTTGAGCGCCAACTACGGCACCGATAACGTCAAGATCGGCATGACCGATTCGGCCAATACCGATTTGTACGCAGCTACTGGCGCGACGCCGACCAGCTTCCACCTGTCGCAATTCCAGAACACGCAGCAGGCGGTGAACGGCGACATCGCGCGCTCCATCGATACCGGCGCGCTGCCGGCGGCGTTGAGCGTGGCGCTGGGCTCCGAGTTCCGCCGCGAGACCTATGAAATCGGCGCCGGCGACGCGGCTTCGTATTACGGCAGCGGCGCGCAAGCCTTGCCCGGCTTGTCGCCGGTCAGCGCCGGCAAGCACTCGCGCAATATCGGCGCGGCGTATGCCGACTTGTCCACCAAGTTCACCAAGGAGTGGGAGGGCGAACTGGCCGGCCGCTATGAGCATTACAGCGACGCAGGCAGCACCCGTAACGCCAAGCTGTCCACCCGCTACGAGTTCACGCCGCGCGTGGCCTTGCGCGCCACCGCCAGCACCGGCTTCCGCGCGCCATCGCTGGCGCAGGAGTATTACACCAGCCTCGCGGTATCGCCAACCACCGCCGGCGGCCAGCTGGCGGTGAACTCGGATGCGGCGCGCAAGCTGGGCGCCACGCCGCTGCGGCCTGAAAAATCGCGCAGCTACAATCTGGGCCTGGTGGCGGAGCCGGTCGACAATCTGCACCTGACGCTGGACGCCTACCGCATCGACATCCGCGACCGCATCGTGCAGGGCGGCACCTACAGCGGCCAGGCGGCCATCGACGCGCTGACCGGCGCCGGCATCTCGCTGCCGAGCGGCCTGTCATCGGTCAGCGCCAACTACTTCGCCAATGGCGTCAACACCCGCACACAGGGCCTGGACCTGGTGGCCAGCTATCCGACCAACCTGGGTAACGCCGGCCGCATCGACTGGGACGTTAGCGCCAACATCAACAACAGCAAGGTGACCAAGGTAGGTATCGACGGCAACGGCAAGACGCTGCTCAACGCCCAGCAAATCGGCTACCTGACCACCGCCACGCCGAAGAACAAGCTGATTGTCGGCGGCGCCTGGACGCTGGACCAGTGGAGCTTCAGCCTGCACGCCACCCGCTACGGCAAGACCGCCACCGAAGCGACCTTCTATTCCGGACCGAATATCTATTCGACCTCCGTGTTCAATCACATTGAAAACGATCCGAAGACGATCACCGATCTGGAACTGCGCTACGCTGTGACCAAAAAGCTGCAGATTGCGGGCGGCGCCAATAATCTGTTCAACGTCTATCCGACCAAGGTGCCGGCGGCCAGCCGTTATCTCGGCGTGTATCAGTACGATACGGCGGCGGCGCAGATTCCGTTCAACGGCGGGTATTACTACCTGCGCGCCAGCTACAAGTTCTGATGCTGTTAAGATGGCGGCTGATTTTCGTATGGCTTACTTTGACAATGACATGAAAATAGATGACATCAGCGCCTTCGTGGCCGTGGTGCGCAACCAGTCGGTGAGCGCTGCGGCCGAGGCCCTGGGGCTGACCCAGTCCGCCATCACCCGGCGCGTGCAGAATCTGGAACACGCGCTGGGCGTAGAACTGCTGGATCGCAGTGTCAAGCCGCCCAAGCCCAGCGCCATGGGCCGGCAGGTGTTCGACCAGGCAGGCAAGGTGCTGCAGGAAGTCGATCGCCTGCGCGGGCTGGTGCAGGTCGATCATGCGCCGACCGGCGTGTTCCGCATCGGCGTGATCCAGACCATCGGCGACGTGGTGCTGCTCGATACCCTGCAAAAGCTCAACCGCACCTTCAAGGATCTGCACACGGAAGTGTCGTCCGGCTGGGGCTCGCAACTGGTGGAGCGGGTGGCCAATGCGGAAATCGACGCGGCGGTGGCGCTGTTCCCGGCCACCAAAGTGCTGCCGGACGGCCTGTCCGGCCGCGCGCTGGGCCGCATCGAGCTGGTGGTGGTGGCCAAGAAGGACACGATGCCTAAGCGGAGCTACAAGCTGCGCGAGATTTTCGGCACCGGCTGGGTGCTCAATCCGGACGGCTGCGGCTTCCGCGCCGGCCTGGCGCGGGCGCTGGCAGAGCAGGGGCTGTCGTTCAAGATTAATCTGGAGACCTTCGGCACCGACTTGCAGCTTGGCCTGGCGGCCAGCGACATTGGTTTGGGCCTGATGCCGCGTCCTATCCTGGAACGCAGCCGGCATCGCTCCCACCTCGATATCGTCAACGTCTCGGACTTCAAGCCGGTGCTGGATATCTGGCTGGTGCAGCCTTTGCAACCGGGCCCGGTACAGCATGCGATCGACTTTTTTGCGCAGGCTGTGGAGCATGCATTT
Source organism: Duganella levis (assembly GCF_009857605.1). Taxonomy (GTDB): domain Bacteria; phylum Pseudomonadota; class Gammaproteobacteria; order Burkholderiales; family Burkholderiaceae_D; genus Rugamonas; species Rugamonas levis. The sequence continues at coordinate 6,558 of NZ_WWCT01000023.1, read as the reverse complement.
GCCGAATCGCCGCTCAAAGTTGTCGCAAGATAACAGTCCAAGATTATTCCCGAAAATCATATATCAATAATCGAAACGATTAGTTTAATCATAATCATTTGCTCCCTATACTAGCTTTCACCAGCTAATAAAAGGGATGCAAATATGTCGGTTTCCTCTCCAGCATACGGCGCCGCGCCAGTAACGGCGGGCCGTCTGCGAATCCAGCACAATCTCCTGATCTCCGTTGTTCGCCGCGCCATCGGCCCGTTGGTGCTGCTGGCGCTGTGGGAAACCGCATCGCGTACCGGCATCCTGCCGGAACGCATCCTGGCCGCGCCCTCGCAGATTTTCACCACGCTGGGCGAGTTGATCGCCTCCGGCGAAATGGGCAGCAATGTGCTGGTGTCGCTGCAACGCGTCCTGATCGGCATGGCCGTGTCGCTGCCGCTGGGCGTGGCGCTGGCGCTGATTGCCGGTCTGTCGCGCCAGGGCGAAGTGGCGGTGGACTCCAGCATGCAGATGGCGCGCACCGTGCCGTTTCTCGGGCTGGTGCCGCTGTTCATCCTGTGGTTCGGCATCGGCGAATTCACCAAGATCGTGCTGATCGCCTACGCCACCACCTTCCCGATGTACCTGTCGCTGTACAGCGGCATTCGCGGTGTGGACTCCAAGCTGGTGGAAGCCGCGCGCCTGTTTGGCCTGAGCTACCCGCAGCAGATTGTGCACGTGATCCTGCCGGGCGCCTTGCCTTCTTTTCTGATTGGCCTGCGCTACTCGCTGGGCGTCAGCTGGCTGTCGCTGGTGGTGGTGGAACAGATCAACGCCACGGCGGGCCTGGGCTACCTGATTAACAACGCCCGTGACTTCATGCGCACCGATGTCATCGTCGTCTGCCTGATCGTCTACAGCCTGCTGGGCCTCGCCACCGACTTGCTGGTGCGCGGCATCGAACACTACGCGCTGGCCTGGCGTCCGACTTTCATCAAGGATTGAGCATGCCAACGATTTCCCTGAACCTGCCCGGCCTGGGCCTGAAAGCGCGCAACGACGGCGCCGAAGCGCAGCACGATGCACCGGCGCTACCGCGCAGCCCTGTGCAAGCGCGCCAGCTGAGCAAGCGCTTTGGCGCCAACACCATTCTGGATAACCTGGACCTGGACATCCGCGCCGGCGAATTCGTCGCGTTGCTGGGCCGTAGTGGTTCCGGCAAAACCACGCTGCTGCGCGCACTGGCGGGACTGGACCGCATCAGTTCCGGCACGCTGGATGTGCCACAAGCCCGCGCCGCCGTGTTCCAGGAGCCGCGCCTGATGCCGTGGAAGCGCGCCTGGCGCAACGTTACTCTGGGCCTGAAGATAGAGCAGCCACGCGAACGCGCGCTGGCTGCGCTGGAAGAAGTAGGGCTGGCGCACCGCGAAAACGCCTGGCCGTCCACGCTGTCCGGCGGCGAAGCGCAGCGCGTGGCGCTGGCCCGCGCACTGGTGCGCGAGCCGCAGTTGCTGCTGCTGGACGAACCGTTCGCCGCGCTGGATGCGCTGACCCGCATCCGCATGCACCAGCTGATCCTGTCGCTGTGGCGCCAGCATCGCCCGTCGGTGCTATTGGTGACGCACGACGTGGATGAAGCCGTGCTGCTGGCTGACCGCGTGCTGGTGCTGGAAAAGGGCCGCATCGCCGCCGACATCGCCATCACCCAGCAACGCCCGCGAAGCGCCGATGCGCCGCAGTTCCAGAAAGTGCGCGCGCAGTTGCTGCAATTGCTGGGTGTCGAAATCGAAGCGCCGGCCGAAGCGCAGCCGGAACCACAGACGCCGACGCCAATTATCGCACCGTTCAACTTCAGTAACTTCTCGATCTGACACCATGACCTCCGTCCTCCGCTTGCCTATCGCAGAACACAGCCACCAGTTGGACAGCCCGGAATTTGCCGCGCTGCTGGACACGCTGACGGCCGAATTTTCCGCCACCGCCGAACAGCATGACCGTGACGGCAGCTTCCCGCACCGGAATTTCGAGCGCCTGCATGAACTGGGCCTGCTCGGCCTGACCGTGCCGCGCGCGCTGGGTGGCCTGGGCGCCAACCTGGCGCAGACCACGCGCGTTATCGCCGCCGTGGCGCGCGGCGAACCGTCCACCGCGCTGGTGCTGACCATGCAGTATCTGCACCATGCATCCGGCCGTGGCGCCAGATGGCCGCAGCACCTGCTGCATCGGGTGACCGACGAAACGCTGCGTGACGGCGCCCTGATTAACGCGCTGCGCGTCGAGCCGGAACTCGGCACGCCGGCACGCGGCGGCCTGCCGGGCACCATCGCCCGCCGCACGCCGGAAGGCTGGCGCATCAGCGGCCGCAAGATCTACTCGACCGGAATTCCCCGCCTGACCTGGCTGGCCGTGTGGGCCCGCAGCGACGATGCCGAGCCGCTGGTCGGCAGCTGGCTGGTGCGCCACGACACGCCCGGCATCACCATCAACGAAACCTGGGACCATCTTGGCATGCGCGCCACCGGCAGCCACGAAGTGGTGTTCGACGACGTGCTGGTGCCGCTCGATAACGCGGTGGATGTATCGCCCGCCAGCGCCGCGCCGGAGCTGGATGCATCGCTGCTGCTGTGGATGTCGGTACTGCTGGCCGCCATCTACGACGCCGTGGCCCGCAATGCGCGCGACTGGCTGGCCAGCTGGCTGGAAGACCGCGTGCCGGCCAACCTGGGCGCACCCTTATCCAGCCTGCCGCGCTTTCAGGAGTCACTGGGCCAGCTGGATGCCTGGCTGTTCTCCAGTCGTGTGATCCTGGATGCCGCCGCCAATGGTGCGGTGCCGCCGTCGGACGCGTTTCGCATCAAGTACCTGGTCACCAATACCGCGATCCAGGTGGTGGAAAAGGCGATTGAACTGAGCGGCAACCCTGGCCTGTCGCGCGCCAACCCGTTGGAGCGCCACTACCGCGATGTGCTGTGCAGCCGCATCCACACGCCGCAGAACGACACCATTCTGATTAACAGTGGCCGCGCCGCCTTCGCCGCGCGCGCCGCCGCCAAAAAAGCTTCCCCCGCCGGCGTCGCCGGTATTTCAACCATCACTGCAAAGGACGCATCATGAGTATCGAGTTTATCGGCTTTAGCGCCACCCAGGAAACCTCGGAAATCGTTCTGCCGCAAGGCCCGGTCGTCAACAAGAGCTTCCTCGGCGCGGTAGCGCGCGCACATGAATATGCGGGCTTCGACCGCGTGCTGGTGGCGCACAGCAGCGCCTCGGTGGACGGCTTCCAGGTCGCGTCCTACATCGCTTCGCAGACCGACAAGCTGGGCATCCTGCTGGCGCATCGTCCGGGCTTTGTGTCGCCGACGCTGGCGGCGCGCCAGTTCGCCACGCTGGACCACTTCAGCGATGGCCGGCTGGCGGTGCACGTCATCAGCGGCGGTGACGACACCGAGCAGCAGCGCGACGGCGACTTCCTCGACCACGACCAGCGCTACCAGCGCACCGACGAATACCTGGACGTGGTGAAGAAGACCTGGACGTCCGACGGTCCGTTCGACCACGATGGCCCGCTGTACCACTTCAAGGGCCAGAACGCCGGCGTGCGTCCGGTGCATGACCAGCATGTGCCGGTGTACTTCGGCGGCTCGTCCGACGCTGCGATTGAAGTCGCCGGCAAACACGCCGACGTCTACGCGCTGTGGGGCGAATCGCTGGCGCAGGTGGCCGACACCATCGCCCGCGTGCGCGCCGCAGCCGCCAAGCATGGCCGTGCCGACAAGATCCGTTTCAGCCTGTCGCTGCGTCCTGTGCTGGCGGAGACCGAAGAGAAGGCATGGGCCAAGGCCGATGCGATTCTCGCCACCGCCACCGAACGGGTGAAGCAAAACGTCCACTTCAACAAGCGCCCGCAAGACCCGCAAAACGCCGGCTCCAAGCGCCTGCTGGAGACGGCCGCGCAAGGCAAGGTAGTGGACGAGCGCCTGTGGACCGGCATTGCCGCACTGACCAAGGCGTCCGGTAATTCGACTGGCCTGGTCGGCACGCCGGAGCAGGTGCGCGATGCGCTGGTCAAATACTGGGAGATCGGCGTGACCACCTTCCTGATCCGCGGCTTCGATCCGATCCAGGACGCGCTGCAATACGGCCGTGAACTGATCCCGCTGGTGCGCGCGGCCATTGCCGAACGCGAGGCGCAGGACCAGCGCCTGGCAGCTTAACGACGCAACATAACGGAGCACGGAGATGAGCGCAGTGAAGAATGATTTGATCGTAGCCAGCCAGTTCGACCCCAAGGTCAACGCGCTGCTGGCCCAGCGTACCGGCTTGGCGGTGCGCGATGTGGCGCCCGGTCCGCTGACCGCGCTGCCGCCGGGCGCGGACGTGCTGTTTGCCTTGCCTGCGCCGAAAGGCCAGTCCTTGCTGGAGGTGCCGGCGCCGCAAGGCTGGAGCGACGTGCAGTGGGTGCAGCTGGCCTCCGTCGGCATCGACTACTACCCGGACTGGCTGTTCAACGGCCCGGTGGTGACGTCGGCGCGCGGCACGGCGTCGATCGCCATCGCCGAATACGTGCTGGCGGCGATCTTCACTGCCGCCAAGCGCATTCCGGAAATCTGGCTGGCGCAGTCCAGCGACTGGCGCCGCATCCAGCTTGGGCTGGTGCAGGGAACCACGCTTGGCCTGTACGGCTTTGGCTCCATCGGCCAGGCGCTGGCGCAGCGCGCGCTGGCGCTGGGCATCAAGGTGGTGGCGCTGCGCCGCTCCGACGCGCCGTTTGAGGTGGCCGGCGTGGAGCGCGTGGAATCGCTGGAGGAGTTGGTGCAGCGTGCGGACCATCTGGTGCTGGCTGCGCCATCGACTGCGGACACGCACCATGCGATCAGCCGCGCCTCGCTGGCGCACGCCCGGCCGAATCTTCACCTGATCAATATCGCGCGCGGCAACCTGGTCGATCACCAGGCCTTGCTGGATGCGCTGAACGAAGGACGCATCGCGCTGGCGACGCTGGACGTGACCGACCCCGAACCGCCGCCGGCCGGCCACGCGTTCTACGGCCATCCGCGCGTGCGCCTGTCGCCGCATATTTCGCCCAGCACCGACCAGATCGTGCCCGCGCTGATCGACAAGTTTGTACTGAACCTGGACCGCTTCCGCAGCGGGCAACCATTGACCGACGTGGTGGATACCGCGCGCGGCTACTGACATGAGGATTCCCCAATGAGCAGCTCTGCACCACTGTATTCCGCGCCGCTGGCGCGCCCCCATCTGCGCACGGTCGGCAAGCAGCATCCGCGTCCGTCCATCTACAGCGCGCCGCGCGATGAAAAGGGCAATATCATTTTCGCCCAGCCGCCGGAGCCGGAAGGTTTCGAGGCGCAGCGCCAGCACCGCAAGGAGCGGCTGGCGGTGTCGTTCCGCTTGTTCGCGCGCTATGGCTTCGACATGGGCGGCGCGGGCCACATCACGGCGCGCGATCCGGAATTCCCGGACCACTTCTGGGTCAATCCGGCCGGCGTCTACTTCGGCCATGTGCGGGTGTCGGACCTGCTGCTGGTCAGCCACGAAGGCAAGGTAGTGGAGGGCGATGGCCTGTTGAACCGCGCAGCCTTTGCGATCCACTCGGAGCTGCACAAGGCGCGGCCGGACGTGATCGCGGCGGCGCACTCGCATGGATTGTATGGCAAGGCGTTTGCGGCGCAGGGCCGTTTGCTCGATCCGCTGACGCAGGATTCTTGCGCGTTCTACGAAGACCATTCGATCTTCCAGGACTTCAACGGCGTGGTGCTGGATTCCAGCGAAGGCGAACGCATTGCCGAAGCGCTGGGCCAGCGCAAGGCGGTGATCCTGCAAAACCACGGCCTGCTGACGGTGGGTGCGTCGGTAGAGTCAGCAGTATGGCGCTACATCGCGTTTGAAAACGCGGCGCAGGCGCAGTTGCTGTCGGAAGCGGCGGGGCCGACGAAGCCGATTCCGCACGATGTGGCGCTGCATACCTCCAAGCAGATGGGGTCTGAGGCCGGCGGTTGGTTCAGCTTCCAGCCGCTGTGGGACGTCATCACGCGCGAAGAGCCGGATTTGTTCGACTGACAGGAGAGCCATCATGACCAGCGCCACGCTATCGTTACAGGACAATTACGCCACCGGCGAACCGCCGGCTGCGGGCCACGCTGCTGCCATCGTTTTGCCGAGCGCCGGCCACGCGCACTCTTATCTGGAGTCAGGCAGTGGCCAGAACTGGCTGCGGCGGCCGGGCGCTGTCGCCACGGTGGCGATACATGGCGCTGCATTGCTGGCAATCTGGGGTTGGTCCAGCGGCGTTGTCAAGCCACCGGCGACGCCGCCGGTGACAGAGCTGATCCGCATTGCGCCGGAGCCGAAGCAGATTACGCTGCCGAAGCCGGAGCCGGTGAAGGACAAGCCGGTCGCCCTGGCGCCGCCTAAACCGGCCGCGCCACCGCTGCCGGCGCCGAGAACCGTCGAGATCCCCGAGCCGGTGATTTCGCAGGCGGTGGAACCGAAGACCAAGGTCGACCAGGAGAAAATGGGCATCGCCCTGAATCGCCTGGCGCAGGAAGACCCGTCGTTCCGCGTGCA
>NZ_WWCT01000022.1 GCF_009857605.1 Duganella levis | reverse complement strand
GGCACGCCGCCGCCGGCAGTGGCGCCGGGCGACACGCCGGCCGAGGCCAAGCCGGAGGCGTCGCCGCGCTTGGGCATGCGGCGCTACAAGGTCAACCTGCCGCCGCCCGCCGTGTTTGAGATGTCGCTGGACCGGGTCGACCCGGACGGCACCAAATGGACAGGCTCCGCGACCATGACGTGGCATACTGACGGCAGCCACTATCAGGCATCGGTGCAGGCGGGTCTGAGCTTGCTGATCACGCGTCTGAATTTGCTGACGTCGCGCAGCGAGGGCGAGATTGACGATTACGGCATCGCGCCGCTCAAGTCGACGGAAAAGCGCGCGCGCCGCGCCGAAACCGCGACCCACTTCAACCGCGATGCCGGCACCATCACGTTTTCGGCGTCGGAAGCCAGCTTCCCGCTGATGGTGGGCGCGCAGGACCAGGTCACGGTGCCGTTCCAGCTGGGCGGCATCGGCCGGGCCGACGTCAACCAGTTTGGCAGTGATATCGATATCCAGGTCGCCGACGCCAAGGACGCCACCATCAACCGCTTCCAGCTGGTGGGCGAAGAAGAACTGGATACCAACACCGGCAAGATCGTGACATGGCATTTGAGCCGGCCGGCGAAACCCGGCTCGTATTCGTCCAAGCTGGAAATCTGGCTGGCGCCGGGAATCAACTGGTATCCGATGCAGATTCGCGTAACCGAGGGGAACGGCGCTGTGAACACGCAGACCGTCTCCGACATCAAGATGACACAGGCAGGTAAATAATATGAAAAAGATCACTACCCTCTGCGCCGCGCTATTGCTGGCCTATGCCGCGCAAGCAGCAGAGCCCAGCGGCGAACATCCCAGCGTCAAGCGCCCGACCAGCGTGCCGCCGTCGGCGGACCTGAGCTACAACCTGAAGATCAAGCAGAGCGGCCTGGCGCTGAACGGCACCGCCACCGTGCAGTGGCGCGCCGGCGACGGCAAATACGCGATCAACACCGAGAGTCGCGCCGCCATCTTCGGCAAGGTGGTCGAGAACCGCAGCGAAGGCGCCATCGACGACTTCGGGCTGGCGCCGGCCAGCTTCTACGAGAAGCGCATGCGCAAGGAACCGTACACCACCAGTTTCAAGCGCGACGCCAAGGCTATTGCATTTACTGAAAGCGACGTCACCTATCCGATACTCGGGGGGGAGCAGGATCGCAGCAGCGCGCAATGGCAGCTGGCCGCGCTGGGCCGCGCCGCGCCGGACAAATTCAAAACCGGCAGCGAATGGCATCTGTTCGTGGCCGGCCGCCGCGACGCCGAGCAGTGGAGCTTCAAGGTAGTCGGCACCGAAAACGTGCAGACCGGCGCCGGCGACGTCAGCGCGGTGCACCTGGTCAAGGCGCCGCCGCCGGATGCCAAGGGCCAGCAGGTCGACCTGTGGCTGGCGCCGTCGATGGACTGGTACCCGGTGCGGGTGCGCTTTAACGACAATGACGGCGACTTCGTCGACCAGACTCTGGAAAAGGTCGTGAAGAAGTAGGCTCCTGCTATACTGACGCCCCCGCGACAATGAGGTTTATTTGTAAAAAATACAATGGCGGGGTGCACAGAATGGCAAAGAATGATCGAACCTACAACTAGTGAAGCCGCATCGGACCCGCAAGTGCAAGACAGCTTGCAGGCCCACTTCCAGCCGCACATTTCCGCCGACGAGATTGAGCAGGTCTATCACCTGAAACGCGCGCAGCCGCTGCTGCAGGTGTTTACGGCGCTGTTCCATGGCGGTTTCGATGGCGTGCTGGTACGTCTGCTGGTGCTGCGCGAGCTGGCCGCCGATACCGCGTCCACCAGCTTCACCCGCGCCGACATCAATACCCGCCTGGCTTACCTGCTGCCCGAGTCGCTGGAGACGGTGCTGATGCGCCTGCGCACCAACCAGCTGCTGGCGTGGGATGCGCAACAGGGCGTGTACCGCGTGACGCCGATGGCGCGCAACGTGCTGTCAGCCATCGACGCCTTGCTCGCCCTGGGCAAGGAAGAAGACGACAACGCCGAAATGGGCTTCCTGCTGTCGCAGGTGGCCGGCGCCCAGGTGATGGGCGGCGTTACCGTCGACCAGCTGAATCACCTGCTGGGCCGCCTGATGGAGCTGACCGAGGAATTCTCGGACGCGATTGCGTCGGGTTCCGAATTCCGCCTGCGCGCTTCGCAGGCCAAGTGGCACATGGCCTGCGACTGGGTGGAGAAGGGCTCGGAGATCCTGCGCGCCATCCTCACCGACGAAAACGCCGACAGCGCCACGCACAAAGCCGCGCAGGCCATCGGCCGCGCGCAATCGGCGCTGCTGAACATGCAGGGCATGTTCTCGCGCGCCCTGAACCAGATCGAGCGCCAGCGGGTGCACCTGGGCCAGTCCGGCCTGTCCACCACCGACATCAAGCGCTGGCTGCTGCTGCATGACGACCTGGCCTCGCTGGCCATCGACGCCATCGACCAGCCGGTGGTCCCGCTGTTCATCACGCCCGCAGAAATGATCGACGTAGCAGAAACTGAATTAATGGCCGACCGCATAAACACCACCGTATCCAATGGCCTGCCGTCCGGCGAGGATGCACCGACCACCATCAGCGACGGCCCTGCCATGCAGCAGGAGCTGGACGACTGGCTGGCGCGCCTGTCCGACTTTGCGGCGCTGGGCAATTTCCCGAGCATCGCCGAAGAGTCGCCGAAAGCCATCCAGGCGCACGAGTCGCTGTTGCCGGCGTCGTTCGCCGTGGCCTCGTACCGCGCCTCGCTGCTGCCGCTGCTGGGCGACGCCGACGAGGCCCGCCTGCAAGGCGCCACGGCGGCGCTGGCGCGCCTGCCGGTGACGTTCTCGCCACAAGATGAAATGGTCCAGCTGCCCGACCTCGAAGTCGCAGCGATTTCCCTTGCCTCCCTCTCACTGTCTTTGAATCCGGAAGGCGACAAGTCTGATGAATGACGATTCCCAAATCCTGATCGCGCGCCTGCTGTCGCACCAGACCCTGCGCCGCGACGACAAACTGGTCAAGCGCGTGCTGTCGGATGAACAGTTCCGCAAAGAGGTCGACGGCCGCCTGCTGGCGGTTGGCCTCAAGCTACTCGACAACGTGTATGCCGACCACGTGACGCTGGCCCTGCACCGCAATATGGAGCCGAAGATTTTCGGCGCCAAGGATGTCTGGCAAAACAATAACTTCGGCTTGTCGCGCGATGGCGTGGCGCTGCTGGTGGTGCTGTGGGCGCAGATCATCCTGCCCAAGCGCGAACGCCAGGAGACCCACCAGCACGCGGAAGATGACCAGAACGATATGTTCGGCACCGAGAAACCACTGCCACGCGCGGAAGACACCTCGATCGGCATCGCTTACAAGGCGCTGCTGGCCGACTTCGGCGATAAGCTGGGCAAGAAGACGCGCCTGGACATGAACCTCGGCATCCTGTCGAAGCTGGGCTTCATCGAACGGCGCGGCGACGTGATCGTCGAAGGTCCGCTGCTGGACCTGCTGATGGATACCGACGTGCTGAAAGAGCGCATCGTCAACGGCGCGCTGGCCGACGTGTTCAAACGTTCGCCGCCGCAGATCATTCCGGTGCCGCGCAGCGCGCCGCCGATCGAGGTTGAAAGCGTCGACGAAATCATCGAAGAAGAGATTCTTCCCGCCTTCGAAGCGCCGCCTCCGCCGCCGGCTCCGATTGAAGACGACACTCCAGCCAAGGACTAAGCATGTTTCATATTAAATCGCTAGAACTGGTCCACTGGGATTACTGGCAACGCATCAAGAACATCCCGCTGGACGCCAAGATCATCACCATCGCGGGCCAGAACGGTTCCGGCAAGACCACCTTGCTGGATGCACTGCGCACGCTGTTCGGCCTCGATTGCTCGATGGGCCGCACCTACAAGCACTATGCGCGCCACAGCGGCCAGCAGACAGCCTGGCTGCGCGCCGTGGTGGACAACAAGCCGATGGGCCGCCAGCTGTCCAACCGTCCGTTCCGCAGCTCGGGCTTCTTCAGCGACGACGAAGTCACGCTGTTCTGCCAGATCCAGAAGAACGGCGGCGACTGGAAGCGCCAGTACCTTATGCGTCCGGGTAATGTGCAGATCGAAGACATCGGCGAGCCAGGCAGCGATTGGCTCGGCGTGGAAAACTACCGCAAGCGCCTGGCCGCAGCCGGCCTGTCGCCGGCCATGGCCAAAGTGCTGGCGCTTGAGCAGGGCGAAACCGACAAGCTGTGCGAATACGCGCCGCGTCAGTTGCTGGACCTGGTGTTCCAGGTATTCGGCGACAAGGAAGTGCTGGACGCTTACGACGAAGCCAAGCGCCACCAGCGCGACACCGAGACGGAGCTGAAACGCTTCGAAGCGGAGCTGGAAGCTTCCCGCACCAACCTGGAAGGCCTGCGCCTGCGCGTGGCCAATTACCACCAGTGGGAAGACCTGAACAAGGAGCGCCGCAACCTGCAAGAGGAAGTGCTGCCGTCGCTGGAATATCACGAAGCGCGCGAGAAGCACGCTAACCTGAGCCGCCAGCTGCGCGAAGCGCGCAAGCCGCTGCTGCAGGCCGACTCGCAACTGGCCGACAAGCGCAACCTGTTGGCCGCGCAAGCCAAGGCGCTGTCGGACGCGCAAAGCCACGAGACGGTGCTGGAGCAGGAATCGACCTCGCTGCAAACCCGCCTGACGCACATCAACGGCAAACTGAAGCCGCTGGAAAGCCTGCTGGAACAGAAGGCGCGTCTGGAAAAGCTGGCGTCGGACTCCGGTTCGGACCTGGCCGAAGTGGCCAAGACGCTGCAAGAGAAAGAAATCGAACTGGCGCGCCAGCGCACCGCGCGCGATGCGGTAGCGTCGAAGATCGCCGGCGAACTGTCGACCATCTCCGCGCTGCAAGGCAAGACCGCGATGCCGGAGCCGGAAGTGCAGCGCACCATGCGCCGCGCGCTGAACGACGCCGGCATCAGCCACGCCATGTTGTCGGACATCGTCGAGGTGACCGATGCCAAGTGGCAGGGCGCGATTGAAGGCGTGCTGGGGGGCTATGCTTCCGTGGTGCTGCTGGATAAATCGTCCGACGCCGCTGCAGCGTACCGCCTGGCGGAGAAGGAACGCTATCGCCACTTCATCGTGCCGGACCTGGTGCATGCACCGGTAGTCAAGGACGACACGCTGATGTCGGTGGTGAAGTTCTCGGCCAAGGTGCCGGCATGGCTGGTGGAACAGTTGTCGCGCATTACCCGCGTGGACAGCGTGGACGTCGGCGCAAAGCTGGGCAGTAACGAAGAGTGGATCACGCCGGACGCGTATCACCGCGAACGCCGCGGCGGCCGCTCGCTGTTCGTGGAAGTGTCGCGTTACCGCTTCGGTTCCGCCGGCCGCACGCAGCGTATGGAAGCGATCCAGAAATCGCTGCCGGCGCTGGAGGCACAGGAAGATCAACTGACGCTGCTGGTGTCCAAGCTGGCGACCGAAATCAGTTCGCTGAAAACCCGCCTGGCCGGCGTGGACGCGGCCAAGGAACTGGGCGCGCGCGCCGAGGAATTCGACGAAGCGGCGCGCAACGCCTTGCCGCTGCGCGCCGAACGCAGCGAAGTCGGTGCACGTCTGGGTGAACTGCAAAACCTGATCAAGACCGCCGTGGTCACGCGCACCCGCGCCGACACCACCTGGCAGAACGCGCGCTTCGCCTTGTCGGAGTCGGAAGCCGGCATGCGCCTGAATCACAAGCGCGTGCTGGAGCAGCGTACCGAACACGCCAAGGCGCTGCTGGTGCTGCGCAAGAGCTGGCGCCATCTGCCGCAAGGCTGGCGTCGTCCTGCGCGCCGCACCGCGCTGGTCAAGGAACACCAGAATGCGCACCAGGTCAACCTGCGGGTGCACAGCCTGGAAGCCAGCCTGGCGCGCAGCGACTGGGAACTGGATGCGACCGTGATCGACCAGTACCAGCGCCTGAACGACCAGCTGCATTCGCGCCAGTCGGAAACCGAAGAGCGCCGCTACCAGAACAACCGCGCGATCGAGGCCACCGGCAATGCACGCGGCGCTTACATCGAGCGTCTGCGCTACACCGTCAAGACCTATGCGGCCAACATCAAGGAGCTGGGCCAGCTGGCCGGCATCGAGGTGAGCGCCGATCCGGTGCGACTGGAGAACGACGACGTGCAACTGGCGCAGGCCGGCCTGCACGTGCGCTTCAAGTTTGACGGCAAGGGCGTGATCGGCATGAACGACGGTGAAGCGTCGGGCGGCCAGCAGGTGATGAAATCGCTGGTGCTGCTGATTGGCTTGCTGAAATCGGAAGAAGGCTCCGGCGGCTTCGTGTTCATCGACGAACCGTTTGCCCACCTGGATATCCGTAACATCCAGCTGGTCGGCGAGTTCCTTAAGAATACCGACGCCCAGTACCTGATGACGACCCCGCTGACGCACAATACGGACGTCTACGATCCTTCGGAACTGACGCTCATCACGAGCAAGAAGAAAAAGGATACCGAGTGGGCGCAGCCGATCTTCGTGCTGCAACGCCGTAAGGACGAAGCAGCGAAAGCTGCTTGATCGGGAAGGAACGTTTCTTAAGGAGGGCCGCTATGTCGCGGCCCTTTTTTATTTGATGTCGAAGATGTCAATCGGGCGTGGCACCGGCTTCTGCGCGCGGCGCCATTCCACCAGCCGCCATGCATACAGGCCGTAGAAGCCACCCAGCAGGCCAAACAGCCACGCCGTGAGCGGATTGCCCAGGAAGTCCGGATCGAGCGGCAGGCCATTGTGCATGTGCAGATAGGCCTCAAATAAGCGGTAGATCAATCGGCTGATGAACAGCATAATGACCAGCAGGGCGAGCTTGCGGTTCTGCGTGTAGAAAAAGCCTTCGGGGCGATTCTCCAGGCGGCTCATCTTGAAGTTGCGCTGGCCGAGGAAGGCGCCGACCAGCGCACCGGCCAGCAGTGCCGCCATGGCGATCCAGTTGCCGAAGATTTGTACCGCGACCGCCAGCAGCATGACGATCATGACGGCCAGCGTGGTGTAATGGCGCCACAGTTCGGACTTGGTGCGGCCCAGGACGATCTTGAGACGCGAATAAATACGCCATACCGCCAGCGGCACCAGCAGCAGCAATACGATTGTGGTCATTTCCATAATCTGTCCGAATTCGAAAATCTGAAAAACTGTGATTGTACGGCACGGATCGGCAATCAAGGCTAGCATACGCAAACTGGACTGAAAGGACGCCCATGAACAAACCGTTATCCGTGCTGCCGCTGAATCTGGGGTTGATGGCCTCTTCGCCGCAGGCAGGTGCTCAGGAGGGGGCGCAGTCCGGTGGTTATCGCTTGCCGCCTGCTGCCTTGCAAGCCATTGTCGATGCGGCGCGTTCGCCCGGCCTCAGTCTCAGTCCCCGCCGCGACATCGTCGCTGTGGTGCAAACGCCACCGCTGCCCGACATCGCCGAAGTGGCGCAGCCGGAGCTGAAGCTGGCCGGCCTGCGGATTAATCCGCGCACCTGTTCTTCGTCCCGTTTCTCGTTCGGCACCGACCTGGCCTTGCTGGATGTGGCCACGCGCAAGGAGCGCCGCATTCGCGGCCTGCCGCGCGGCCTGCGCGTGTCGGACCTGAGCTGGTCGCCGGACCAGCGCCACCTGGCGTTCACCCATGTATCGCTGAAGGGCGAGCGCGGCTCGGTAGAACTGTGGGTGGTGGATCTGGCCGAAGGCAAGGCGCGCAAGCTGTCGCCGCAACCTTTGTCGGCGGTGCTGACGCGCGGCTTCAACTGGCTGCCGGACAGCAGCGGGCTGCTGGTGCATTGGCGTCCGGCCGGCATGGGCAAGGCGCCGGTGGGCAGCGGCATTCCGTCCGGGCCGATCGAGCAGGACTCGACCTCGGACGGCCATGTGCGCCAGCTGCGCACTTACCAGGATCTGCTGAAGAGCGAAGACGACGTGCGCCTGTTCGAGTATTACGTCACGGTGCAGATGGCGATCATCGACTTGCATGGCAAGACGCGGCTGGTCGGTGCGCCGGGCCAGTTCTCGCGCACCTCGCTGTCGCCGAGCGGCGAGTACATTCTGACGCAGAGCATTACGCGGCCGTATTCGTACATCGTGCCGGTGTCCAGTTTCGGCGAACGGATCGAAGTGCGCGACTTGCATGGCGATGTGGTGCACACGGTAGCCAACCTGCCGCTGGAAGAGGGACTGCCGCCGGGGAATGACGCAGTGTCCGTCGGCGTGCGCCATGTGTCGTGGCGTTCCGATGCGCCGGCCAGCCTGGCGTGGGCCGAGGCGCAGGACGGCGGCGATCCGGCGTGCGAGGTGGTGGACGGCATCCGTGACCTGGTGCTGCTGCAGGCGGCGCCGTTCCGCGAACCGCCCAAGGTGCTGGCGCGGCTGACCATGCGCTACGCCGGCATTGCCTGGGGACGCGACGATGTGGCGCTGATCAATGAGCGCTGGCACAAGACGCGCGATTACAAGCAATGGATGATCGAACCGGCGCATTTATCGACGCCGCCGGAACTGATTTATTCCGGCTCCTACGAGGACCGCTACAACAGCCCAGGCTCGCCGGTGATGCGCGCCGATGCGAACGGCTTCCCGCGTTTGCTGATCGGCCCTGGCACCACGGTGCTGCTGGACGGCGCCGGCGCCACGCCGGAAGGCGACCGGCCGTTCCTCGATCGTTTGAGCCTGACCACGCGCCACAAGGAGCGTTTGTTCCAGAGCGCCGCGCCGTATTTTGAAAACGTGGCGGCGGTGCTGAATGACGATGGCACGCTGCTGCTCACCACGCGCGAATCGCCGACCGAGCGGCCGAATTATTATCTGCGAGACCTGACCAAGCCGGAAGGCGAGCAACTGGCGGCGCTGACCAGCTATCCGCATCCAACGCCGCAGTTGAAGGATGTGTACAAGGAGCAGATCCGCTATCCGCGTGCGGACGGTGTGGAGCTGACGGCGACGCTGATGCTGCCGCCGGAGTACGATGCTGCGCGCGATGGTCCGCTGCCGATGCTGATGTGGGCTTATCCGCAGGAGTTCAAGTCGGCCGGCGCGGCCAGCCAGACTACCGGTTCGCCATACCGCTTCAACGCCGTCAGCTACTGGGGGCCGGCGGCCTTCCTGGCGATGGGCTATGCGGTGCTGGATAATCCGTCGTTCCCGATTGTGGGCAGTGGCGACGAGGAGCCCAACGATACCTATCTGCCGCAGCTGGTGGCATCTGCCGAAGCAGCGGTGGAGGAGGTGGTGCGGCGCGGCGTGGCGGACCGGCACCGGATCGCGGTCGGCGGCCATTCGTATGGCGCCTTCATGACCGGCAACCTACTGGCGCATACGCGCCTGTTCCGCGCCGGGATCGCGCGCAGCGGCGCGTATAACCGCACCTTGACGCCATTCGGTTTCCAGTCGGAGGAAAGGCCGTACTGGCAGGTGCCGGCGGTGTATCAGGCCATGTCGCCGTTTAACAGCGCCGACAAGATCAAGGATGCGATGCTGCTGATTCACGGCGCGGAAGACAGCAACTCCGGCACCTTCCCGATCCAGAGCGAGCGCATGTTCCAGGCCATCAAAGGCCTGGGCGGCACGGCGCGACTGGTGATGCTGCCGAACGAATCGCACGCCTACCGCGCGCGCGAATCGATCCTGCACATGCTGTACGAAACCAATGCCTGGCTGGAGAAATACGTCAAAAACGCAACGGCGTAGAATGGGGCTGGTGTTCTTTTGCCAGGAGTGACAACCATGAAATTATTCCACCGCGCCCCCGATCCTGTCCCAGTGGATGATCCCGCGCCGCCGAATGTTCCGCATCCGGTGCCGCAGGATGATCCTGTCCCCGACCACAATCCGACCTAGTCAAACGCCCAGGTGTACAGCACGTCCAGCGCGTTGTTGGTGCCGGTCTGGAATTGCAGCGTGATGCGCGGGTTCAGTTTGTATTTGAGCTTGACCAGGCTGGTCGCCGTGCTCGCACCCTGTTCAAAACTCAGGTAGGCGCGCGACGAGATGCGCTTGCCGACCGTGACCACGGTATTCTGCAAGCCGGTCGCCGCACCTGCCGACGAGGTGCCGGCCGCCTGGCCCACGCCCAGTTCATCCACCCCCAGCGACTTGGCCAGCTTGCCTTGGCCGGCGCCGCCAAACAGCGCGCCGGCGGCGGTGCCGAGCAGCGCCATGTCGTTGCCCTGCGTGCTGTCGATGCCGTGGCCCAGTACCAGCCACGCCAGCTTGTCGCTATCGGATACCGATGGCGTGGAGACCAGCTTGGCCTGCGGCGCCAGCGCGGTGCCGCGCACTTCCACGCCCGCTTCCACATTGGTTTCGCTCAGCGCTTCGCCTTCCGGCCCACGGCGCACGGCGAGGATGTTGAGGCCCGGATTATCGTAGGCGCCGGTGAAGTTGATCACGCCGCGATCGATCACCAGTTTTTGCCCATATGCCGCGTAGGTGCCGCTGGCCACGCGAATGCTGCCGGTGACGCGCGGCGGCCGGCGGTCTGCCACGCGGATGCGCAGCGATCCGGCCAGCTGCGCCTCCAGCCCTTTGCCTTGCAGATTGAAGTCGTCGCCGAGGTCCGCTTCGACGTCGATATTCAGCGGCATTCCTTGTGCGGCCTTGGTTGGCGCTGCACCTTTGCCGACGATGACCACGTCGTCGCTCAGTGTCGGCGTGTCGGCGCCGGCCAGTTCGATGTTGGCGCGGGCGGCGCGGAATTTGCCGTCCAGCTGGAAGCGCTTGGCGTCGCGCGTCAAGGTGCTGGTGCCGCTGACCACCAGGATACGGTCGGGACGCGACAGCACTTCCAGTTTGTCGGCGGTCAGCTTGAGCTGCATGGTGGCTTCGTTGGCGGCGTAGCGTATCCAGCCATCCGCTTGCGCGCGGCCTTGGTTGCCGTCGAAGGCCAGCTTTTGCAGTTGCAGCTGGTCGCCGGTCAGGCGCGCCTGCAACTGGCCGTTGCGCAGCTTGATGCCCTGATCGAGCCAGTTGACCACCAGCTTGTCGCCGGTGATGTCGCCGCTCAGCTGCGGCGCGCCGATGGTGCCGCTGCCGTTGACGGCCATCTTGAAGGTGCCGTCGATTTCCAGGCCCGGTTGGCCGGCCAGTGGCGCCAGCCAAGCGAGGGAGCCCATATTGGCGCTGCCGGTCAGGGTGAAGGTACTGTCGTCGGCCAGGCGACCGTCGCGCAGTTGGGCGCTGCCATCCAGTTTGGCCTGGCCGGCGCGGGTGCCGTCGACGTTGAGCTGGACCCGCAGCGTGCCGTCGTTGACGTCAGCGCGGGCGTCCAGCGTGCGCAGGCCGAGCGCTTGCGGCAGGTCGGCGCCGATGATGGTCAGGTCGCCCTGTTCGCGGTAGACGTGGACCATGCCGGCCAGCGTGCGGCTGGTGGCTTGCAGGTCCAGACCCCATTCGGCGCCGATGGTCATGTTGCTGCGGACGTTGTCGCGCCAGGCGTCGGACAGCTGCGCGAGGTAGTTGACCGGCACGCCGGCGGCCTGGCCTTTGCTGCGCCATGCGGCGCCGGATTTTTCCAGGTTGTCGATGCGGATGGTGCCGGCGGGGAGTTTGATGGTGGTACTGCCCAGCGCGATCTGTTCGGGCTTGAGCAGGCCGGCGACGCCGGTGTCTGCCGGTGCGGTCAGTTTCAGCGGTGCCGGGGCAGCCAGCGTGAGGGCGAAGCGGCCTTTGTTTTGCAGCGTGTCGATGGCGCCGGTCCAGGTGTCATTGGCCCAGCTGCCTTTGACGCGCAGGGCGGCGTCGAAGTCCGGGTTGGCGGCGCTCAGCTGGATGATGTGGGCGGAGCGCGTGCCGCTGGTTTGCAGCCGCACCTTGTCGAGCGAGATGGCAGGGGAGACGTAGCGCGTGATTTCGATGTCGCTGACCAGTGGCACGTCGGCCATTGCTTCCGCCGCCGCTCCCCGTTTCGCGTTCGCTGGCGCGCTGCTAGCCATCGCAATCGTATTGCCCAGCGTGGCGCTGCCGCGGATGCTGCCCACTTGCTGCTGGCCGGGTGCGCGCAGGTTGCTGCCGTCCAGCGTGAGCGCCAGCGCTGGCCGCGCAGCGGTGCCGGACAGCGTGCCGTTCGCGCGCAGCACGCCGCCGAACTGCGGCCCGAGCGACCCAAGTTGCGGCGCATCGAGTTTCCACTCCAGCTTATCGAGCGCGCTGCCAAAGCTCCCCTTGGCCTGCAAGCTGTTGGTCGCCAGATGCAAATCGATATCCGCGTTGTTCACGCTGCCCTTGGACGCTGTCAGCTTGGCATAGCCGGACAACGGCGCATTGGCAAACGTAGAAGGCTGCAAGGTCAGGTTGACGCCCGCGCGCCAATCGCTGGACAGGCGCGCATCGCCGCTAAAGTTAGCGTTGACGGAGCCCGCCTGCGCCGCGCCAAACGACAGCGGATTAAAACGCTGCACGGTGCCGCTCAGTTTCAGCTCCGGCGTGCCTTTGACCACGGCCACGTCGCCGGCCGCGTGTATCAGGCTGTCGCTTGGCCGCTTGACTACGGCCGACGCCAGGGCCAGGCCTTTGGCATCCGCTTCAAAGCTGCTGCGCGGCGCTTCCATGCTGCCTGTGACCACGCCGCTGGCGGTGATGGCGCCTAACAAATCGCTGCTCACCGCAGACAACTGGCGCGCGTCGATCTTCCACTTCAACTGCTCGCCCGGTGCGCCGAAATTGCCGCTGACGTCTGCCGTGTTCTGCGCCATGGCCAGGTGCGCGTCGACGCCGCTGATGTGTTTAGCGTCTGCATTCAGTTTGCCGTTGCCGGTCAGCGTCTGGCCCATCAACTTGCTGGCCTTGATCTGGAACGCGGCCGCCACTTGCCATGCCGGCGACAGGTAGCCTTTGGCGTTGATGTCGGCATTCAGGTCGGCGATGGGGTAGCCGGTGCCGAGCGCGGACGGATCGAAGTGGTCGGCGGTCAGCTTGGCGCTGAACGGTTGTTTGTCTTTCAGGCTGGCCTGGCCGATGGCGGTGATGCTGCCTTTTTTGGCTTGCAGGCGGACTTGATGCACTTGCAGCAGCGCGTCGGCCAGTGAGGCTTGCAGATCGAGGCGCAGACCTTTGTCGGCCAGATTGGCGGTCAGCGCTTGCTTCTTCGGTGTGCTGGTGAGGGAGATATCGCCGGCGATGGCGGTTTTGTTGATACTGGTGTGGATGTCTTTCAGGTCGAAGCGGTCGGTGTGCAGCTTGAAGTTGGCGGCGTCGATGCCTGCGTCCGGGCCGCTGCGGTCTACTTTGCCGCCGCCGGTGAATTTGCCTGCGGCGCCGAGGTCCAGCAGCACGTTGTCCAGCAAGGAGGAAGTGAGGGTGCCGTCCAGGCGTCCGCTGAAGGCTTGCAGGGGAAGGCCTTTCTGATCCAGCGGCGCGGCCCTGCCTTGGTTGACCAAGGCGAACTGGCCGGAGAGTTTTTGGTCCTTGGCGATGGCGGCGGTCAGTTTGAGGCCGAACTTCGCTTCCGGCCATTCGGCGTTGAAGCCGGCGGGATCGAGATCACGCCCGGTCAGGTCGATGGCGCGCAGGATGATCGGATCGAACGGCGCCAATGCCAGCGCCACGTCGCCGCTCGCGCCATTGGCCGCGCCTTGTACCTTCAACTGGAGTAGCGCCAAATCGCCGCTGGCCTGCACCGCCAGCTTCGCGCCGCCAGCCGGCATGCCGCCCGTTGCGGCCACGCCATTCGCCGCCGCGCCGCCGGGCCCCGACGCACCGCCGGTGATTGCCGTACCTGCCGGCGCTGAGACACCGTAGACCAGCGTCGCCTTGCCTTGCAGCGCGAATGGCTTGGCGCCGGCGATGGTTGCATCGGCCTTGATGTCGCCGAACGCCGTGTGCGCGGAGGCGCTTTGCAAACGCCACGCCTGCTTGTCGCCCTCCAGCTGGAAGCGCAGGTTGTCGATGACGTTGCTGCCGGTATCGTTGGTCAGCGTCAGCTTGTCCAGCCGCCCATCCGAGATACTCAGCTTGATCGGCGACGCCAGGGTCTCCGGCATCGTCGACGGATCGGATGGCCCGCTACTCTGCACCAGCAGGCTGCGGGTATGCAGCTCACTGATGGTCAGCCCTTCCGAAAAATACTGCAACGGCGACCAGTTGATATCAATCTGTTCCGCTGTCACCACGCTGCCTTTGCTGCGGTACACCAGCTTATCGATGTGCATGCGGTGGTACAGCGACCCGCTCACGCCCGTCACCGCAATCTGCCCGCCGCTGGCGGTGGAAATCCGCTGCACCAGCTGCTGCAAGGTCGACTCGCGGCCCAGCAGCCAGAACGCGCCAACCAGCAGCACCACCAGCACGCCGAAGCCGATCGCCACGCGGCGCGGCCAGCGACGCGGCTTGGCGGCCGGCGCAGCGTTATCTTGAGAAGGGTTGTCTTGTTCAGCCATCAGAAAGTGAATCCCAGCGAGAAGTGCAAACGATATTTATGAACCGCGTGTCCATACGCGACATCGACGTTGATCGGCCCCACAGGGCTCTTCCAGCGCGCACCCACGCCGTAGCCGGACTTTGGATGCAGCGCGCTGATCGTATCTCCCGCATTACCCGCATCGTAGAACACCGCCGCACCATACTGCGGCTTGAACCAGTACTGATACTCCGCGCTGGCCGTGGCCAGGTAACGGCCGCCGGTAATCGCGCCATCCACCGGCACGCCCAGCTCCTGATAGCCGTAGCCGCGCACCGACTGGTCGCCACCGGCGCGGAACTGATACACCGCCGGCACGCCGTTCTTGTCGCGTGAGCCCAGCGCACCCAACTCGCCACGGAAGATGGCATTGGTGCTGACGCTCAGCGGCATGTACAACACGCCGCGCGCATAGCCGCGCACAAACGCTTCGTCGGTCAGGATCGGCAGCAGCGCGCCGCCCAGCTGCGCATTGAGCGCATAGCCCTTGGTCGGGAACAGCAGGTTATCCAGCTTGCGCCAGGTGACGCCATACGTCAGCGGCAAACTCTTGCTCTGGCTCGATGGGATGCCGCCGATGGTCTTGGTCTCGGTCAGCAGCTCCAGCGTCAGTGAACGTTCCAGCAGCGGCGTGCCCCAGGTGCGCTTGCCGGCGATGCTGGCCACGCTGGTCACCTCGCCCGAAATATCGCTGCGCTCAAACGAGGCGCCGATGCTGTCGTTATAGCCTTCCGGCGTGACCGGGAAGTAGAAGTTGGTGGTGGCGGTCTGCTTCTTGGTCTCCAGCGTCAGCGCGCTTTTCATGCGCAGGCCGAAGATCGCCAGATCGTCATAGGTCAGCGAGGTCCGGTTGCCGGTGTTGGTCGAATAACCGACACCCGCGCTGACGTTCTTGCGCTTGTTTTCCACCACCCGTACCAGCAGCGGCAATGGCGCCATGGCGGCGCTGGCGTTCTGCTCCGGCGTCATGGCGGCGGCGTCCAGCTGCTCGGTGAGGACGGCACTGGTATCGGCGCTGACTTCCACACTGGCGAAATAGCCGGTATCCTGTAAGCGCGATTGGTACGATTGCAGCGCTGCTTCGCTGTAGTAGTCGCCGGGACTGATTTGATTCAGGTTGCGCACCACCTTTTCCGGGTAGCGCTTCAAGCCTTCGATGCGCAACTCGCCGAAGCGCAGTTCCGGCCCGCTGTCGATCGCCACCCGCAGATTGGCCAGGTGCGACTCCGGGTCCACCGTGGCCTGGCTTTCCACCAGTTGCGCGCGCGGATAGCGCGTCTGCACTACCGAACGCAAAATCGCCCGTTTGGCGGATTCCCATTCATCCTGGCGGAACACCATGCCTTTTTTCAGCGGCCAGGTGGCTTTCAGCGTATTGACGTCAAACTGCTTGTCGGCCGGCTGCTCGGGATTGGGGACAAAGCCCTGCAGGCTCAGATCGACCTCACCCACGCGTACCGGTTCGCCCGGCACCACCTTGACCTGCACCACCGGCGTGCCGGCCGCTTCGCGGTCCATGGTGGCGCTGACCACCGGCGAATAGTAACCATCGGTTGCTACCAGCGTGCGGATCTGCTCCGGCGCCACCCGCACCAGCCGTTGCAGCTGTTCGCGGTCGATGCGGTCGTTGCCGCGAAAACGCACCAGGTCCAGATTATGTTCGAGCAGGTCGCGCACCTCGCTGGGCGCATCGATGCGGACCTCGTATTTCAGGCCTTCGGCCGCCTGCGCCACCACGGACAGCAGGGCCGCAGTGAGGCAGGCGGACCCTTTTGTCACAACTTGTGCCAAAATTCGTGATCCTGTCCGTTTTTTTGCTGGCGATGCCGGTAACATGAGACTCCATCTGGGTGTACGCTAGTGAGTATGTTACCGGATTGCCCTGAAAGATGGCGTACTTATAAGATTGCTTCATCTGGAAAGAACTATGCTGCCTACCGATTCCGCCCTGGTCCTGTTTAGCGGAGGTCAAGACTCCACCACCTGCCTGGCCTGGGCCCTGAAACACTACGCCCGCGTTGAAACCATCGGTTTCGACTACGGACAACGTCACGCCGTCGAGCTGACGGTGCGTCCCAAGCTGCTGCAAAGCCTGCGCGAACAGTCGGCCGACTGGAACGCCAAGCTGGGCGAAGACCACATGATCGACCTGTCGCTGATCTCAGCCATTTCACAAACCGCGATGACCCACGATATCGCGATTGAAACCCAGGCCAACGGCCTGCCGAACACCTTTGTCCCTGGCCGCAACCTGCTGTTCATGACGGTGGCCGCTACCGTGGCCTATCGCCGCGGCCTGACGGTGCTGGTGGGCGGCATGTGCGAGACCGACTTCTCCGGCTATCCGGACTGCCGCGACGACACCATGAAGGCGCTGCAAGTGGCGCTCAACCTGGGCATGGACACCCGCATCAAGCTGGAAACGCCTCTGATGTGGCGCGACAAAAAGCAGACCTGGGAACTGGCCCAGGAGCTGGGCGGCCAGGCGCTGGTGGACCTGATCCGTGAAGGCACCCACACCTGCTATCTGGGGGAGCGCGGCGCGCTGCACGATTGGGGTTACGGCTGCGGCACCTGCCCGGCCTGCGCCCTGCGCGCCCGTGGCTATCACCAGTTCGTGGGCACCGAGGTGTAAATGCGGGCCGACGCCCAGGCAAGGCTGCGCAGACTGCTGCAGGAACTGCTCTCGCCGAGCGTCCTGCCTGCGCTGGTGCTGAGCGGCTGTCTGGGCGTAACTGCTGTGCTATGGCATGGCGCGCTGGCCGATGCCGAGCAGGATGCGCAGGCCGATTTCGACGGCCGCGTGCGGGAGCTGGTCAATAATCTGGACCAGCGCATGCAAACCTATGTGCAGGCGCTGTATGGCGTGCAGGGGCTGTTCGCCAGTTCGCAGGATGTCGACCGCGACGAATTCCGCACCTATCTCACCGGCCAGGATCTCAACCGCCACTTCCCCGGCGTGCACGGCGTCGGCTACATGAAGCTGATCGGACCGCAGCAGCGCGAGGCGCATGAGGCGCTGGTGCGGCGCCAGGGCTTTCCCGATTACCGCATCTTCCCGCCGGGTGAGCGCGACTGGTACGCGCCGATCGTCTACCTGGAGCCGTTCAACGACAACAACCGCCACGCCTTCGGCTACGATACCGGCTCCGAGGAGCGCCGCCGCACCGCGCTGGAACAGGCGCGCGATTCCGGCCAGCCGGCCATGAGCGCCAAGATCCGGCTGGTGCAGGAAGTGGGCGAACCGGCGCAATCGGGCTTCCTGGTGGTGCTGCCGGTGTATAACCATCCGCAGCCGATCGTCACGCTGGCGCAGCGCCGCAGCGCCATCAGCGGCTGGGTGTTTGCGCCGTTTCGCGTCGGCGATCTGATGGCGGGGCTGGGCGGCCCGCGCGCCGCCGCGCTGGATGTGGAAATCTACGACGGCGGCGTCATCACGCCTGAAGCGCTGATGTACGACAGCGTGCCGCAAGCGCACGACACGGTGCGCGTCACGCGCCAGCAGATCAGCATCGCCAACCACCGCTGGACGCTGCGCATCGCCACGCTGCCCGGTGGCGGCACGGCGCGCACCGACAAGGCCCAGGTGATCGGCGCGCTGGGCGTGGCGCTCAGCACCCTGCTGGCCTGCTTGACCTGGCTGCTGGCGCGCGGCCGCGTGCACGCCCGCGCAGGCATGCGGCGCAGCCGCGCATTGGCCGAGGAACTGAAGGAGGGCCAGGCCACGCTGATGGTGATGGCCGACAGCGCGCAGCGCAGCCAGGCCATGTTGCGCAGCATTCTGGACTCGACCATCGATGGTATTTTGGTCGACAACCTGAAAGGCGCGGTACTCAACTCCAACCGCCGCTTCCGCGAATTGTGGAACGTGCCGGAACACCTGGACTGGCAAAGCGACGGTGCGGTGCTGATGACGCATATGTGCGGCCAGCTGCGCCATCCCGAATGCGGCCTGCGGCTGGACGAGCCGGAGCAACTGACGCTACCCGGCGTGCAGCGCGGCGCGGCGTTGGAAGAGGAACACGAAGTGCTGCACCTGAAGGATGGCCGCGTGATCGAGAAGCACACGCGCGGCCTGCAACTGGGCAGCGAGCCAGCGCGTATCTGGTCCTTCCGCGACATCACCGAACGCACCCAGATATCGCGGCGCGAACAGACCCGCCGCCATGTGCTGGAACTGCTGGCCACCGGCGCGCCGCTGCAAACCATTCTGGAAAGCGTGGTGCTGGGTGTGGAGGCGGACAACGAGGACATGATGTGCAGCATTCTGCTGCTGGACGACAGTGGCGAGCATCTGCTGGTCGGCGCCGCCCCCAGTCTGCCGGGCTTCTACAACGCCGCCATCCACGGCATGGCGATCCGCGACGGCGCGGGCGCCTGTGGGCTGGCGGTGCGCACGCGCAGCCGGGTGATCGTCGAAGATATCCGTCTGGCGCCGTCGTGGGGTGAATACCGCGACCTGGCGTTGCAGGCGCAATTGGGCTCGTGCTGGTCCGATCCCATCATCAGCACCAGCGGTTCGGTGCTGGGCACTTTTGCCATCTACCACCGCGAAGCGCGCCTGCCTAGCCTGGCCAATATCGCGCTGATCGAGCAGGGCGCGCGGCTGGCCGGCATCGCCATCGAACAGGCGCAGGCGGCGGAAGCCTTGCGTATCGGCGAGGCGCGTTTCCGCAGCCTGTACGACCACGCGCCGGTGGCGCTGTGGGAGCAGGACTGGTCGGCGGTGCGCGGCGCGCTGGCCGAGCTGGAACTGTCGGGCATCGAAGATCTGGCGGCCTATTTGCAGGCCAATCCCAGCCAGCTGCGGCGGTTGGCGTCACTGGTGCGCATCCTCGACGTGAACGCGGCCGCGCTGGAACAGGTGGCGGCGCCGCCGGGCCGCAAGGACATCGGCGCGCTGACGCTGGCGCAGAATTTCGACGCCGCCGCCATGCCCAACTTTGCCCGCGCCGTGACCGCGCTGGCGCAGGGCCAGCACTTCTTCGCCTGCGAGGGCAGCTTCGAGCGGCTGGACGGCGTGGCGCGCCTGAACGAACTGACGCTGCTGGTGATGCCGGGCCATACGCACAGCCTGGACTTCGTCATCGTCTCGACGCTGGACATCACCGAACGGCGCCGCATGGACGACGAGCTGCGCGTGCTGGCCACCACCGATTTCCTTACCGGCCTGCCGAACCGGCGCGAATTCATGGGCCGCTTGCAGGAAGAGGAGGGCCGGCTGCAACGCGACATCGGCGCCAGCGCGGCGGTGCTGTTGCTGGACATCGACCACTTCAAGCGCATCAACGATGAATACGGCCACGCGGCCGGCGACGCCGTGCTGCGCCAGCTGGCTGACCTGATGTGCGAAGGCCAGCGCAAGATCGATATGCTGGGGCGGATTGGCGGCGAGGAGTTTGCGCTGTTGTTGCCGGGGACCGAGCTGACGGCGGCGGCGGTGTTTGCCGAGCGGCTGCGGCAGCGAGTGGAGCAGACGCCGATGCGGCTGGATGATGGCGTGACGCTGAACATCACCGTGAGTATCGGTATTGCTGCGATGGGGGGTAAAACGCCGGGAGGGGATCAGGCTTTGATTCGTGCCGACCAGGCGTTGTACCGGGCCAAGCGGGCTGGACGTAATCGGGTGGAGCAGATGGATGGTGAGGCGGATCGGCCGGGGCATCAGGTCCCGGCCGCTTCCGGTTTAAACTTGGACTAAAAAGCGGCCTTCAATCAGATTGCTTGTTGCATGGTCGCCAGGCGGCGTTGTTTGCGTGGACGGCTGACGAACAGCCAGTACAGGCCGACCGGCACCAGCAGCGGCAGCAGCAGGGGCGACACACAGGCCACCACGATCACCGCCGCCAGGGCCACGCCCACCACCGCCATGATGCCGAGGCCGGCAAACAGCAGGCACAGGAAGACCGCCACGCAGGTCATGATCAGGCCGGCCAGCAGCAGACCGGCGCCGCCGAAGAACACACCCAGTACCGCGCCCAGCGGACCATCGATCTCGTCGCCATCGATGTTGATGTTCATACCGTCACCAAAGATCGATTGGCAGGCCGCAACGGCCAGCAGGAAGATCACGGCGGCGAAGATCAGTTTTTTAGCGTTGGTGTTCATGGCGTACCCCGTCTGTTGATGTTGTTCAGTGCCGTTTGGCATGGTTGAACTGTACCGGCGTCGCCCTTTGTGGGCCATCGGATTGCGACAGACCGGCGAATTGACGGGATGGAACGCGTGGGCGGGGCGCCGAGCGGTCAGTTAAATGGAATTGCGCCTTGATTTAAAGATATGTTGGTCTAAACTGATAATCTCACTTCCCAACGGAGGGCAGGAACATGGCTTGGCTAGCAATGAGCGAAGGGCAATCGATCCCTTCCGCACCTCGATGCACACGGCGCCAGCGTAGCGCCCCGCGTTTGTCCGGCGGAGGCCCGAAAGGCCCGCCATCGGCACCCCCCACGATACCGCCGATTATCATTACGCCGTTCAGCTATCAGATGCCGGAGCCGGCCATTGATCCGCGCATCGCGCCGCCTAAGCCGCCCATCATGGAACGGGCACCTTGCATGACTTGTTAAGCTTGTCGTTTACGCATCATGAAGGCCCGCCTCGGCGGGCCTTTCCTATTGTTGTATCATTCGGCCCCCATCTCCTTCCACCGAGCCCGAACATGCCTAATGATTTCCCCGATTCCGATGATGATGCCCTGGTACAAGAAGACCGCCTGTGGCAAGGCAATGGCTGGACTGCGCGCGTGATCAAGAACGACGATGACGACGGCTGGGCGGTGGCGATGATCAAGGACGGCGAGCCGGAACCGGCGCTGGTCGGTCCGTGGACCATGGGCCGCGACAAGAAGAATCCCAAGCCGCTGGACGTC
The DNA here is from genome assembly GCF_009857605.1 of Duganella levis. Lineage (GTDB taxonomy): Bacteria > Pseudomonadota > Gammaproteobacteria > Burkholderiales > Burkholderiaceae_D > Rugamonas > Rugamonas levis. Next base: position 121,362 of record NZ_WWCT01000022.1, on the reverse strand, counting down.
AACGCCTTCAACACGCTGGTCAAGACCGCCAACGAGGTGATCCGCCGCCATGAGCAGCAATTGCATGCCCAGTTGCACAAGAACGTGTTCGTCAACACCGATGACGGCCAGTTCAAGGTGTGCCTGGACATCACCCCGGACGAGGACGATCCGTACGCCACGCTGACCGCCTTCGACCAGTACGGCGAAGAGCTGGCGCGGGTGCGCGTCGCCCCGACTTTCAAGCTCAGCGTTGCCAGCGCGTCGAGCTGGATCGAAAACGGCTACAAAAAGCCCTGACCTCAGCAGCGGACTCGTCGGGGCCCGCTTCTTGCCTGCTCTTGCTTTAACTCAATAATCTCCCTCTGCTTCGGTGTCAGCATAGCCTGTCCAGAGAAGAGGGGAGCAGGCGATGAAGGATCTTTTGCCGCATTATGAGGCGGAACTGGCGTTGCTGCGGCGCCTGTGCCGAGGATTTGCGGAGCGCTATCCAGGCGTTGCTGGCAGTCTGTTGATGAATGGAGATACTTGCGACGATCCCCATGTGGAGCGTTTAATCCAGGCGTCCGCGCTGCTGGCGGCCCGGATTTCGAAGCGACTGGACGACGATTATTCATTGTTCACCGAATCGCTGCTGGAAATGCTCTACCCGCATTATCTGCGCAGCTTTCCCTCCTGTTCGATCGTACATCTGGACTTCGGGCCCTCTTCCGTGGAGTTGCCAGAGATTGTTACTCTGGTACCGCGTGGAACGCTATTCAAATCACCGCCGGTTCAGGGCGTTAAATGCAAATTTCGCAGCGCTTCCGATCTGATTATCGCGCCGATTGCGATCTCCGATCTTCAATTCAACCCCATCATTAACGCGCCGACGTCGGTGCGGCTGAACGCCGGCGCTACCTCAAGCATCGATATTACCTTTAGCAAAAGCGGAAGGTCGACACTTACCGACCTCTCGCTCAAGCACCTTCGGCTGTTTCTGGATGCCGAGCCGACGCTGGCAGCAGCTTTGCGCGATACGCTATTTACACGAGTGCATGCGGCGTATATCTCGTTCCCCCGCATTAATCATTGGCACGCTCTGGCAGACACCCCGCTCCAGGCCGTCGGCTTCTCTGAAGCAGAGGCGTTGATTCCGTTCTCGCCACGATCCCATCCTGCTTACCGTTTGTTGACTGAATACTTCGTTTATCCGGAAAAATTTAATTTCATCGACATCATGTGGAACGATATCGTTGCTCACTTGCCGATGCAATCTGACGAATTCACGCTACATCTGGTTGTGAACGATGCGCAGCATGGCTCTAAGCTGGCACACATCCTAAGCAAGCTGGTCCCGCGCAATCTGCTGATGCATTGTGTGCCTGTTGCTAACCTTTTCAAGCGTTCGTCGGCACCGGTCGACATCCGGCACACGACCTCCGACTACGCCTTGCTGGCAGACACCGTCTGTCCGGAAGCTTACGAAATATATGGGATCGAGTCGGCATCGCTGATTACTGATGCGTCGCGACGTGACGGCATACAGCAGCTGAAACCGTTTTACAGCATTCGACATGGCGACGAACAGCACGCTGGTCAGTACTGGGTGATGCGGCGAGATGACGCTACGGCTGAGTTAAGTCCAGGTCATGAGATGCGAATCAGCCTAGTGAATGCGGAGTTTAAACCTGAGCAGGCAAAGAATCAGACGTTGTCAGCCCAACTGCTATGTAGTAATCGCCAACGTGCTACGCAGTTGAAAGCAGGGCTGCCGGAAGGTGATCTACATGTGGACGGCATGTTTACCCGCACGCCGATACGGCTTCTTCGCCAGCCTTGCAAGCCACGCAGATTTCCCGCCGCGGATGGCGCCCACTGGCGATTGATTGCTCATCTTACGCTCAATCATCGTGCCCTCAGCAATGCCGGGTTGGATGAATTCCGTCAGATGCTCACGCTCTACAACCTGTCTGGCAGCAGTGGGACGCAACGCCAGATCGACGGCATCGTTGACTTGCACTGTCAGAACATCATGGCCTGGATACCCGGCGTGCCGAATGCGTCGCTGATGCCAGGGGTGGAGGTAAGGATGACTGTTGACGAAGAGGCATTCGTTGGCAGTGGCATTCATCTGTTCGCGCAAGTATTGGAGCATTTTTTCGGTCTGTATTGCCAGATTAATGTTTTTAGCCAGTTGCTTATCTTATCGAAACAAACTGGTGAGGAGATTGTTCGATGCCAACCACGAAGCGGCGCCGAGCTTCTGGCGTGATTCAGCAACTGCTGGATGATCCCTACCGATTTGAGTTTTTCCAAGCAGTGCAGCTGCTGGAACGATGGATGGCGGCCCCTGGCATGGCACCTGGAACAGTGCTGACTGAGCTTATGCACTTCAAGAATAGTCGGAATGCTGGATTTCCTGCCAGTCAAATTGAGTCACTAACACTGGATGAATCTGGTGTTTCCATTACGCCAGCATTTTTCGGTTTTCTAGGTAACCATGGCGTGATGCCTGACCATTATGGGGAGCGCATCGCTGCATGCAGAGACATGGCGGCCAGCGAAGCCACCTACGCGTATTTCGATATTTTTTCAAATCGATTCGGAGCATTATTTTATGAGGCATGGCGCAAGCACCGGCTGGAGTTGCGAACGTCGCATGGCAAGCGCGATGGGTTCATGCCATTGTTGTTGGCTTTGTCCGGTGGCACAGTCCAGACAGTACCGGATCAGGTAGCAGCCTGCTATGCCGCCCAGTTTGGGCATCGGCCGCAGTCAGCTGTGCTGATGCAACAGGTGCTGAGCGACTATTTCCAGATCTGTGTGAAAGTGATTTCCCATGTGGGGCGTTGGCACCGGCTTGAAGATTGTCATCAAGCCGAGCTCGGTGGAGAAAATGTCCGTTTGGGAGATAACACCGTACTCGGCGCGCGCATCTGGCGCCGCGACCTGACGGCTGTGATTCAACTGGGGCCTTTGGGAAAGACACAGTATGAGAATTTTTTCGAGAGTCGTCCTGGCGCGCTCGAATTGAAACAGGTGCTGTCCATGTTTGAGACGTCGGGGTTGCATTACGAAGTGCAACTGATACTTGCCTGTGCTGAGGTGCAAGGCGTCACTTTGTCGAATACCTCCAGCGCCAGACTGGGGATCGACAGCTTTTTGCTGAGCAGACCGGAGACACGCGATCGTTCGGATATGCGGTATCGGATCTGATCTGCCGCAAGGCAAGATCTGAACAGGCCGCTAAAGTTATGCATTCGTCCTCTGTGACAGCCTGGAAGGAATAGCCAACATGAATCTTAGCCAAGCCGTGGCAGCCCGCGTCGCCGCAACTGGCGGCGATCCGCAGAACCAACGACTGTTGCGCATGGATTTTCCGAAGAATGATGGGCCGGCCAGCGTGATGCTGGTGAATGCACTGGTCGCAGATGAAGCACTATCTGCCGATTTCATCTATGACGTTGAAGTGCTGTCCGAGGATGCATTGATCCCCCTGCAAGCGGTCCTTGGGAAAATGGTGACGATCTCGCTGGTGCGGGATGATGGCACGCTACGGTACTTCAATGGCTACGTGTTTGAATTCCGTTTCTTGAAAACCGATGGCGGGTTTTCTTTTTACCAGATGGTGCTCAAGCCATGGCTCGCTTTGCTTCGCTTGCGCAGCGGCTGCAAGGTGTTTCAAAATTTATCGCTGACTGAACTATTCGATCAAGTTTTTGAGAACTATCTCCAACGTGATTACACATATCGCTTACTGGCGACTGATCCGACGCTGACCTTGGCCGTGCAGTACAACGAGAGCGATCACAATCATGTGCACCGGCGCATGGAATCTGCCGGGATTTATTACTGGTATGAACATCGCTTTGACGGACACACACTGTATATCGGTGACGATAGTACGCAATCGAGCCTGGTCGACGGTAACAGTGAAATTGCTTATCAAAGCGCGGCTGGGTCGCATGAGGAAGACGGCATCAACCAGTGGCAGCCGATACGGCGTATCGCATCTGGAAAATATGCCGTGAACAGCTACAACTTCAAGCATGCGTGCAGCGATCGCAGCGAACGGCTGTCCGAGAGTCGGCAGGGCGCCATTGAACCCTATGAACTTTACGTGGACAGTGGCGCTTATGGCTTCAAGAATGACGACGATGGCGAAGCATTGGCTGGACGGAGAATGGAGGCGGCAGATTCTCATGGGCGGGATTTCACTGCCGAGAGTAACTCGCGTGCAATACAACCCGGACGGTGTTTCATACTAAGCAGTCATTTCAGCGGTGACATCAACGGCGAAGGACAGGGTGAGTATCTGATCCGATCAGTGCGCCACCTCGCCAGCAACAATTATCATGACGGTCAAGGCACCGTTTCGCGCTATGCCAATACCTTCATCGGTCTACCCAAGAGTACGCGCTGGCGCCCGCAGCAAGGAACCCAGAGTATCGACACCCGCATATATGGTGTGCAGACGGCAACGGTGGTCGGTCCCGAAGGGGAGGATATCCATACCGATGAGTATGGACGGGTTCGCATCCAATTTCATTGGGACCGGGATGGCAAGGCCGATGAAAAAAGCTCGCCGTGGGTACGGGTGATGACCGCTACCGCCGGTGCCGGTTTCGGTCAGATCAGCGTGCCGCGGATAGGGCAGGAGGTGGTGGTTCAGTTCCTCGACGGGAACTGCGACCGGCCGTTGGTCGTGGGCAGTGTCTACAACGCGGCCAACATGCCGCCGTGGGAGCTGCCCTCGAATAAAACACAGAGTGGTGTGCTGACTCGCTCCAGCCGCAGTGGCACAGCGGAACAGGCCAACGCGCTGCGATTCGAAGATTTGAAGGGCGCCGAAGAGGTATGGCTACACGCGGAGAGAAACCAGCGTATCGAAGTCGAACATGATGAGTCGCATTCGGTCGGCAATAACCGCAGTAAAAGCGTCGGTCATGACGAAGTGGTGGACGTGGGGCACGACCGCACCGAGACCGTCAAGCACGACGAAAAGATCACTATCCACAACAACCGTACCGAACAGGTTAATGGCGCCGAACAGATCGCTATCGGACAAGACCGTGAAGAGCACGTCGGCGGTAACGAAGAAGTCGTTATTGATGGAAATCGAAAAGAAAGGGTCGTGCTGGCCAAGGAGGAAACTATCGCCTTGGGCAAGTCGTTGTTTGTCGGCGCGGCATATCAAACCACAGTCATTGGCGCAATGAACACCACGATTGGTATGGCGAAATTTGAGGAGGTGGGACTATCAAGAAAAGTCATTGTCGGTCAGGAAAGTTCGCTCAGCGCCGAAGTCCAGCATCAGATCACCGTCGGTTCCTCGACGCTGACGATCACCCCGACGCGCATCGTGCTGGAGGCCGATGAAATACTGATACAAGGCCGGCAGAAAGTGGAAGTCCATGGCGATGACATCGATCATAACCCGGGCTGAACATGGATCCCTACTCCTTCCCGTCAGCAGCGCACTCGCCGGTACCCGGCATTGTGTTCGATAACAGAACGCCACATGCCGCGATTCAGTTTGATGCGCTTGATCAGCACGGTGCAGCATTTCACATCTTCGTTGCCAAAATCGGCTACCGATTAGGGCCTTGCGGCGCGGATGGAAAGTCGAGGCTCACTCCTTGTGATGAAGCTGTTCAACTCAACACCGAAGATATACACGTCGATGGCAATCCGGCGGCGAGCGTGCTGGAGGAAAGTGATCTGGCGCCATTCAAACCGCGCTGCGATGTGGTCGTCAACGCGGTGGCCTACGCGCCGCGTGGAATTCCTATCACGCAGTTTGCCGTCGCACTGCGTGTGGACCGGCGAGATGCTGGACCCCACGATGAGTCGCTGATAAAAAAACAGCTGATCGTCTGCGGACAGCAGTGGTTTAAACGCTCGGCGAAGCTTGCGAGGTTATGGCAGTGGCCTGTACGCGTCTTCACGCTAGGTCTGGTTTATCCACCTGCTTGGTACCTGAGCTCGCCAAAAAAACTGGCTTCTTTGCCTTTGCGATATGAATTCGCGAGCGGAGGCGAGTGCCGCATAGACGGTGATAAGGGACTGCATGAGGCTTGTCAGGGCAATCCTTTGGGGCGCGGTTTTACGCGGAGCTGGTATTTGAAGAGGCTCGGCGAGACAGCGCTCGCCGCGCCGCAAATATTCTATATTTCGCAGCCGATATCCGCGCGCCAGTTCCAGGATTGTGCGGCTGGAAATGGCGAGCTTCAGCCAGCGGGGATGGGGCCGATTGGGCGCGCCTGGATGCCACGGCGCTCACTGATCGGCGCCATTGCGGAGAAATCGGAATGGCAACGCAATGAGGTACCGTCGTTGCCGGAAAATTTCGACTTTGGATATTGGAACTGCGCGCCGTTCGACCAACAATGCGGTTATTTGCATGGTCAGGAATGCTTGACGCTGACTAATCTCTGCGCGCCAGACGCCGAGGCCGCGCGCGTAGATCATCAAGGCAATACTGTACTGCGTTTCGATTTGCCTCAGCAGGCCATGTTTGTGCTTGTTGCCGACATCAGCAAGCGATTAATCGTGCTGCCGCTCGTCATAGATACGGTGATCATCAATCCGCAAACGCAGCGCGTCGATCTGGTGTGGCGCGGTTGTCTCGCAGCGGATGGGAATTCGGTTGAGGCGCGGCTTATGCACATTGTAAAAAGTGACCAGATAGCGCGCCTCGATCAGCTAATTCAACATCAATGGACGGATCGTCCACAGCATCTTGCAGATCCGCCAGATGATTCAGGCAAGAAGTAAATCGCCATGGCCAAAGAGACAGCTACCCAATCCAAGCGGTTCTATTGTGTCAGCTTGCTGCCGGATATATGCAAGACGCCCATCGGCCCGGCGACGCCTCCCATACCGTATTCGATCATAGGTGAATTCTCGGAGGCGACGAATGTATCCCCAAACGTCAAATCACTGGGAGAGCCGGTAATTCTGTTCCAGCGCAGCACCATACCCAGGGTCAAGGGCGACGAACCTGGCACGGCCGGCGGCATTAAGAGCGGCACCTGTGGCAAGTCCGTGGAAACGAAGACGCGAAGTGCCACGTTAAGGGCGAACGGAACGGCGACCGTGCAGGAGGGGTGCGAAGTTTGGATGAATAATCGCAATACCATCGGCAAAATATACGAGCGTGGCGGCGCCACGCCACGTACTCGGCTTCAGCAAATCGACGCGTTGATTGGCGAGGCAGTGACTGCGGGAACGGCGCAGGTGCGTGAGGTTCTAAAGCCAATTGCCAAGCAATACAGAGACGATATTTCGGCCCCACTACATCAAGTTGGAAGTGAAGCCATGACCCGTGGTGGTCAATTGCTGGCAGGCAGTGCAGTCGTAGGTGTTGCCGGGATAGGGGTCGGTGCAACCGGTATAGGCTTGCCAGCTGCCGCAGCGATGGAGGCTGCTGCTACCACAGGTGGCGCAATAGGTACGGGCCTTGTCGTTAGGGGAGCTGCGGTAGAGATATCGGCGACCGTGCTTGACCAGGCTGCTGATTTCGTTTTGACTGGCAAAACGCCGGGGATGGTGGACGCATTGGTAGGAGCAGGGACCCAACTGCTTGAGAGGGCCGCGATGGCGCGGTTTGGTGGCATGGGGCAGTGGATGATGAAGAAACTCCCCTCATTGGGCAAGCTTTGGAAACATAAGCCAGGTGTGGGCAAAAAACAGTCGCCACCACCAGCGCGTCCACCGGACAAGCCCTCGGGGGGCAAGAGTAAAGGCGCCAGAAAGGAACCGAAGTCGGATAAACCATCGGACTGCTGTCCCAAGAACGCGGCGCCGGCTGGCAAGCCTGTGAGCGGCCGCAAACCCGTACACTTCGGCACTGGCGAAGAAGTGCTCTATCAGACTGACTTTGTGCTGGAGGGACCGAGTCCGCTTGCCTGGACACGCTGCTATCGCTCCGGCTCCGAGCACGAGGATTGGGGATTGCTCGGGGCGCGGTGGGCATCGCCATTTACTTCAGCGCTTTTGCTGACCGCGCGCGGCATAGTTTATGTGGAAGACAGCGGCAGGGGAATCAGGTTGCCTCTGTTGGAGGTCGGGCAGTCGATTGATCGCCGGGATGAGGGCTTCGTCCTGATCCGCGAAACGGCGGACTCTTTCGAGTTAACTTGGCGCGACGGAAGTCGGGATACATTTGCCCGTGACGCCTGCCGGGAACATAGTTGGCTGCCGCACGGCTATGACGGCGTGAACGCCATGCTCGAGCCTGGCGAAGCGATGCGCGCCGAACGCTTCTCCTTGCGTCGCTCCGCTGGTCGTGATGGCAATGGCGTGTTCATTGAGTCGTTCAGGGACGTCCAGCCTGGTTGTCTGCTGCTCCGTGTCCGTCAGAATGACGGGCAAATGCTGGAAGCGATGCGTGAGCAGACTCTAACGCCATTGCACGAGCCTCGCATCGGTCAGGTTGATGAGGTCAGGCCGGACGGAAAGCGTATATGCCGCGTCCGTTATGTCTACGAGGCCGAGGCGGCGATATTGACCGAAGCACCATCTGCGCTGCCGGAACGGTTCAATCTAGTTAGCCAGACGAACATTGCTGGCCATGCGCGCCACTATCGCTATCGGCATCACTTGCTGCAATCCTGCACCAGTTACAGCGGCTTTAGACACATCCTTAGCTGGGTCAGCCTTGAGGAATTGCGTGCGCGCTGGCGTGGCGACAACGTTCAGGACGGCATTGAAAAAATGCTCTTCCCTATTACCCTGGACAACAGTTATCAGGCCCGTGCGACCATGACCGCAGGCGAGGATGGCAGTGATGCTTTGCAACTTGACTATCCGTCCATGGATGCCACTCGCGTTACCGATGCCGTCGGTGACGTGCTTGAATACACTTTCGATAAAAACTGGCTGGCAGTCGAGGTTCGCCGCATCAATCTGGACGGTACTTCGGTCTCATTGGGACGCCGTCAGTGGGACCGTGATGGCATGCTTACGGCCGAGATCAATGCCGCAGGAAATAGCACGCGCTATACCTACGATGCTGCCGGTAATTTGACCAGCAGTATAGATGCCCTGGGGCGTATCTCGCGCATCGACTACGATGAAGACAACCAGCCGATCGCGCTTACAGATCCGTTAGGTCACACCAGCCGACTGCGTTACGACGCAAGCGGGCGCATCACAACCTATGTTGATGCCCTCGGCTGTGTGACCGAATATCTGTACGATGGCGCTGGTCGGCTAACACAGGTCCGTGATGCAAAAGGTGGCATCAAGCGGCTGGACTATAATCCCGTCGGGAGGCTAATCGCCTACACCGACTGCTCCGGCAATCGCAGCGAATATCGGTACGATGCGGAAAATCGTCTGAGCGAAGCTATCGATGCTCGGCAGCAGAAAATTCGCTACGAATATGACTTGCTGGGACGGGTTTTACGCGTAACCCGTGCTGACGGCACCGGCGATGCTTACGCCTACGATGCTGATGGCAATCTACTCACGCATACCGATGCTCTTGGTCATAGCACGACCTACCATTACAACGGTCAAGGGCTACCTCTCAGTCGCACAGACGCGCTGGGCCAGACATTGGGTTACCGTTACGATGCGTCGCTGAGATTAGTCGAGCTCATCAATGGCAACGATGAGCGCTATCTGCTCAAATACAGCAGCGACGGTTGGCTAGCCGCCGAAACCGGCTTCGATGGAAAAACCACTCGCTACAGTTACGACAGCGTCGGTCAGCTGACGGCCAGTGATTGCCTCGGCCAACATGTCGCGCTGCTGCGCGATGTCTGCGGCCAACTGCTCGTGAAGCAGACCGGTAGTGGCGTTACCCGATTTGCCTACGACGCGGGCGGCAGGTTGACGGCGGTAGCCGCCCCGCACGCTGAGCAACGCTTTGTCTATGACGCTCTAGGGCAGTTAGTGGAAGAGCGTACGGCCTACTATCTGAAGCAAGCGGTGATTGCGACCGGACCACGCGTTGCGGACGTCAGCTTCATGATGACGCATGCATACGATGAGTTGGGAAACCGGATTCAGACGATTCTTCCCAACGGCAGACGCCTTGACATTTTGCGCTACGGTGCAGGACATTGGCATGGAACACTTTGGCAAGGCCAGCAACTCGTTGCAATCGAACGCGATACGCTGCATCGGGAAACCGTCCGGCGCATCGGGTCCGGCGTTCGGCCACTTCGGGCAGAACGTCGCTACGACCCACAATCGCGCCTGTCATCAATCACGTTGCGTAACAGCGATAACGAGGATGCGCCGCCATTGCGCGAGCGCTACTTCAGTTACGATCCGGTGGGCAATTTGCTGTCGATCGAGCATGGAGACCGTGCGAGTCTGGATAATCCTGGAACGTACCGTTACACCTATGATCCCATCGGACAGTTGCTATCGGCGGTTCAACCAGGCCTGACTGAGATTTTCGCATTCGATCCAGCGGGGAATCTGATCGAAGCGCCGTCAGCGGCAAAGGTAGCTAGTTCGGAAACCTCTTCCCACGTTGAACACAACTTGCTCAAGTCGTATCAGGGTTACAGGTATAGCTACGACGAACAAGGCAATGTCGTGAGCAAGCGCCCCGACAACGGTAAGCCACGAACATCCGCCCGTGAACTTGAGCTGGCCTACGATGACGAAAACCGCCTGATTCGCTCTGGCTGTCGGGATGCGGGAACGCGCAGCGTCACCAGTTATCTGTACGACGCCTTTAGCCGCCGCATCGCGAAGACAGTCATCAGGGAATCTTGGTTTGGCGATCAAAATCCTGAAATGGATATGCCCGCTCAGACCGAGGAACACGCTGTCAGGTTTGTGTGGGACGGCGATACGATGGTGCAGGAACTTCGTGACGATGGAACTGTCACATACGTATATGAACCGGAAACTTTTGTGCCGCTGGCGCGAGTTGAATCGAAAGAATCCTTGCTGGGCAAGGCTGGCGGGGACTTCGTGGTCGAACAGTTCGTTCATATTTGGCCAGTTGATGACTGGCTCCCGCCAAGTCAGCGGGAAAATCAACAGGAGGGGACACGGAGCGCATCAGATATTTTGCGATGCCGTAGCGGATGGCAGCAATGTGTCGCGGACGCAGAGGTCAAGGCGGCGGTAGACAGCGTCGCTCATTACAATTGCGATCATCTTGGTACGCCACGCGAGTTAGTCGATACTAGTGGTAAGTTGCTATGGAGCGGTCGTTTTCAAGCTTGGGGGAAAATACTTCCTTGGGATGTCGCTAACCTTAGCCGAAGCGCCACTCGAAGCCCGATAGATCAACCAATAAGGTTTCAAGGCCAGTACGAAGATTCAGAAACGGGACTGCATTATAACCGTTATCGCTTTTACGATCCCCACTCAGCGAGATTCGTCGGACAAGATCCGATAGGCCTTATAGGTGGAGAAAATGTTTATGCCTACTCGGGTAATCCCATAGGGGCCACTGATCCACTTGGGCTGTCAAAATGTTCAAAGAACAGTGCTTGTAATCCTTGTGATGGAAGAGATCCCTCTGCGGTGGCAAGGAGCTGGCAAGGACCAAAAAATCATCCTTATATTGGTCAAGATAATTACATCAATACAGTACTTAAAAAAGGTACGGTTTTATATACTCTTTACCCACATGGGCCTGCGCCAGGAAATTATTTTGTAAAGGGTTCGACAGTATTGGCAGCAGATGGAGCAAGAGATTTCAATGATTCAGTTCAAGTTGCTCACAAGGAAAATTATGATAAGCCTGATGTTACAATGAGGGAGATGAGAAGGAAACTTCATGTTTATATACTTGGCCAGGATGTCTGTATGGCAAAAGGTAAGGCTTTGAACAATCCAAGTTTGGGTGCTGGTGGAGAGACGCAGTTTTTTATTGAAAGTCGTGACAAAAAATATTTGATTGATACGGGTAGGATATTATCTTGGAAGAAATGAAAACTATAAATATCAATGTTGTGTCAGGAAGTCTAGATGCTGCCGGAGTAGTAATTGCACCTTTGAACTTAGATATGACTCGTGTCGCTCTTGAAGAGGCGGGAATTGTCTTTAATGAAAATTCGAAAGATGGGGGGTGGACTTCCATTAGTGCTATTGTCTCTATGGCTGGCCAAAGCTTTGGGATGAATATTGAATTTAAAGGAAAAAAATTATTTTCAATTGACTTGAGGTGGCGTGATGGCGCAGCGGAAAAAAAAGGATATGATGCATCTGAAAAAGATTTAATAGCCGATAAAAATTCATTATCTAGGTTAATTGAGAAAAAAATCGCTAAATTTTCGCCGCAGGAACCGAGCTATAATGCGGATGTGTTTAACTATGATTGGGGTTTTATTTCTGCGTCGGCATCAATACGCTCATCAATCGTAGTTATGGGTCTAATGTATATAGATAGTAAAGCTATGTCTTGAAATTATGAATTTTAGCCTTGTATGTTGAAGATGTCTCCCCATACATCAGCCAACCTGCTAGTATTTCCTATGTGCATGTACCAACATAGGAAACCTGATGGAAAGTCGTCTTACCCGGCTGGAAGCCGTTCAAACCATGCTGCTGGAAATCGGACAAAAGTCCAGCAGCTGCACCGATATCAGTGAATTCCTGCAGGCGGTCCATGCGGCGCTGGGCCGCATCATGTACGCCGCCAACTTCTTCGTGGCGCTGAGCGACCACGAAGGGCCGGCCAACCAGGTGCGCTTCGTCTATTTTGTCGACGAGGTCGACGAGGCGCCCAGCCGCGACGAGCTGTTCGAGCTGGTGCCGGGCGAGTCGCCGACGGCGGCGGTGATCCTGAGCCGCGAGCCGATTGTCATGACGGCAGCCGAGCACGTCTCCAAGCGCGAGGACAACGCCGGCTTCGGCATTGGCACCATCGCCGAGCACTGGATGGGCAGCCCGCTGCTGGACCAGAACCATCAGGTGCTGGGCGCGGTGGTGATCCAGAGCTACGACAAGCAACACACTTTCAATGAGGAAGACCAGGCGCTGTTCAAGCTGATCGCCAACCACGTCTCCAGCGCCTTGCAGGGCTTGCAGAGCATGGACCGGCTGGAACGCGCGGTGCAGGAGCGCACCGTGCAGATGCAGCACGAGGTGGCCGAGCGCCGCCGCGCGGAAAACATTCAGCGCGCGCTGTACGAGCTGGCCAACCTGTCGGCCACGGCCACCGGTGGCAGCCGCCTCAACCATCAGCTGCATGAGATCATCAGCCAGCTGGTGCCGGCCAAGAATTTCCTGATGGCGCTGTATCACCCGGACACGCAGGAAATCAGCATTCCGTATTTTGTCGATGAAAAGGATGAGCATGCGCCGGTCAAGCGCTTTGACTATGGCGTTGGCATGTCCTCGTACATCCTGCAGCGCAAGCAGGCGATGTTGCTGGACCGGATCGGCTTCCAGGCGCTGGTCGATAGCGGCGAGATGGAACATCCGCTGGGCAATGTCGAGATTTCCAGCTGGATGGGCGCGCCGATGCTGCTGGGAGATCAGGCCTATGGCGTGATCATCGTCCAGAGCTACGACGACAAGGTGCAGTACACCCAGAACGACCTCGATATCCTGGCCTTCATGGCCAGCCACGTCGCGGTGGCGATTGCCCGCATGCAGGCTGACCGCCAGATCCGCCATGCCAAGGAAACGCTGGAGCAGCAGAACGCCGCGCTGGAAAACGCGCTGACCTCGCTGAAGGATGCGCAGGGCGAACTGGTGCGGCAGGAGAAGCTGGCCTCGCTGGGACGGCTGGTAGCCGGTGTGGCGCACGAAATCAACACGCCGCTGGGCATTTGCGTCACCGCCACCAGCCACCTGGTGGAAGAGCTGAAGCTGACCCGCGAAGACCTGGCCAACGGTGTGCTGGATGAAGACGGCCTGAACCAGTTCTTCGACATCATCGACCAGTCGCTGAAAATCATGACCACCAACACCCAGCGGGCGGCGGCGCTGGTGCGCAGCTTCAAGCAGGTGGCGGTGGACCAGTCGTCGGACGATATCCGCAGCTTCAACCTGCGCAAGTACCTGGACGAGGTGCTGCTGTCCTTGCAACCGAAGCTGAAGGGCAAGCCGATCCAGATCGAGATCAATTGCGACGAGCAGATCAACATGGCCAGCTTCCCCGGCGCGATTTCGCAGATCGTCACCAATATGGTGGTCAACTCGCTGGTGCACGGTTTTGAGGAAGGGCAGCCGGGCAAGATCAAGATCACCGGCAAGGTGGAGGGCGATAACGTCGAGTTCGACTACAGCGACGACGGCGTCGGCATGGACAGCGCCACGCTGGGGCAGCTGTTCGACCCGTTCTTCACCACCAAGCGCGGCTCCGGCGGCAGCGGCCTCGGCGCGCACATCCTGTACAACCTGGTGACCGGCGCCTTGGGCGGCACCGTCAAAGTGGTCAGCGCGCCGGGCATGGGGCTGCACTACAAGCTGCGCTTCCCCAAGGTCAAGCGCAAGTAAGCGGCCGGCGGCGACGCCAGATACCGGGCGTGAGGCCGGACAGTTTGCGGAACGTCCGGCCGAAATGCACCGCGTCGGCGAAGCCAGTAGCGACGGCGATCTCGCTCAAGGGCGCCTCCGAATGCATCAGCATGGCTTGCGCGCGGCGGATGCGCGCATACAGCTGCCACTGGTAGGGCGCCAGCCCGGTGGATGCCTTGAACGCGCGGCTGAAGTGCGCTTGCGACAGGTTGATCAGCGCGGCCAGCGTTTCCAGCTCAACCCGCTGCGGCAGGTGGCATTCCAGATAATCGATCACCCGCCGCAGCTGCCACGGCGCCAGCGTGCCGGGCCTGTCTGGAAAATTTTCCGGTAAAGCAGGCAACGGGGTGGACTGCGTAGAAATGGTTTTCCTTCCAAATGGGCCGAGCGCCCGCGCTTCATCAGATAATTCTACGCATCTTGGCGGCGCATGGCACCCGTGCCTTAAGCAGTAAGGGCGAACAGCAGAATCAGACTGTCAATAGCAGGAACCGTCATTGTCGGGCCATTCATGGGTTGCTATCGTTTTGGCTCCAACGCGCATCCCCGCCGCGTGGCAAAACAAAGGACAGACACCATGAGCAAGACCGGACTCGCTGCACTGTTACGGCCCGAAGACAGCATCCTCGTTCTCATCGATCACCAACCGTTCCAGTTCACCAACCTGCACAGTCATGAGCCGAGCATGATCATCAATAACGTGGTCGGCCTGGCGAAAACGGCCAAGCTGTTCGGCGTGCCGACCATCCTGTCGACGGTGCTGGCGGAGCGTGGTGGCCACATCATCAAGGGCTTGCAGGATGTGTTCCCGGAGCAGAAGCCGATCGACCGCACTTTCATCAATACCTGGCAAGATCCGAACGTGACCGAGGTGGTCAAGAAGAGCGGCCGCAAGCAGCTGGTGCTGGCCGCGCTGTACACCGAGATCTGCCTGGCCATGCCGGCGATCCAGGCGTTGGCGGAAGGCTACGACGTGTTTGTGGTCACCGACGCGTCCGGCGGCGTGACGCTGGAGGCGCATGAGATGGCGGTGCGCCGCATGGTCGCGGCCGGCGCCGTGCCGATTACCTGGATGGCGGTGCTGGGCGAGTGGCAGCGCGACTGGGCGCGCGAGGAGACGGCCGGCGGTGTCGGCGGCATCATCCTCGAACATGGCGGCGGCAGCGCAGTGGCCCTGGCGTGGGAATTGCAACTGCTGGCCAGCGGCGGCGGACACTGATATGGCGACCGATTCCATCGATTATGACGGCTTGATGCAGGCTAACCTGACCGAGGTGTTCGGCAATCGCGACGTGGTCCAGCGGGGCTAGGCCATCAAGCGGCTGTATGCCGAAGACGCCATGCTGTATGAGCCGGAGGCTGCGGTGCAGGGGCATGCGGCGATCGCCGCCGCCGTCAGCCAGTTGCTGGGCGGGCTGCCGGCGGATTTCGTCTTCAGCGCCGTGGCGCCGGCGGACGGGCATCATGGTGCGGGCCGCCTGTTTTGGCGCCTGGGGCCTCCCGGCGGCCCGCCGGCGGTCAGCGGCATGGATCTGGCGCAGATCAGCGAGGGACGCATCCAGTCGCTGTTCGTGTTCCTCGACCCCGCAGGCGCATAGCGCCGGCGTGAGCTTGGTTTAACGAAACAGCTGGTCGTGTCGCCTTTTTGAGTTGACCAGCCTTTCGAGAGAACCGCCATGCTTGCCATATCCGCCTACCGCCCCTCTGTCAGCTTCGATGCTGGTAGTGACGCTTATCAGAACCTGCTGCAAAAGAAACTGGAGATGGCGAAGAAAAACGCGGCCACCATCGATGGTCTGTCACGCCGGGCTGATCTGGATCAGAAAGCAGCGGCGCGCATGCGCATCGACGAGATCAAGAAGCAGATCGAGATGCTGAAAAAGATGCTGGCGATGTTCGGCGGCAAGGACGCCAAGGCAATGTTGCAACAACTGAAACAGTTAGCCAGTCAGCTGAAACAGGCGGCCGGCGTGCTGCGTACCCCTGCCGACAGCAACGTGCCGGATGTGGCCGCCACGCCAGCCGAAGACAGCGCCTCCTCCGCCACCGCCGACGATGGCTACGCCGAGGGACGTAGCGCCTACGCCGCGCAACAGGCATCGGCCAATGTCGACGCGTTCCAGGTACCCACCCTGAGCATCGACCAGCAGGGTGCGGCAGACAGCAAGCTGGTGGAAGGCGCGACGGTCGCCCTCAAATCGCTGCGCGCCACGCTGGAAAAAATCGTCAAGAAACAGGAAGGCCACCTTTGAGGTGACAACGGGCCAGTGGCTGGAGGACGAGGTCATCTGCGGGCGTGGTTGAGATGCTGTATCCTACGGCGAGTGCTGCCGATGCCGGTAGCGCCATCCTCTCAGCCTGATGCCGAATCCTCCAAATGAACCGCTTCGCCGAATTAGCTGCGCTGATCGCCCGCCACGCCGATGAAGACGGCCAGCGCCCGAGCGCCATCGACACCCTGTTCTTCGGCCGCCGCTCGGGCCGGACGGTGCCGGTGCATACTTCTCAGCAGCCGTGCTTTGCGCTGGTGGCGCAGGGCGAAAAGACGCTGACCATCGGCGAGCATGTGATGCGCTACGGCGTCGGCGACTTCCTGCTGGTGGCGATGGACGTGCCGGTCGCCTCGTGCGTCACGCTGGCCACGCCGGAACAGCCGCACCTGGGCGTCGGCATCATCATCGACACCACCAAGCTGAAGGAGCTGATGGGCCGCATCAGCATGCCGCCGTCTGCGCTGGCTGCCGCGCGCGGCTTGAGCGTGACCGTCAACCGCGCCAGCGATGCGCTGCTGGACGCCGTGCTGCGGCTGGTGCGCCTGCTGGACACGCCGGAAGCGATCCCGGCGCTGGCGCCGCTGATTGAACAAGAGATTTTGTATTACTTGCTGACCGGCCCGTGCGGACCGCAGCTGATGCACATCGCCCAGGCTGATACGCCCGGCAACAAAGTCGCCACGGCCGTCAGCTGGCTGCGCGCCAATTTCCGCGAACCGCTGCTGGTGGAGACGCTGGCGGCGCAGGCCAACATGAGCGCGTCGTCGCTGCACCAGCACTTCAAGGCGATCACCGGCATGACGCCGATGCAGTATCAAAACCAGTTGCGCCTGCACGAAGCGCGGCGCCTGATCGCGCTGGAGCACCGCGATGTTGGCACAGCCGGTTATGAGGTGGGCTACCAGAGCCCATCCCACTTCAGCCGCGACTACAGCCGCATGTACGGCCTGCCGCCGCAGCGCGATATCGAACGCCTGCGCGATCCCCAAACCGTGACGGCCAGGGCCTGATCCCGCAAGCAGTCAAACCCCTTCGGCAACGCTTTATTTTTTGGCTTTGGAGATTTCCACTTCCCAATCAACGCCGGACTCGATTTTGTTTTTCTCCGCATAGCTGCCCTGGTTCAGCGCGACCGCCACATCCAGCAGGCTGTTCAGGTAGACCAGCGGCTTGCCCTTGGCGACGCCGCCAAACGTGTGCTCGTACGGCGCTACCACGGTGTTCACCAGCTTCTTGTTATGGAAGAAGCGCACCTGCACCTGCTCGTGTTCTTTCACGCCCAGCTGTTCAAACAGCGCCTTCGGCACATTGGTCCAGACGTTGCCGTATTTGATGTCCAGCACCGGGATGATGCCGCGCAGCTTGCCGTCGCTCAGGGCCGCCTTCTGATACGGGATCTTGATCACGGAGTCGACCGGCAGCGACGGTCCCACCTGCTCATAGGTGATGGTGCCCGATGCCAGCCGCGCGCCGACATAGGCGTACACGTCGCGGCCGTGGAAGGTGTAGGATTCGCCCGAACCGGCGCGGCGGTTGACCTTCTCGTCGATCTCGCGCAGTTCGGCCACGCCGTCGCGCTCGGCGATCAGCGTGAACTGGCCGTTGTCCGGGCCGACGAAGTAGCGGCCTTCCCTGGTCTTCAGCACCACCGACTTGCGCGTCGTGCCCACGCCCGGATCGATCACAGAGACGAATACCGTGCCTTCCGGCCAGTAGTTCGCGGTCTGGAACAGGCGGTAGCCGCCGACCCAGATGTCGTAGTCGGGAATGTTGTGGGTCAGGTCGGCCACCGTCAGGTTCGGATCGACGCCGTAGGCCACGCCGTGCATGGCGGAGACGGCGCCGTCAGACGTGCCGAAGTCGGTTTGCAGTACCAGCGCATTCTTGGCGGCGAAGGCCGGCGCAGCGAATGCAGCGCTCAGGCAGAGGGCGATGAGGATTTTTTTCATGGTGTCCTTTGGGTCAGAAGGTGTAGCGCAGGCGGCCGTAGAAGTATGCGCCATTCACGCCGATGGGGTTGATGAAGTTGTAGGGCAGGGCACCGCCGTAGGTGGCGTTGTTGGTTTCGCGCACGCGCTGCGGATAGCGGTCGAGCAGGTTGTCGGCGCCGACCGCCAGTGTCAGCTGTTTGGTCAGCTTGTATTGCGCTTCCAGGTCCAGCGTCCAGACGGCGGCGAAGCGCTGGATGTGGACGCCGTCTTCCACCGGCGCCTCGTCGTCATACGAGAAGTCCTTCAGTGCGCCGAAGCGGGTGGCGCGCGCCAGCAGGCTCCATTGCGCGGCCTGCCAGTCGGCGCTCAGCACCAGCTTGTTTTTCGGCGAGGCGTTGCGGATGCGGAACAGGCTTTCGTTGGTCAGCACGGTCAGGTCGGGATCGATCTTCGCCAATGCGGCCGAGCTCTGGTGCACGCTGTCGATGCGCGTTTTGTTGAGGTTGAGCGCGGCGTTCAGGTCCAGCTTGCCGCCGGCGAAGGACAGGTCGTGGTTCAGCACCGCGTCCAGGCCGGTGGTGGTGGTGTCCAGCAGGTTGGCCAGGTAGGCCACCGACTGGATATCGCTGCGGCCGATGCCGGCCAGGTAGGCGGTGGCGGCGTCGCTTTGCAGGTCGCTGGTGCGGGTGATGCGGTCCTTGATCTTGATGCGGTAGCCGTCCAGCGTGAAGCTGGTGTTGCGCGCCGGCTTCCATGCCAGGCCCAGCGACAGGTTGGTCGATTTCTCCGGCTTCAGATTCTGGGCGCCGAAGGCGCGCGCCAAGGGATCGCTGGCCGGCAGCAGCGACGCGGTTTGCAAGCCGGTGCCGTCACTGTTGAAGTTGAGCGTGGAGAAGCGGAAGCCGGTCTGCACCAGCGCCGGTGCGCGGAAGCTGTTCGACACGGAGCCGCGCAGCAGGAAGTCGTCCGTGAACTTGTAGCGTGCCGACAGCTTGCCGGTGCTGGCGTTGCCGAAGTCGCTGTAGTCCGAATAGCGCGCGGCGGCACCCACCAGCAGTTGTTTGGTGAGGTCGCTTTCAATGTCTGCGTAGACCGAGCGCAGGTTGCGGCTGCCGTCAAACACGTCTTGCGGACGCAGGCCTGGACCGGCTTGCGCGCCCGGCGGTGCATCGGTGAACGGACCGGCCGCGTACGAGGCGGCGTCGCCCGGCGAACTGACGTAGGTTTCGCGGCTGAATTCCGCGCCGACCGCCAGGTTGACCGGCACGCCCCAGTCCAGTTCGCGCGTCACGTCGGCGTTCAGCGCGTTCTGGCGATAGTCGAAGGTGGCCAGGTGGAAGCTGCTTGGGCTTTGCGCGCCGAGCGAGGCGTTGAGCGAGTTGTTGACGTCGTAGTTGAAGATGTTGCTGCCGTGGCGGGCGCTCAGATCCCAGTTCCAGCCGCCGCTGGCGATGCGCACGCCGGCTACCACGCTGAGGTCGCTGGCGTCGCCATGCGTCACCGGACGGTAGCCTTTCGGATAGACCGCTTCCACATTCGATGGATCGCCCGGATAGCGGAAGTAGGCGCTGCCGTCCGACTTGCGTTTGTTGGCGGTGGCGAAGGAGTACAGGTCGACGCCGTCGCTGAGCGGCAGCAGGGCGTTGTAGAACAGGTAGTTGTTGAGCGATTGCGAGTCGCCGGATTTGAACACCACCTTGCCGTCCAAGGCCTGGTCGGCCGGCGTGTAGTTCCATGAGGTCCAGCCGGCGTCGCTGAAGCCGGCGCGCTGGGTCGGATTGCGGCTGCGGCTCTCGGCGCCGAAGCGGAAGAAGCCGGCGTCGCCCAGCGGCACGCCGTAGTCGGCGTTGACGATTTTGGTCTGGCCGTCGGTCTTCTTCTCGTCGGTCGGCTTGAAGTCGGTGTGGTTGGCGCCGTAGCTGACCGAAGCCGAGCCGCCGCTGCGCTGCTGCTTGAGCACGATGTTGATGACGCCGGCCACGGCGTCGCTGCCGTATTGCGCGCCGGCGCCGTCGCGCAGGATTTCGATGTGGTCGATGGCGCCCGGCGGAATCGCGTTGACGTCGACCGGCACGGTGCCGGCGAAGCTGCTTTCGGTGTCCAGCACGGCGCTGGCGTGGCGGCGTTTGCCGTTGATCAGCACCAGCACCTGGTCCGGCGCCAGGCCGCGCAGCTGCACGCCGCGCACCGAGTCGGAAGCGCCACTGGATTCGATGCGCGGGAAGTTGATCGACGGCGACAGCGCTTGCAGGGCGGCGCCGACTTCGCCGCTGGACAAGGCATTCTCCACCTCGCGCGCGCCGAAGCGGTCGATCGGCACGGTGGAATCGAACACGGTGCGGTTGCGCGCGCGCGAACCGACCACTGTGACTTGATCGATGGCGGCGGTATCTTGGGCTTGGGCGGACGGCAGCGCGGCCAGCAGTTCGGCGAGCAGCAACAGCGGTGGGAGGACATTTTTGTGCATCGTAAGATCCTGGTCTGAAAAGCAGACCATGATCTTACGGGCTAGCAAATCCAGCCCCTACGAACGATTGCTAATATGCTTATTCAATCTGGCAAGCGTTCATTGATCGCCAGCGCGCGGTCGATATTCTTGATCAGCAGATCGACGTACTTCGGATCGAGGTGATGGCCGGCCACTTCGCGCAGATGCTCGATGACTTTTTCGATTGGCCAGGCTTCCTTGTAGCAGCGCTTGTGCATCAGCGCGTCGAACACGTCGGCCACGGCGACGATGCGCGCGTACAGGTGGATGTCTTCGCCCTTCAGGCCTTGCGGATAGCCGCTGCCGTCGTATTTCTCGTGGTGCTGGTGGGCGATGACGGCGGCCGCCTTCAGGATCGGGCGCTGCGAGCCATCCAGGATCGACAGGCCGACGGCCGGGTGCTGCTTCATGATTTCCCACTCGGCCGCATCCAGCTTGCCCGGCTTGAGCAGCACCGCGTCCGGCGTGGCGATCTTGCCGATGTCGTGCATCGGCGCGGCGTGGCGCAACACCGCCACTTCGTCTTCCGGCAGGCCGGCTTCCTGGGCCAGCAGGTGGCACACCTCGGACATGCGGCGCACGTGGTTGCCGGCTTCGTTGGAGCGCGATTCGACGACGTCGCCGAGACGCATGATCAGCTCGGCCTGGGTGTCGGTGATTTCCTGGCTCAGCAGGATGTTGTCGAAGGCGATGGCGACGCCGGAGCAGAATACTTCCAGCAGCTTGGTGTCGATTTCCGAAATTTCCGCCACGCCCTTGAGCACCAGCAGCGACGCCTTGCCGCTGGCGTTGGGGAAGTAGCCGATGTAGGTGTCGCCTTCCACGCGCGAAATCTGGTTGCTCTTGGCGGCGTCGATCTGCGCCAGCACTTCCGGTGACAGCAGGGTGCCGTCTTCATCGCCGATCTTGGCCAGGATTTCGTAATCGTTCTCGCCGCTGATGGCGGTAGCACCACGCAGGCGCAGCAGCATGCTGTGTTCCAGGCGCAGCAGCGCCACCACTTGTTGCAGCAGGCCGTTGGCGAAGTCTTTCAGATTGCGCTGGCGGAAGATGTGCGAGGAGGCGGCGATCACGCGCTCCAGGCCTTCGCGGTAATTGATCTGGGCGCGGTGGGCTTCCTCCACCTTCATGATGTCGCGGTAGGCGCGCAGCGCGGCGAAGGTGGTGGTGAACAGCTTGGTGCGGTCCAGCTCGGTTTTTTCTTTGTAGTCGTTGATGTCGTAGTTGACGATCACGCGTTCTTCCGGCGCCTGGCCGGGCTGGCCGGTGCGCAGCACGATGCGGGTGAACTGGTTGTCCAGGTCTTCGCGCATCCAGCGCGCCACTTCGAGGCCGCTGTCTTCCTTTTCCATCACGACGTCGAGGAACACCAGCGCGATGTCGGACTCGCGCGCCAGCACTTCCTTGGCTTCGGCGCCGCTGTAGGCGTGGACGAAGCTCAGCGCGCGGCCGTCGAGACGGAAGCGGCTCAGCGTCAGTTTGGTGATGTCATGAATGTCCGGTTCATCATCAACCAACAGGACTTTCCATGGTGCTAACTTGGGCGAGGCAGATGACAGAAAAGACATATGAACAGATTCCGCAAATTGTTTCAGCTGAATGACACCCGATTGTAGTCTGACCCACAGCCATTAACAACAGGCAATAAATATTCCCGTTGCTCTGCACAACACCTTGGCGGCGCTACTGTACGCTGCGATACATAACTGCAGTGCAGCATGGCACTTTTAGCGCTGAAGTGCACACACAACAATACTTCGTTTTTGGCAATATTACTATCGAAAAACAAAGATTTTTGAAAAGTGTGGTGGGGATGCTAGTCACCCGGGGATTTTTGTGGCGCGCGCAGTTGGTCGAGAATGGTCTCGGCCGCCTGTTCCGCATGCGCTTGCGCGTCCGCTTCGCAGGTGCAGGGCTGGTCGGCCATGACGCGCTGTTTGGGGTAGACCTCGTCCAGGTGCATCGGGTTGGCGGACGGCGCCAGGATCGCCACGTAGGCGCCCCAGTGGTCGGTGCCCGGCAGCGGCTCGGCGGTAAATTCGATTTCGTATCCGTCTATGGTTTTGGTCGGCATGGTTGCTCCTTGCTGGCGGCCTATGGGGACATGCTACTCCAGCCAGCAAATCGGCGACGCGCGCAACGTGTATAGTTGCGAGAATATCATTGCATAATTTATTACATGAGGCATCGGGCTTGGCCGCTGGGTTTTGCGGTACTAATACATGGTGTGGCTGTGCTGCTGCTTGTGCGTTCGCCGCCGCGCGCTGTCGAGCCGCCTCGGCCGGCGCGTGCGTCCAATCTGGTTTTGCTGACGTTGCCGAAGGCCGTGACGCAGCCGCAGCGTAACGCCCCGGCTCCGGCGGCACGGCCGTCAGCGCCACCACGTCGGAACGAGGCGTCGCCCGCCAGCTTGGTGGCGGTACCAGTGCCCATGCCGGTGGCGCCTGACCCGTCCGAGGCGCTACCGGAGAAAGCGCTGCCCGCCGCTGCCGACATCATGGCGCAGGCCCGGCGCGATCTGCGCAAGATCGACAAGGAGATACTGGGTCGAGCGCCTGCCATCCCGGCGCAACGGCCGGACAGCATGCAGGCCCGGCTGGCGCGCGGGATCGAGAACGCCTTCGTCGGCGACACGGCCGAAGTCACCGATCACTACACGTCGGCTGACGGCGTGGTGTATTCCCGCGTCACGCGCGGTTCGCGCTCCACCTGCTTCATGAACGGCGCATCCACGCTGGCGGCCGCAACACGCAGCGGCGGCAAGTGGATGCAGGTGAATTGCCCGCCAGCCGATAGCGGCTGGGTGCGCTAGCCGGCGGCGTGGGAGAAAGGCCGCGCGTTAAAGAGCGGGAGCGCTTAACAGGCGGTCGTCGCCGGCTTTCGGTGTGCCGCGGCCGTCGGTGTTGTTGGTGATGATGTAGAGCCTGCCGTCGGGTGCGACGCTGACGTCGCGCAGTCGGCCGTATTGCTGGACGTAGAATTCCGATGAGGTGCCGGGTGCCGAGAGCGGCACCTTGCGCAAGCGTTCGCCGCGCAGGTTGGCGATGTAGATATTGCCGCCGCTGATGGCGATGCCGCTCGGGCTGGCCTCGGCGGTCGCCCATTGCTGGAGCGGATCGATGTACAGGCTGTTGCCGGCCTTGCCTTCGACCGTAGGCCAGCCATAGTTGCCGCCGGCTTTGATCAGATTCAGTTCGTCCCAGGTGTTCTGGCCGAACTCTGATGCGTACATGGCACCATCGCTGGCCCAGGCTATACCTTGTACGTTGCGGTGGCCGTAGCTGTACACGTAGGAGCCGGCAAAGGGGTTGTCGGCTGGCACGCGGCCGTCCGGCGTCAGGCGCAGGATTTTTCCGCCCAGCGAGTTGAGATCCTGCGAACGGCTGGTAGTGCCGGCGTCGCCGGTGGAGGCGTACAGCATGCCGTCCGGGCCGAAGGCGATGCGTCCGCCGTTGTGATTGCTGCCGGATGGAATGCCCCTCAGGAGTGTTTGCGCGGCGCCGAGGCGGGTGGCGGCGCCGGAGCCGGTCAGCGGATAGCGTTCGATGCGGTTCTCGGTGTCGGCGGTGAAGTAGGCGTACAGGTAGCCGCCACGCACGGCGATGCCGAGCAGGCCGCCTTCGCCGGTGCCGCTCACGCCGTTGATGGTGGCGATGGCGGTCAGCGCGCCGTTCGCCCCCACGGCCTGGATGCGCGCCGTGCCGCGTTCGCTGATCAGCGGCGTGGTGCCGTAAAAGGCGATGGACCAAGGGATTTGCAGGCCGGTGGCCAGCACGGTGGGGCCGCCGGAGGGTGTGGTCGGCGTGGTGGGCGTGGGTGGCGGCAGCGGCGTTGTCGCGCTGCCGGAACCGGAGCTGCCACCGCAGCCGGCGATGTTGAATGCGAGGAGGACGGCGCAAGCGTGTTTCAACATGATAGTTCTCCGTTGGCGAGCTATCTGCGCATTATCGGCCGCATCGGCCGGGAAGCGCCGCACGGTAGCTTGCGGTCACCCCAAAACGGAAGGGTCTGACCCCGTACGGGGTCAGACCCTGGCGCCGGCGGTGTGCGGGTTATGCAGGTGCCGCTAGAGCCGGATGGATCAGCTGAAGGTCAGGCCCGGGAAGCCGGTCAGGTAGCCGACTGCTGCGCCGTAGCGGCCGCGGTAGTTGGCGCGGATCAGCGGATCGAGCGTGGCCTGCACTTTTCCGTGCAGCGCCGCTTCCCAGTCACCGGCGTGCTGGAAGTTGCTCATGATGTAGGCGAAGCCGTTGATGTCGTCCACCGCATGCAGGCCGGTCGATTCGGCGCCAGACGGCGTCGACAGGATGCGCGTCAGCGCCTTGGTGTCGACGTTGTACGCCCACAGGAAGTTGTTGACGTGGGTGCCGCTGTCTTCGCCGATGAACAGCGTGCGCAGCTTCTCGGAAAACTTGATGTTGTCCGGGTTAGCCACTTTGTCCGGATTGGCCAGGTTGCCCAGCGCATCGGCGGTTTTCAGATCTTCCGACAGCAGCGCCGGCACGGCGGCCATGTCGACCGGCACCCATTCGCTGTTGATGGCGGCGCCGGTGTCATCCACCTGGCCGGCCTTCATGTTCAGCGCGTAGACGGCGCCGGCGCTTGGGCCTTTGATCGAGATGCCGCCCGAACCATTGGTCATGGCCGAGCCGATCGCGGCAATCGCCGAGTAGGCGATCTTGTCCTTGGCGTTGACGGTGGTGCCTTCCATTTTGGTGAAGCCCATGCTGCCGCCCTTGAACGCGGCGTAGCGGTGGGTTTCCAGGAACGCCGCAGCCTTCTCTTTGCCCGGCACGATCTTGATCCAGTTGAATTTGCCGTTGAACGCGATCTTGGTGTACGACGCATCCGACGGGTCGGCGGTTTTCACGTCCATGATGTCGGCTGCTTTCAACTGGTCGGCCAGGGCCTTGATCTCGGCCGAGGTGGCGCTGCCCAGCTTGATCCACGACAGCGTGGCCGAGCCGCCGTTGTCGGTGGTTTTCTGGTTCCACTTGGCGACGTACAGGACGCCGCTGGACAGGTCCTTGGCCTTGTCGGCCACGAACATGAACAGGCCGCCGTTGGTGGCGTCATCGCCCATCAGCGTGGTGCGTTCGTCCGGCATCACTTGCACCAGTTCGTGCGAGATGCGGCCCAGGCAGTAGTGCTTCTTGCAGCTGCCGGTGCCGTCCGGGTTGACGGTGATTTCCGGCAGGTGGCCGTAGTGGTACGGGTTGGCCTTGGTGGCATCGCCGTACAGGTTGGTGCTGAAGTTGGCGAACTGGGTATTGGTGCCGATGACGGTTGCATCCGGCTCGTACTCTTCGCTCGACAGGTGGGTGTTCCATGGCGAACGGCTGGCGCCGCAGGTGATCCACAGGCCGTTGGCCGGGCTGGTGTCGACGTTGTGGTATTTCACCAGCGTCAGCGCGCCGGTGGCCTTGTCCTGGTCCAGCGTCAGCACGGCGATCGGCGACGGCAGCATGCCGTACACCGAGTCGCCCTTGACATTGCGGGTGGTGTATTCAAACTGCACTACGGCGAACACGGCGTTGCCCTTGATGCCGGACACGGTGGTCGAGGCCAGCTTCAGCAGCGAGGTGCCGTCCGGCGCGTCGGAGAAGAACTGGCGCGAGTTGGCGTCGGTTTTATCCAGGATCGGCTTGTTGTTGATGTCCCAGTAGCCGCCCGCCAGGGTCGTGCCGCCGCTGCCGTTCGGCACTTGCGCGCCGGTGATGAAGAAGGTCTGGTAAGCCAGGCTGTACGGCACGGTCTTGCCGTCCGAGTACAGCGCCTGCATGGCCGAGGCGACCGTGGTGGTGGCCATTTTCGGCGCGTCGGCCAGGCTTGGCGCGGCCATGCCGGAGAAGCTCACCGACATCAGTTGCGGCGCCGGCGAGGCGGTGTCGCCGCCACCGCAAGCGGCCAGCAGGGCGGCGGTGGCGCTGCCGCCAGCCAACGGCAGCAATGGAGCGCCGGACAGGAATTTGAGGAGGCTGCGACGGGAGGAATCAAGTTGCTCGGTCATGGTAAATACCCTGTTGTAGTTTGTAGGCCGATCCATGTGCCTGGCTGGCATCATGCGAAGCAGTGGCTGGGCTTCGACGGCGGCAATCTTAACGATTTGGTATGACAGGACTGTGACATTACGATACAAAGCGATACATAACGTCACGTTGATGGCGGCCGCAGGCGATTGGTAACAAACTTATTCAGCGCGGGCGCGTGGCGGCGAAAAGGTCTATATTGACTGCATCAACTATGCAAGGAGAGGCAAAATGCGCCCAATGACCCGAACCGTGCTGGCCGCTGTCGTGGCGTTGCTGGCCTCCAGCGCCGCCCTGGCGGACGTGACCGTCACTTACACCAAGCCGGACGACTACACCGACCTGGCGCGCGGCGAATATGACCGCGATCGCGTGCTGAAGCAGTTCAGCGAGTATTTCGCCACGCTGGAGAAGAAACTGCCGCCCGGCGAGAACCTGAAGATCGACGTGCTGGACATCGACCTGGCCGGCCGCATGTACCCGCGCCGCAATGGTGAAGAGATCCGCGTGATGAACGGCGGCGCCGACTGGCCGCGCATGCATCTGCGCTATACGCTGGAGAAGGATGGCCAGGTGCTGCGCAGCGGCGACGACAATATCGCCAACATGAATTACCAGCAGAGCCGTTCCAGCTATTTCGACAGCGATCCGCTGCGCTACGAGAAGCAGATGCTGGATGACTGGTTCAACAAGGCGATCGTGCCGAAGGTGGCGGCGAAATAAGCCGGCTCAGTCGAGCCGGTTCACCTTGGGAAACTTGGCCAGGAACGCCGGCGGCATCGGCGTCACCTGGCCGCTGTTGTAATTGAAGAAGACAAAACCGTACTTGGCCAGCGCCACCAGCTTGCTGTCCTTCGGCCGGCTGACGCGGAACACGATGTCGCCGCCGTACTGGTTGAAATCCATCACGCCCACGTCAAACACCAGCTGGTCGCGCGCATGCGCCTCGGCCTTGTAGGTGGTGGCCAGGTCGGTGACGATGATGCCGACGCCGTCCGGCCCGGTCTCCTGCACGCCGTATTCGAACAGGAAGCGCGCGCGGGCTTCCGAAATCATCGAGATCATCGAATCGTTGCCCAGGTGGTTGGCGCCATTGATGTCGGTAGCGCGCACGGTCAGCTGGGTGGAGAACAAGAACAGGTGGTCTGGAAAATCCAGTTTGAGGCGGGCCATGACGGGTGCTTCCTTGACGGTGATGGGCTGATTCTTGCCTGGCAGATTACCCTTTTGGGGTAAGAGGGGCACTGTATTTGTGTGTACGATCAGGGTTGTCAACTTTGAAAGGGACACACCATGATCTACGGTTTAACTTACCTCGGTGTCATTCACACCCTGATCAGCCTGGTGGCGGTGTTTGCCGCGCTGATTTCCTTCGTGCGCTACAAAGGCATTGTAGCCAACAGTACGCTGGGACGGACCTATATCTGGACCACCGTTTTCACCTGCCTGACCGGCTTCGGCATCTTCCAGCATGGCGGCTTCGGCAAGCCGCATGTGCTGGGCATTATCACCCTGGTGGTGCTGGGCCTGGCCTGGCTGGCGGACCAGCGCAAGTTCGGCGCCAAATCGGCCGCCGTGTCGACGGTCAGCTACTCGCTGACATTTTTATTCCACATGATTCCGGCGGTGACGGAAACCACCACCCGCCTGCCATTGGGGGCGCCGTTGCTGTCGAGCGCCGAGGCGCCGGAGCTGAAGACCATCACCGGCATCATGTTCCTGTTGTTCCTGATCGGCGTGGTGCTGCAGTTGCGGCGCCTGAAGAAGGGCGCCGCAACCGGCCTGGCCGCTGCTTAGAGCAGTTCGCCCAGGAACACCAGCGAGTGGCCGTGCGCCTGCGCGCTGGCGCGCTGGTGGTAGGACTCGCGGTGGTTGCAGTTGAAGCCGTGCTCGGCGCCTTCGTAGACGTGGATCTCGACTTGCTCGTTGCTGTCGAAAGCTTCGGCGATGCTCTTCACGGCTTCCTGCGGGATGTGGCTGTCGGCGGCGCCGAAGTGCATCAGCAGTGGCACCTTGATTTCCGGCGCGCGCTCCAGTGAATTCTGGATGCCGCCGCCGTAGTAGGCCACGGCCGCATCCACCAGGCCGTTGGCGGCGGTGTGATACGACAGGCGGCCGCCGAAGCAGTAGCCCAGCGAGGCGACCTTGGCGCTGCCGACCGCGTCCAGGCCGCGCAGCACTTTCAGCGTGGCGGCGATGTCTTGCTGGGCGGTGGCGAAGTCGGTCGCCTGCATCAGTTCAACGGCGCGCTTCCAGCCGGCTTCGTCGTAGCCCAGCTCGATGCGGGCGCCATGGCGCCAGAACAGGTCCGGCGTGATGACCACGTAGCCGTCGGCGGCGTACTGGTCGGCGACGTTGCGGATGTGCTGGTTGACGCCGAAGATTTCCTGCAGCAGTACGATGCCGGGGCCCTTGCCGCCGCGCGGCAGCGACAGGTAGGCGCCGAACTTGCCGTCGGCTGTTTCAATATCGATCCACTGGGAATTGGTTTCCATGATGTCCTTGGTTGGTCTGGTTCAGAAAACGGCCATCGTACCCCGTTTTGCGCGGCTTTGCAGCGCGGCTCTGTAACATCAGTTATACACTTCGCGGGTATAGATCACCGGGCCGGAACGGAAGTTGCCGAAGGTAAGGGTGGCTGGCGGGTCGTACAGCGGCAAGTACGGGAACAGCGCCTGCAGCGACGCCTTCAGGCTGAGCTTGGCCGTGCCGGAGGCCTTGGGCATGGCCACCAGCAGCAAGCCTTTGCCGTTCTTGAGCGTGAGCGGGTTGTTCACCAGCCGCAAGGCGGTGCAATCCAGCGCGCCGGTGCAAGTCTTGAAGTCGCCGTCGGTGGCTTGCAAGGCCGCGCTGAAGGACTGCTGCGCCGACGGAAACGCCGGATTGAACAGCCAGGCGCCGGCGGCGCCGGAGTAGTACATGGCCTTGGCTTCGACCGGCAGATTGGTGGTGGGCGGGCCGAAGGCGTTGGCCAGCGTCAGGCGGCCGCTGACCACGGTGAGCGGCGGCTCGGCCGACCCGGCGCGCGCCGAGCTGGCGCCGTCGGTATCGGTGACGCGCAGGTAGATGGTGGTCGGCGGGCTGGTGGTGACGGTGGTGTTGGGCGGCGTCGGCGGCGCCTGGGCGGCAAGGAATTCCAGCGCCGGCAGGGACGAGGCCGGCGTGACGACCAGGGTCCCCACGCCGGTGTTCGGATTGGTGGCAAACAGGAATGTGGAAGGCGCGATCAGCTTGAAGCTGGTGTTGGCGGCGCCGTTCGCCGCCTGCGCGGGCGACAGGGTAATGCTGCGCACCACGTCTTCCGCATCGGCGGTGCCGACGGTTTTGAGGCGATAGTTTTCGGAGCCATTGGTGGCGTCCTTGTAGGCCTTGACCTGCACCGCGAACGGCTGCCGGGAATATACGAGGCGGCCGGTGCTGCCGTCCGCACAGGGATTGCTGTAGCCGCCGACATTGGCGCAGCTCATCGGTGACCCGGCCGGCAGCACCACGTCAAAGTGATGCGGCGCCAGGCGCAGGTCGAGGGTGCCGACCGTCCGGAAGCTGTTGAGTCCAGTCTTGCCCATGTAATAGCTGCTGCTGTTGGCCAGCTTGGCATTCAGCGTAATGACGCCGGTTTCGTTGTAGATCCACAGGCCGTTGTTGCCGGCCGTGCTGGCGCCGACGCCGTCGACGATCGGCGCGAAGGTGCCGATGGTGGCGGTGGGATTGCGGCCGTCGCTCGGCAGCTTCAGCACGATCGGACTCATGGTGAACGACTCCGCCGACTTCTCCTTGCCGAAGTTGGGCGTGACCTTGTTGGCGGCGTTGAACGCTGTCACGGTGAGGCGGAACGGATCGCCGGCGCGGGCGAAGGCGGCTGCCGAACCATTGAGGGCGGCGCCGCCCAGCGTCACCACCGGATCGGTGGCGGCGACGATCTGGAATGTCGCCGGCGCGGCGGTAAAGCTGGTGCTGCCGGCCACGTCGATGCTATTGGCGCTGTAGGCGGCCGCCACATTCATCAGGCCGACGTCCGGATATTGCAGCGGTACGCTGGCCAGGCCATTGGCATCGAAGCTGACGTTGACCGGCGTCGGGCTGCCGTTGCAGGCGGTCGCAGTCGGCGTGCTGCCAAGCGTCAGCGGCTGTGTGCCGCTGACCGGGTCCGAATAGCTGCAACTGAATTTGAGCGTGGCGCTGCCCTGCGCCAGCGGCACGCAGAAGGCGTTGTTGGGACCGGCCTTCTTGATCTGAATCGACAGCGTCGCGCTGGTCATCGACACGTGGTCCGGCGCGCTCATGGTCAGGCCGCTGGCGGCGAACACCATGTCGCACGGCTTGCCGCCGCTGGTGTTGACGCAGGTGGTGCCGGTGCCGGCCGACAGCGTGGCGGTGCCGGCGCTCGACTGGCTGACCGTGGCATTGGTGTCGCCGTTGATCGTGACCTGGCCGCCGCCCGGCGTCAGCGTGATGGTGGTGCTGCCGGTGTAGGCGATCGAACAGTCGCTGTTGGCGCAGGCGCGCAATTTCACCGTGGCCGGTTCGCAGGTCAGGCCTTTGCCGTCGTGGGTGATCTGGATGTGGTCGGGGCCGCTGGGAGCGGGGGCGCCGCAGGTCGGCTGGTAATTGGAATCGGCCTTGGTCACGCAGCTGCAGCCCTTGGCGCCGGGGCCGGTGCAGGTGATGGTCTTGCTGACGCTGTTGCCCCAGTCGATATAGATGGCATTGACCGACGCATTGCCGTTGATGATGGCGTTGCTGGAGCGGGTGACCACGTTGCGCGCCGACAGGTCGCCGTTGATGGTGGTGCCCGAGCCCATGTCGACATCGCCGGTGACGGTGGTATTGCCGTTGATGACGGCGTTGGAGGCGCGCATGGTCAGCGTGCCGGTGCCGACCTTGCCGGTGATGGCGGTGCCGCTGCCCATGTCGAGCGAGGTGGTGGCCGTGATGTCGCCCTTGACCGTGATGTTGGAGGCATTCAGCGTCACCACCGGCGAGGTGATGTTGCCGGTGACCGAGCTGCCCGAGCCGAGCGTGAACGAATTGCTGGCATTGACGTCGCCGTTCAGCGTGGCCGGCGAGTTGGTCTGGACCGTATAAGCGGTGATGCTGCCGTTGACCTTGATGCCCGAACCGAGATCGGCCACGCCGTTGCTGTTTTTAGGCAGCGTGATCGAGCCGTTGATGGTCACGCTGGAATTGGTGGTGATGCTGGTGGCGCTGACCGAACCGTTGATGGTGTTGCTGGAGCTGAGGTTGATGCTGCCTTTTACCGTCACCGGTCCCAGCGTGGTGCTGGAGCCGGTGGTCAGCGAGCCGGTGCCGGTGGTGGTGACCGCGCCGGTAATGGTGGTGCTGGAGCCGAGGTTGATGTCGCCGGTGGTGGTGACGGTGCCGCCGATGTAGGTCGAGGCGCCGGCGGTGGTCAGCGTGGCGGCGGTGACGTTGGCGGTGATGCTCTGCGCGCTGGCGCCCAGCTTGAAGTTGCCGGCGGCGGCCAGGGTGCCGCCCGTGACGTTGAGGCCGTTGGAGGCGGACAGGTCGATATTGCCGGTCGATTGCAGCACGGCGCTGCCGCTCATGCTCAGGCCCTGGGCGTAGGCCAGCGAGACGTCGCCGCTGACGATCACGGTATAGCCGCTGCTGATGACGGCCGTGTCATTCGTTCCCAGCGGCAGCGCGGCGCATTTGTAGACGGTGCCGGTGAGCGGGCAGATCGGCACGGTGTTGCTGCCGTTGAAGTTGACGTTGGCGGCCGAGGCGGCGCCGGCCAGCAGCAAGGCCGCAGCGGCCATACCCCAGCGGCCGCGCCGCAACATGATCAAAACATTAAGCCACACGAATATCCCCGGTTGTACGCCTTGCCTGAATTATAGGCGGACACGAGGAGTTTCCGTGTGGCAGTTTTTTAACGTTTAACCTTGGCGAAGGCGTCGCCGGCCTTCCAGGTTTGCATTTTGGGCGTATTGGCCACTTCGTAGCCCAGGTTGAGCGTGAACTGCGCCTGCTGCACCATGCCGGACAGGTCCCAGTCAGCGTGGTATTCATCCGACGGCTGATGGTAATCCTGTTTAAAAGCTACCAGGCGCGCGCGCGACTTTTCCTGGTCCTTGATGAAATCGAAGTAGCCGTCGCCCGAGAACACCGCCGAACCGACGTTGAAGGCCGGGATGCCAGCCTTGGCAAAGTTGAAATGGTCGGCGCGGAAGTAGGCGCCCGACAGGTCCGGAATGGCCGGCGCCAGCGTCAGGCCCATCTTTTTGGCCACCACGCCGGCCGCCTCGTACAGGCTGCTGCGCTCGGCGCCGGCAACGCCGATATCGCGTGTCTTGCCGACGAAGTTCATGCTATCGAGGTTGAGGTCGGCCGTGGTCTTGTCCAGCGGCCAGGCCGGATTCTTGACGTAAGCGGCGCTGCCCAGCAGGCCGGTTTCCTCGGCCGCCGGCCACAGGAACACCTGCGTGCGCTTGGCCGGATGTTTGACGGCTTCCTGCGCCATCGCCAGCAGCGCGGCCACGCCGGAGGCGTTGTCGATGGCGCCGTTCCAGATATGGTCGCCCTTGGCGGCATCATCGATGCCCAGATGGTCCCAGTGGGCCGAGTAGACCACCGCTTCCGATTTCAGCGTGGCGTCCGAGCCGGGCACGATGCCGACCACGTTGAATTGCTCGATCTGGCGGATCTTGCTTTTCAAATCCGCGTGCAGCTTGACCTTCAGGTCGACCGGGCGGAAGTCGCGGCGCTCGGCGTCGGCGCGCAACTTGTCGAGGTCGAAGCCGCCGGCGGCGAACAGCGCGCGCGCCGTGTCTTCCTGCACCCAGCCTTCGATCGGATTGCCGCTGCCGGCCAGGTGGAAGCGCTCGTGACTGAAGCTGGTGGCCGGCACGCTCCACGCGTAGGAGGCGGACGGCGTGGTGTGGATCAGCAGCGCGCCGGCGGCGCCCTGGCGCACCGCTTCCTCAAACTTGTACAGCCAGCGGCCGTAGTAGGTGTAGGCCTTGCCGGCGAAGCGGTTCGGCTCCTCGGCGGTCGGTTGTGGATCATTGACCATCATGACCAGGATCTTGCCCTTCATGTCGATGCCCTTGTAGTCGTCCCATTTTTCTTCGGGAGCGACCGCGCCGTAGCCGACGAATACCAGCGGCGCATCGATGGTGACGTCTTCCTTGCCGCCGAAGGTGCCGTAGACGATTTCGCTGCCGTTGGCCGGCGTCAGGATCTTGCCGCCGTCGGCGGTGAAGCGCACAAAGCTGGAAGGCAGCAGCTTAGTGCCTTCCATTTTTACGGACTGGCGGTAGGTGCCGTCGGCCAGCGGCTTGAGGCCGATGACGGCGGCTTGCGTCTCCAGATAGCGCACGGCGAGATCGCCACCACGCTGGCCGGTGCCGCGGCCTTCAAACAAATCGTCGGCCAGGAAGGACAGGTGAGCGCGCAACGGCGCTTCGGCGACAACCGGTTGCTGGGCGTGGGCTTGCAGGGCCAGGCCGGCGGCCAGGGCGATCAGGGAACGACGCATGTTTACTCCATAGTCTGATGCGGAAAGCGGTAATCTTACTGTATATCCCACAAAAAGGAGACCTATGAACACCATCATCATCACCGGCGCTTCGGATGGCATCGGCGCGGAAATCGCCCGGCAACTGGCGCGCAAACAGGGCGCCGGCGTGGCGCTGGTGCTGGCGGCCCGCAACGCCGCCGCATTGGAGCAAGTGGCGGCGCAATGTGCGGCGCTCGGCGCGCAGACGCTGGTGGTGGCTACCGACGTGGCGGTGCAGACGCAGTGCGTGGCCTTGATCGCCGCCGTCGTGGCGCGCTTCGGCGTGATCGATGCCTTGATCAACAACGCCGGACGTTCGGCGCACGCGTTGTTTGCCGAAGTGCCCGACCTGGCCTGGTATGAAGAACTGATGCGGATTAATTTGTGGGGCAGCGTGTGGTGCACGCATGCGGCGCTGCCGTACCTGACGCAGTCGCGCGGACGCATCGTCGCGGTTTCATCGCTGGCGGGGCTGATCGGCGTGCCGGGACGTACGGCCTACAGCGCCACCAAGTTTGCCATGGGCGGCTTCTTCGAGGCGCTACGCGCGGAGCTGAAGCCGGCCGGGGTCAGCGTGACGACTGCCTATCCCGGCGTGGTGGCGACGCAGATCCGGCATCGCGGCTTTAACGCAGCCGGCGGTCAGCTGGGCAGCAGCAGCCTGAAAGAAGACAAGGCCATGTCGGTGGAGGAGTGCGCGGCGCTGATCATCGCCGGCATGCAGTCGCGTCAGCGCGAGGTTGTGATGTCGTCCAAAGGCAAGCTGGGACGGTGGCTGAAGTTGATCGCGCCCGGGCTGGTGGAGAAGATGGCGCTGGCGGCGTTGAAGGACGACGTAAAACCATGATTGTAAGCAATTGTAATGGTCGTCAACTGGGTGATCTTGCGTCGCGTTTTCTGCTCATGCGACACAGGAATTGTCCTGATGCCGAAAACTCCGAAAAGGAAATCAATCATGTCCAAAGTTATCGCTACTCTGATCGCCGGCCTGTTCGCAACCGCAGCATTCGCACAAGCTCCTGCCACTCCTGCCGCCGCTCCAGAAGCCAAGCCAGCCGTGGAAAAAACCGAAGCGAAGCCAGTCGCCAAGAAAAAGCATCACAAGGCCAAAGAATCCAAAACGGCTGAAGCACCAGCAGCAGCCGCACCAGCAGCAAGCAAGTAATTAATTAACGATATAAACCGTATAAATTAAAGAGGACTGAATCATGAAAAAAGTAATCGCTACCCTGATCGCCGGCCTGTTCGCTTCCGCTGCTTTCGCTCAAGCTCCAGCACCAGCCGCTTCGGCTACCGCCGCTGCTTCGACCCCGGCTGCCTCGGCTCCTGCCGCTTCGGCGCCAGTCGCCAAGAAAGCCAAGCATCACAAGAAAGAAAAAGCTGCTGCTTCGGCAACCGCTTCGGCACCGGCAGCTTCGGCGCCAGCCGCCAGCAAGTAATTAAGCCTCGCGCTTGACGTACCGCCCCGGACCCATCGGGCCTGGGCGGTGCAAGAGAGAAGACGGATTCCAACTCCGTCTTTTCTGCGTTTAGCGATTCAGTTCCTCCAACAGCGTGCGATGGAAGGCCACCGGGTCTTCCATCTGTGGCGCGTGTCCCATGCCCTTGAACTCCACCAGCCGGGCGCCTGGAATCTTCTTCACCGTTTCCTTGCCCAGCACGTTGTAGTGGCCGATCTTGGCCTTCACGTCAGGCGGCGCCACGTCCTTGGCGATGGCGGTGGTGTCGGCGTCACCGATCAGCAGCGTGGTCGGCACCTTCAGCAGCGGGAATTCGTACACCACCGGCTGCGTGAAAATCATGTCGTAGATCAGCGCCGAATTCCACGCCACCAGCTTGTGGCCCGGACCCGCATTCAGGCCGGCCAGCATGTCTACCCATTTTTCGTATTCCGGCTTCCAGGTGCCGCCGTAGTAGGTGGCGCGTTCGTAGGCGCGCACGCTGTCGGCCGACAGCTTCTGCTCACGCGCATACCATTGATCGACGCTCGGACCGGGCACGCCGAGCGCTTTCCAGTCTTCCAGCCCGATAGGATTGACCAGCACCAGCCGCGCCACCGCATCCGGATACATCAGCGCATAACGCGTGGCCAGCATGCCGCCGGTGGAGTGGCCGATGAAGATCGCCTGCTTGATGCCGATATTCTTCAGCAGCGCATCGGTATTGGCCGCCAGTTGCTGGAAGGTGTACTGATAATGCTCCGGCTTGCTCGACGCGCAAAAGCCGATCTGGTCCGGCGCCACCACGCGGTAGCCGGCCTTGGTCAGTTCGGTGATGGTCTGGTCCCAGGTCGCGCCGCAGAAATTTTTGCCGTGCAGGAGGACGGCGGTCTTGCCATTGGCGGCAGCGGTCGGCGCCACATCCATATATGCCATCTCCAGCTTGACGCCCTGCGACGTGAAACTGTATTTCTGCACCGGATGCGGGTAGTTGAACCCTTCCAGTTGCGGGCCGTAAGTAGCGGCGGACGCCGAGCCGGCAAGCAGGGCAGCGGTGAGCAGGATGCGCATGGGGGAAACTCCGGGTAAGCAAAACACTTACTATAATCGAAGCTCCGCCAACATGAGGAACCAGTCGAAATGACAACACACCAACATACCTACCACGTGACCGTGCAATGGACCGGCAACCAGGGCAGCGGCACGTCGAGCTACCAGGCTTACGGGCGCGACCACACCATCAGCGCTGGCGACAAGCCGGCGATTGCCGGTTCGGCCGACCCGGCGTTTCGAGGTGACCGCAAGCGCTGGAATCCGGAGGATCTGCTGGTGGCGTCGACGTCGGCATGCCACAAGCTGTGGTATTTGCACTTGTGCGCCGAGGCCGGGATTGTCGTCATTGCTTATGACGATGAGGCGGAAGGCACGATGGTGGAAGGCGATCAAGGCCACTTCACCCGCATCGTGCTGCGCCCGTACGTCACCATCCGCACCGGCGACGATGTTGAACTGGCAGCCCGCCTGCATCACGACGCCCATGAGCAGTGCTTCATCGCCAACTCGCTCAACTTCCCGGTGGTGTGCGAGCCGGTGATTGATACGTCAGATAATCTTGACGGCGCAGTGACGCGCTAAGGCGAGGCCGGTCCGACGATGCTATTTCAGTGGCAAGAACAGCTCGGCAATCGCTTCGTGTTCTGGCACCTCTGGGAATAAGCTCAGCCGCTGGCAGTAAAGCGGAAAGTCGCCCGCCTCTTCGCCGCTGGCGGGAAGCCAATCGCGATAAAGGTAAAGCGCGGCATGTTCCAGATTGTCGGTATTGCCGACGACGCGCAGCACTGCGCAACGCCCGCCTGGAATCTGACTTGCTTTCATCTCCCCGCCGCTGACCTCAAACAGCGGAGGCACGCCGACACAAAGGTCAACGCTGTAGTCAGCCGGCGATTCGGGGCGTCGCTCGGAGCGCCAGACATTAAAGGTCGGGCTCGTTTTGGGATGCAAATTAAATGCGCGGCGCCACGCGATGAAACGCTGGATGGTGGCGCCGAGTGTTGCCGGATGACCTCGATGTTCCAGCATCGCGACTGGCGTGGGAGGGACATCGCGTATCGTTACATCAGCAGTGGTAAAAGTCTTTTGCATGAGTTTGTTCCTTGCATCGTCGAGAGGTGTAAACGCGAAATGCCACGGTTCCCAATCGGGAGACTTGCGGAACGCCGACGGCGATTGTCCAAACCGCTGCCGGAAAGAGCGGGCGAAGGCATCCGGCGCGTCATATCCAGCGTCCATCGCAATATCCGTGATGCTTTGCGTACCTCGATACGCCAGCCTGTATGAAGCGCGCTTCATGCGGGCAAGCAGAATATAGCGATGGACAGACAACCCGAAGGTCGCCGTGAACTGCCGGTGGAAATGATATTTGGAGTAGGCTGCAACACTGCACAGTAAATCCAGGTTCAGATTGTCATGGAGATGCTCATCGATGTAATCGCGTACCCGCTGCATTCGTGCCTGATGTTTTTGAATCGCCGTTGTCATTACCGTTGTCATGTTTTCCGTAGCAGCGCCAGTTTCGCATTTGACGGCACGACCTACTCGACCAATCTTGCGGTTCTGATCGATTCAATTTAGCTGTGTCTGTCTACTTCCGGTGCATCAACGCCGTCTTTGAAACGTACTTGCTGAATGTAGTCGTCGCGGCTGCATTTGTTCAGGTCTTCATCAAAGACCAGCTTATCGTTGCGCCAGACGCTGGCATGAACGCCATTGCTGGCGCCACACATCCACATCGCGTTACTGGCGCCTGGAATGCCTTCGAATTGAATCTTGTAGTGATTGCCACCGACGTTGCATCGTCTTTCTACCGTCTCTACCTTTTCCAGGTTATACGTTGTTGGGTTGAACTTCACCAGATCGGCAATATTCCACAAATCCATGCGTTTAGTCGGCGGATTGGCCGGAAAGAACAGGCCAATCTCCCACGTCAGATTTCGATGATGGCACTCCATGCCAACAAGAACCACACCATCTCTTTGTGTTTGATGGAGATCGTAGGTTGGAACCTCGGCACGACAAAGCGACGAGACAAGGAGTGGAAAAATGAGTGACGATAAGCGGAGGATATTCATATAGTTTGGATGGCGACACGAAGCCACGGCCAGCGGCCACGGTACGATGCGGCCTTGGCCACGAAGAGATCCTGGTAGGGCGTCAATGGATTGGTGGTGAGCAGGCCTTCGTAGAGCATTTCAATCCCGTTTGGCGCATAGACCGATTCCGGGCTCATGCCAACGCAGGTGGCTGGCATGAGGAAGCGGTCGATGCCATCGCGGGCGTTATGTAGTGCCGGGTACGGATGGCCAAAGTACGATTCATACCAAGTGTGGACGCGGGCCTGGTTCGACACTTCAACGGACAAGCCCAAGTCGGCGAGAATGTCATTTGCACGTGCTTGCACGTTCTGCTCGGCGTCCTGACTCAGGTCGGCACTATCGAAATAAAACAGGTCGTAGTCTTTGATATCGGCCTCCGGTGCGCGGCCAGTCTGGAGATTCCATATCGTCTGAAATAAGCAGCCGGCAACCAGCCAGCCATCAGGAAGTGCCAGGTCATCCCAGCGATCGACGATCGTGCGATTGTTATAGTTTTTCAGTACATCGGTGCGAAATCGATCTTGCATAGCGTTGAAAATATTCCAGCAAAAAGTGATGAGCTACGGAAGGATGACGGATTTAGGATTCACCGACTAGCGCCCGTTAGAATAAATGAGCTTAGTCCTACGTCTGGTGACCGACAGCTTGCGCCCCATCTCGGACTGTCGCGATTTTCCGCAACGAACCTAGTCAACAAGATTTTCTGAGCAACTTAGACTTCACCAAGAAGAAATCGGGCACTTTGGCTAGAAGGAGTCGGCACTTGCCCAATTTTAGGAATATACCCGCTAAGCTTCGCAATCCCCTCTAAATCAGAAATTCGATTCAAGTATGGAAGCGCGTATTCGCGTATCGCTTGCTCAACATCGAATGCAACGCTGCGAACCTCATTTGATGACACCACATTCCACCAAAAGTCCTCTTGAATAGGCAATAAGTGACCGATTCTTATCCCTGCATGACCACGTTGCTTTTGGGGGTCAGAAATCAAAGCCTCGCCATTCTGTACTGCGACCGCTGGCAGGTACGAATAAAGGTTGATGGTAAAACGAGTCCGATCTGGCGCGTTAAATTGGCTAGCTTGAACAACTAGATGAAGAGTAGCCTCTGAGGTTTGCCGAAAGAAATGGCGACGTAATTTCTTATATCCGTGTTCGCGTAGGATTGGTGAAATGCCCAATGCAACAACTTCATCAATAAGTTGAGTAGAAATAGTTTTTTCAGGCATTCTGCTCTCACATTGTTCTTCGATGTCTGCTGCTGGCCGTTTCCTGCCCGCAGCAAACCAAATAATTTCTAGTTACATTACGGGGAACCAGACCGATTTTTCCCATTTAGCATCAACTAAGACGATTAAGTGGTCGGGGTCCATTACCGCTACAGTTGCATCCGAGTTCACTATATTGAACAATATTGACCAGTAAGAAAACCCGAGCCCAAGGACATCATGGTCAAATCCGTCCTCTTCCAGGCGAGCGCTTGCACCTCCAAGTCTCAGTAGTAGATTCCTTTTACGGTACTCCGACTCAGCAAATTCACTCGCCACGAAAATTGCGCGTTCTTCAGAAATGCTCATTAGCTCTCACTTGATGGAACTGATAATGTTGCCAGCCTGAGGGCCGTCTGCTTTTGGCCGGGTGCTGTCGGCGGATAGTTTGGCTATTGACGAATTTGACGCTGTCGTCTAGCGTTCCAATTTGACCGGATCGCTAAGGCAAGCATCCAGAAATCTGCGAGTCGCTCCCTGTTCCTCTAAATCGCAAACATTGGAATTCGGTGCTTCAGGCAATTTCTTCAATGGCATATTCGCCAAATAAACGATCTGATCATCTTTCGAAAAAACGAACGTGCGCAGGTTTTTTGGTTGATGCACATTACCCATGATGAGCTTTTTAGCATACTTTTTTAGTCGAATTAAGTCATCAGGCTCAAATGGATAACGAGGCGAATACGTTGCCGAGCGAGGCGTTCCCCCATCCATCCACAGATCGGCATAGTCGCGATGCGCTTCTCCACTGATTGCATACTGCTCAAGCATTGTGTTTGGCGCACCGCTCCTTTCAAGACAGCCGCAGATGCGGTGCCCACGTTGATAAAACGTATAGCGCTGTTGCACCACGTAAGTAGTTCCGGAAAGCTCGGTTGTCCCCTTGTATTCCCAGACGCCAGAAAAATTCGACACCGCCACTCCCCCCGTCTGCGCGAGAACGAAGGTCGGAAGCAATAATCTTATTCCTAGAAAAATTCGATTTATCACTTCACCGCCTCTAAAACGATTGATCACCTAATCGATTGACCGCTACTGGCCGGTTGCAGTCAACTGCAATCAGAATAACATTGGGACAACCAACAAAACTCACAGAGTCCCACGTTTGGTTGTAGCGCTATTGGCCCGTACCATCGAACGATTGAACTCATGTGTCTTTGTTAGCGCTTGGTTTGAGTATAAGGGGCAATAAGAGCATTGCTACCATCACTAATCCCACTATTCCGACAATCACCGTTGCCCCTAGCCATGGGGTAAATTTTCGGAAATAGCCCACAACTGGGCCTGCAAAAAAAGCGCCAATAATGCAGCCTGCAATCACGCCAAGTATGGTACGGCAGAGAGCGCTACGTGACAGCCCAGCCTCGTATCGATTTAATTTATCCACAAAAAATCTCGTAAGTTTTGTTCTGATAAGGTGCATCATTACCGGCCGCTATTGGCCGGTTTCGGTCAACAATTTTATTGCACTAAAGCTGAGTGGGAGCTTTTCTCGCAAGAAATACACTTCTAACGATCGACCATAATCCCACAGATAGCCATGCTAAGCACCAGCCAACGGCGAAATAGCTTATCAAGCCGGAGAAAAAAAAGGGCCAAATCCATGCTGGGCCAGCGCCTACAGCGAGCAACATCAAAAAACCACACAGGGCGGCAACGATAACTATCGGCAATCCAAGACCTTGAGCAATATAACGCAAAATGCATCCCAGTCGTCCATGCCCACCGGCTCGAATTCTTTCCAGTCGTGAATTGAGAAATGACCAAGCCATAGCTACTGGTAACGACAAGAAAATTGCGGCCAACGCTACCACGCTAAAAATTGTAGTTGAATTCATTTTTTGAAATTTGAAGGTCCGCTATTGGCCGAAAGGAGTCCGCATCAGCGATGCGGATCCAACTCAGGGTAGTGCCTCAAAATCGGCCGGAAAAGGTGCTCATCGCATGCCGCCATCATGGGCCCCATATGCCGGTCCAGGCTCAGGCGGTCGGACTCTGGGGTGACTTCCTGAATTTTATGGATGATCACGTTCAGCTGCGCGGTCAGCTTCAGTACTTCTTGCATGAGTTCAGCAGCAATCTGCTTTTCCATCATTTCACCTTGTTTACATGAGCCAACCGTAGGGGAAGCCGTAACGCCACACATTGAATAGCTCATCGGAACTGTCCACTCCGCAAACAGCCATCACTTTGGTGAGGTACGACAGAATCTGGTCGCGCTCTTCGGACTCGGACGTACCGGGACGGGCCAGGGTGTGCTTGATTGTCCGCAGCACCGTGGAGCGTTGTGGTCGCGCAGGCAGTTCGGTAATCAGCGACTCAATGGTCGAGTCTACGGACGTTTGGGCGATGAGCCGTTCGCTTTCATGCATCGCCCCAGGGTAGAAGGCGGCCGGATCGGGGCCGAACTTGTGCTCTGACTTCAAACTGCGCAAATGCTGTATGACTTCGGGTGTGATGGCCAATTCATGGTCATGCAGACCTGTCGGCCAGACATAAAACGTGAGACCGGATACTCCGCCTACGACGATGGCTGCCACCAGCGCGGCGATCCCGGCCAATATTCTGATAAACAATTCTGCTCCGCTGTTGGTTAATTAGCACCAGGATAGCAGTTCGCATGACGGGAAAATCCGTTAATTCTCACCAATGTGGCGAGCGGCATGCCAGAACCACAGTCTGCTACCGTGGGCAAATTGATGCGCAACCCGCAGCATCCGCAGCAAGGTGGCAGCCGTTACGTGATGGGAGCCAAAGCAGTTCAAGTATTATTCCAACTGGAACTGACGGCCGACGTTCATTTTTCAGACCCCAGATCGCAAAAACAGCAAGGGCCAGACTCATGCCAATGCTGCAGGAGACCAGACTTAAAAACCAGTCTGAGGGAATCCACAGGGTGCAGGCTGCGCCTGCGATCGCCGCCCCGAATAGATACAACGCAGATGGCGGCTGAAATGATTTGTTGTCTGGCACACGTCTTCGGCTAATGCTGGTTGAGAAGGTTGTGCTTGGCCCCTGACCAAGCGCCTCTTAGATAAGGGACTAGTTCGGCATCCTTTTCGGCCAGCACCCATTGAGCAATTGACGGAACAAAACCATCAGGGCAGGTTCCGTTCAGAAGTTGGGACAGGCACGCTGTCACCCGGTGCTGAATTTCATTGACGCGGCGAAGTTCAGCCGGTGCGATCAGTTCGTTGGTTCCCGCTTCATAGCTGTTACGCCCGACGATCGTTATTTCAAAACCGAGCCGAGCCAGAAAGCGCAGCTTGTCGTCCAGGTCCAGGCTCTCCAGCCAAACGCCTTCCTCCTCGATGCTGGACATGATGCTAATGCCCGTTCGCGCGGCCCGTGACGATAATTGCCCAGTGGTAGATACTGAAGGCGCCCATGCTATTTCCTCGTAAGTTGCGATAACGATCAGAATAGCAGTTTGCTTATCAAAAAAATCCGTGAATTCTCACCGAGGCTTGGTCCTTGGCCCGGATTGCGCGAAAAGACGGCTTTTCGGGCCGATTTCACGTAAAAAACCGCGAGTACCGTCCAGACAGAGTAAACTACGCATCAATTTCTTTCGCAATTAGGCGATTCGAACAATTTTTTGAGTGACGCCATGTCTGCATCCCCAGTATCCCCTATTACCCTTTTTTCCGAGCTTAACCTCGGCGCGCCGCTGCTGCAGGCGTTGAACGACGTCGGTTACGAGTCGCCGTCGCCGATCC
Organism: Duganella levis; assembly: GCF_009857605.1. Classification (GTDB taxonomy): domain Bacteria; phylum Pseudomonadota; class Gammaproteobacteria; order Burkholderiales; family Burkholderiaceae_D; genus Rugamonas; species Rugamonas levis. The sequence goes on along the minus strand of NZ_WWCT01000022.1, from coordinate 77,133 downwards.
AGGCCGCGACCATTCCGCTGCTGCTGGACAACCGCGACGTGCTGGGCCAGGCCCAGACCGGCACCGGTAAAACCGCCGCCTTTGCACTGCCGATCCTGGCGCGCATCGATATCAAACAGACCACGCCGCAAGCGCTGGTGCTGGCGCCAACCCGCGAACTGGCGATCCAGGTCGCCGAGGCGTTCCAGACCTACGCCAAGCATATTCCCGGCTTCCACGTGCTGCCGATCTACGGCGGCCAGAGCTACGGTCCACAGCTGTCGGCGCTGCGCCGCGGCGTGCACGTGGTGGTCGGCACCCCGGGCCGCGTGATCGATCACCTGGACAAGGGCTCGCTCGACCTGTCCAAGCTGAAAACGCTGGTGCTGGACGAAGCCGACGAAATGCTGCGCATGGGCTTTATCGACGACGTCGAGCGCATCCTGCAAGAGACGCCGGAGTCGCGCCAGACCGCGCTGTTCTCGGCCACCATGCCGTCGGCCATCCGCCGCATCGCCAATACCTACCTGAACCAGCCGAAGGAAGTGACGGTTGCCGCCAAGACCGGCACCAACGAGAACATCCGCCAGCGCTACTGGCTGGTGTCCGGCATGCACAAGCTGGACGCGCTGACCCGCATCCTGGAAGCCGAGAATTTCGACGGCATGATCATTTTCTCGCGCACCAAGCTGGGCACCGAGGAACTGGCGCAGAAGCTGCAAGCACGCGGTTTCTCGGCCGCCGCCATCAACGGCGACATCCAGCAGGCGCAGCGTGAGCGCACCGTGCAGATGCTCAAGGACGGCAAGATCGACATCCTGGTGGCGACCGACGTCGCCGCCCGCGGCCTGGACGTGGAGCGTATTTCGCACGTGGTCAACTACGACGTGCCGCACGATCCGGAAAGCTACACCCACCGTATCGGCCGCACCGGCCGCGCCGGCCGTAGCGGCGAGGCGATCCTGTTCATCACGCCGCGCGAAAAAGGCCTGCTGAAGATGATCGAGCGCTCGACCCGTCAGGCGATCGACCAGCTGGAACTGCCGACCATCCAGGCGGTGAACGATGTGCGTATCGCCAAGTTCAAGCAGCAGATCACCGAGACGCTGGCTGAAGGCGGCCTGGAGCTGTTCCAGTCGCTGATCGAGGACTACGAGCAGGAGTACAACATCCCGGCGGTGGAAATCGCTGCAGCGCTGGCCAAGCTGGCGCGCGGCGATGTGCCGCTGCTGCTGGACAAGAAGCAGAAGACCGAATGGGAAGAGCGTCCGGCCCGTCCGGCCTCGGCCTCGTTCGACCGCCCTGAGCGCGGCGACCGTTTCGGCGACCGCGCCGAGCGTGGCGATCGCAGCGAGCGTTTCCCGAAAAAAGAACGCATCGCGCGCGATTCCGAGCCAGGCATGCGCACCTACCGCATTGAAGTGGGCTACCAGCACGGCGTCAAGCCGGGCAACATCGTCGGCGCCATCGCCAACGAAGGCGGCATCGATTCGAAGAACATCGGCCGCATCGAGATCTTCGATGACTACACGGTGCTGGATATGCCCGATACGCTGAGCCGCGAATCGCTGGAAATGATGGGCGGCATCCGCGTGGCCGGCCAGGCGCTGCGCATCAGCGTGGACGGCCAGGGCGCTCCGGCGCCAGCCGCCGCACCGGCAGCGGCCAAGCCGCGCGCCGTCAAGCCGGTGGCTGCACCGGCGCCAGTGTCGTCCGGTTCGCCGCTGGAAAAAGCCGCCCGCGTGACGGCCGACGAGCTGGTGGAAGACGCGCCAGCCAAGAAGAAAAAGGAAAAGCCAGGCAAGCAAACGGTGCCGATGAGCGCTTTCCGCGTGGAAGTGGGCCGCAATAACGAGATCACGCCAGCCAACATCGTCGGCGCCATTGCCAACGAGACCGGCCTGGAAGCCAAGTACATCGGCCGCATCGAGATCTTTGAGGACCACAGCATGCTGGAGTTGCCGGATGGCATGCCTGAAGACATGTTCCGCAGCCTGGGCAAGGTCTGGGTCGGCGGCGCGCAGCTGAAGATCAGCCAGGTCGACCGCATGCCGCCGGAATCGGTCAAGCACACGCCGCCGAAGAAACCGGCGCCGGGCGCCAAAGCCAAGAAGAAGTATTAATCACCACGGGGCCGCAAGGCCCCGTTTTCATTCCCCATGCTGGTGCTGCATTGCACCAAAACCAAGCCTGCCGAATCACCATCACCGTCACTCTCATAGAGCAAGCCCGGCTGGCCCACTTATTGCATATGTGATAGCACAATCGTGATAAGTGGCGGCAACATCAGCGCCTTCAACCTGGAGACGTTAAGCGTGGGAGCGTGGCAAATGACTTCATTCAGGAAGCTGTGGACTACCTTTGTAGACGCGATCAAGCCGCAGGTGATGCGGAACTCGGCTGCCGGAGGGCTGCATTCGATTTACGTCGATAGCCGGCCGTTCAGCTCTTCGTTCCGGGAGCGCTAATGCTGCTGCGGAACGACCTGCTGCACTACACGCATCCGTCGCCGCGCACCGTCCGCATCCTGTGGATCTCTCCCGAGCAAAGCCACGTCTACGTATTCGACGTGGCGGCGCACTCGGCGGACGTTGAGATGATCCAGCTATCGGCGCTGCACGCCGACCTCCGGGCCGGCCACGTCAGCGTGCTGCCGGCCGACCCTTACCTGATGGTGGTCAGCCAGGAGCTGCTGCCACCCAAACACCTGCAACTGCGTGCCCGCGCCTGGGAGATCATCGAGGCGCTGGTGGCGCAGGAGCCGGCCATCTACGAAGCGCGCCAGCGCGGCCAGCTGATTGCCCAGGCTACCGCGCAGCACCAGGTGTCGCATCCCACCATTTACCGCTACCTGCGGCGCTACTGGCAGCGCGGGCAAACCCCCAATGCGCTGCTGCCGGATTACGGCAATTCCGGCGGCCGTGGCAAGGTGCGGCAGTCGTCGGCGGGCGTCAAGCGCGGCAGGCCGCGTAAAAACGGCGCAGACGCCGGTCCGGGCCTGAATGCGGACGAGGACATCCGCCGCACCTTCCGCGTCGCCACGGCCCGCTACGCGGCCGCCAACGCCAAGTTCTCGCGGCTGGGCGCCTATCAACAAATGCTGGCCGACTTCTTCATCGAACGCCGCATCGACGCCGACTCGGGCCGGGTGCAGGCCACGGCGTTGATGCAGCTGGAAGTGCCGACCTTCGGTCAGTTCAATTACTGGCTCGATCACGACGACGACCGGCCGCCGGAAGTGGCGCGCCGTCAGCCGTCCGATATGGCGGCCGGCGCGCAGGAACAAGCCATGCAGCCGCCGCTGGCGCTGCCATTGCAGGGCCGTCCCGGCGCCGGCTTCTATCTGGACGCGGTGCGCGCCGAGGTGCAGCTGGTGTCGCGTGCCGACCGCCAGCAGGTCATCGGCCGGCCGCTGGTGTATGTGGTGACGGACGCCTTCAGCCGCATGGTGTGCGGCGTCTACATCGGCATGGGCGAGGTGCAGTGGCCGCACGCCATGCTGGCGCTGGCCCACTGCGGCGCCGACAAGCAGCGCTATGCGCAGCAGCATGGCCGCCGCATCGAGGCCGAACAGTGGCCGTGCCGCCATCTGCCGGAAACGCTGTTTGCCAACGCCGCGCTGACGCTGGGCTGGAACGGCGACACGCTGCTCAACAACTTCAACCTGCGCTGCGTGGCGGCCGAGCATGGCGTGGACGACTGGCGCGGCGTGCTGGAAAAGCGTTTCCGGCTGCTGGCGCCGAATCTGCACGGCGCCCCATGCCGGCTGGATGGCGTGCTGGATCTGGACCAGTTCACCCGCATCGTCATCGACTGCGTCCTGTACTACAACAACCGCCAGCAACTGGCGCACGCGGACGGTGCAACGCCGCGCCGCTTGTGGGACTGGGGCGTGGAGCATCGCGGCGGCGGCTTGAAGATCTATCCCGAGCACCTGATCCGCTGCAGCCTGATGCCGGTGGCGCAAGCCACGGTGACGGCCGAGGGCATCACGCTGCATGACAGCGTGTACACCTGCACGCGCGCCGTCAACGAGCGCTGGTTCGAGCGCGCGCGTCAACGCGGCGAGTGGCAGGTGCGGGTGGCTTACGATCCGGCCAACATGGACATGGTTTATTTGCTGGACGCAGCTGCGCCGATGCAGTTCCATGCTTGCCACCTGGCCGATGCCAGCGTCGCGCACCAGCATCTGTCGACGGCGGAAATTGCACTGTTGCCGCGCACGCAGACCGCCATGCCCGCAGCTGCGCTACGTAGCACTACGCAGGGATACGTCAGCCTGGTCGGCTGATCTGCGTCACGGCCATCGTGCACTGCATCGTAAAGGTGCAGTGCATTTTTTTCGCGTGAATAAAGTATGAACATTGTTTTATATCGTTTATCCAGTTATCTGCAATAAAACCTGTTAGCCGAAAGATGTTTATTTTTTGACTACTTGGTGGCACGCCGTTTGCTAGATAGGAACTATGGGTTAGCAAGTCGCCCAAGGGTTTTTTCAGTAGACCGGTGAGGATGCAGATGGACAGTAAAACGGTAAAACAATTTAAATCGTTTAGCTCATTTACGAGGAGGGATTTCCTGTATCGTGCCGCCGCTGTGGGTGGCACGGGACTGCTGTTGACCACCATGGACGCCTGGGGCATGGGGATTGCCTCCACCGCGTCCGCGCCGCCGGCCCTGAGCGGCAGCGGCAAGGGCAAGAAGGTGCTGATCCTGGGCGCCGGCCTGGCCGGCATGACGGCGGCCTTTGAACTGGAGAAGCTGGGCTACAAGGTGCAGATCCTGGAGGCGCGCGCCTTCGCCGGTGGACGCTGCCAGACGGCGCGCAAGGGTTTCAGCCTGACCGAATTGGGCGGCGAAAAACAGACCTGCGCGTTTGACGACGGCCATTACATCAATCACGGACCATGGCGCATTCCGCTGCACCATCAGTCGACGCTGCATTACACCAAGCTGTTCGAGGTGCCGCTGGAAGTGATGGTCAACGAAAACGACCACGCCTACGTCTATTCCGAGAACGCCGGCCCGTTCGCCGGCAAGCGCCTGCGCCTGAAGGAAGTCAAGGCCGATATGCGCGGTCACGTGTCGGAGCTGCTGGCCAAGTCGGTCAAGAACCATCAGCTGGATCAGGAACTGAGCCCGGACGACCAGCGCCTGCTGCTGGACTACCTTCAGCACGAGGGCGCGCTGACCGCCAACGACCTGCAATACAAGGGCCGTAGCGGCCGTGGCTTTGCGGTCAATCCTGGCGCCGGCCTGAATCCTGGTCCGGGCACGCCGTCCGATCCACTGGGCTTCAAGGATCTGCTGGCGTCGAAGCTGGGCAACGTCTACAGCGCGGTGCAGGATTTCCCGATGCAGAACACCATGTTCCAGCCGGTCGGCGGCATGGACGCTATCGCCAAGGCGTTTGAAAAACGCGTCGGCAAAAACATCCGCTACAAGTCGGAAGTACAAACCATTCGTCAGAACGACAAGGGCGTGACGGTGACCTACAAGGACACCGGCACCAACAAGGTCAGCTCCATCAGCGCTGACTACTGCCTGTGCGCCATCCCGTTGTCGGTGCTGCGCCAGATCGATACCGATTTTTCGGACAAATTCAAGAAGGCCGTCGCCACCGTGGCGTACGCGCCGGTGGGCAAGATCGGCCTGCAGATGAAGCGCCGCTTCTGGGAAGAGGACGACCATATCTACGGTGGTCACATCATGACCGACCTGAAAGGCATCAATCAGATTTCGGTGCCGTCGTACGGCTTCCAGAAAAAGAAGGGCGTGCTGCTGGGTTATTACCAGTACCAGACGGCCGCGATCGAAACCAGTGCGCTGTCGCTCAAGGAGCGCGCCGAGTTTGCGCTGGCGGCCGGCCAGAAGATCTTCCCGCAATACACGGAGAACTTCGAGACCTCGTTCTCGGTGGCATGGCACCGCGTGCAGTACAACCTGGGGGGCTGGGCCGAGTGGACCGACAAGACCCGCGCCGCAGCCTATCCGACGCTGGTGGCGGGCGAGGGCCGCATCCTGCTGGCCGGCGAGCACCTGAGCTACCTGACCGGCTGGCAGGCCGGCGCCATCGAATCGGCGTGGCAGCAGATCGCCCAGATCCATGAAAGGGCCAGCGCATGAAAGACACCTTGATCAAGGCTGCACTGGCGATCATCGCGACGATTGCGGCGGCGGCATCGTCGCCGTCGCGGGCCCAGGAGACCGATGGCAAGGCGCTGTTCCTGAAGAACTGCGCCGCCTGCCATCAGGCCACCGGCAAAGGCATCCCCGGCGCCTTCCCGGCGCTGGCCGGCAGCAAGTTCGCACAAGGGCCGGGCAACGAGGTCGCTTCCGTGCTGCTGAAAGGGCGCGGCGGCATGCCGGACTTCAGCGACTCATTAAGCGACAGCGATATCGCCACCGTGCTGACCTTCGTGCGCTCCAGCTGGGGCAACAAGGCAGATGGCCTGAACGCAGAGCAGGTCGCAGCGCTGCGCACCACGCTGGGCGTCGACCCGTTTGGCAATTCCGCCATGTCCAATAAACACTGAAAGAGCCATTCATGAAAAAGACCATCGCCACCCTGTTGATCTGCGCCGCTTTCGGCAGCGCGCACGCCGCCGCGCCGAAGGCCGACATCGTGCGTCACAAGATTCCTAATTCCGATTTCCCGATTGCGCTGGCGGTGTCGATTCCGCCGACCGCCACCATCCACTTCATCAGCGGCCAGGTGCCGGCGGTGGTCAACAAAGACGCGCCGGCCGATTCGCTGGAAGCCTTCGGCGACACCAAGGCGCAGTCGGAGTCGGTGCTGAAGAAGATCAAGGAAATCCTGCAAGGGATGAAGCTGGAGATGTCGGACGTGGTGAAGATGCAGGTGTTCCTGGTCGGCGATCCGGCCAAGGGCGGCAAGGCTGACACCAAGGGCTTTATGGAAGCCTACACGCAGTACTTCGGTGGCGCCCAGCCCAACCTGCCGGCGCGCGCCGTGGTGCAGGTGGCGGGCCTGAGCAATCCCGGCTGGTTGGTCGAGATCGAAGTGGTCGCCGCTAAAAAATAGAAATCAGCTGTTTTGTTTTTGGGTCTTACTTTCGCTTTTATTCAAAAATGGGGAATTAAAATATGCATAAGGCCACACTGAAGATCGGCGTCGCAGCCGTGTTGTCCACCCTGGCATTGAGCGTCTACGCCGCTGAAGACGATACTGTCGCAGCACCGGCCGATGCAGCCACGCCTAACGTCGGGGCGGTGATCGTGACGGGGACGCGCTCCAGCGGCATCAAGGTTGAAAACAGCGCCTCGCCGATCCAGGTGCTGGATTCGGCTTCGCTGGCGCGTACCGGCCAGCCGGACCTGATCCAGGCGCTGGCGCAGAATCTGCCATCCTTCACGGCGCAGGCCTTCGGCGGCGACACCGCCAACCTGACGTTGTCGGCGCGCCTGCGCGGTCTGAGCCCGAACAATACGCTGGTGCTCATCAACGGCAAGCGCCGTCACGGCACCGCCAACCTGGCCGTGCTGGGTGGGCCATACCAGGGTGGCGCAGCGGCTGACCTGAACTACATCCCGGTCTCCGCCATCGATCATATCGAGGTGCTGCAGGATGGCGCGGCCGCGCAGTACGGCTCCGACGCGATCGCCGGCGTGATCAACATCATCCTCAAATCGAATAACCATGGCGGCACTGCCACCGTCAACGGCGGCGGCTATGTCGACGGCGGCGGCCGCACGCTGGACGGCAGCGCCAACATCGGCGTCGAACCGTTCCAGGACGCGTTCCTGAGCCTCACCGCAGAATCGAAATACCACGGCTACAGCGACCGTGGCGGCATTGATCCGCGCGTCATCACGCCGGGGAATATCGCCGCCTATCCAGGCATGTTCCAGGAACCGGGCTACCCGCACGTCAATCACATTTCGGGCGACGCGCAGTATCACCTGAACGTCTTCGCCGCCAACTTCGGCTGGGACGTGTCGCCTGACAGCCAGCTGTATGCGTTTGCCACCGCCGGCCGCAAGGAAGCGCGCGCGTATGAAAACTATCGTCTGCCGAGCCGCCTGCCGCTGATCTATCCAACCGGCTTCTCGCCGAAGGAAACCATGAAGGAGGACGATTTCGCCTTCACCGCCGGCTACAAGACCAAGGCGGCGGGCTGGAACATCGACCTGAGCTCGACCTATGGCCGCGACAAGTCGCGCATCGGCGTGGCCGATTCGGGCAACGTCTCGCTGTTCACCGACACCGGCACCACCCCGACCGTGTTCAGCGCCGGCGCCTTCATCGCCAGCCAGCTGACCACCACGCTGGAAGCGTCGAAGGAATTCGATATCGGCTGGGCCAAGCCGCTGAATATCGCCGGCGGTATCGAGCACCGCATCGACAAGTATGAAATCCAGGCCGGCGACGAAGCCTCGCGCTACAAGGAAGGTTCGCAATCGTACCCTGGCTTCTCGCTGACCGACGCCGGCAGCCACCGCCGCACCAACCAGGCGGCCTACCTGGACTTCGCCGGCAATCCGATCACCGACCTGACGGTGGATCTGGCGGCGCGCTATGAACACTTCAGCGACTTCGGTAACGCCAAGGTGGGCAAATTCACCAGCCGCTACGACTTCTCGCCGGTGGTGGCATTGCGCGGCACGTTCTCGAATGGTTTCCGCGCGCCGACGCTGGCCGAGGAATACTACTCGGCCACCAACGTCGGCCCGACCACCGCCTTTGTGCAGCTGGCGCCAAATTCGGCCGGCGCCAAACTGGTGGGCGTGGATGGCCTGAAGCCTGAACGTTCGACCAACTTCAGCCTGGGCCTGGTGCTGAATCCGGCGAACAACGTGGCGATGACGCTGGACGTTTACCAGATCAAGATCCGCGACCGCATCGTCGGCTCGGGCGCGCTGTATGGTTCCGGTGGTTCGGTGAATTCGCCGGCGGTGCGCGCGGCGATTCTGGCCAACGGCAATGTGCTGGATAGCACGGTGAGCCAGACCGGTATCAACATCTTCTCGAACGCGGTCAATACCCGTAGCCGCGGCCTGGAATTCGTGACCACGGTGAACTCCAGCTACGGCACCGCCGGCAAGGTGGACTGGTCGATCGCCGCCAACTACAACAAGGTGGAAGTCACCAAGATCAACCAGGCGCCGACGCAGCTGCTGCCGCAAACGCTGCTGGACAAGACCGCGATTTCGGATCTGGAAACCGCGTCGCCAAAAGTGCGTGTGAATCTGGGTGCGCTGTGGAAGATCGGTAACTGGACCGTCAATCTGCGCGAAGCGATCTACGGCAAGTCGTCGGAGTATGGTAGCGAAGACGGCTCGGTGTATCACCTGACCGAGATCAGCGCCAAGGCGATCACCGATCTGGAAGTCGGCTACAAGATCAACAACGCCTGGTCGGTGGCGGTGGGAGCCAACAATCTGTTCAACAAGTATCCGAATGGCGTGAATCCGGCCCTGCTGGCTGACCAGCGCGCGGCGGGCGACAACGCGGCAGTGACGGTGCTGCCAAGCTTCTCGCCGTTCGGCATCAATGGCGGCTACTACTACGCGCGCGCCAACTACAAGTTCTAAGCGGGGGCTTAGTTGCTTTGGGGTCGTCCTTCGGGGCGGCCCTTTTTTTTGGTGTAGCATGGCGGCTCTCGTTGGAGGATTGCGTGCATGTTGAAGAAGATCGGTAGAACTTTGCTGGCGGCAGCGCTGGCCGGCAGCGTGGGCGGTGCTGTTGCGGCGCCCATGTCCTTGCAGGATTATCTGGCGCTGAGCGGCCCGGCACCGACCCGCCATGTGGCGTATGGCGCGGCGCCGTCGCAGTTTGCGGAACTGTTCCAGCCGAATGGCGACGGCCCGTTCCCGGTCGCGGTGATCATTCACGGCGGCTGCTGGACCAAGGAATTCGGCGGCATCACGCAGATGCGCAATATGGCCGGTGATCTGGCCGGGCAGGGCATCGCGGTGTGGAATGTGGAGTACCGCCGCTACGACGAGGAGGGCGGCGGCTATCCGGGCATGTATCACGACGTGGCCACGGCCATGGACCGACTGCGCGTGCTGGCGGCGGAGCACAAGCTCGATCTGTCGCGCGTGGTGCTGGTCGGGCATTCGGCCGGTGGCCATCTGGCGCAATGGGCGGCGTCGCGCGCGCGGCTGCCGCGCAGCAGTCCTTTGTATGTGGCCGATCCGCTGCCGGTGCCGGTGGTGATCAGCCTTGGCGGCCTGGCCGATTTGCGCAACGAGCAGGCGCTGATCAAATCCAGCTGCGACCGCGACATGGCGCAGCTGGCCGGCGTGGCCAGTGCCGAGCGTCCCGATATTTTCAGCGATACGTCGCCGGCGGAGCTGCTGCCGGTGGGCGTGCGCACGGTGCTGATTCACGGCGAGCACGATAACATCTCGCCGCTGCGCGTGGGCCAGGATTATGCGCGTCGCGCGCAGGCGGCCGGCGATGCGGCGGAAGTGGTGTCGCTGCCGGGCGGCAGCCATTACGACGAGGTGGCGGCGACGTCGCCGTCATGGCGCATCGTGTCGGCGCACATTCGCAAGGCATTGGGGCTGCCGCCTCGATGAACCAGGGGCGCGCGGCCAATATCGCGTTCGTCGTCCTGCTGCATCTGGCGTTGCTGTGGGCGTTTACGCGTCCGCTGGCGCAGCGTGTTGAGTACGATGGTCGGGTATGGATCCATTGGCTGAAGCCTGTGGCGCCAAGGCCGCAGGAGAGGACCGCGCCAGCGGTACGGCAGCCGGTGATGGCGCCGCCGGTGGCGCGCTTGCCGGCGCGGCAGGAGCCCATGCCGGCGGCCGTCGATCAGCCTTCTGACGCTGCCGAGCCACCCCGTGACGATCACGCACTGTTTGCCGAGTCGCCGGCGCCGGACAGGCTGCCACCCGATGTCATGCAGCAGGCGCTGAAATCCATCGGCGACATCGACCGCCAGCTGCGCGCCGAACATCCGCAAGCCTTGAGCGCGCCGGCCAACTCCCCCAATGCGCGGCTGGCCAAGGGCATCGCGGCTGCGCATGCGGCGGTCAAGCCCAAATGGTTTGAACCGGCGCGCATCGAGTTGATCAGCCCACCTAACGATCCAAACCGCATCTACCGCGTGACCACCGCACTGGGCGACTACTGCTTGTACTATGCCGACAAAAACAGCGCCATCGGCTCTGCCAAGAGCGGCCAGGTTGGCTTCGGCCAGCCGAAAGCGGCGCCTTGTCCGATACCGTTCTAGCGCTACCTAACCCAGCGGTAATTTGACAAAAAAGCAAAAGATGCCAAGAATGCACGCTCCTGCATTCTTCTGACTTTGTCCATGAAATTGAAATTGTTTGCCCTGCTGTGCGCCGCCGCGCTGTGGTCCCAGCCCGCGCTGGCCGCCGATGATGGCATCGATACCTCGGTGACCACGCTGAAGAACCAGCAGACCTTTGTGGTGCAGCGCGACGGCAGCTATGTCCAGGATTTTGAAGAACTGGTGCAGATCAACGAGCAGCGCGCCGTGGCGCATCAGTCGCAACGCCAGTTCCATTTCAACCGCACGCTGGAAGATGTGGAGATCATCGAGGCTTACACCGAAAAGCCGGATGGCCGCCGCATTCCGGTGCTGCCGGAGCAGATCAAGCTGCAAAATGAACCGGCCTACAGCGGCGCGGCCATGTTCCAGGACATGCAGGTCAAAAGCGTGATCTACGCCGACGTGGCGGTCGGCGACAAGCTGTATTCAAAGACCCACAAGATCCGCCGCAGCGCTTATTTCCCCGGCCAGTTCAGCGACATCACCTATCCGCTGTTCCGCCGCACCGGGCAACTGACGCTGATCTACGATATGCCGGCCGGGATGCTGCTGAAGGCGGACGATCCCGGCTTCAAGGCCAGCACGCCGCAGCAGCACGACGGCCGCACTGTCTACCGCTGGGACTACGTGCAGGCGCCGACACCGCGCATCGAGGTCGGCGCGATCGCTTACTCCGACTATGGGCGCCATCTGATCGTCTCGACCTTCAACAGCTACGGTGAAATCGGCCTGGCCTACGACCGTACCGCTGCGCTGGCGGCGGCGGTGACGCCGCGCATCACCGCCAGGGCGCGCGAGGTGGTAAAGGGGTTGAACGATCCGCGCGCGCAGGCCATGGCCATCGACAACTGGGTGCGCAAGAACGTGCGCTATGTCGCGGTGTACATCGGCAACGGCGGCCTGGAGCCGCACAGCGCGGAGTCGATACTGGACAACCGCTACGGCGACTGCAAGGATCACGTGGCGCTGATGGAAGCGATGCTGCACGCGGTCGGCATCGACAGCACGCCGGCGCTGATCAACCTCGGTTGGTCATTCAGGCTGCCGCCGGTGGCGCAACTTGGCCAGTTCAATCACGTCATCACCTACATCCCGGCGCTGGACCTGTATCTCGATTCGACCGCGGACAGCATCGCCGCCGGCTACCTGCCGGGCGATGATCTGGACAAGCCGGTGATCCTGACCCGCAGCGGCCAAATGGGGCACACGCCGGTGACACAGCTGATCAAGATCAAGAACCACTACACGGTGAAGATTGCAGCCGATGGTTCGGCCACGTTCAACTTCACGCGCGACCAGTTGGGCGCGTGGGAAGAGGCGGTGCGCAACGAGCATCGCAACTGGGGCAAGGTCGACCAGGAGCGCTTTGTTGAAGTGCTGCTGAAGTCTGCCACCATCAAGGGGCGTGGCGAGGTGGTGCTGGGCGACCTGAGTGAGGCGGCCAGCGGCAAGGGATATCGCTTTACGCTGAAGGGCAGCGGCGACAACTGGGTGTATCTGCCAGGTCCGGTCGGCGTGCCGGCGTACAGCAGCCTGTATGTGGGGCTGGCGCAGCAGGTCCTCGGCCTGACTAACGAGACTACCCGCACCCAGCCCTATCTGTGTCCGGAAAACGATTACGAGGAAGATGCGAGCTACGAATTTCCGGCCAACGCCACGCTGCTGGCGGTGCCGCCGGATGTGCACCTGGCCAGCCCATACTTCCAGTACAGCGCGGAGTTCCGCCAGGTGGACGGCAAGCTGCTGATCAAGCGCGCCTTGAAGAGCGGTAAGGCCGGCACCCGCGTGTGCACGCCGGAAGACTATCTGGCGATGCAGGGCGATATCAGGAAAATGGTGCGCGACATGCGCAGCCAGTTTATCTTGCAGGTGCCGGAAGCGGCCGATATGGCGGCCGGCGCCAACTAGGCTGCCGGCTCAGGCGCGCGCCAGCGGCAGCCACAGGGTGAAGCGCGTGCCGCTACCGTCGCACGCCCAGTCCACGCGGCCATTGACGCTGCGGGCGCGCCGCTGCTGATTGCGGATGCCGCGCCCGCCCGGTGATTGCAGCGTGGCCGCCAGGTCGAAGCCGCCGCCATTGTCGCTGACGGTCACCTGCACGCCATCGCCTTCAATGTCGTGCCGGGTGCTGAGGCGGATTTCAGTCGCCGGCGTGTGGCGCAGGATATTGGCGATGCTCTCCTGGATGATACGCAGAATACTCAGCGCGCTGCCCGGCTCCAGCCATGGCAGCGGCGGCACGTCGCGGATTTCCCAGTGCAGCGTGATGCCGGTGCCTTCCAGCCTTGGCTCCAGCCGGAAGCGCAGGGATCCCAATAACATCAGCAGGTCCGCTTCGATCGGTTCCATCGAGTCGATGGTCAGCTTCAGGTCATCCAGGCAGTCCTTCAGGATCTGCGAAATCTTCTGCGCGCTGATACCGGTCTGGTCGACCGAGCGGATGGCGTTGATCAGCGACGAGCCCAGGCCGTCGTGCATGTCCTGCATCAGCCGCTGGCGTTCGTCGCTGATGGTCTGCTGCTGGGCGGCGTCGCGCAACTGGCTGTGGATGACTTCCAGTTCCGCTTCGCGCTTTTGCAGCCGCTGTTCCAGGCTGGCGTTGCTGTTTTCCATGCCGCGGATGGCGTTGACGTAGCGGCGCGCCATCAGTATGCCGAACATGCAAAAGGTGACGGCGTTGGTATAGGCGCCGGTGAACCAGCCTTCGGCACTGGCGACATGGTTGTGCATCAGCCAATCGGGTACGCCCAGCAGCGTGCACAGGCCCAGGCCCGCCGCCAGCAGCAGGCCCTCGCGCGAACGGCGCCACGAACAGGCTGCGGCGACGATGCAGACGGTGGCCGCCATCACCACCACCACCGCGTACACCAGCGGCACCAGCACGGAGGTGGATGGATAGACCGGCAGGATCGCCACGAAGGGCATCGACAGCACGCTGATGGCGGCGCTGACGCCGACCAGCACCCGCGTCAGCCAGGCCAGCGGGCGGCCGTGCAGCTTGCGCAGGAACAGGTGCAGCACCGTCACCAGCCAGAACAGGGCGTTGGCAGTGAGCCAGGCGAACCAGCCGCCGGTGACCGGCAGGCTGAGATAGTAGTGCAGGTGGCCTAGAAACGAGGTCGCGGCCAGGTAGAAGAACAGCAGGTATTCGTAGCGGTGGCGGCGGAGCAGCCACACCGCCAGCGAGAACAGGCCGACCAGCAGGAAGGCGGCGTTGAGTGTGGCCGGCAGTTCGCGCTGCAACCACAGGCGCGTGTAGTAGCGGCTATGCAGCGCGTCGCTGGCGCCGAACCATAGCGAGGACAGTGCTACGCGGGTGGGGGCGCGGTGTTCCAGCCGCACCAGGATTTCGCGCACCGGGGCGGCATCGGTGTCGGTGTCCAGCGTGATCCACAAGGGCGTGAACGGGCTGTCCCACAACGGGCCTTGCTGCTGCGCGCGATGCGCCAGCCGGCCGTTGACGTAGACCGCGATCGTGCCTTCCACCGTGACGCGGGCGCCGTAGATCGCTAGCGGGCCGCTGGTCTGCGCGCTTGCCGGCACAGTCACCCTGATCCAGGTGGTGTCGATGTCGTCGGCACGGCGGTCGCCTGGTGGAAGGGTTGATGGTAATGTCAGCGGATGCCATGGGCCGGGCAGGTTGCCGCTGTCGATGCTGGCCGGGGGCGCGCTGTAGCGGTCGGCCGTGGTCACCAGCCAGTTGGCCGCCGCCAGGTGCTGCGGCTCGGCGCTGGCCGGCGCGGCCAGCAGCATCAGCGCGCAAGCCAACAACGCAGCGGCGATATCCAGTAGGCGCCGCATCAGTATTCGTTGTATTTGCGGGCGTCGCCGCGCACGGTGTCGGCCGGATATTTGACGGCGTTGAGCGCCATTTTTTCGACGGCGGCGGCATGCAGGTCGACTTGCATCTTGTCCGCCAGCTGGACCAGGTAGAGCAGCACGTCGGCCAGCTCGTGGCGGATGGCGGTGCGCTTGCCGTCATCCAGTTCGGCGGCGCCGCCGGTTTGCAGCCACTGGAAGTGCTCCGCCAGTTCGGCCACTTCCACCGACAGCGCCATGGCCAGGTTTTTTGGCGTGTGGAACTGCTCCCAGTCGCGGGCTTGGGCGAATTGGCGCGTGCGCTCGCGCAGGTCTTGCAGGTCGGGCAGGTTGGAGGTTGTCATGACCGCTATGGTACACCGCCGATTATGCGTTTCATCCCTCTTTTTCGACCGTTTATCGCATCGGCGGGACGGGCGGCGAGGGCGCTGGCTATAGTGGCAACACTTTACTATTTTAAGGACACCCATCATGCGCCGCACTGTCATCGCTCTCGCTTCCCTCGCCATCCTCGCCGGCTGCGCCGTTATCGTGGTGCCGGATGGCGATGGCGGCATGTCGTACAAATCGGCGTATGGCGGCAACGCGGTGCAGGGCGATGGCAAGCTGGTGGTGGAAAACCGCGAGATCGCCACGCTGGATGGCTTCGACGTCAATGGCCCGATGCAGGTCGACGTGCGGGTCGGCCAGGCCACCGGCCTGCAACTGGAAGGCGACAGCAACATCCTGCCGCTGATCCGCACCGATGCCAGCGGCGGCACGCTGCGCGTCTGGATCGAAGGGAATATCCGCACCAGCAATCCGATCCGCATCACCTACAGCACGCCGGTGCTGCGTCACCTGTCGGCCAACGGTTCCGGTTCGATGGTGGTCAACGGCCTGAATGGCGCGCCGCTGGAGCTGGCGCTGAACGGCTCGCGCTCGGTGCGTCTGAGCGGTAAAGTCGAGTTGCTGGATGCGCGCCTGAACGGCTCCGGCGGACTGAATGCCTCGGGCCTGGACAGCGGCTCCACCGTCGCCCGTCTGAATGGTTCCGGACGACTGGACCTAGGCCGCATCAATGGCGAATCGCTGAACCTGGACCTGCGCGGCTCCGGCGGCGCCAACGCCAGCGGCAACGTGCGCAATGTCACGGTACGTCTGAACGGCTCCGGCAGCGCCGACCTGGCCAGCCTGACCAGCCAGAGCGCAGACTTGAACAGCAATGGCTCCGGCGGCATTTCGGCCACCGTCACGCAGTCGGTGGTGGCCTACTCCAACGGCTCCGGCGGCGTGACGGTGTACGGCAATCCGGCCCAGCGCAATGTCAGCGGCAAGCACGTCACCGTCGTGAATTAACAGCTGATCTAACGCACCTTGAAGAACGCCATCGAGCTTTGCAGCTGCTCGGCCTGACCGCTCATCTCTTCGGCGGTGGCGGCGAGTTGCTCGGAGCTGGAGGCGTTCATTTGCGTGGTCTGGCTTAACTGGCTCATGGCGGAATTGATTTGCCCCGCGCCGGCCGATTGCTCCTCGGATGCCGCCGTAATTTCCTGCACCAGGTCCGAAGTGCGTTTGATATTCGGCAGCATGGTGTCCAGCAGCGCGCCGGCCTTCTCGGCCAGGCTCACGCTGCCCGACGCCACCTGCTCGATTTCCTGCGCCGCCACCTGGCTGCGTTCCGCCAGCTTGCGCACCTCGGCCGCCACCACGGCAAAGCCCTTGCCATGTTCGCCGGCGCGCGCCGCTTCGATCGCCGCGTTCAGCGCCAGCAGGTTGGTCTGATAGGCGATATCGTCGATGATGCCGATTTTCTTGGCGATCTCGCGCATCGCCGTCACGGTGGAGCGCACCGCCGCGCCGCCTTCTCCCGCTTCCTGCGCGGCCTTGCCGGCCATGCCGTCGGTGACCTTGGCGTTCTCGGTGTTCTGCGCGATCGAGGCCGACATCTGTTCGATGGCGGCGCTGGATTCTTCCGCTGCCGCCGCCTGTTCGCTGGCCCCCTGCGACAGCGACTGCGCCGTGGCGCTGACTTCTTCCGAAGCGCTGGCCAAAGCCTCGGCGCCGTCGTTGACTTCTCCTACCACGCGCGACAGATTGCCGACCATGCTGTGCATCGCCGCCAGCAGGCTGGTGGTGTCGCCCGGCTTGATCTGCACCGTCACCGTCAGGTCGCCATTGGCCACGCGGTTGACGATGTCGGCGGCGTAATCCGGTTCGCCACCCAGTTGCTTGAGCAATGCGCGCGCGATCAGGGCGCTGATCAGCGCCACCACCACCAGCGTGCCGGCGGCGATGAAGATGGATGTGCGCGCCGCCGCTTTCTTGGCGGCCGCGCCGCGTTCCGCACCTTGCTGTCCCAGTTCGACGTTGTAGTCGAAGTGGTTGTCGAGCAGCGCCTGCATCACCTGGATTTCCGGCCGCGCCGCCTCCAGCGCGATGCGCGCCTTGTCATTGTGGTTGCTGCGCGATTCGGCCAGCACCGCTTCGATCTGCGGCTGTATCTTGGCCCACGAGGCTTTTTCCTTGTCGAGGATGGCCTTGTCCTTGTCGTCGGCCAGCAGCGGCTCGTATTTCTTCATGCTGTCGTCGACCAGCTTGCGCATGTCGGTGACGGCGGCGTCCAGCTCCGGGAATTTCTTGTCGTCGGCATTCAGCACGTGCTGGTTGACGCGGATGCGCATGCGCAAAAAGCTGTCGCGCAGCTTGTCGATCACCACCAGGCTGGGCACCGTGTTGACGGTGGAGTAGTTGGCTGCATCGTAGACTTCTTCCATCTGGTACTGGCTCAGACCCGCCATCAATACGATGCCCGCCAAGGCGGCTGCGGCCAGCAGTCCCATTTTGTGCGCAACACTCAGTTTCATTGCATCCCCCATTTATAGTAGGTGGCTAGACGACGGCTGCCACGACCGTACTGCTTTGTAAACTTGTGATGAATGACGCCAGCGGCATCGGCCGCGCGTACAGGTAGCCTTGCATGCAGGCGCAATCGTGGGCGATCAGGAAATCGGCCTGGGCCTGCGTCTCCACGCCTTCGGCCACCACGCGCAGGCCGAGATGGCCGGCCATCGCCAGGATCGATTGCACCAGCGCCTTGCTGCTGGCGTCTTCCGGCGTATCCATGATGAAGCTGCGGTCGATCTTCAGCTCATACAGCGGCATCTTCTTCAGGTACGCCATGCTGGAATAGCCGGTGCCGAAATCGTCGATCGAAAAGCGCAGGCCCATTTCGGTCAGCCGGTGCATGCGGGCGATGGTGTCTTCCATCTTGTCGATCAACAGGCCTTCGGTCACTTCCAGTACCAGCAGCGCGGCCGGCGCGCCGGTATCGGCCAGCACCCGCTGCACCTGCTCGACGAAATCAACCTGGCGGAATTGGGTCGGGCTGACGTTGACCGACAGCGGCATCGCCAGTCCGGCCGCCTGCAATTCCAGCACGGCGTGGCAGGCCTGGCGCAAGGCCCACGCACCCAGTTCGACGATCAGGCCCGATTCCTCGGCCACCGGGATGAAGACCGAGGGCGGGATCATGCTGCCATCCGTCAGCGGCCAGCGCATCAGCAGTTCGCCGCCGACTGCGTGGCCGTGACGGTCGACCTGCGCCTGCACGTGCATCTGCAATTCGCCGTTGGCCAGCGCGGCGGCCAGGTCGTGCTCCAGCGTCAGGCGGTGTTCGACTTCGGCCTGCATCGCCGTCTCGAAGAAGGCGATGCCGTTGCGGCCATTCGACTTGGCGCGGTACATGGCGGTATCGGCTTCGCGCAGCAGGTCTTGCGCGGTCTGGTTGGGTGAGCCGGGGCGTGGCAGCATGGTCACGCCGATGCTGGCGGTGGAGTTGTAGTTCTGGCCTTCGATGTCGAGATCCTGGCCGATGGCGTTGCGGATTTTCTCCGCCACCGTCTGCGCCGCGTGGGTGGCGCCGGGCAGCTCGTGCGACAGGTGGCCGAGCAGCACCACGAATTCGTCGCCGCCGATGCGCGCCACCGTGTCGGCCTTGCGCATCAATTTGCTAAGGCGCGCGGCGGCGTTGCACAGCAGGGCGTCGCCGATGGCGTGGCCGCGCGCGTCGTTGATGGTCTTGAAGCGATCGAGGTCGATGAACATCACCGCGCTGTAGGTGGCGCCGCGCTCGGAGCTGGCCAGCAGCTTGTCGATGCGGTCCATCAGCAGGCGGCGGTTGGGCAGGCCGGTGAGTACGTCGAAGAAGGCAAGGCGGTGGATGTCGTCCTGCGATTTTTTGCGCTCGGTGATGTCGCGCTCCACCGCCACCCAGTGCGTGTTGACGCCACCTTCGTCGGCAAACGGCACCAGCTCCGTCTCCACCCAGTACGCGGTGCCGGTCTTGGTATAGTTAAGCAGTTCGGCGCGCACGGTTTCGCTGCGCGCCATGGCGCGTTCGATGGTGTCGACCACCGCCGGGTCGGTGTCGGGGCCGCGCAGCAGGCGCAGGTCGCGGCCGATCACTTCGTCGCGGCGGTAGCCGGTGCGGCGTTCAAACGCTTCGTTGACGAAGATGATGTGCTGGTCGTCGTCCTGTCCCACCTGCGCGATCAGCACCATGTCGTTCAGGCGCGCCACGGCGGCGGAGGTCAGGCGCAGTTCGGCGTTGAGGTCGGACAGCTTGTCGAACGAGCGTTCCAGGTGTTGCAGCAGCACCGCGCACGACAGCGTCAGCACCGCCGTCATGAAGCTGAAGTTGAGGGAGATGATGGCGGCGCGCAGGAAGCCATCGTCCGGCAGGCCGGCGAGGTGCAGGTTGGCGTTGTCGTTAAAGCCCAGCACCATGACGATCAGCGCGGTCAGTACCAGCGTGACCAGCGCCGGGCGCAGGCCAAGCAGCAGCGCCGCCAGCACCGGCACCGCCATCAGGTAGATCTGGCTGACCGGCCCCACCTTGAACAGCAGGGCGATGCCGACCACGATGGCGACGCTGAGGAAGTTGACCACGCGCGCCGTGTACGACAGGCGGCGCCAGCGCCAGATGGCGCCGATCCACGCCAGCGCCACGACATCCACGATGGCGATCGACCACATGCCCTCGCTGGCCGCCAGCAATGCGCTGGGGATGGCCGTGAATAATCCGAGCACAAACACCACCAGCAGCAGCTTGGCAAAAATCTGTGCGCGCCAGTGTGCGATGTCGTTTGCCACAGCCACGAAGCGAGTCTCCCGGATGCGTTGCGAGGGTCATGCGTTATGCAACTGATAGTACCCGCATTCGCTACCGGTGTCACCGAGCAACTTACTCAGTCACTTAGTCGCCGGCCTTGACGTTGCCGATACCGGACACCGACTTGTTGACGGTTTTCGGATGGCCGTAGTAGGTCAGTTCGCCGATGCCCTTGGCCACGGCGTTCAGCAGGTCCGTGGCATAAACGCTCACATTGCCGATGCCTTCAAAGCTGACGTCCACGCGGTCGGCCAGCAGTTTGCTGGTATCGACTTCGCCGACGCCGCGCGCGTTCACGCGCAGGTATTTGACCTTGCCGTTGGCGGCCAGCCGGCCGGCTCCCTGGTAGCTGATGTCCAGGCGGTCGGTATTGACCTTGTTGAGCAGCGTTTCGCCGGCGCCTTCCACCTTGACGCGGCTCAGCGCCGGCAGGGTGATGGTGATGCGCGGGTCTTTCAGCGTGCCCTTGTAGACCTTTTCCGGCAGCGTGATTTGCAGTTCATTGTCGATGACCTCGGTCTTCAGGTTGGAGACGAATTTGTCCTCGCCGCTGATCACTACCGACTGCGTCTTGCCCACTTCCACCGTCATGGCAAACGCGCCCTTGGCGTTGATGGCGATGAACGACGGCAGCGCGCGGGTGGATTCCGCCGCCTGCAGATTCGGGGCGCTCAGCGCAAACAGGGCGGGGATCAGGACGGCGGCAGCGGTACGGCGCATGATAATTCCTCGGTAAAGTTGTTTAATTCGACATGGTTGATTTTACTGAACTTGTTTGCCTCTGCCGAAAGTTTTGTGACGAACTGCCGAAAATGGGGGCTGTGTTGTTTGCCGGCGACTATTTCCTCTATAGTTAGGCGGACGCGGCCGTTCGCCGCAGCTTTCAGTGAGGACGATGTGGCTACCCAAACCGGCACCGTGATCCGCGTGGTCAGCGGCAATTTCATGGAAATGTTCGATTTCTTCCTGTTCGGCTTTTACGCCAACGCCATCGCCGCCGCGTTTTTCCCGGCCAGCGACGGCGTGGCGTCGCTGATGCTGACCTTTATGACCTTTGGCGCCGGCTTCCTGATGCGGCCCCTCGGCGCCATCCTGCTGGGCGCCTATGTCGATCGGGTTGGCCGCCGCAAGGGACTGATCGTGACGCTGGCGCTGATGGCCACCGGCACGCTGCTGATCGCCTGCGTGCCGGGCTACGCCAGCATCGGCTACCTGGCGCCGGCGCTGGTGCTGACCGGCCGTCTGCTGCAGGGCTTTTCGGCCGGCGTGGAACTGGGCGGCGTGTCGATCTACCTGTCGGAGATGGCGACGCCCGGCAACAAGGGCTTTTATGTCAGCTGGCAGTCGGCCAGCCAGCAGGTGGCGGTGGTGGTGGCGGCGGCGCTGGGCTTTGCCTTGAACGAGTTGATGGCGCCGGCCGAGATCAGCGCCTGGGGCTGGCGCATTCCGTTCTTCGTCGGCTGCATGATCGTGCCGGTGCTGTTCTTCCTGCGCCGCTCGTTGCAGGAGACGGCGGCCTTCCAGGCCCGCAAGCGCCGGCCGGAGCTGCATGAAATCTTCCGCTCGATGGTCAGCAACTGGGGCCTGGTCCTGTGCGGCATGATGCTGGTGTCGATGACCACCGTGTCGTTCTACCTGATCACCGTCTACACGCCGACTTTCGGCAAGAGCGTGCTGCACCTGAGCAGCACCGACGCGCTGGTGGTGACGGCGCTGATCGGCATCTCCAACTTCATCTGGCTGCCGGTGATGGGGGCGCTGTCGGACCGCATCGGCCGCCGCCCGCTGCTGCTGGGCGTGACCGTGCTGACCATCCTGACCGCCTATCCGGCGCTGCACTGGCTGGTGCAGGCGCCGAGCTTCGGCCGCATGCTGGAAGTGGAGTTGTGGCTGTCCTTCCTGTACGCCAGCTACAACGGTGCGATGGTAGTGGCGCTGGCCGAGATGATGCCGGAGGATGTGCGCACGGTCGGCTTCTCGCTGGCGTACAGCCTGGCGACGGCGCTGTTCGGCGGCTTCACGCCGGCCATCGCCACCGGCTTGATCGCCTACACCGGCGACAAGAGCGCGCCGGGATGGTGGATGACGCTGGCCGCAGTGTGCGGCCTGTTCGCCACACTGGTGCTGTATCGCCGCCAGGAGCGCCGGCTGCTGCATGTCGCCGGCGCATAGCTGACGCTCAGTTCAGCATCAACCGCGCAGGCGCGCCATCAGGCGCTCGATGTCGAGCTCCTGGATCAGCACATTGCCCTGATTGGCCTTGATCAGGCGCGGCGCCAGCGCCATGTCGCCGCTGCTGAATGGCGACTCGGTCATGTCGGCGCTGTCGAACTGCTGCACGGAATGCAGGTCGTCCACCAGCAGGCCGATGACGGTGGCGCCGCTGTGCACCAGCATCACCTGGCTGTTGTCGGTGACCGTGCCGGCCTTGCCGGTGGCCAGCAGCGCCAGGTCGAACACCCAGACGAAGTGCTTCTGGCCGCCGGCCAGCGGCACGTCCAGCATGCCCATGCGGGCCGGGTGGCCGGCGCTGGTGGTGCGCTGCACTTTGGCGAACGGCACCGCCTCCTGGATCTGCGTGGCGCGCAGCGCCATCAGCGTGCGGCCGGCGTAGAAGATGGCGAAGTCGGGACCGGTGTCGCGCAGGCGTTCGATGCGCACGGCGGCGCGCGCCGGCAGCTCGTGGCGCACCGGGCCGAAGGCTTGCAGCAGCACCGCAATCACCGGTTGCTCGATGCCGTCGACGGCGCGGAATTCGCGGTAGCCGGCGCTGCGGGTGCAGGCGGCGATCACGTACTGGCCGTCGTGCTGCATGATGCGCGAGACGCTGGCGCCGTTGCCGGCATCGGCTTGCGCCAACAGGCCCGCATCCAGTTGCAGCACATCGCCCGGCGAACAGGCGGCGTCGGTGCTGGACAGGATCTGGCCCTGCGGCGTGACGAAATAGGCGCGCATATTGGCGCGGCTGGCGACACCGCTATGCAGCATGTTGAGCAGCTCCGGTTTGGCGTCGAACACGATGCCGATGCCGCCCACCACGGTACCGCTTTGTTCCGGATGGCGGATCGCCGCATGGTAGATGTAGGTGGCGTCGCCGCCGTAGAAGGCCGACGGGCCGAAGGTCTCCGGGTAGTGATCCAGCTCGCTGCGCAGCGCCGCCACGCGGCCCAGCGTCTCGCCGCTGATGTACTGGCCGACGATCTCGTCGCCGCCGGTGCTGGCGATGATGCGGCCGCCCCGGTCGTAGACGAACAGGCGCGCATACACGGTGTACAGGCTGTTGATGTAGGCCAGCACGTCGGCGATGGCCTTGGTCTGCGCATCGGACGGTTGCGCCAGGCCGCGCCGCAACTGCGCCGACAAGGCCCACCAGCGGCAATCGTTGGCGCGTTCGTACAGGTTGCGGTCCAGCATATCGACCAAGAGTTGCGAAGTCAGCTCGGCTTCGCTGATGCTGGAGGCCAGCACGGTCTGGTACAAATCCTGGATCGAATGCGAGAACAGAGCGTCGCTGCGCTCGCCGGTTTCGGTGATCTGGTCGAGTACCGTGTTGAGTTTGTTGATACCGCCCGAGTGGCTGCCGTCGGCGTTGACCTGGTCGTTGGCGGCGCTGGTGACCTTGCCGTTCCAGACGATGCGCTCGATGGTGCGGGTGGTACGGGTGACGGAGCTCATCAGCTCATGCAGCGACGGGCTGAACGCCTGCGCGTGCGACAAAAGGCCTTGCATCAGTGATGGCTCGACGTCGGCCAGCGACTGGCCGCCGCTGGTGCGGAACGCCAGGTCGACCGGAATCATCAGCTGCGCCTTCCAGCCGGCCGGGCCGGGGTACCCCTGATAGCCGTCCGAACAGAAGGTGCGCACCAGGTATTCGCGGCCGCCGAACATCAGCAGCTGCGGCTGGCCGTCGGCGTTGGTGGGCACACGCACGCCGGGCGGTATCCACAGCGGATCGGCGCTGCTGATCACATGGTCTTGCGCGTCCAGCAGCAACATGTTGGCGCGCTGCGACGGGTCGCGATAGGCGGCGAAGATGGCGTCCATCTCCTGCTCGAAATTGAAGCACAGGCACAGCACGCCCGCCGGTTCGCCGGTGTCCGGATGCAGCATGCGGTGCGAGTAGACCAGCGCGCGCGATTTGCCGGGACGCAGGTCGGTGGCGCGGAAGGTTTCGACGTAGCCTTTGGCGTCCAGCGACTGTTGCAGCAGCGGGTCGCGGCTGTAGGTCACCGGGGTGGCCGGATCGGCTTGCACCATGACGCGGCCGTCGAGGTCCAGCAGCAGGATTTCATCGTAGACGGTGTACTTGTCGCGGTAGTCGTGCAGACGCTGGCGGGCGGCGTCCTTGTCGTCGACGAGGCCGGCGACGAAGCGGCACAAATCGGCGTCGGTGGCGAGGAAGCCGACATCGGCGGTGCGCTCGAACAGGTTGCGCACCAGGATGTCGATCGCATAGCGCGCCTGGGTGCCGAGTTCGGCCAGCACGTGGCGGACTTTCTCCTGCACCAAATTGGCCACCAGCGCTTGTTCCAGATGCGCGAAACCGGTGCGTGTGGCTACCATGGCCGGCAGTAACAGGCGTGCTTCGGCCGGGCAGTTCATCTTGGCGGACGACTCGATAAGTCGCCACATCTGATTCAGTTCCCGCAGCGAGAGTTCACAGCGGGCTACGTCGGGCATATGGGGTAGGAATATGTCCGCGTCAGCTTTAGGGTAATTGGTCATTACGTAGGCTTGAACACAAAAAAGTATATTCAGAGCAAGTAATGTGCCAAGGCAATAATGACTATTGGTAAAAAGACGCCGATAAAAAACGCCATCCGTGGATGGCGTTGATGGCAGCGGCGATGGCTTATTTGTTGCTCAGGCATTCCTTCATGAAGGCCTTGCGCTCGTCACCTTTCTTGCCGGTGGCGTCGCCATTACATTTTTTCATTTTCTCTTGCTGGGTCAGCTTAGGCGCTTCGGCGGCGGCCGGCTTGGCGCTCAGGCATTCCTTCATGAAGGCTTTGCGTTCATCCCCCTTCTTGCCGGTGGCGTCCGCATTACAGGTTTTCATCTTGTTCTGCTGCGCGGTTGGCTCGGCCGCGAATACAGCGCCGCTCAGGGACAGGATCAGGCTGGCTACAAACAGTTTTTTCATGAGATATCCTTGCAAGGTCGGCGCGGCGAAGTGCTTGCCTGAGAAGGACTATAACTGAAGTGTAAAGGTGTGCACAGTCCCGAGAAAACAATGCAACAATAAGCTTTTGGCTTTTATTATGGAGACTCTCACTATGCGAAAAATCTCGATTTCTTACCTGCTGGCGGTTGGCGTGGCGTTGGCAGCGACCGGCGCGGCGCAGGCGGCCGATTCCACCGCTGACGTGGTGCTGAAACCGACCGCTGGTAGCACCACCGCCGGTTCGGTACGCTTCACGCAGCAGGGCGACCAGTTGCGGATCGACGCCGACATCGCTGGCCTGGCGCCGGGCGTGCACGGCTTTCACCTGCATGAAAAAGGCGATTGCAGCGCGCCGGATGGCACCAGCGCCGGCGGCCACTTCAATCCAGGCAACCATCAGCATGGCGGCCCGCAAAACACGGCCCATCACGGCGGCGACTTCGGCAACATCACCGCCGATGCCAGCGGCAAGGCGTCGCTGCACCTGAGCGTGCCGACCAGCCAGATTTCGCTGGACTCCGGCGCCGCCAACAGCATCGTCGGCCGTGGCCTGATCGTGCATGCCGATCCGGACGATTTCGTCACCCAGCCAACCGGCAACTCCGGCAAGCGTCTGGCGTGCGGCGTGGTGGTGGCTGGCAAATAATTCCCCTGACTGTGTGACCGGACGGATTGAACGTCTGTACCTGAAGCCCGCGCGCGGCCAGCCGCTGCGGGCGTTGGGGCAGGACGAGGCGATGGTGTGCGAGGCGCGTCTGGGCATCCATGGCGATGCGCATGCGAATCGGCTCAGCCCCCGGCAGGTGCTGGTCACGCTGGCCAGCGAGCTGCGGGCGCTGGAGATTGCGCCCGGTGCGCTGGGTGAGAATATCGTGATTTCCAGCGATCAGCCTGCGCTGTTCCGGCCGGGGACGGCGTTGCTGACGTCTTCCGGGGTTGAGATCCGTTTGACGATGTTTTGCGAGGCGTGCCGGCGCATCAGCCATGTGGTGCCCAACCTGCGCCAGTTGCTGCGGCGTCGTGGCGTGCTGGGCGTGATCGAGGCCGGCGGCGCACTGCGCATCGGCGATGCGGTGACGCTGGTCGAAAGCCGTTATCCGGCGCTGCCCGAATCTTCCTATCAAAAATTCCTGGATTTTGTGCCGACCATTCCGCGTGGGCGCGTGGTGCGCTACAGCGATGTGGCGGTCGCCATCGGCGTGGCCGATGGTTTTGTGCGGGTGCTGCCGGGCTACATCAAGCGTAGTCCCGCGTTGCCGGCGCATCGCATCGTCAACGCCCGTGGCGAGCTGTTGAACTTCCTGCCGGAGCAGGCGGCGCGCTTGCAGGCGGAGGGCGTGGTCAACCACGGTGCTGCCGTGGTTGACCTGTCCCGCTACCTGTGGCGCGGTGAAGCCGTTTAGAACTCCTGCACGGTCGGACGCAGCACGATTTCGTTGATGTCGACGTCGGCCGGCTGTTCGATGGCGTAGGCAATCGCGCGCGCTACCGAGTCGGCCGGAATGGCCAGCTTGTAGAACTCTTTGACGAACTGCGAGCTTTGCTCATGCGAGCTGCCGTGCTTCAGTTCCGTGTCGACCGCGCCCGGTTCGATGGTGGTGGTGCGGATCGAGCCGCCCACTTCATGGCGCAGGCCTTCGGAAATCGCGCGCACCGCAAACTTGGTGCCGCTGTACACGGTGCCGCCCGGGCTGAACACTTTCACGCCTGCCACCGAGGCGATGTTGATGAAGTGGCCGCTGTTCTGTTTGCGGAACTGCGGCAGCGCGGCGGCGATCCCGTACAGCACGCCCTTGACGTTGATGTCGATCATGCGGTCCCACTCGTCCACCTTGACTTCGTCCATCGGCGCGATCGACATCAAGCCGGCATTGTTGATCAGCACGTCCACGCGGCCGAACACGCGCACGGCGGTGTCTATCAGCGCCTGCACCTGTTCACGGCTGGTGACGTCAGTGGCGACCACTTCGGCCTTGCCACCTGCGGCGCGGATGTCGGCGGCGATCTGCTCCAGCTTGTCGGTGCGACGCGCACCCAGCACCACGGCAGCGCCGCGTGCGGCCAGATGGCGGGCGGTTGCTTCGCCCAGGCCGCTGCTGGCGCCGGTGATGACAACAACTTTGTTTTCGATGTTGGTGCTCATGTCGTAACTCCTTGTGGTTGGTTGATGAAGCAAGTATAGGAAGCCCGACTATGCAAATAAATGGAAATGATATGATTTGAGAATTCCATTTTCTGGAATTATAAAAATCATGCTCAATCGATTGGAAATGTTGCGCATCTTCGTGGCGGCAGCGGAAGCGCGCAGCTTCAAGGAGGCGGCGGTGCGGTTGCGGATTTCGCCGCAGGCGGTGACGCGCGCGGTGCAGGATCTGGAGGCGGCGCAGGGCGAGTTGCTATTCCACCGGAATACGCGCGGGATCCAGATCACCACTTACGGCGAACTCCTGGCGGCGCAGGCGCGCGACAGCGTGCAGCGGGTCGATGCGCTGTTCCAGCCGCCGGCCGAAGTGGCAACGGCGCAGATGGAAGGACTGGTGCGGCTGACGGCGCCGGTGGCGCTGGGCCGCATGCTGATGCTGCCGGTGCTGAGCGCGCTGGGTCGCGACCATCCGCAGCTGCGCTTCGACGTGCAGTTCAGCGATACCCATGCCGACGTGGTGGACGACCGCATCGATATCGGCGTGCGCTTCGGCTCAATGCGCGACAGCCGCTACGTGGCGCGCAGCGTGGCGCCGCAACCGTTTCGCACGGTGGGTACGCCGGAGTTGATTGCGCGGCACGGCAAGCCGAAGCAGGTGGAGGATCTGCATGCGTTGCCGACCACCTCGCTGCGCGATCACAGCACGGGCAAGGCGTGGCCTTGGTACTTTGCCGGCGGCTTGCATATCTCGCCGGTGAATCCGCGTTTCCTGAGCAGCGATTCGGAAGCGGAGTTTGACGCCATCATGGCTGGTCTTGGATTCGGCCAGCTACCGGGCTTTATGGCCGATCCGCATATCGCCAGCGGCTGGCTGGTGCCGGTGCAGCAAAAGCTGCAATCGGACCCGTGGGATATTTATGTGTATCGGCCGCAGCGCGGGCCGGTACCGGCCCGCATCCGGCTGGTGTTTGACCAGCTGGTGGAGCGGCTCGGTTCATAGACCCGCACCGCCAGGTGGGGTCTGACCCCGTACGGGGTCAGACCCCTAAGTGGTAAGGCTTGCGTATCACTAAAGGCTCGTGGGGTCAGGCGGCTTTCGCGCCTTCGTCCGGGCGGCCACAGTAGCGCTGCACGTAGGCCTGGTGGGTCGGCAGCTGCACCACGGTGCGGTCGATGCGGCTCTTGATGTTGCCGAGGAAGGCTTTCAGTTCCTCGTCGCCCATCAGGTCGGCCGTCGAGTGGTGCGACTTCGGCATGATGCCCTGGCCGATCATCACCTGGATCCACGAGTTTTCCGCGAACAGTTCGTTCGGCACGCGGAACACGCGGCCGGTTTCGCGGAACAGGTCGATGCGGTGCTGCAGCGAGGCCGGAATCTTCATCTCGCGCGCGTCGATCCAGAACTGCGAATCGGTGCGGTTGTTGGCGTGGTAGTGCAGGATGATGAAGTCGCGGAT
Organism: Duganella levis; assembly: GCF_009857605.1. Taxonomy (GTDB): domain Bacteria; phylum Pseudomonadota; class Gammaproteobacteria; order Burkholderiales; family Burkholderiaceae_D; genus Rugamonas; species Rugamonas levis. The sequence goes on along the minus strand of NZ_WWCT01000022.1, from coordinate 48,149 downwards.
GTGGTTGATCTCGCTGTTGCACTGGTTGTTGTACTCGTCGATGTCGGCCTGCTGGATGCCGTCGGACGGGAACATTTGCATCAGGCGGATCACGCTGCGCTGGATCAGGTGGATGCTGGTCGATTCGATCGGCTCCAGGAAACCGCTCGACAGGCCGATCGCCACCACGTTGCCCTTCCACGTCTGGCGCCGCTGGCACGGCTGGAACTTGATCACGCGCGGCTCGATCAGGGTCTTGCCTTCGACGTTGGCCAGCAGCTGCTTGTGCGCGGTCTCTTCATCCAGATAGCGGCTCGAATAGACGATGCCGTTGCCGACCCGGTGTTGCAGCGGAATGCGCCACTGCCAGCCGGCCTGGTGCGCCATGGAGCGCGTCAGCGGTACGGCGTCGGCAATCGCCGTGGTCTGCACCGCGATGGCGCGGTCGCAGAACAGCCATTGCGACCATTCTTCCACCGGCTCGTCCATCGCCTCGCCGATCAGCAGCGCGCGGAAGCCGGTGCAGTCGATGAAGAAGTCGCCTTCGATTTCCTGGCCGGAGGCCAGCACCACCGAGCGCACGTCGCCGTTGTCGTGCTTGTTGAAGCGGACGATCTTGCCTTCGATGCGCTGCACGCCGCGCGGTTCGCTCAGGCGGCGCAGGAACTTGGCGTAGCGGCTGGCGTCCAGATGGTAGGCGTAGTTCATGCCGTTGTTGGGCAGGTGGGCGAAGCGGTTTTCCTTCGATGCCTTCAGCTCCAGGCAGTAGTCGCCGAAGTCGCCGGCCAGGCCGCGCTGCACGCCCTTGTGCCAGAAGTGCTGGAAGCCGGCGGTCCAGTGGTCGATGCCGGTGGTGCCGAACGAGTGGATGTAGTCTTCCTTGAGATTGCGCCAGCTTTCAAAGCTTATGCCGAGCTTGAAGGTGGCCTGGGTTTCGGCCATGAATTCCTGCTCGTTAATCTCCAGCACGTTGTGGAAGTTGGTCAGCGTCGGGATGGTGGCTTCGCCGACGCCGACGGTGCCGATTTCTTCCGACTCGATCAGTTTGATGTCGAGCTGTTTGCCCAGCACTTTGGCGATGCCGGTGGCGGCCATCCAGCCGGCGGTGCCGCCGCCGCAGATGACCACCCGGCGCACCGGCTGGCGATTGTTTGGATCTCGCATTGTGTCTCCTCTAGCGATTTAATTTTTTAAGCAAATGCCCGCGCAGCGCGCGTGCACCATCGGCTGTCAGTGGCGACAGCACGCCGCGTGCGTGTGCCGGAATATGGGCAGCCGTTTCTGTGTCGGCTTCGAATATGTAATGACGGAAGATTTCCTGCCATGCCTTGCGCTGCTCTAACGGCAGGTCGCGCATGGTGAGGAAGGCCGCCATCAGGGCGTTGGTCGGCGTGTCCATGTACTCGGGCGACTGCCGCCACCAGTAGTTGACCAGCACATTGAACGGCGACAGCGCCTCAATGTGATGCCACCACATGCTGGGGATGAAAATGGCGTCGCCTGCTTCCAGTTCGGCGCTTTGCGCGTGGCGCAGCGCTTCGGCGAATTTCGGATACTTGTCGAAGTCCGGCTGGTGGAAATCGACCAGGCTGATGGCCTGGCCGGCCGGCGTGAAATCGATCGGGCCGACGTACAGGTTGGGTAGCTGCTCCGGCGGGAACAGCGTGAAGCGGCGACGCCCGGCCGCCACCACCGCCACATTGTCCGGCAGGTCGTAATGGGCGGCGATGCGGGTGCGGTTGCCGATCCAGATGCTGGCCAAGGCGTCGCGCTGGCCGAGGTCGAGATCGTTCTGCTGGCGGAAGCCGGGCAGGCAGGTGTCGATGGTGGTCGAGCCGACGTAGATGGTCGGCGCCGGGTCGAGCGCCAGCTTGTTCTCGATTTCCTCCAGCACGCCGGTCAGCTTGGCGTGCACTGGCTGGAAGTTGAAGCCGTCCACGGTGTCGTTGTAGAAGAAGCGGCCACCGGCGTCGGCACCGCCCAGCATGGCGCCGACGGTGGCGTCCTGGTAGTGCTGGCGCAGGTAGTCGAGGCCGGCACGGTCGCCTTCCCGCGCGGCGCGCACCATCGGCCAGCTGGCGGCCAGGCCGCGCAGCACCAGCGGCTGGGTAGAGGTCAGGATCGCGTCAGTGAGATCGGCCGGGCCCAGGCCGGCGATCTCGCGGATGGGTTCAGGCGAGGCTGGCATTCTTGCGGTCGATCAGCATGCGGAAGTTGGACAGCGACGCCAGGATCAGGTAAATCGCCTGCAGGTGGCCGGCCTGGTGCAGCTTGACGATGGCGTCGCCACCCAAGGTTTGCAGACGGTCTTCGTTGATGGTGTAGAAACCGATCAGGCGGTTCTGCGAACCGTCGTCCAGTTCGACATCGAGTGTAAAGCTTTCCAATAATTCGTTATCAAGCAGCGCCTGCAAGAAACCAGGCAGCGCCTGCATGCCTTCGTGGATGGCGAACAGCAGCGAGTTGGCGCGGTCGAGGTAGTCGGTGGTGCCGCCGTGCGGCTTGAATACTTCCTCGCCTTCGCTGCGGCTGACGCGCGGGTGGTCGAGGTCGACATTGACCATTAGTTCGGCGCCGTTGAGGCCGATCAGGAAGGGCTGGCGCTCGACCATCATCGGGATATACGGTGCATCCCAGCGCTCGCCTTGCAGGAACAGGTTTTCACCGTCCTGGAAGCCGAACAGCGCAAGCGGCTCGAAGCCGAGGCCGTCCGTGGTCTTGTGGAAGACGATCGGGTAGCAGGCTTGCACGTCGCGGAATTCCGACGGGAAGGTGGGCACGGCCATCAGCTGGTCGCCATAGGCGGCGCCGCGGCGGGTGATGACGCGCAGATCCTTGTGATCGATATTGTTCAGTAAAACCGGGTTAGGCATAGTGTCTCGTTCTATATTTTTTGCAAGCCGTGAAGCTTGATATGGTTAATCAGCGACCGGTTGTCCGGTAGCCCGTGCAACATTTTTTTCGTTAATGTAGCAGCTTCCTGGAAGTACGCGTCAGATTGTGCGGCCTCGTGCGGTTTCGGCGCGCGGCTGAAGTCGCTGCGGAAGCCCATGCCGTACAGGATGTACTGGTAGCTGGCGGCCGGAAAGACTTCTTCGATGCGGTTGAAGTCGCTGCGCGACGGCGCGCGGTGACGCCACAAGGTCAGCAGCTCCGCCAGGCGTTCCGGCGCGTCGGCGGTGTTGTCGCGCCAGTAGGCGCTGTCGCGGCGCTGGCTCAGCACGTAGTGCAGCTTGAGGAAGTCGATCACCCGTTCCCAGCGGTAGCGGAAGGCTTCGTTGAAGCGCCTGGCGACGATGTCCATCGCCTCGCGGCTGGCCGGCAGGTCGTCACTGACCATGGCAGCCGACATTTCGACGATGGCCAGCGCCGATGCTTCCAGCGGTTCGATGAAGCCGGCCGACAGGCCGATGGCGACGCAGTTGCGATGCCAGAATTTTTCGCGGTAGCCGGGATTGAAGGTCAGTTTGCGCGGCTGCGGAATGTCGTGCGGGCCGCCGGTCTGCACGATGTAGGCGTGCAATTCGGCTTCGGCCTGGTCGTCGCTGATGTAGCCGCTGGCGTAGACGTGGCCGACGCCGCGCCGGGTCGGCAGGCCGATGTCCCAGATCCAGCCGGCGCTCTGCGCGGTGGACGAGGTCTGCGAGGCGATCGGATAGTCGTCGGCCGGGTAGGGGATCTGGACCGCCAGCGCCGAGTCGTTGTACAGCACGTGCTTCTGGCTGATCAGCGGGATGCCGTAGTGCTGGCCCAGCAGCAGCGATTGCATGCCGGTGCAGTCGATGAACAGCTCGCCTTCAACAGCGCCGTGCTTGACCGTTTGCAGCGAGGCGATGTCGCCATTTTCATGCGAATTGACGGCGGTGACGTGGTCCGGCACGTAGTGCACGCCGAGCTTTTCCAGGCAGTGCTTGCGCAGGAACACGCCGAATTTTCCGGCGTCCAGGTGGTAGCCGTAGTTGGCCACCGAGGCGTATTCCGGCGTCACGACCTGTTTCGGCGCGCGGCCCGCCACGCACAGGTGCGGCTGGAAGCTGACCAGGTCCGCGAACGGGATGTGTGGATGCTGCGCCAGCCATTGCTCGGGCAGGTTGACCTCGCCATGGCCTTGCGGCAGCGAGAACGGGTGGAAGTAGGCGTCGTCGTCGCTGCCGGTGCTCCAGCGGTTGAAGCGCGAGCCTTGCTTGAAGGCGGCGTCGCACTCGCGGAAGAAATCGGATTCGGACACGCCGATGCGGCGCAGCGTGTCGCGCATGCTGGGCCAGGTGCCTTCGCCGACGCCGATGGGCGGCACGTCCGGCGATTCGATCAGGGTGATGTGGAGGCCGTCCGGCGCGGTGGCGCGGTGTTCTGCCGCGATCAGGCCGGCCGTGAGCCAGCCGGCTGAACCACCGCCGACGATCACGATGCGTTGCAGCATAGCTTGCCTTGTCAGTGAGTTGCAGGAAGTGTAACTGAAAAGCCGCTGCGGGTTAAGCTGATCCGCAGCGGCTTTTCGTGGTGAAGTTACAACAGTGAGTTAGAACTTGTAGCGCGCGCCGACCATGTAGCGCGGTCCGGCTTGCGTCACCGATTCCAGCTGGTTCTGGGTACGGCTATGCACGCGCTGGATCGAGTTGCCGACGTTGATGCCCTCGATCTGGAAGCTCAGCTTGTCGTTGTAGTTGTAGCCCAGGCTGATGTCGACCTGACCGTACGCTTCCACATACTGCGGGTTAGGACCGGAGCCGTCGAAGGTCGACGACAGGAACTCGCCACGCCAGTTGTAGGCCACGCGCGCGGTGAACTTCTTGTCCTCGTAGATACCGACCACGTTCGACGAGTTCGACAAGCCCACCAGCGCAAACTGCTCGCCCACCTTGTTGTTGTCGTAGCGCAGGCCCGAGTGCACATAGGTGTAGTTGGTCGACACGCCAAAGCCGCTGTCGCCGAACATGTGCTGCAAGTTCAGCTCGACGCCGCTGAGGCTGGCCTTCTTCTGGTTGGAGAAGGAGGTGATGCGGAAGTTGGCGATCGGGTCGCTAGGCTGGCCAACGATGGTGCCGTTGACGTTGCCGTTCACGCCTGGCGCGGTGACGCCCGGTGCGGTCGGGTGGTTGGCGAAGATGTACTGGCGGATGCAGGTGGTATCCGACGCCAGGCACTTGCCGGCCGACAGCGCCTCGTTCCACAACGCACCGCCGACTGGCGTGTGCAGGTTGAACGGAGTGGCGTCGATCTGCGATTGACCGGCGTAGTTTTCCAGGTCTTTCTTGAAGTAGCCGACCGAGAAGAAGTTCTGCTTGCCGTAGTACCACTCGTAGGACAGGTCCAGATTCTTGGACTTGACCGGTTTCAGCGCCGGGTTGCCTTGCGAGCCGGTGCCGCCGTCGGTCCGTACCAGCGAGTTCAGCGTCTGGCCGCCCTGGATCTGGTCATAGCGTGGACGGCCGATGGTTTCGCCGGCGCTGAAGCGCAGTTTCTGGGTCGGCGTCAGCTCGATGTCGGAGTCGAAGCTCGGCAGCACGTTGTGGTAGGAGCCGCCCAGCGTGGTGAAGGTCGGCGCGCCGAAGGTGATCGGGAACTCGTTCTGCGAGACCCAGCTGATGGCGGTCGCGGCCGGTACCAGCGCGGTCGAGATGACGTCGGTCTTCTCGTAGCGCACGCCGATGGCGGTGCGGATCGGGAACTTGGTGTCCCAGTCGGTATTGAACTGGACGAAGGCCGACTTGGATTTTTCCTGGGTGCGGGCGTCGTTGTCGAAGGTGCTCTTCGGCATGTACAGCGCCGGCAGGCCGGACGCGGTAGCGGCGATCTGGCGCACCTGGGCAAAGTTAAAGGTGTAGAACTGATTGAACAGGTTCGGGTTGGCGCTGCCGTTGATCTTGTCGAAGTACTGACCGATCGAGTTCGGGTGCCAGACGCTGCTTGGGTAGTCGGCCGGGCTGGTGGCGCCGCCCCAGGTGTCGCGCTGCTGGTTGGAGAAGGCGGAACGGTTCTCGACCTTGTTGAAGCTGCCGCCGAATTTCAGCTCGGACGCTTCCAGCACTTTCCATGCTCCCTTGACCTGGGTCTGGTCCACTTCACCCTTCATGTAGGAGTTGGTGAACACCGAGCCGGTGACTTGCTGGCCGGCCTTGACGAAGTCGGCGCCCTGGATGCTCAGCACCGGGAAGTCCTTGCTGAAGTCGACCGTGGTGTTGCCGCGGCTGAAGCTGGCGGTGCCCAGCGTGTTGCTGGAACCGAACGGGCTGTCGGCGCCGGACTCGGCGGTCGAATGGTGGGTATCCAGCTCGAAGCGCAGGGTGTTGGTGGCTTTCCAGACGGCGTTGAAGCCCAGCGATTTGTTCTGCGTCTTGGTGGCGAAGTCGGCGGCGCCCATGGCGATGTCGCTGCCGGAGACGAACTCGGTCCAGCTGGTTGGGCTGGTTGGCGAACCCTTGGTCCACGAGCTGGCCGACGGGCCGAAGTTGAACCAGGCCGAGATGTCGTTGCGCTTGGTCTGGATCTTGTTTTCCGAGTAGGTGTAGTCCAGCGTGGTGACCAGCGAGTCGACCGGCTTGTATTGCAAGGTCAGCTGGGCGTTGGTGCGCTGGCGTTTGACGCCGTTGAAGTTGTAGTTCAAGTTTTGCGGCAGCGAGTACAGGTCGGTCGCACCGGGGGCGTTGGTGACCTGGTTGCCGGCACCGATCAGCGGGCCGGTGTTGCCGGCGTACGGGCCTTTCCAGCCGTTGGAGACGGCGGCGGTGTTATAGCCCAGGTTGCGTTCCTGGTAGCTGCCGGTCAGCGCCACGCCAATCGTGTTGTTGGCGAAGGTATTGGAGTACAGGCCCGAGACTTCCGGCGTTAGCGAACGGTTGGCTTGGACGTCGGACGGCAGGTTGTCGTTGGAGGTGTCGTACACCGCCTTGGCGCCGATGCTGGCGTGCATGCCAGGACGGTCGAACGGCTTGGCGGTCATGACGTTGACGGTGGCGCCGATGCCGCCGGTGGCGTTTTCCGCGCGGCTGGTCTTGTAGACCTGGATCTGCGAGATGGCTTCCGACGCCAGGTTGGCGAAGTCGAAGGCGCGGCCGTTCAGGTCGCCCAAATTGGAGGTCGGCATCTGGCGGCCGTTCAGCAGCACCAGATTGAAGTCGGGACCGACGCCGCGCACGGTGATCTTCGAACCCTCGCCGATCGAGCGGTCGATGGAGACGCCGGAAATGCGTTGCAGCGACTCGGCCAGGTTGGTATCAGGGAACTTGCCGATGTCTTCGGCGACGATGCCGTCGACGATACCGTCGGAATTGCGTTTCAGGTTCATCGACGAAATCAGTGACTGGCGCAGGCCGGTCACGACGACGCTCTGAACATCCGTTGCTTCCGCCGCTTTGACCGGGGCGTCTTGCGCCATGGCTGGCACGGCGGCGGCCGCGCATGCGCTGGCTACTGCCAGGCTCATCAATGTTTGTCGTGCCTTCGGATAATGCATGTCATCTCCTGTGTTTTCTGTGTTTTTATCAACCGCCTGCCTGCTACTTTTTACCGTGTTCTTGGAAACCTTTCCAATTAACATGGCGAATATAGCATTGATCGAAATTCAAAGTCAATTTGGCATGCCTTAAAATTGTGCACCCGTTTTGGTTGACATAGGAAGATAAGGCGTGCAACATGATCTGGGAACGTTTCCAAAAAGAGACACTTTTGATGAAAATATCGACTTTGCAGGTGCTGGCGGCGGCGTGGATGAGCGTCTTATCGGGCGTTGTTGCGGCGCAAAATGGATTACCTTTCCAATGGCCGCACGGCGCCCAGGCGGCGGTCAGCCTGGCGTATGACGACGCGCTCGATTCGCAGCTGGATATCGCCATTCCGGCGCTGGACCGTGCCGGGCTGAAGGGCAGTTTTTACCTGCAACTGTCCAATCCGGCGGTGGACAAGCGGATGGCGGCATGGCGCGCGGCGGCCCGCAACGGTCACGAGCTGGGCAATCACAGCCTGTTCCACCAATGCTCGCGGCGCGCGCCGGGGCATGAGTGGGTACAGCCGCAGCGCGACCTCGACACCACCAGCGTGGCGCAAATGCAGGACCAGGTCATGCTGGGCAATACCATGCTGTACGCGATCGACGGCAAGCGCGAACGCACCTACACCGTGCCGTGCGGCGATACGCTGGCGGCCGGCGCCGACTACCTGAAAGCGGTGGCGCCGGCGTTTGTCGCTATCAAGGTGGGAGGCGAGGCGGTAACGCCGTCGATGGCCACGCTGAATCCGTCGGCGGTGGGCGTATATGCGCCGGAAGGCCTGAGCGGCCAGCAGCTGATTGCGATTGTGCAGCAGGCGGCGGCGAAGGGAACCATGGTCAATTTCACCTTTCACGGCGTCGGTGGCGACTATCTGACGACCAGTGCCGCTGCGCACGAGGAACTGTTACAGTACCTTGCGGCCAACCGGCAGCGCTACTGGACCGATACTTTCCTGAACATCATGACTTATGTGAAGACTCAACGTGGCGACCATTAAAGACGTAGCCCGCCTGGCGGGCGTAGGGCTTGGCACGGCATCGCGGGTGGTGAGCGGCAAGGGTTCGGTGTCGCCGGCCACGCTGGTCAAGGTGCGGGCCGCCATCGACCAGTTGGGCTTCCGGCCGTCGCATGCGGCGCGCACGCTGTTGTCCGGCAATAGCAAGATGGTCGGCGTGTACATTCCGGTGCTGAGCGGGACGTTTTATACGCCTATCCTGCAAATCATCGACAACGAATTGCGCGCGGCCGGGCTGCATATGGTGGTGGCGTTTGGCGCCGGGCTGGGCGGGGCGCGCCAGCAGGCCATCGAAGGGCTGGCGTTTCTGGTCGAGCGCGGTTGCGATGGGCTGATCCTGATGACCAATGTGTTGCAAGAGGAAGACTTGAGCGTGCTGGGGCCGCGTCCCAAGCCGATGGTGGTGCTCAATCATTATTTCGACAGCATCTCCGGGCAGTGCTTCACGGTCGATCACAAGCTGGGCGGCAAGATCGCTGCGCGCACCTTGCTGGATCATGGGCACCGCGAGATCGCGCTGGTGTCCGGGCCGGCCAGCTTGCCGGATAACGTGGCGCGGGTGGCGGCGTTCAAGGTGGAGCTGACGGCGGCCGGCATCGACACGGGCACCATGTGGGCGGTGGAGAAAGACTTCTCGCCGGCGGGCGGCTGGTCGGCGGCCAAAGAACTGGTGGAATCCGGGCGGCGCTGTACCGCGATGTTTTGCGCCAACGATGAGATGGCGGCGGGTGCGCTGTCGTACTTCCAGGAAGCGGGTATCCGCGTGCCGCACGAGATTTCCGTCATCGGCTACGACGACACGCCTAGCGCCGAGTTCTTCGCTCCGCGCCTGAGCACCGTGCACATGCCATGGCGTGAGATGACGCAGAACGGCGTCAGCGACCTGCTGAACCGCTGCTACGACCTGCAACGCCCCGTCACCCGCAACTACCCCGTCACGATGACACTGCGCGCGTCGCTGGCCAGGGCTGGCCAGGTTTAAGCTGGGTGATTTTCTCGTCGTAGCTTTGCTGAAGGCGTAGCCAGAAATCCACGTGCCCACCAAAATGCCGCACGATATGCGCGGCAATTTCGGTGGATACGCTGCGTTTCTCTCCAAGCACTTCGGCGACTACCGCAACCGGCAAGTCGAGCATATTGGCAAACGCCACAGGCTTCATTTTTAACGGCACCATGAAATCCTCGCGCAGGATTTCGCCTGGATGAATCGGGCGCATTTTATCTTCAAGCATGCTTACCTCCTTCTAGCTGTGATAATCCACCACCTCGACTTCAGACGGTCCAGCGGCGGTCCACACGAAGCAAATCCTGTAGCGCTTATTGATCCGGATACTATGTTGTCCTTGGCGTGTACCGGCCAGCGCTTCCAGGCGATTTCCTGTTGGAACTCTTAAGTCATCAAGGTCGTTCGCAATATTCAGTTGCCGCAGCTTTCGTTCAAGCGCGGACCGAAACTGAACGAACCTCGGCACAGCAAGGTTGTTAAACACTTTTTCCGTGTCTCTGCATTTAAAGGACTGTATCGGCATTGTCGACCATCGCTGGCGGCGGGGGAATACCGCCAGCGTATCGTGCGTGCCTCAGTCAGCTACTGAGGCAGCACAAGGGTGATGGTCTTACTTGATGGCGTCCGCCAGGCCGGGGGCGAATTCGGCGCCGTGTTTGACTTGCGCGGTCGAGGCTTTGAGGGCGCCGCCGATCGGTTCGGCGCGGCCGCTCAGGCATTTGGCCAGGAAGTTTTCGGTCACGGCGTTGAAGGCGATGTTGTTGACCGGCCGCGCAAAGCCGTGGCCTTCATCCGGGAACTCGACATACGTCACCGGAATATTCTTGGCCGCCATCGCCGCCACAATCTGTTCCGACTCGCGCACGTTGACGCGCGGGTCGTTGGCGCCCTGGCCGATCAGCAGCGGCCGCTGGATGTCGGCGGCAAAGTTCAGTGGCGAGCGTTCCTTCAGCAAAGCCTTGCCGGCGTCGGTGGTCGGGTCGCCCATGCGCTTGTAGAACTGCTGCTTGCCTGCCTCCCAATACGGCGGAATGGTTTGCAGCAGCGTGAACAGATTGGACGGGCCGACGATGTCGACGCCGCAGGCAAAGGTGGTCGGCGTGAACGTCAGGCCGGCCAGCGTGGCGTAGCCGCCATACGAGCCGCCCATGATGGCCACTTTGTCCGGCGTGGTGACGCCGCTCTTGACCGCCCAGTCCACCGCATCGATCAGGTCGTCATGCATCTTGCGGCCCCATTGCAGGTCGCCGGCCGAGATGAATTTCTTGCCGAAGCCGGTCGAGCCGCGGTAGTTCACCGACAGCACCGCGTAGCCGCGGTTGGCCAGCCACTGGTGGTAGCCGTTGTAGCCGAAACCGTCGCGCGCCCATGGCCCGCCGTGCACCAGCAGCACCATCGGCACCGGCTTGCTGGCCTTGCCGCTGCCGTTGGCGTCCACCGATTTCGGCAGCGTCAGGTAGGACACCAGCGTCAGCCCATCGCGCGACTTGATCTCCTGCGGATGCATGGCCGCCAGCGGCGCGCCGTCCAGCTCCGGCCGGCTGACGTAGAGCTGGGTCAGCTTCTTGGCCTTGCGGTCGTACAGCCAGGTCGAGGCCGGCGCGGTGACGGGATCGACCGCGACCAGCCACTTGTCATCCGCATCGGTGCGCGAGGTGATGGTGAACTGGCCCTTGGCGTTTTTCTTCAGGAAGTCCAGGTCGGCTTTCAGGTCGTTGGTCAGCGCGACATATTCCGGCTTCAGGTAGTCGACGCTGTAGGCCAGCAGGCGGCCGGTCTGCTTGTCCGCCAGGGCGCCGCCGATATCGGCGCGGACATCCTCGGCGATGACGGTGTTCTTGCCAGTGGCGACATCCTGGGCAATCAGCGCGGCGGTATTGCGGTTGCGCGCATCGGTCCAGTACAGCGTTTTGCCGTCGGCGGTAAAGCTCCAGGCATTGGTGGTCTGCGAATCGTCCAGGCCTACTTCGGTCAGCGGCGTGGTGTCGATCTTGCCGTCGGTGATGCGGTAGTAAGTGGTGCCGCCGTCGTTACGGGCTTTCTCGGCGATGCGCAGCTTCAGTTGGTCGTCGGCCAGATAGCCGGCGTAGCCGTCGTTCTGCAGCACCAGCGTCAGCTTGCCGCTGGCCAGGTCGAGGCTGTAGACGTCGTGCCAGCGGGCATCGCGGTTGTTGACGCCAATCAGGATGCGGTCCTTGATCTTGTTGCTGATCTGCAGAACTTGTGCGCGGGTCTTTTCAAACGGCGTGTAGTTGGTCTGCTTGCCGCTGGCGACGTTGACGCCGTACAGCAGGAAGTTTTCGTCGCCGCCCTTGTCCTGGATGAACAGCACGACCTTGGAATCGGGCGACCAGAAACTGTTGCGGATCGGCCGGGTTTTTTCGTCGGTCAGCGGCTTGGCGTCGGACAGCTTGTCGGCCGGCGCCACCCACACATTGAGCACGCCGTCGCGCGGCGCGATCCACGACAGCCATTTGCCGTCCGGGCTGATCTTGGCGGCGGTCTTGCTGGGGTTGCCGAAAATCTTGCCGCGCTCGATCAGCGGCACATCGGCGGCGGCAGTCTGGGCATAAACTGGCAAGACACTCGCCAGAAGCAGGGCAGGCAGGGCGTAGCGGATCATGGATACCTCATCGTCAGTGGATGGAAAACCAAGGATAGCAATTTAACACGCTGGCGCCACGCCGGAGCGACAGCCTGCAGCCTGTTGCGATGAATGGTCTAATAGCTGGAATGAGTGGTTACCGCTAGCCAAGCGGGAGGGGCCGCTCAATTCAAAGCTGCCTACACTGGCTGCGGAAGGAGACTGATCCACCTATGAAGCACATAACACTACGCCAGATTAAAATCTTTGAAAGTGTGGCGCGCAACCTGAGTTTTTCCCGCGCGGCGGAGGACTTGCACCTGACCCAGCCGGCCGTGTCGATGCAGATCAAGCAGATGGAGGGACTGGCCGGCTTGCCGCTCTTTCAACACAGCGGCAAGCGCATCGCGCTGACCGAGGGTGGCTCACTGGTGCTGCGCCACTGCCAGGTGATCCTGGCCGATCTGAACGCCGCCGAGCAGTCGCTGGCCGACCTGATGACTGGCGCCGTGCAGCGCCTGCGGGTCGGCCTGATCACGTCCGGCAGCCGCTTCTTCCCGCACATGATTAACGCGTTTCTCCAGCAGCATGCCGGGCTGGAACTGGACATGCAGGTGCGACCGCGCGAACAGCTGGTGTCGATGCTGCGCGCCGACCAGCTGGACCTGGCGGTGATGGTGCGCGCGCCGTCCCTGCCCAGCCTGGCCGCAGAACCGTTTGCCGCCAATCCCTTCGTGCTGGTGGCCTCGCCCATGCATCCGCTGGCGGCCGAACGCGAGATCCCGGTGGCGCGCATCGCCAGCGAATGCCTGCTGGTGCGCGAAAGCGGCACCGATACCCGCATCGTCGCCGACGACATCTTCCTCAGCCTGTCCAATCCGCCGCGCTTCATGGAGCTGGGGTGCAGCGAGGCGATCAAGCAATCGGTGATCGCCGGCATGGGCGTCAGCCTGCTGTCGGCGCAGGAGGTGCAGGCCGATGTGCGCGCCGGCCTGCTGACGGTGCTGGCGGTGCAGGGCTTGCCGGTCAAGCGCCAGTGGCATGTGGTGCATTGCGGCGACCGGCCGTTGCCGTCGGTGGCGCGCAGCTTCCGCCAGTTTTTGCTGGACGAGGCGGCGCTGCGGCTGGCGCCGTTGGCCGTGCTGTAAGCGCATCATGCCAGCGCCTGCCACAGCAACGCCAGGTTGAGGCCGATGATGGCGGCTGTGGCCAGCACCGCCATGCAGGTCAGCTTGCGGCCGGCGGTAAAGCGGCCCATGATCGAGCGGCGCGACGACAGCACCACCAGCGCAATCAGCGGCACCGGCAGCACGATGCTGAGCACGATCTGGCTGTCGATCATGGCGGTCATCGGATTGGCGGTCAGGCACACCAGCACCGCCGGCACCATGGTGATCAAGCGCCGCGCCAGCATCGGAATGTGGAAACCGACAAAGCCCTGCATGATGTTCTGGCCAGCCATGGTGCCGACCACCGAACTGGAAATGCCCGACGCCAGCAGCGAGATCAGGAACAGCAGCGCGGCGCCGGCGCCCAGCACCGGTGTCAGCGTGTGGTAGGCCACGGTGATGTCGGCGATACCGGGCGCGGTCTTGCTGAAGGCGCTGGCTGCCATCGCCACCATGGCCATGTTGACCAGTCCGGCCATGCCGAGCGCGATCATCACTTCGCGGTTGGAGAAGCGCACCAGCCGCAGGCGCTGTTCGTCGTTGCGTGCCGGCGCGCGGTTCTGCGTCAGGCCGGAATGTAGATAAATCGAGTGCGGCATGATGGTGGCGCCGACGATGCCGACCGCCAGCATCAGCGCGTCCTTGCCGTGCAGCTCAGGCACCACGCTGTGGAACAGCGCCGCGTGCCAGTCCGGCGGCGTGATGATCATCTCGGCCAGATAGCTAAGACCGATCACGGCGACCAGCGCGCCGATGACGATTTCCAGCGGCCGGAAGCCGGCCTTGTCCAGCGACAGGATGGCGTAGGTGACGATGCCGGTGATCATCAGCGCCCAGCCCAGTGCGATATGAAACAGCAGCGAGATGCCCAGTGCACCGCCCATGAATTCGGCCAGGTCGGTGGCCATCGCCGCCACTTCCGAACCCAGCCACATGGCGATCACCACCGGACGCGGAAACTCGTCGCGGCACAGTTCCGCCAGGCTGCGGCCGGTGATGATGCCGAGCTTGGCCGACATGGCCTGGAACAGCATCGACACCAGGCTGGCCAGCAGCACTACCCACAGCAGTTGATAGCCATAGGTGGAGCCGGCCTGGATATTGGTGGCGAAGTTGCCGGGGTCCATATACGCCACCGAGGCGATCACGGCCGGGCCGGCAAACGCCAGCAGCCCGCGCGCGCCGCGCTGGGGATGGTCGAGACTGTCGCGCATGGCGGCGACGGTGGCCTTGCTATCGATGGCGGCAAACATGGGGCGGCTCTCCTGCGGTAGCGTGGTTCAGTCAGCCGCGCCCGCTTGGACGGGCGCGGCGGCGGGCGGGTGGCGCCGGGGCTTCAGGCCAGCACGTCGCGGCGGTCTTTCAGCTTGTGGATCACGTCGAGCGTGGCGTCGTCCACGCGCAGGTGCTCTTTGACCAGCTGACGCGGCGTGTTGGCCAGCCATTGCGACAGCGTGACTTCCGAGAAGTGATCCGACTTGAACAGTTCCAGGAACACCAGGTCGGTGCTGCCGGTGTTCTTGACGTAGTGGCCGAGGTTTTTCTCGACATAGCCGACGTCGCCGGGGTTGAAGTCGACCGTCTGCGCCGCCGGGCCGGCGTTGAACACCGTCATGCTGCCCTTGCCCTGGATGAAGTATTGCCACTCATCGGCATCCGGATGCCAGTGCATCTCGCGCAGGCCGCCCGGCCGCAGCGTGACCAGCGCCGCCGCCACGGTTTTGGAGATGGGGAAGTTGCGGGTGTCGATAATCTTCACTTCGCCGCCCGGCTGGCGCAGCGTCGGCGCCATGGCGCCGGTGCGGAAGATGAATGGATGGTCGGGACGGCCGGCGGACGAGGCTGAATACGCCTGGGCGGCGGCCAGCGGGCCGGCGGGTGCGCCCTGGTAAATCCATAGCTGCTCCAGCGGGATGTTCTTGAACTTGTCGGCCGGGATGCCGAAGTTTTGCGCCAGGATATCCGGCGGCGTGTGGGCCAGCCATTCGGACACCATCAGCGTGTTGAACTCGCCGGCGGCGCCGTTGTCGAAGGCCAGCACGAACTCGCCGCCGTCGGCGCCCAGGCCTTGCAGCGAATGCGGCAGGCCGGGCGGGAAGTACCACAGGTCGCCGGTCTTGACGTCGGCCACTTCTGCGCGGCCCAGGCTGTCGATGGTGGTGATGCGCACCTCGCCGCTGACCATGATTGCCCATTCCGCCTGCTGGTGCCAGTGCAGTTCGCGCACGCCGCCAGGGCCGAGGCGCATGTTGACGCCGGCGATGTCCTTGGAAATCGGGAAGGCCTTGGTGGTGACTTCGCGCGCCCAGCCGCCGTCCTGGATGCGCTTGTGCGCCAGGTTGAACGAGGCCCACGGAATCGCCATGCCGCCAACGTCGGTCGGCGGCGGATTGGTGAACGATGGCATCTGGTCGCGCAGTATCGTATTTTTCGGGCCGGGCTCGGCGTTGGCGATGGCGCTGGAGTTGATCGCACCCTGCAGCGGACGGTCTGGGTTGCCGAATTCGGCGGCTTTGACGGCGGCGGTGGCGCCCAGGGCGACGGCGCCAGCGGCGGCATTGGCCAGGACGCTGCGGCGTTTCAAGTCAGTCATATTGGTTCTCCTGATATCTGGATGTCGGAATGCACCCGGTAAGGTCATAGTAGGGGCCGCACGCGACAATGAATATTCAGTATTTCTTTGGCGCAGCCATAAGCGAGATTGATAGATGGCTTGGACTTGCTCGAAGGCAATGTCCTGCGGTATTGTGTGTGTTCTATTTTGACTGGAGCCCGCAATGACCGCACCGAGACTGGAGATCCCTGAAGCTATCGTCAGCGCGCTGGGCGACTGGGTGCAGCAGGCGGCGGAAGCGGCTGTGGCCGGACCGCGCGAGATGCTGGCGCGCACCGAAGAGGAATTGCAGGCGGCCCGCGCCGAACTGGCCGACACCGCCGCCGCGCGCGACCAGGCCAAAGCGCTAGCCGACGAGCGTGACGAGGAAATCGCCCAGCTGATGGCCGAGCTGCGCAACGCCCGCAGCATCGCCACCGACGCGCTGGTCGGCAAGGCCAAGGACCAGCTGGCCATTGAAGGCAAGGATGCGCAACTGGCCGACCTGCGCGCGCAGATCGAGCGCAATGTCGCGGCGGCGGCGGCGCTGTCCGACGCCCGGCTGACGGCCGAGATGGAACTGGTGGGCGCGGTCACCGCGCGCGACAACTACGCCGCCGAAATCAAGGAGCTGCGTGCCAAGCTGGCGGCGCGCCATGGTTGATACATTTCGTCATTTTACGTTGACTTGCTTTTAAGTTAATATTCGGTCATGTTCGACCGTAGACGATTCATTCTGGGCAGCGCGCTGGCGCTGGGCATCACACCGGCGCGCGGCGCCACGCTGGTGCGGCATCCGCAATCGGAAGCGGAAGGGCATGGCGACGGCGCCGAGCATTATCCGGTGCGCCTGCTGCGCATGGCGCTGGCGCGTTCCGGCCACGACTACGCGCTGCAACCGACCGCCGTGATGATGCGGCAAAACCGCGCGCTGGCCGAGTTGCAGGCGGGCCGCGTGGTCGATGTGTTGTGGACCATGACTTCGCAGACGCGCGAGCGCGACCTCCTGCCGGTACGGATTCCGCTCGACATGGGCCTGATCGGCTGGCGCCTGCTGCTGATACGCCGAAGCGACGCCGCGCGCTTCGGCGCCATCCGCCAGGCCAGCGAGTTGCAGGCGCTGGACGCGCTGCAAGGGCACGACTGGCCCGACGCCGATATCCTGCGCGCCAACCACTACAAGGTGCAGACCGCGTCCGACTACGCCGGCATGTTCAAGATGCTGGAGTCGGGCCGGGTCGATTACTTTCCGCGCGCCGTGTTTGAAGTCTGGCACGAGGCGGCCGCGTTTGCGCAGCAGGGACTGGTGGTGGCGCCCGGTCTAGCGCTGCACTACCCGAGCGCGTTCTACTTCTTCGTTAAAAAATCCAATGCCGCACTGGCGGCGGCCATCCAGCGCGGGCTGGAAAGCATGCTGGCCGATGGCAGCTATGTGCGGCTATTCCAGGAGTACTTCGGCGAGATGACGGCGCGCTCGACGCTGGGTGCGCGCCGCGTGTTTGAGTTGCGCAATCCGCTGCTGTCGGCCGCCACGCCGCTCGACCGGCGCGCGCTCTGGTATCACCCGGTCAGGTAGCTCAGGCTGGCCGGGTCGTCATTATCATCACGGCGTCATGTTTTTGTCAGTTGCGGATTTTTATGCTGGCTGCTACCGGTGCGGTGAGACCGGCAACCCCGGCACTCTGGTGACACCCAACATGAACCATCACTCTTTCAGGCCAGGCCCGAGGCTTGCCGTCGCGCTGCATGCCGGCGCGGTGGCCATTACCATCAATATGCCGCTGCTGAAGGCAGCCGACCTCGTCGCCGTTCAGACCGCGCACGGCGGCCTGTTGCGGGTGATTAGCCGATTGTGGGCTTGATTGACGGTATCGCCTTTCAGACCAATATTCTGGCATTGAATCTGGCGGCGACGCCGACGCTGCGGCCGGCCAGATTGGCGTGCTGCCCAGCAGGATGGCGCTGTCGGAGAGGCTGAGGCCGTAATCTTGTTGCAGCCATTGCGTCATGCCGGCGGTGGCGAGGCGCAGGGCGTCGTCCAGTGAGCCGGCCTGGCCCAGCGTCATGATGTGCGTCGGCGATTCGATGCGTGGCATGCCGATGGCTTTGCCCTTGATGAGTTCGACGCGGAACTCCACCGCCATCGACGAGGTATTGCTGGGTTGTTCGGGACTGGCCACGCCGCGCTCACGGTCCAGCTTCCAGCGCACCGGTTTGCCGAGGTTGCTTGCGCGGCTGGCCATGCCGGCGGTTTGCGCACGGCCGACGATGGCATCCAGACTGTCGGCGTAATCGCGGTTCGGTTTTAATTTCAGCAAATGGACCACCAGCGTGTCGCCAGCCTCCGCGCCCATCATGAAGAAAGGGCCGGTTTGCGGATTGCCATACAGCGCGCGCGTGACGCCGTGCTCGTCGACGCCGCCGGAATCGATGGTGGTGGTGTGGATGGTGTCGCCGGGCCAGACCTTCAGCACCGGCAGACGGTTGGTGCTGAAGGTATTCGAGTAATCCTTGGGCACGTATTCATACCGCTGCGGTGTAGCGGCCGTGCGTTCCGGCAGACGGCGCGCGCTGAAGGGGTGATTGGCGCGCGCGTTGCTGTCATTCGTATCGGGAAAGTTCGCCGTGCCCTGCAGGCGATCGACGCTGGTGCTGCCCTTGTATTCGTAGCGCTTGCCTTGCTTGTCGATGACGCTCAGCACCAGTTGGCCGTTGCTGCGCGTACCAGTCAGCGCATCCCCGTCGAGCGTACCGGACAGCTTGCCGTGTTCATCCTGAAAATGCAGTGTCATGTAGGATGGATTGCCCCAGCGATCCAGTTGCAGCAGCCAATCTTCCGCCGCCTGCGCCGACAGCGCGACGCCTAGTAAGGAGAGAAAAAGTGCTGCACGCATGGCCCGCTCCAGCTCGTATCGAAAAGAAAAGTCAGGCCATGGATGCTGGGAAACTCCGTATCGCTGCTTCCTGGAACGAGCTGCCTCGCGCTTATTGCTGAACGATCTTGCGCACCCGTCCGCCCATTCGGTCGCCAACGTACAGGTTGCCTGCCGCGTCGACCGCGATACCATGCGGCGTGCTGAAGGTGGCCACGCTGCCGACGCCGTCCGTGTCGACCCTGCCGACCGCGCGGTTTTTGCCGGCCACGGTCGCCACATAGCCTGATGGCGAAATCGTGCGTACCGTACCGCCCTGCTCGGCGACGTACAGGTTGCCCGCGGCGTCGATCGCCAACCCGTATGGCTGGTTGAAGCTCGCTTTCAATCCCTGGCCATCTTCGCCGACGTCGCTGCCGCTGCCGGCGAACGTCGACACCGTGCCGGCCGGCGTCAGTTTGCGGATCAGATTGCTCTCCGAGACGAACACGTTGCCGGCCTGGTCGACAGCGATGCCGATCGGGTTGGCGAAGCTCGCCTGCAGCGCCGCGCCGTCCACTGAGCCGCGCACGCCGCTACCGGCGATGGTGGTGACCACGCCGGCCGGCGTGATTTTACGGATGCGCAAGTTCAGCGTGTCGGCCACGTACAGGTTGCCTGCGTCGTCGACCTTGATGCCGAGCGGCGTGTTGAAGCGCGCTTGCGTGCCGGTGCCGTCCGCATAGCCGATTGACGGCGCGCCGGCGAGCGTCGTGATCACCCCCGCTCTGGTGATCTTGAAAACCATATGCTGGCCCACCGCGTAAAAATTGCCGTCCTTGTCGCGCGTGATGTCCTCGATTTTGCCAAGTACCAGATCGGCGTCGCTCGGCGCCTCACCAGGTGTTCTGCCAACGAAGGTGGTGACCACGCCGGCCGGCGTGACCATCGCGATACGCGCGTTGTTCTGATCGGCGACGAAGACGTTGCCGGCGTCGTCGAGCGTCAACCCTTGGGGATGGTCGAACACCGGCTCCGGCAAGCCAGTGGGGAGCTTGGTGGGATTGTTGGTGCCGGCCAGCGTGCTAACCACAGCAACTTGGTCGCTGCAGCTGACGCCGATATTGGTGACGTTGGCGTTGCCTATCGTGCCGCTGCCATTGACCAGCGCGCACATTTGCGTAAAGCGCGGCGGCTGGTCGGCGATAACGACGTTGTAGGCGGTGCCGGCGGTGAGGGCGGTCGGCAGCACGAAGCTGGTCGCCGCCGGCGCCACGCTGAGCTTGTCGGCGCCGGAGGCCAGTATCATGCCGCCGCTTTTGAGTCCGGTGATGGCGCCGCCGACCGTGTAGATCGGTACGGGCGGGGCCACCGGGACCGAGGGCGTTGGCGTCGTGCTATTGCCGCCACCGCAAGCGGCCAACGCCGAGAGCGCGATGCCTGACAGGATGACGCGCGGTGAATTGCTCTTCTGCATGATCTCCTCCGGGGTTATCAAAAATATAGTATTGCACAATATTCAGTTGCGAGGAGTAAATTTGGGGGGCGGCCCGGACGAAAGCATAGACACAAGCTCCTGAGCTGGTGTTTGCCCAAGCTTGCTGATAGGCGTGAATCTGTAGCGTAGCGGAAATGGACCGGAGCCGAGGACTGTGAATCCTGGAAATACAAACGCCCACTTGCAAGAGTGGGCGTTTTGATTTTTTATTCTTGGTGGCCCGGGGCGGAATCGAACCACCGACACAAGGATTTTCAATCCTCTGCTCTACCAACTGAGCTACCAGGCCAAGGGCCGCAATTATAGCGACCACTCGCCGGGTTTGGCAAGGGGCTGAATCCATTTTATTGACAGCAATATGGTGGAGGGATAAATTTAGTCAATTAGACAATCTCATCAGACAGGGACGATATGAATAAGGCGGCGTGGTGGTTGGGGGTGTTGACGGCGGCAGGCGCGGCGCACGGGGCGGAGTTGACGTCGGTGCAGCAGCAGATGCGGTCGATTTACCAGGAGCTGGTGGAAACCAATACCACCAATTCGGTCGGTTCCTGCACCGTGGCCGCGCAGAAGATGGGCAAGCGCCTCAAAGCCGGCGGTTTCAAGGATAGCGAACTTCAGATGATCATCCCGCCCGGCGGCCCGCAAAAGGGCAATCTGATTGCGCGCCTGAAGGGCGACGGCAGCAAAAAGCCATTGCTGCTGCTGGCCCATATCGATGTGGTCGAGGCCAAGCGCGAGGACTGGGAGCGCGATCCGTTCAAGCTGGTGGAGGAAAACGGCATGTTCTACGCGCGCGGTTCGTCGGACGATAAGGCCATGGCCGCCGCCTTCGTCAACAATATGCTGCTCTACAAAAAAGAGAAGCTGCCGCTGAAGCGCGACATCATTCTGGCGCTGACCTGCGATGAGGAGCTGGTGCCATCCAAGTTTGACGGCGCCGAATACCTGGTCAACCACCACCGCGCGCTGATCGACGCCGAGATCGCGCTGAACGAAGGCGGCGGCGGTCTGCTGGACAAGGACGGCAAGCCGGTGCGCCACGGCATCCAGGCCGGCGAAAAAATCTACCAGAGCTTCCAGCTGGAGGTGACCAGTCCCGGCGGCCACAGTTCGGCGCCGTTCAAGGACAACGCGATTTATCATCTGGCCGATGGCTTGTCGCGGCTGGGACAGTTCTCGTTCCCGTTCAAGCTGTCGCCGGTCACGCGCGCTTACTATGAGCGCATGTCGACGATTGAGAAGGGCCAGGTGGCGCAGGACATGAAGGCGATCCTGCAAGATCCGCCGGACCAGGCGGCGCTGGACCGTTTGTATGCGGTAAGCCCGGTGCACAATTCCACCGTGCGCACCACCTGCGTGGCGACCAAGGTCGATGCCGGCCACGCCGACAACGCGCTGCCGCAACGCGCGCGGGCCACGGTCAATTGCCGTATCCTGCCGGGCGAGCCGATCGCCGAGGTGCAGGCGACCTTGCAGCGCGTGGTGGCCGATGACAAGATCAAGATCACCCGCGTCGGCGATGGCGTCGATGGTCCGATGCCGCCCATGACGCCGGTGCTGATGTCGGCGGTGGAACAAATCAGCAACGATATGTGGCCGGGCGTGCCGGTGGTGCCGACCATGTCGACCGGCGGCACCGATGGCCGCTTCCTCAACAACGCCGGCATCTGGACTTACGGGATCAGCGGCATGTTCCACGGCCCGGAAGGCAGCGGCGCGCACGGTTTGAATGAACACATCCGCGTGAAGTCGCTGTACGACGGCCAGGAATATCTGTATCGCCTCGGCAAGCGTCTGGCGACCGAGTAAGCGGCTACGGCTTGATGGTGATGCTGCGGAATTTACCCTCGCAGTTATCGCCGTCGTCGCTCAGCAGCTTGAAGCTGACGCCGTCGGCCAGCGCGAATAGCGCTTCCGGCCGGAAGCCGCGGGGTAGTTCAATGTTGAGTGGTTCCGGCTTCGCCTTGCGGTCGCCGGACCATTTGTAGAGCTTGAAATCTTCTTTTGAACCTTCCGATCCGGCGACGATCAGGTAGGCGTGAAGCTTCGGCGCATATTCGATGCTGCGGATGCCGCGTTTTCCAAGCTTCAGTTCCGCCGGTTCGCCAAATTGCAGCGCCGGCGATGCGTCCATCAGCGCCTGCGGATTTTTCAAGGTCACCACCAACGCCTTGTTTTTAAACAGCGGGCCGCGCAGGCCGATCAGCAGATGGCCTTCCGGCGACGCCGCCAGGCCTTCGATATTCAGACCGTGTTTTTCCTCAGGCGCTTTTTTCGCGACGTCGAGCAGTTGGTATTTTTTCAGGGCGGGGTCGGCATCCATCGCTTCCAGCAAGCCGGTGTAGCGGCCTACCCATGTGACGCTGACCTTGCCTTGCGCTTCGTCGATATCCGTAGCGAAGATCTGCCGCCGTTTCGGGCGTTTTTTGCCCTTGGTGTTGGTGCCGTGAGAGCCGATCCAGTAGACGCGATTGCCGATCCGTGCCGCGCCCTCGATATCGACTTCCCGTTCTGTATTCTGGCCGTGAAGATCGAGCGCGGCGGATTGGTCGAAGCAATTTTCCTGCTGCGCGGAGCATTCCACTGTGCTGGAGCGGTCGGTGTGATACAGGCGCAGGATGTTGTCGTTGTCGTCGGCCACGAGGAAGCGGTCCTGGCCGATCAGGACGGCGGCGGAGGCGTTGCACATGCCGAAGTGCTCGATCGGGTCAGCGGCTTGGGCGTGTGCCAGACCGGTGCATAGCAGGGCAGTGCAGGCACACCATTTGAATCCGCTCATCATGCTCTCCCGTTGAGATGCTCAAACCAGATTAGCAGAGCGATGCAAAATATTCAATCATAATAAAAACGCCAGACATTGCGGTCTGGCGTTTTGTTTTACTCCGGCACGATGATGCGCCAGCGCCACGGCTTCAGCGTAGACTGGCCCGGTTCGCCGGGCACTTTGTATTTCTGCGGCTGGGCGGTCGGGTTGACGATCACGCGCACGTTGTTGGCGCCTTGCTGGCGCTTGAAGGCAAACACTTGCGGGTTGCCGACGTCCAGCAGCTGTACCGCGCCGCCGGCCGTGCCGCTCCACAGCGCCGGGTTCTGTTTCTTCAGCGCGTTGAGGCCGGCGAAGAAGCCTTCCAGTTCGTAGTTCTTCCAGTCGATCGGATCTTTCTCGAAGAATTCCAGCTTCTTGTCCAGCCTCGCTTCCTGGCCGTTGTAGACCAGCGGGATGCCGGGCAGCGTGTAGCTCAGCACCGTCATCGCGCCCCACGCCGGGCCATACAGATCCTTGTCCGCACCTTCCCACGAATTGATGTCGTGGTTGTTGGTGAACTGGAGTCGGTAGGCGTCGCGCGGGAAGGCTTTCGGCGGATTGCTCACGTAGTCGCGCAGCTCGGCGGCGCCGGCCTGGCCTTTGCCGATCTTCTTCATGATGCCGTTCAGCGGCCAGTCGTAGCTGGCGTCGAAGGCTTTATCGTGCAGCGCCGGATCATCCGCTTCGGCCAGCATGAACACCGGCTTGATCTTGTCCAGCTGCGCGCGCGCCTGGTCCCAGAACGCGATCGGCACCATGCCGGCGGCATCAGCGCGGAAGCCGTCGATGCCCACGTCCTTGACCCAGAAGGCCATGGCGTCGGTCATGCCCTTCCACAGTTCCTTGTTGTCGTAGTCGAGGCCGACGACGTCGCTCCATTCCTCGCTGCCGCCGGCATCGTTCTTGATGGTGACCGAGTAGATTTCACCCTTGTCGTTTTTCTTGAACCAGTCCGGGTGCTGCTGCACCCACACGTTGTCCCACGCCGTGTGGTTGCCCACCCAGTCGAGGATCACGTGCATGCCCAGCGCGTGCGCTTGCTTGACCAGCTTGCGCAGGTCGTCGACGCTGCCGTAGTCCGGGTTGACGGCGGTGTAGTCCTGCACTGCGTAGTAGCTGCCCAGCGTGCCCTTGTGGTTCTTCTGGCCGATTGGGTGGATCGGCATCAGCCAGACGATGTCCACGCCCATCTGCTTGAGGCGCGGCAGGCTGGCGGCGACCGCGTTCAGCGTGCCTTCCTTGCTGAACTGGCGCGGATTGACTTCATACACGTTGGAACTGCGCGACCACGCCGGGTGTTTCGGCTCGGCGTGGGCGGCGGTGAATAACGTCGCCAGGATCAGCGAGGCGGCAAGCTTTTTCATAGAGTCCCTTATTTCAGCGTGCGTTCAAACAGTTCATAGATGCGGCGGTATTCGTCGTACCACGATTCCGGATGCACGAAGCCGTGACGCTCCAGCGGGTACGGCGCCAGTTCCCAGTTGGCTTTTTTCAGTTCGATGAAGCGCTGGGCCATGCGCACCGAGTCCTGGAAGAAGACGTTATCGTCGATCATGCCGTGGGCGATCAGCAGGTTGCCTTTCAGCTTGTCGGCGTATTCGATCGGCGACGACACCTTGTACGCTTCCGGGTCCAGCTCCGGCGTGTTCAGGATGTTGGCGGTGTATTCGTGGTTGTAGGTGGTCCAGTCGGTGACGGGACGCAGCGCGGCGCCGGACTTGAACTGGTCCGGTGCGCGCAGCAGCGCCATGAAGGTCATGAAGCCGCCGTAGCTGCCGCCGTAGATGCCGACGTTTTTGACGTCGCCCTGTTGATTGGCCACCATCCAGTTCAGGCCATCGACGTAGTCTTCCAGTTCCGGGTGGCCCATCTGGCGGTAGATCGCGGTGCGCCAGTTGCGGCCATAGCCGAGCGAGGCGCGGTAGTCCATGTCGATCACGATGTAACCCTTCTGCACCAGCAGGTTGTGGAACATCTGTTCGCGGAAGTAGACCGGGTAGCGCTTGGTGACGTTTTGCAGGTAGCCGGCGCCGTGCACGAACATCACGACCGGATATTTTTTACCGGCTTCCAGCGTGGCCGGGCGATACAGCTTGGCCCACACCGGGTCGGCGCCGTGGGTCGATGGCACCGGCACGATTTGCGGTTCGATCCATTCACGCGCTTTGTAGTCGGCGGTGCGGGTATCGGTCAGCTGGGTAATCGCGCCGCCGCTGCTGCTGATGGTGCCGATCTGCGCCGGCATGTAGGCGGTGGAGTAGCGCACCAGCAGCTTGCGGCCGTCCGGCGACAGCGCGAAGCTTTCGACGCCGCCCAGCGACGTCAATTCCTTCAGTGCGCCGTCCCTGGTGTTGGTCGAGCAGACTTCATAAGTGCCCGGCAGTTTCGGGTTGCACATGAAGTAGGCGGTCTGGCCGTCGCCCGACCAGGTGACGTTGGACTCTTCCCATTTGCCCGAAGTGAGCGGGCGTGCCTTGCCGTCTGCGGTGCGCAGGTAGAGGTGCGAGTAGCCGCTTTCTTCCGATTCGTACCACAGCGTGCTGTTGTCAGGCTGCCAGCCAAAGTCGTTGCCGCGGTTGTTGACCCAGGCGGCGTCGCTCAGGCGGTGCAGCGGTTGCAGCTTGGCGGCGCTGAGGTCGACGGCGGCGATCCAGCGATCCTTGTTGTCGATGGCTTGCGCCAGCACGGCCACGCGCGCGCCGTTGGCGCTCCAGCGGATCGAGTCTTCGCGGCCTTCGAAGCGCACGGCGCGGTTGCCTTTCAGCGCGTCCAGCTTCTGCGCCACGCGCATCGCGGCCAGCGGGTCTTCCTTGATGCCGGGCAGGTCGTCCAGCGACAGCTCGGTCACTTTGCGGGTGGCGACTTCAATCAGTTTCAGGTGATGCGCCAGCGGGCCGGCTTCGCTGACGCGCTTGCGCTCTTCGTCGGTTTCTTCGTAGCCCGATTCGGTGACGTATTTCGGCAGCTTGCCGATGCGGCGTTTGTCGCCATCCTTGGCGGCGGTGACCACCAGCAGGTAGCGGCCGTCCGGCGACAGCGAGCTGGTTTCGATGGTGACTTTGTCGCCGAGGTAGATCGGCAGCGGCGCGCGGGTGGCGTCGGCGGCGCGGTCGGTGTTGCGCTGGTCGCGGGTGTCGTCCTTGTCCTTCTTCAGCTGCGCCAGCGTGGTGATGAGGCGCAGTTGCATGTCGCGGCGGAAGTCGGAGTCCGGGGCGGCGTCCGGGTCTTTGGCGGTGCGTAGCAGGGCGACCGGCGACACCAGGCGTTCGCTGCGGCTCCAGCTGAACCAGTCGCTGCCCACGCGGAACTGCACGTGGTTGCCGTCGGCGGCGTATTGGGCGTCGGACGCCGGCGTGGTGCCGCGCACGATCTGCGTCAGCGCGCCGGTTTTCAGGTCGCGTTCAAACAGGTCGCCGTTGCGCAGCAGGACGGCGCGGGTGCGTTCGCGGTTGTAGACCGGGTCGGCGCTATCGAGATTGGCCAGCTGTTTTTCTTCCACCAGCTTGGCGGCGGCGCCGGCGATCTGGTAGGTGTCGCGCACGGCGGAGGCGCTGCGTTTCTGCTTGAAGTAGACCTGGCGGCTGTCCCAGCCCCACCAGGCGGATTCCACCGGGTTGCCGATCCAGTCCGGATTGGCCATGGCTTGATCGAGGGTGATGGGCGTTGGTGCAGGAGTGGCTGCATTGGCGGCAGTGGCGTGGACCGCCATGGCGGTGGCCAGGAGTGGCAATACAAAACGCATCGATAGTTTCGCTTGTAGGTTGGGTGAACGGGAGCGCCGGATCGCAGCGCCTCCCAGATTCTAGCCCAACCGTTAGCTGCGGGCCATCTTGTCGGTTTGGCCATGGCCGGCGTCAGGGCCGCCGTGGCGTGGCGCCAGCCGCAATGCCAGTAACAGGATGGCGCCGGCCGCCAGATAGAGGGCGATTAGCGCGGCCAGCATGGCGGCGCTGTCGCCCCAGGCCAGCAGGCGTTCGCTGAGCGGTGGGCCGAAGGCGCCGCCCAGCAGGCCAAAGCTGCCGATCAGCGCGATGCCGGTGGCGGCGCGGCGCCGATTCAGCATGCCGGTGACGATGGAGATCAGCAGCGGCGAGGCGGCGGCGATGCCCATTGATGCCAGCGTCAGGCCGGCCAGCGACCAGGTGAGGCGGTTGTCGCCGGCGATGGCGAGTCCGAGGCCGCCGGCCGCCAGCACCATGCAGGCGATGAAGTGGCCGCGCCGTTCGCGCCGGCGGTCGGAGTCGTAGCCGATCAGGATCATGCCGATCACGCCGGCCAGGTTGGGGATGGCGGCCAGCAGGCCAAGCTGCATATGGCTGCCCGCGCCCCAGCGCTGCATCAGCGTCGGCGACCAGAATATCAATGCGTAGCTGGCGCCCATCAACAGCAGGTTGGCGACGGCCAGCAGCGCGATGGTGGGCTGGCGCACCAGCGACCAGATGGTGGCGAAGGCGGAGGGCGGCTCGGCATCATCGGCGGCGCTGGCGCTGGCGCTAGCCTTGCCGTTGCGGGCCTCCTGCGCGTGGGCGTCGCCGCCGGTGGCTGCGTTGAGCGCCGCTTCGTCGCGCTCCAGGTCCTGTTCGATCATCTGCTGTTCAAACGACGACAACCAGCGTGCATCTTCCGGTTTGTCGTCGAGGTAGAAGTAGGCGACCACGCCGAGCAGCACGGCCGGCAGGCCTTGCAGCACCAGCAGCCATTGCCAGCCTTGCAGGCCGCCGTATTGGTGCATGTATTGCAGCGTGGCGCCGCACAGCGGGCCGGCCGCCACGCCGGCCAGCAGCGCGGCCGAGGCGAAGAGGGCGATCACGCGGGCGCGCCGCGCCGCCGGATACCAGTAGGTCAGGTAGAGGATCACGCCGGGGAAGAAGCCCGCTTCAAACACGCCAAGCAGGAAGCGGATCACGTAGAACTCGACCGGCTCGCGCACGAAGGCGCCGGCAGCGGCGGTCACGCCCCAGCACAGCATGATGCGCAGCAGCGTTTTGCGCGCACCGATTTTTTCCAGCAGCAGGTTGCTGGGGATCTCGCACAGGCAGTAGCCGATGAAGAAGATGCCCACGCCCCAGGCGTAAGTCTGGTTGCTGAAATCGAGGTCGGCGCCCATTTGCAGCTTGGCGTAGCTGACGTTGACGCGGTCGAGGTAGGCCACCGCGTAGCACAGCATCAGCAACGGCAGGAGACGCCAGCTGACTTTGCGGTAAATGGCGTTCATGCCGGCAGCGCCGCGCAGGTGCAGGATTTTGGCGCCGTGGTTCATGTGAGTGCCTCTTGCGATTTTTGTTCGACCTTCCAATGCGGCCGGCGCGCGCGCAGCGTGAAGCGTTCGCGGTAGACGCTGGGATTCATGCCGGTGGCCTGCTGGAACAGGCGGCGGAACGAGCCGGCGTCCGCATAGCCGCAGGCGGAGGCGATGGTATGGAAGTTGTGCAGCGAGACTTCCATCATCACCTTGGCGCGCTCCACGCGCAGCTTGTGCAGGTATTCCAGCGGCGTCATGCCGACCGCCTGGCGGAAGTGGCGCAGCAGCGTGCGTTCGCTGGTGGCGGCGGCTTCGGCCAGTGCCTGCAGGTTGTACGGCTGTTCCAGATTGGTTTGCAGCCATTGGGTGGCGCGGTAGACGGGGCTGTCGGAAGTGGGCGTGAGCCAGACGCCGCTTAGTTCGGAAGTGATCTGCTGGCGGCGCTGCTGGTATTGCAGCACTTGCAGGCAGCCTTCCATCAGGTCGGGGTCGAGCAGACGGCCCAGCAGCGCGGCGATGAATTCGGTTTGCAGGCCGGGCGCGACGCAGGTCGATACGCGTTCGTGGAAGGACATCGGTTCGTCGGTGTCGAAGTCGCCTTCGGGGAAGTGCAGTTTCATCCACGATTGATAGGCCCACGGCGGCGCGCAGGGAGCGCCGGTCAGCAGGCCCAGACGCGCCGGGAACACCATGCCGGTGAAGCAGGCGGCAATCAGGCCGCCGTGCAGCGCGTGGTCGTGCAGCAGTTGCAGCACGTCGGGATGGCGCTCGGCGATGTCGCCCAGGTGCGGCGCGTTGCGGGCGGCGAGGCCGGGTACCACGATCAGCGTGCGTTGCGGCGGCAGTGTTTGCGGCGGCAGTTTCTGCATGCCGGCCATGGCCTCGGCGTTGAGTGGGGATGGGATGCCGGGCGGGGTGATCACGCGCCACGTCAGCGGCGCCGGCAAGTGCGGTTTGCGCAGTTGTAGTATCCCTGCCGCCACATTCAGCACATCGATGGCGGCAAATAAATTACCCGGCATCGCTTCCGGTAGCCATAGCAGCTGCACGTCAAGTGGTGCGAGGTCGGTGGCGGGATTGGTCTGCATATTGGCGATATTAGCTGCACGATATTGCTTAGGCAAGCTTTAGAATCGTTCGCAAGAAATCAAAACAACAGTGTCCGAAAAGGGCAACGCAAGGTCGCGTTGCGCACCAATCTGGCGCACTTTTTTACATGGATTTTCATTTTATGTTGAAGCGACTTTTGTATGCCGCACTGCTGGCGATCGCAGTGGTGATCGCGGCGGTGGCGTGGAATACCTGGCGGCTGACGTCGCGCCAGATTGCGGTGACGCCAGCCGCGCCGCTGGCGCTGGAGCGCGATGCGGTGGCGGGACGGCTGGCCGGCGCGCTGAAGTTCCGCACGATTTCCGATGCGGCGTCCGGCGATGTCAACGCCGAAGAGTTTGAGCGCATGCAGGCTTACCTGGCGCAGGCGTTCCCGCGCATGCATGCGGCGCTGAAGCGCGAGATGATCGGCCACAGCATGCTGTTCACGTGGCAGGGCAGCGATGCGCAGGCCAAGCCGGTGATGTGGCTGGCGCACCAGGATGTGGTGCCGGTGGCGCCGGGTACGGAAGCCAACTGGCAGCAGCCGCCGTTCGACGGTGTGGTGAAGGACGGCTTTGTGTGGGGCCGCGGCTCGTGGGACGACAAGGGCAGCCTGGTGGCGCAGATGGAGGCGGTGGAGTATTTGCTGGCGTCGGGCTATCAGCCGCGCGCCACCATTTATTTCGGCTTTGGCGCGGACGAGGAAGTCGGCGGCCGCCGTGGCGCGGTGGAGATTGCGCGGCTGCTGAAGTCACGCGGCGTGCAGCTGGACTATGTGCTGGATGAGGGCATGCTGGTCACGGAGGGCATCATGGCTGGCGTCAGCAAGCCGGTGGCGCTGATCGGTGTGGCGGAGAAGGGCTACGCCAGCGTCAATCTGGAGGTGACCACGGCGCCGGGTCATTCGTCGATGCCGCCGCATAACACCGCCATCGGCATGATGAGCGCTGCGCTGACGGACCTGGAGCACAAGCAGATGCCGGCCGAGTTAAGCGGCGTGGCGCGCGACGCCTTCGACATCATCGCGCCGGAAATGCAAGGCATGAACCGGGTGGCGCTGTCCAATCTGTGGCTGTTCGGGCCTCTGGTGAAGAAGCAGCTGGAGCAGGCGGCCGGCACCAACGCCATGCTGCGCACCACTACCGCGCTGACGGTGGTCCATGCGGGGAACAAGGATAACGTGCTGCCGGGCCGCGCCGACGCGGTGGTCAATTTCCGCATCCGTCCCGGCGATACGGTGGGCGGCGTGATGGAGCACGTCAAACAGGCCGTCAATAACGATGCGGTGCGTGCAGCGCTGGATGTGGGGGCATCCGATCCGTCGCGCATTTCGCCGATCGAGTCGGCACAATATGCGCTGATCAACCGCACCATCCGCGAGGTATTCAGCGATGCGGCGGTGGCGCCGGGCATCGTGATCGGGGCCACCGATTCGCGCCACTACAAGGACGTGAGCGAGCATGTGTACCGCTTCTCGCCGGTGCGCGCCGGGCCGGATGACCTGCCGCGCTTCCATGGCACGAATGAACGCATCGGCATCGATAACTATCTGGAAGCGGTCCGCTTCTATGTGCAACTGGCCAGGAACGGTAAATGAAGAAGCTGATACTCGCGGTGGTGTTGGGTGGCGTTCTGCATGGCGCAATGGCGGCCGATCAGGGCTTGCTGGAGGCGGCGCGCGCGCAGCAGGCGCCGTTGCTGGCGACGCTGAAGGAGCTGGTGCTGATTGAATCCGGCAGCAGTGATACGGCCGGCGTGGCGCGCGTGGCCGATGTCAGCGCACTGCGGTTGAAGGCGCTGGGGGCGGCGGTGGAGCGCAAGGACGATATCGTCACCGGCCGCTTTACCGGCAAGGGCAGCAAGCGGCTGATGCTGATCGCGCATATGGATACGGTGTACCAGCCCGGCATCCTGGCCTCGCAGCCGTATCACGTGGACGGCAACCGTGTGTATGGTCCCGGCATTGCGGACGACAAGAGCGGCATTGCGCTGATCCTGCATACCATCGAGATGCTGCATGCACGCGGCTGGCGCGATTATGCGCAGCTGACTGTGATCTTCAATCCGGACGAGGAAGTCGGTTCGCGCGCGTCCGGCGAGTGGATCGCCACGCAGGCAGCGCAGCATGACTTTGTGTTTTCGTGCGAACCGAATGGCGCGCAGATGGAGGGCATTCTGCTGAGCGCCAGCGGCATCGCTACCGCGACCATGACGGTGCAGGGCCGTGCGGCGCACGCCGGCGTGGCGCCGAAGGTTGGCCGCAATGCGCTGATCGAGCTGTCGCATCAGCTGCTGCAAACGCAGGATATCAATGTGCCGGGCGCGCAGTTGAACTGGACGCGCGCCAATGCCGGCCTGGTGACCAATCAGATTCCCGCCAGCGCCACCGCGCAGGGTGACGTGCGCTTGAGTGCCGCCGACGGTGCGCAGCGCTTGCAGCAGGCGCTCAGCGAGAAAGTGGCCAAGCCGCTGGTGGCGGATACCGTCACCACGGTGGCGATCGAGCAGGGACGGCCGCCGTTCATCGCCACCGATGCGGCGCGCGCGTGGGCGGCCAAGGCGCAGGCCATCTACGGTGAGATCGACCGCAAGCTGGCGCTGTATCCGGGCACCGGCGGCGGCACCGACGCCGGTTACGCCGGCCGCTCCGGCAAGGCCATTGTGCTGGAGGCCTTTGGCCTGGCCGGCGATGGTGTGCATGGCAAGGATGAATACATCACCATCGATTCGATTGTGCCGCGACTGTATCTGCTCAGCCGCATGATGCAGGAAGCAGGCGCCTCTCAGTAAAGCTTTACCACTAAACAGTAGCCATGTACCGGACGGCCCTCCAGCCGTCCGGCGGGGACTGCTGCATTCTAAAAAAATCAATTAAAGGGAGTAGGCATGATGAAGGAAACCGTATTGGCGCAGGCGTTGCGCATGATGTTCGCCGGCGGACTGGCGGTGCTGGTGGCGCCAGCCATCGCGCAGGAGGACGGCGAGAAGATGCAGCGTGTGGAGGTGACCGGTTCGTCGGTCAAGCGCGCCGATTCGGAGACCGCGCTGCCGGTGCAGATGATCAGCAAGCAGGATATCCAGCGCATCGGCGCCACCAGTACGGAGGGGCTGCTGGCGTCGATCGCGTCGCTGTCGTCGGCGGGGGCGACCTCGAATGCGGCCGGGGCGTCGAGCGGCACCTTTGGGCTGTCGTCGATTTCGCTGCGCGGGCTAGGCGCGCAGCGCACGCTGGTGCTGGTCAATGGCCGCCGGCTGGCGGCGTTTGCGGGCGGCGGCGGGGCCACGGTCAACGTCAATGTGATTCCGCTGGCGGCGATCGAGCGCATCGAGGTGCTGAAGGATGGCGCATCCGGCGTGTATGGCAGCGATGCGGTGGCCGGTGTGGTCAACTTCATTTTGTCGAAGAGCTTTGAGGGCATTGAGGTCAGTGGCGGCACGGGTTCGCCGACCACGCATGGCGGCGGACAGAATAACAAGGCGTCGGTGACCGGCGGCCTGGGAAACCTGGAGCGCGATGGGTATAGCGCGGTGGTGTCGGCGTCGTGGGAGAAGGAGAAGGCGCTGTTCGGGCGTGATCGCGACTACGCCAAGTCGGGCAACAATATGCCGTACTACGTGTCCGGCGCGACGGGGCAGGGCAATATCGAGGGCGTGGTGATTCCGGGCGCGTATCCGAACGATCGTGGCGCGGGTTTTGGGGCGTCGCCGGCGACCGGCTACGGCAATCCGCTGGCGGCGCAGGGCAAATGCGCGGATATTCAGATGTTCCAGAATCCGACGCCGAGCAGCAAGGGCGCGCCTTACTGCGCGTATGACAGCGCCTCGGCCACCAATCTGATTCCAGCGCGTGAGTTGGGCAACCTGACCGGCAACCTGACCTTCAAGATCAACGAAGATCACCAGCTGTTTGCCGATGCGCTGCTGTCGCGCAGCGTGGTGACGAACACCATCCAGACCAGTCCTGAACGGCGCAGCTTCCTGGTGGTGGACAGCGCTTTCGTGAAACAGAAGGTTGATCCGTCGCTGATTCTTTATCCGAGCAATCCGGTGTACCAGTCGATCGTGGTGCCTTATCTGACGGCGCAGGGCTTTACGTCGATTATCGGCCAGCCGCTGGCGATCACCAGCCGCGTGTTCGATTTCGGACCGCGCCAGTCGCGTGATGTAGCGACGCAATCGCGCTTTGTCGGCGGCGCGCGCGGCACGGTGTGGGGGCAGGATTATGAGGTGGCGTTTACCTCCAACCGCAGCAAGGTGTCGGGATCGCTGCCGTCCGGGTACTTCCTCCAGGTGGAGTACGCGAAGATCATCAACGACCCGGCCAATAACTGGAACCCGTGGGCGCCGGGCGGCGTGCAGACCGGCGCGCTGGCGGAGAAGCTGAAGGCGGCGCAGTACACCGGCAAGACCATCGACGGCTGGTCGGACAGTGATCTGATCGACAGCAAGATCACCGGCGATCTGTTCAAGCTGGATGGCCGCGCGGTGCAGTACGCGGCCGGCGTGCAGGCGCGGCATGAGAGCTACAAGATTTCGCCCAGCGCGGCGATTCTGAGCGGTGACGTCGGCGGCGCCGGCGGCGCGCTGGCGGCGGTGGATCGCAGCCGCACCATCCGTTCGGTGTTCGGCGAGATCAACGCGCCGCTGCTGAGCAGTGTGGAGGCCAACCTGGCGCTGCGCAACGACCATTACAACGATGTCGGTTCGTCGACCAACTACAAGGCCAGCCTGCGCTGGCAGCCGGTGCGCAGCCTGCTGTTACGCGGCTCGCTCGGCAGCGGCTTCCGCGCGCCGACGCTGAGCGACCTGTGGACGCCGCAGGTGCTGGGCACCACGGTGGCGTTCAGCGATCCGAAGACGGGCCAGAGTTCATTGCAGGTGAATGGCCTCACGGGCGGCAATTCGCAGCTGAAGCCGGAGGAGTCGCGCCAGGCATCGGTGGGCGTGGTGTGGTCGCCGGCCAGCTGGCTGAATGCGGGCGTGGACTGGTTCCGCATCAAGGTCAGCGACATCCTGGCGACGCCGTCGGCGCAGGAGGTGGTGTCGCGCTACCGCGCCGGCGATCCGGCGTATGCCAATCTGGTGGTCCTCAACGGTAACGATATCGATCTGGTGAAGACGGTGCTGGCGAATACCGGCAACGCCACGGTGCAGGGCGCGGATGTGTTCATCACCAGCCGCCAGGCCTTCGGTCCGGGCAAGCTGGATGTGGCGCTGAACGGGACGTATATGGACAAGTTCGACCAGACCAGTCCGGGCGGCGTGCTGTCGCACAAGGTGGGCACGCTGGTGGACAGCAAGGGCACGCCGGTGATCGGCGCCGATGCCGGCGGCGTGGTGCTGCGCTGGAAGCATACGCTGAACGCGACCTGGACCCAGGGCGCGCTGGCCACCACGCTGATCCAGAACTACCGCGCGCGCTACGAGGCGGCGCACGATCTGCTGGGGCAGCGGGTGTTCATGGGGGCGATGGCGACCTACGATGCCAACATCGCGTGGCGTGGGCTGAAGAACACCACGCTGACGCTGGGCGTGCGCAATCTGTTCGACCGCCAGCCGCAGACCTTTGTGCCGGTGGCGGCGCAGTTCCAGTATGGCTATGACGTCAGCACCTACGATCCGCGCGGGCGCTTCGTTTACGTCAACGCCAGCTACGCCTTCCGTTAAACGGCGGCGCCGCTGGGGTAGATGCGGCTGCGGACCGGCCGCAGTTCCGGGCGCGAGGCGGCGTCGTCGTCGTCCTGTGCCAGGAATTTGCTGCCGATTTCGAACCACTCTTCGCTGGAAATGACTTTTTGCGCCAGCGGCAGCAGTTCCTGTTCTTCCTTGTCGAGGCGCTTGAGCAGGTTCTGGCAATACAGGTCGATGGTCTTGCACAGGAAGTTGCCCTGCGAGGCGCTGCGGCGCATGGCGCGGCGCAGGCAGCGGTAGACGGCGTTGAGCATGGCGCTGCCGCGCTTGCTCAGCGATTCGAGGTCGTTCATCAGCGGCGCGCAATTCGGTTCGGCGGCGCGCACGGCCGGCATCAGGCAGGCTTCCACTTTGCGCTGGTGGCGCGATTCGGCAAAGCTGGTTAGTTCCTTGAGCTGGGATTCGATGAACACAGGGTCGATTTCCTGTGGACGGCGCGCGATCGTCTGCACGTACTGCAGCAGCCGCGAGATGAAGTGGCGTTCTTTCTTCTGTTCGATGGAGAGTGTCAACAAGACATAGGTGGCAGTAAGCATAGCGTTTCCCGTGGTTCCGTGTGACGTCGGCTGCGCGGAGGTCGTCGCAGAGGAGCCGACACGCCCGAGGTTCAAGCTGCTACCTTAGCGTGATAAACGGGCTCATACAACGCCGATTTACAATTGTTCACAACTAGTCGTGAGGCAATACAAAGCGAAGCATTACCGGCGGGGAAAACGAATTGCGCACACGTCAAGCCGGCTTGCTACGCGCGCTTTTCACCTGGCTGCGAGGTAGATTATGCCCGGTTTCGTCACGCGAAAATACGTCATTTCTTGCACGTTACAATAATTTTTTCTATCGGGGGCAGTTCTGCCATTGGTACATGAGGTCGTGTGCATTTGGCAGAACTGACCCCGGGTTTCAGGCGCGGGGGGCGCCCAGGTAGAAGGCGCGTGGGGCGGCGAAGCTGGCGCGTACTTGTTTCGAGACGTCGTCGGTCAGCGCTTCGTCGGCGCCGGCTTCCAGCGCGGTGAAGATGGCGCTGGCGATGTCGGCTGGCTTGGATTTCGGGGCGTCGACGTCGGCCGTCATGTCGGTGTCCATATAGCCCATGTGGGCGCCGACCACTTGCGTGTTCTGGGCGGCCAGTTCGCCGCGCAGGCCGTTGGTCAGGGCCCAGGCGGCGGCCTTGGAGGCGCTGTAGGTGCCGGTGCTCGGGAAGCTGGCCCAGCTTAGCGCCGACAGGATGTTGATGATGGCGCCGCCGCCGTTGCGGCCCAGTACCGGAGCGAAGGCGTTGCTCAGCGCCAGGGGACCGAAGAAGTTGGCTTCCAATTCGGCGCGGGCCGCTTCGGTGGCGTCGGCGCGGATCACGCCGCCCACCACGTGGATGCCGGCGTTATTAATCAGGATGGTCAGGTCGGGGATGGCTTGCACGGCGGCGGCGATGTCGGCGGCGTTGGTCACGTCCAGCTTGATCGGGGTGGTGCCGGCGATGTCCACGGTTTCCGGTTTGCGGGCGGCGGCGTAGACTTTGCGGGCGCCGGCTTTGACGGCGGCTTCGGCCAGGGCTTTGCCCAGGCCACGGTTGGCGCCAGTAACGAGGACGACGGAGTCTTTGAGGTTCATGATGGTTCCTTTCGAGTGGTTTAAGTAACTGCAATATGACCGGTCATCTTAAAAATGGCCGAAAAAAAATTACGACAAGATATTGCTCAATACCATGCGGGCAAAACGGTCCAGCGGGGTGCGGCTTTGCTCGGCTTTGGCGTGTAATACCGCGCCTTGCCAGGCGTCGTTGATGAAGGCGGCCAGCTCGGCTGCCGGCATTTTGTTGCCGATGCTGCCGTCCTGCTGGCCTTCTGCAATGACCGCCGCCAAGGTCTCGGCGCCGGCGGCAAAGGCGTGCTGCATGGCGCTGCGGATGGCCGGAATTTGGTTGGACAATTCGGTGCTGAAATTGCCCAGCAGGCAGCCGCTGTGGAAGTCGTTGGCGGCGTTGCCGGCGATCATGTTGTCAAAATACTGTTGCATCCGGGCTTTGGGTGGCAGCGTGCGGTCGTGCAGCACGGCGCCGAGGTCGGCCACGGCGGCCAGGTAACGTTGTAATACTTCCATCCCCAGCGCTTCCTTGCTGATGAAGTGGTTGTAGAACGAGCCTTTCGGCACCCCGGCAGCGTCGGTGATGTCTTGCACGCTGGTGGCGTTGAACCCTTTGCTGTGCAGCAGGGTGACGCTGGTGGTGAGGATTTGCTCTTTAACGTTTGCTTTAGCCATATGTGTAATATGACCGGTCGTCTTAATAAAGTCAACGGCTTTTTTCTATGAAACTGATAGTATATGAAAGTTAGTTACTTTCTTTGGAGGAGAAGTATGAAGGCAGTTCTGTTGAGCGGTGTGTGTCTGGTGCTGGCGGCGTGCGCGTCGCAGCCTGACGTGGCGGTCGATCCGGCGGCGCCGGTGACGGCGGAGGTCAAGTGCAAGCCGAATCGCTCGGACGATGCGCCGACCGGCAGTTCGATCAAGCGCCGTGACTGCTCGGCCGGCAATGGCGTGCAGAATGCCAATGCCGAAGAGCTGCTGGACCAGCGCCGCTTCACCATGCCTACGGGTAATAACCGCTAAGCGTGCAGTTTAAGTAGCGTAAAGTAACAATTTCCTGAGGATATGTCGCAGCAGGCGGCGCTCTTGGTATGATTCCCGATGCCCGGCCACAAGCTGGTATATTTTTTATAACATCGGAGAGATCGAATGAGATTCCCCTTGCTGCTGCTGGGCGCCGCCATGGCCTCCAGTGCAATGGCCGCGCCGCGCGGTTTCACTGTCGAAGACATGGTCAAGATGGAGCGGGTCGGCAACCCGGTGCTGTCACCGGACGCCACCCGCGTGGTGTACACCGTGCGCACCACCGACCTCGATAAAAACCGCGGCAATACCCAACTGTATCTGCTCGACCTGCGCCATCCGCAGGCGGCGCCCGTGCGCCTGACCCAGGCCGCCGCCAGCAGCGCGGACCCGGAATGGGCGCCGAACGGCGAGGCGATTTATTTCCTGTCGGGCCGCTCCGGTTCGTCGCAGGTATGGCGTCTGCCGCTGGGCGGCGGCGAAGCCAGCAAGGTCACCGACCTGCCGCTGGATGTCGATAATTTCCGGCTGTCGCCGCAGGGCGACCGGTTGCTGTTCAGCATGGCCGTGTTCCGCGATTGCGCCGACCTGGCGTGCACCAAGCAGCGTCTGGACGAGCAGGCCAAGGTCAAGGCCAGCGGTAAGGTGTTCGACAAGCTGTTCGTGCGCCACTGGGATACCTGGGCCGATGGCCGCAACAATGTGCTGTACTCGGCGCCGATCGACGCCAGCGGCAAGGTCAGCGTGCAGCCGGTCAGCCTGACCGGCAAGCTGGATGGCGATGTGCCGTCCAAGCCGTTCGGCGACCATGACGAATATCACTTCAGCCCGGACGGCAAGACGGTGGCCTTCTCGGCCCGCATCGCCGGCCGCACCGAGGCCTGGTCGACCAACTTCGATGTCTATACGGTGCCGGCCGCCGGCGGCGAGATCAAGGATCTGACCGAAGACAACAAGGCGTGGGACGCCAAGGCGATTTATTCGCCGGACGGCAAGACGCTGGCCTATGTGGCGATGGACAAGCCGACCTTCGAGGCCGACCGCTTCCACCTGGTGCTGATCGATGTCGCCAGCGGCAAGAAGCGCACCGTGGCAGACAGCTGGGACCGCTCGATTGCGGACTACCGCTGGACCCCGGACAGCAAGGCCATCCTGGCCACCGCCGATGATGTCGGCCAACACCGTCTGTTCTCGATCGATGCCACCAGCGGCAAGGTGACGGCGCTGACCGGCAAGGGCTATGTGGCCGGCTTCGACGTCGCGCGCGACACCATCGTGATGGCGCAGGCCAATCTGTCGGCCGGGGCGCAGCTGTTCAAGTTCAAGCTCGGTGCATCGGGCGAGAAGGCTGACCAGTTGACCCATTTGAACGAAGCCGCGCTGGCCGACGTCAAGTTCGGCGAGTACGAGCAGTTCTCGTTCACCGGCGCCAATGGCGAGACCGTTTATGGTCACGTGATGAAGCCGTGGAATGCGCAGCCTGGCCAGAAATATCCGATCGCCTTCCTGGTGCACGGCGGCCCGCAGGGCAGCTTCGGCAACTCGTGGAGCTATCGCTGGAATCCGCAGGTGTATGCGGGCGCCGGTTATGCGACGGTGTTTATCGATTTCCACGGTTCGACCGGCTACGGCCAGAAGTTCACCGATTCGATCAGCGGCGACTGGGGCGGCAAGCCGCTGGAAGATTTGCAGAAAGGTCTGGCGGCGGCAGTGGCGAAATATCCATGGCTGGACCGCGAGAACAGCTGCGCGCTGGGTGCGTCATATGGTGGCTTCATGATGAACTGGATTCAGGGTAACTGGTCGGATGGCTTCAAGTGCATCGTCAATCACGACGGCGTGTTCGATGCGCGCGGCATGGCTTACTCGACCGAAGAGATCTGGTTCACCGAGTGGGAAAATGGCGGCGCGTATTACGATGTGCCGGAGCTGCATGAGAAGTTCAACCCGGCGCTGAAGGTGAAGAACTGGAAGACGCCAATGCTGGTGGTGCAGGGCGATATGGACTTCCGGATTCCGACCACGCAGGGTCTGGGCGCGTTCACCGCGTTGCAGCGTCGTGGTATTCCGAGCAAGTTGCTGTTCTTCCCGGATGAGAATCACTGGGTGCTGAAGCCGGCCAACTCGGTGCTGTGGCATCACACGGTGATCGACTGGCTGGACACCTATACCAAGAAAAAATAACCACCGTCATTCCCGCGCACGCGGGAATCCATGCTGAGTATGGGCTCCCGCTTGCGCGGGAGCGACGACGATTTCGGGAGAGTCAATGAAAAAGTATCTGATCGCCGCTTCGGTGGCACTGGCCTTTGGCGCGGTACATGCGGCTGACGTGGCGCCGCGCGCGGAAAACGCTTATCTGTCGCAGACCGACGCTGCCGCCCGTTCGGCGCGCGTCAGCAATGTCGATTACACACTGGCGTTCGCGCTGACCGGCAAGGAAAGCTTCAGCGGCACCACCACGCTAAGCTTCGACCTGAACGATGCGTCGCAGCCGCTGACCATCGATCTGGACAAGGCGACCATCGCCAGCCTGACCGTAAACGGCAAGGCCGTAACGCCGCAATACAACCAGTGGTTCATCACGCTGGCTGCCGCCGATCTGGTGGCTGGGCGCAATACCGTCACCATCGCTTACAGCCGTCTGCACAGCACCAATGGCGAAGGCCTGCACCGCATGGTCGATCCGGTCGATGGCCGCGTCTACACCTACTCGCACTTCGAGCCGGCGGCGGCGCACCAGATGTTCCCGGTGTTCGATCAGCCGGATCTGAAGGGCACGTATCAGGTCACCGTCAGCACGCCGGCCGACTGGGTGGTGTCGTCCACCATGCGCGAGACCAGCGTCAAGGATGCCGATGGCGGCAAGCTGTGGACCTTCCCGCGCTCGAAGAAACTGAGCCCGTATAACTTCTCGATGCACGCCGGTCCGTACAAGGTCTGGGAAGACAACAGCGGCAAGTATCCGATGCGTTTGTTCGCGCGCCAGTCGGTGGCGTCGCAGGTGTCGCCGCAGGACTGGTTCAAGTACACCAAGGCTGGCCTGGGCTTCTTCGACCAGTACTTTGGCGTGCCGTATCAGTTCGAGAAGTATGACCAGCTGCTGGTGCCGGACTTCCTGTACGGCGCGATGGAAAATGCGGCCGCGATCACCTTCGGCGAAGGCAGCTTCCTGCACAAGGAAGAGATGACCACGGCGCAGAAGGAATCGCTGGCTGGCGTCATCATGCACGAGATGGCGCACCAGTGGTTTGGCGATCTGGTGACCATGAAGTGGTGGAACGGCTTGTGGCTGAACGAGAGCTTCGCGTCCTTCATGGGCACGCTGGCGACGGCCGAGTCGACCGAGTTTGGCAATTCGTGGCAGGCCTTTTATTCGGGCGGCAAGCAGGCGGCGTATGTGCAGGATCAGCGCGTGACCACGCACGCGATCGAGACGCCGGTGCCGTCGACCGCGAATGCGTTCGATAACATCGATGCGATCACTTATTCGAAAGGCGCGTCGACGCTGAAGCAGTTGCGTCACCTGCTGGGCGAAGAGGTGTTCCGCAAGGGCGTGCATAACTATCTGGTCAAGTACCAGTATCAGAATGCGACGCTGGATAATTTCATCGGCAGTCTGGCGGAAGCGGCCAACCGCGATCTGAGCGGCTGGACCAAGGAGTGGCTGTATGAGCCGGGCGTGAATACCATCGCGGCCGATTTCAGCTGCGCCGGCGGCAAGGTCAGCGCCTTCACGCTGCGCCAGAGCGCGCCGAGCAAGGAACTGCCGACGTTGCGTGAGCAGCGCGTGCAGGTTGGCCTGTTCAATCTGACGGCGCATGGTCTGAGCCTGAGCAAGAATGTGGCGATCACCTACAAGGGTGCGGCGACCGAGGTGCCGGAGTTGAAGGGCGCGGCGTGTCCGGACCTGGTGTATCCAAACTATCAGGACTGGGGCTTTGCGCAGGTGCAGCTGGATAAAAAATCGTTTGCGACGGCGCAGTCCAGCCTGAGCAAGGTGGACGATCCTCTGTTGCGCTCGATGCTGTGGCAAAGCTTGTGGGATGGCGTGCGCTCGGCGCAGCTGCCGCTGAACGATTTCCTGAAAACCGCGCTGGCCAATGCGCCGGCCGAGAAGGATTACACGCTGCTGGGCAGCATCGTCGACAAGGTGCGCGCGTCGAAGGGCTATCTGGAGGCGCAAGGCCCGTCGGCGTACCAGACCAAGGTGGGCGTGCAGCTGGAGCAGATGGCGTTTGCAGCGACCAAGTCTGCTACCGACAGCAACTTCCAGCGCCGCTGGTTCTCGACCTATGTTGGGCTGGCTTCCAGTCCGGCGGCGTTGCGTCAGCTGGCTGATATCCTGAACGGCAAGCTGGTGGTCAAGGGGCTGAACGTGTCGCAGGATGTGCGCTGGGAGATCATCCGCCGCCTGAGCCGCATGGCGTATCCGGGCAGCGAGGCGCTGGTGGTGGCCGAGCAGGCGCGCGACAAGTCCGATAGCGGCCAGCAGGCGGCGATTGCGGCGACCGTGGTTCGTCCCGAAGGCAAGGTCAAGACGGAGTGGGCGACGACGATTGCCGATCTGCAGACCAAGCTGCCGTTCTCCAAGGTGCGCACGGCGATGGGCAGCATGTATCCGCCCGAGCAAGGCGCGCTGAATGAGCTGACGGCACAGCAGCGTCTGGACACGCTGGGTGCGGTGGACAAGGCGGCTGGTCCGGTCTACATGCGCGCGTATGCGGCGTCGATGATTCCGGCGACTTGCACGCCGGCCAGCGTGCAGCGTCTGGATGCGGCGATTGCCAAGTTGCCGGAGCTGTCGAACGGTACCCGCCGCGCGCTGCTGGTTACGCGCCAGGAAGATGCGCGCTGCGTCGCCATCAAGCAGGCGATGACTGCGCACTAATCCGCGCGGGTTGTTGCGCCTGAAAGCCAGCCGTTTTTCGGCTGGCTTTTTTTTATTCAAATGCGATGTCTTCAATACAGAAGCGCATTTTGCGGCGCTCCGTAAAGTTCCACCCTTGGCCGGAATTATTTTCCTGGCGGCGGGGCGATGTCGTGGGCGGTGAGGACGCAGGTGCCGGCGCGGCAGGTGGCGCCGGGGTCGCTGGTGGCCATGCAGGTGGACATGGTGCCGTCGCGGTTGTTGTCGGCGCGGCGGGCGGACGAGTGCAGCTCCACCAGCGATTTGAGCTTGGCGCCGTCGTTGTTTTTGCTGGACCAGGCGAGGTAGTTTTCCGGGCCGCCGCAGGACTTGGCGCCGACGCCGATGCTGTGGCATTGGCTGTCGTTGTCGCAACTGAGGTTGCTGTTGGCGGACTGGATTTGCTGCCACAGCGCGGCCGTCGGGCTTTCAGGCGCGGGCGCGGTCGGGCGGGCGCCGGCGCAGGCGGTGAGGACCAGCAGGCTGGCGGCGGCCAGGCGCAGAGTGTGGGACAGTTTGGTCATGGCTTCGGTCCTGTTTCAAGAGTGGGTTCGCGCAGGCGCGCCTTGCGCGCTACGCCGTCGGGGCCGAACAGGATGGTGAATTCTGCCGGCTGTTCGTTGTTGCGCGCTGGTGGGTAAGTGTAACGCCAGATCTGGTAGCCGCTATCAAAGCTGATGGTTTGCGCGGGGCCGAGGCGCTCGCGCATCTGGGCGGTGGTGGCGTG
This sequence comes from Duganella levis, assembly GCF_009857605.1. GTDB lineage: Bacteria > Pseudomonadota > Gammaproteobacteria > Burkholderiales > Burkholderiaceae_D > Rugamonas > Rugamonas levis. Next base: position 4,892 of record NZ_WWCT01000022.1, on the reverse strand, counting down.
GTCGGCGGCGATAGCGGTGTCGCCGGGGCCGGGCGGGCTGTCCATGTCGTCGAAGGCGAGCAGGGTGTCGTCGGACCAGCTGCGGTCCCAGATGGGGGCGTAGTAGCTGCGGTCCAGCAACACCTGGCAGTCGCAGTAGGGCAGGGTGGACGGCGTTTGCGTGCCGCCTGCGTACAGGGCGCGCAAGGGCAAGGCGGCGCTGCGGTTGCCGTCTTGTAACGTGATGGCGAAGACGGGGCGGTCGGCAAAGAACAGGTAGTTGCCTTCGGGGCTGTTGCAGATGCGCTCGGGACTGGTGAACAGGTCGCCCAGCCAGGCGAACATTTGGGCGTTGTTGGAGAGCAGGCCGGCTTCGACGCCGACCATGCATTCCAGTCGCAGGTCGCCGAGGCGGCGCATGCCGTCCGGGACGTTGGGGCTGCGGACTTGCGCGCGCCAGGTAAGGGTGCTGGTTTTGCGGCTGGCGATCAGGGCGGCGTCTTCTTGCTGGGCCTGGGCGTTGCGGTCCAGCGTGAAGGTGTGGTCGGCGGCGATGGGGACAGGCAGCGAGACCGTGTCACCGGCGACGCGCAGGGTGATGCCGTCCAGTTGCGTGGTGGGCAAACGTGGCAGCAACTGGAAGCGCAGCGTGGCTTGCGGCGCCAGTGCGTGGTTGCGTTCGAAGATGTCGATGCCGGCCAGCATTTTGCGGTAGGACTTGTCGACCGGGTCACGCGTGGCGGCCACGGTGACGCTGGGCGCGGCGGTTTGGGCAGCGGCGCTGCCGGCCAGCAAGAAAGCCATCAGAAAAGTCAGGGTACGCATGAGGCCAAAGCGTAAAGCATTGCCGCCAGCGACGGCGCACCGCTGGCGGCGTCAGGGTGCTGGCGGCGCCTGGGCGGGCGGCTGGTGTTCGATCCAGCGCAGCAGGTCGCGGCCGAAGACGCGGGTGCGGGCGGTGTCGACCTGGCGCTGCTTGTAGGCCGTGTGGCTGGCCGGGCCGCTCAGGCTGCGCTGGTAGCTGGCTTCGTCCATCAGCTGGATTTCGTATTCGAAGAAAAAGCCGACGTCGTAGTCCTGTTCCGGCGCCGCGTCGAGCTGCTGGACGTGGATCATCTTGCGCACCGTGACCTGGATGCTGTTGAAACCACTGCCGCTGTGCGGGTTGTCGCAGCGCGTCTGCGGCTGGGCGATGTCGGCCAGTTCCGTATCCATCTGCCGCAGCAAGTCCAGCGGATAGTTGTCGGCACGCTCCAGCTGCGCGCGGTATTTGCAGAACACCTGCTTGGCCGCGTCCAGGTCCAGCAGCGTGTTGCGGCTGCGCTCGGCATCGACATTGGTCACCGACAGCACATGCGCGCGCTGCAGGGTGCGCAGGGCCAGCAGGCATTCGGCGCGGGTGGCGAACACCAGCCGCACGCCCAGATGGTCGAAGATATCGGCGGCCAGATACGCGGCCTTTTGCAGCAGCTTGAGCAGGATGCTGTTGCGGCCCTTGTTGTCCTTGCGGTCGTAGTGCAGCAGCGGCAGGCAGACTTCGCCGTCGGTCAGGTAGTGCTGTTCGCCCTGCTGGCGGATCACCTCGTCCAGCGTGCCGAACACCTGGGCGCGGATCGCGTGGAAATGCCGCAGCTTCAGGTTGTTGTCGATGTAGAAGATGCCGTGCATCACCTTCAGCACCACGCAGGCCCACATGCGCCGCACATCGACCTGCTGGCCACGCAGCGAGGCATACACCAGCAGGTTGAGCGGATCGTCCGGCGTGGCCACTTCGGGCGGGATCAGGTCGGCCTGCTCTGGCGTCAGAAAGGTGGCGCGGATGAAGTCGACCGCCTCGGCATGGGCATGGCGGATCAGCGCGGCGGCGGCCGGCTGGTCGAGGTCGAAACCGTATTCGCGCACGAACTGACGGGCGTCGTGCAGATTGCGCAAGGCCAGCGCGCCGAGGTCGATCGCCGACTTGCCGTTGGCGATGGCGTCCAGATAGCTCCAGTTCAGCGACAGCTTGCCCTTGCTCTTCAGCGAGGGGTGCAATTCAGGCATGGCGTGTGTCTCCTGCGACCGCATTACTTTTATAATAATAGATTGTCGGTTGGAACTATAATAACGGCTTTATTTGTGCTCAGCAGCTTATGACGCTTCCCGGCACTGCCCGTGTTGCCATTCTGCTGCCTTGTTACAACGAGGCACTGACCCTCGGCGCCACCGTGCGCAATGTGCGGTGAATTTCCTCAGCGCCAAATTGTTTGTCTTTACATCCTGATTTATGAAACTGCCTCGCTTTGCTTTCCTGAACCACCCGCGCGCCGGCCTGGTGGCCGCCGTGCTGGTCCCGCTGCTGTGCGGCCTGCTGTCGGTCATGAACGGCCAAGACGACGGCTGGGACATGCGCAACTATCACCTGTACAACGTCCATGCGCTGCTGGGCGGGCGCATCGGCTTCGATCTGGCGCCGGCCGGCTTCCAGAGCTATTTCAACCCGACGCTGGACCTGCCTTACTATTATCTGAACCAATGGCTGCCGCCGCGCGCGGTTGGTTTTGTGCTCGGTGCGCTGCACGGGCTGGCCTTCGTGCTGTTGTACGGCATCGCCCGTCAATTGCTGGGCAGCGGCCGGCCGCCGCGGCTGGCGCTGTTGCTGGCGGCGGCCGGCATGTGCGCGCCGGGCTTCCTCAGCGAATTGGGCAACACCATGGGCGACAACCTCAGCGCGCTGCCGGTGCTGTTGTCGGTCTATCTGGTGCTGCGCCACTGGGACACGCTGATCGCCTGGCGCGGCGGCGCCATGCTGACCGCCATCGGCGCCGGCGCCGCGATGGGGGGCGCTGCCGGCCTCAAGCTGACCAATGCCATCTACGCGGTGGCGCTGTGCGGGGCGCTGCTGGCGCTGCCGCTGGGCTGGTGGCAGCGGCTGCGCGTGGCGTTCCTGTTTGGCGTCGGCGTGCTAGGGGGCATGGCGCTCAGCGGCGGCTGGTGGATGGCGCGCATGTGGCAGACGTTTGGCAATCCGGTCTTCCCGCAATTCAACAACCTCTTCCGCAGCCCGCTGGCGCCGGAGAGCGGCGTCATCGACATCTTTTTCCGTCCGCAGGGCTGGATGGAAAACCTGCTGTGGCCGTTTATCTTCACCTTCAACACGCGCCGCGTCTCGGAAATTCCGCTGAAGCTGGCCGTGTGGCCGCTGCTGTACGTCACGCTGGCCGCGTTGGTGCTGGCCTGGTGGTGGCGCCGCCTGCGCGCGGCGCCCGTGCAGCCTGCGGTCGCAACGCCGCCCGCGCTGGCGCCGCGCAGCGTGTTGCTGCTGGTGTTCATCGCGCTGGGTTATCTGGGGTGGATGCGCATGTTCAGCATTTACCGCTACCTGGTGCCGCTGGAACTGCTGGCGCCGTTGGCCATCTGGCTGGCTGCGGGATACGTGGCGCCGCGCCTGCAGCAGCTGGCCGGCTGGGCGCTGGCTGTGCTGGCGCTGACCGCGTTGCCGGCCGCCAACTGGGGCCACGCCGACTGGGCCGACCAGGCCTTCAGCGCCCGGGTGCCGGCCATTGCCCGGCCTGCCGACAGCATTGTCTTCTTCGTCCAGCCGGACCCGCCATCGGGCTGGATGGCGGCTTTGCTGCCGCCGGCGACGCAGGTCATCGCGTTGAACACCGGCATGCTGGAAACGCCGGCCTGGCGCGCACGCCAGCAAGCCGCGATTGCGGCGCGGCCCGGTCCGCATTATGTGCTGCTGAGTGCTGCCCGCAACGACCGCGACGGCACGCGGCTGCACAAGCTGGCGGTGGCGCAGGCGCTGGGCCTGACGGACGATGCGGCAGGCTGTGACAAACTCGCGCGTCTGATGAGCAAAGTGCGGCTGCAAGTGGCGCTGCGCCGCCTGCCGGACGCCAGTTGCACCTTCGACCTGTTGCCGCAACACCGCATCGATCTGGCGGCGCAGGACCACGCCACGGTGGCCCAGGCGGCCGAGCGCGTGCGCAATTATGGGCTGACGCTGGATCAGGCCAGCTGCACGACGCAGCCGGCAGCGGTCGGCGCCGAGCCGCGTCCCTTCCTGTGGTGCCGTATCGCCACGCCCGATTAAAATGCCATCCACGCCCTGCGTCGCGCTGCTGTGCTATACCGGCGGCGTGTCCAAGTGCCGGACCTGCCCCCCGGGTTTGCGTGCCCCCGGATTGTCGTTGATGCGTAAGGTTGCCAGAAGTGCTACAGTAGCCGGCATCTGACCACGTCCCGGAGTCCGCATGTCCTTCCTGATCGTCCTTGCCGCGCTGGCGTTCCTGATGCTGGCGGCGTACCGCGGCTACAGCGTGATCCTGTTTGCCCCGGTGGCCGCGCTAGCGGCGGTGCTGCTGACCGATCCGGGCGCGGTGGCGCCGGTGTTCAGCGGCATCTTCATGGACAAGATGGTCGGCTTCATCAAGCTGTACTTCCCGGTGTTTCTGCTGGGGGCGGTGTTCGGCAAGCTGATCGAGTTGTCGGGCTTTTCCGAGTCGATCGTGGTGGCGGCCATCAAGTACATCGGCCGTTCGCGCGCCAACGCCGTCATCGTGCTGGTGTGCGCGCTGCTGACGTATGGCGGCGTGTCGCTGTTTGTGGTGGTGTTTGCCGTGTACCCGTTTGCGGCCGAGTTGTACAAGCAGAGCAATATTCCCAAGCGGCTGATGCCGGGCGCGATTGCGCTGGGGGCGTTTTCGTTCACCATGGATACCTTGCCGGGCACGCCGCAGATCCAGAATATTATCCCGACCACGTTTTTCAAGACCACCGGCTGGGCGGCGCCGTCGCTGGGCGTGATCGGCTCGATCGCCACGCTGGCCGCCGGCCTGGCCTTCCTCGAATGGCGCCGCCGTTCGGCGATGGCGACCGGCGAGGGCTATGAGGCCGCCGCATCTGCCGGCAACGCACCGGCCGCC
>NZ_WWCT01000021.1 GCF_009857605.1 Duganella levis | reverse complement strand
TGCTGGCCGGCGCCATCACCATGATTTACTTTACCTACGCCTTCGTCAACATGGGCATGGTGAGCGGCATCATTCCGGTGGTGGGCGTACCGCTGCCGTTCATGAGTTACGGCGGCACCAACACCGGTGGCGCGGCCACTGGCGGCGCCGGCATGGGCGGCACTGGCGGTGCGGGCGGCAGCATCGCCGTCAATGCCGGCACCTTCAACATGTCCAATACGATGACCAGCGTCGGCCAGTCGGCCGCCGGCATCATGGTGGCGTCGCAGAATAGCGGCATCGCCTCGCTGGTGCAGCAAAGCGTGAATGTCCAGTCCAATCTGGCGGTAGGCCGCTAAGCAGGATGCGGGGCGCGCGGTATGGCGTGCCCCGCTGTTGTCGAGAGAAGGAGACATGATGCAAATACCAGGAAAAAACGCTTGGATGCTGCTGGCGTGCGCGGCCTGTTGCCATGCCGGCGCCGGGCCGCTGACCGAGGTGGAGGCGCCGCCGGCCGTCATGCTGGCGCCGCTGGTGCCGGAGGTGGCCGTCACGCTGGCCGACCCGCCCGGCTTCGACGCCATGCCGACGCCGGCCGCGCGGCTGGCGCGGCTGCGCGGCGGCGCCGATACGGTCAACAATGCCATGCAGTTGGACGGCGCCGTCAGCGGCAACGCGGCGGTCAACGTCGTCACCGGAGCCAATGCCATCAGCAGCGGTTCCTTCAGCAACGCTTCCGGCTTGCCGGTGGCGATACAGAATTCCGGCGCCAATGTGCTGATACAGAACGCCACCATCATCAACATCCAGATGCAATGAAAACCCTGACTATTTTGTTGTTGGCCGCAGTGAGCGCCGGCCCCGCTGCGGCGGCGGACCTGCCCGGCATCGGCGGCGCCGGCTTTGCGCTGCCCGTGACCAGCCTGAAGGAAGCACGTTTCCGCTCGACGGTACGCCAGCAGCACGACTTCAGTTGCGGCTCGGCGGCCGTGGCGACGCTGCTCAGCTACCACTACGACACGCCGGTGACGGAGGAACAGGTGTTTGCGGCCATGTACGCGCAAGGCGACCAGCCGACCATCCAGCGCGAAGGTTTTTCGCTGCTGGACATGAAGCGCTACCTGGCGCAGCGCGGATTTATTGCCGATGGCTACCGGCAGCCGCTGGACAAGCTGGCCGAGGCGCGCTTTCCCGCCATCGTCCGCATTGTCGAGAACGGCTATATGCACTTTGTCGTGGTCAAGGGCATGGACCCGCAGCGCGTGCTGATCGGCGATCCGTCCGGCGGCACGCGCGCGGTGCGCCGCGACGCCTTCGACGCCATGTGGCCGGACCGGCTGCTGTTCGTGATCCACAACTGGACCGGCCAGCCGCATTTCAACCAGCCGGCGGAGTGGCACGTTGCGCCACAAGCGCCGCTGGACGCCGCCATCAATCGCGGCAGTTTGACCGACCTGACACTGCCCAAGAACGGCAGCGGCAATTACTGATAAGGAGGCGGCCATGCGTATCCGCTCATTGCCCCTGGTAATCGCGCTACTGGCCGGCGGCGCCGGCGCCACCGATGCCACCGACGGCTGGGACGCCGTCGACGATGGCGAACTGGCCCAGGTGCGCGGCGGCTTTTCGCTGGGCGATGGTTTGCTGGTATCGCTAGGTGTCGAACGTTTGGTTTCGATCAATGGCAGTGTTGTAGCCAGTACCCATTTTTCCATCGCCGATATGACACAGTTGAGTGCTGCGGAAGCCGCGATGGCCAGCGATGCGCTGGGCGCCGTGGTGGTCCAGAACGGCGCCGGCAACCTGGCCGCGCCGCAGGCCATGCAGGGACTGGGGGCGCTGTTGATACAGAACAGCGTCAACGATCAGGCGATACGCAGCCAGACGACGATTTCCACCACCGTCAGCAATCTGGCCATGCTCAAGGCAGCCAATTTCGAAAGCAGTTTGCGGGATGCCTTGAGCGCAGCGGTCGTCAAGTAACCAACTTGAGGAGCGGCGATGCGTGCAAGTGCGAAACGGCGGGCCAGCGTACTGGCGATCTTGGTGTGTAGCGGCGCGGCGGCACAGGCGCAAAATCCGGTAGGGACAGCGCCCGCCGAGGATGGACGGCCGCCGGCGGTGGCGCCGCTGTTCGAGCAGCCCGGTGTGTTGACGCCACGCGGCAAGCTGGTGCTGGAGCCGTCGCTGCAATTCGGCTACTCGTCCAGCAACCGCGTGGTGCTGGTCGGCTACACCATCATTCCGGCGCTGCTGATCGGGCTGGTGGACGTGCGTGAGGTCAAGCGCAACACCAGCACCGGCGCATTGACCGCCCGCTACGGCCTGAGCAATCGCGCCGAACTGGAGTTGAAAGTGCCGTATGTGTACCGCAGCGACTCCACCGTCAGCCGCGAGATCTTCACCGGCACCGGCGTCGACCGCGTCTTCGAGACGAGCGGACGCGGCGTCGGCGATGCCGAGCTGGCCTTGCGCTACCAGTTGAACGACGGCGGCGCCGACCGCCCGTATTATGTGGCCGGCCTGCGCGTCAAGTCGCGCACCGGCACCGATCCATTCAGCGTGGTGACCGATTGCAGCCAGCGCTGCGTCGGGCCGAACGCCACCGGTACCGGCCTGCCGCTGGAACTGCCGACCGGCTCCGGTTTTTACGCGCTGCAGCCGAGTTTGACCTGGCTGTATCCCAGCGACCCGGCCATCCTGTTCGGCAGCGTCAGCTACCTGAAGAATTTCAAGCGCAGCGGCCTGAATCGCAAGGTGCTGAACGGCGAGTGGGAGCCGCTCGGCACGGTGGCGCCGGGCGATGTGCTGGGCTTTAACTTCGGCCTGGGACTGGCCTTGAACGAGCGGGCGCTGATCAGCTTTGGCTACGACCACAGCTCGATCGCGCGCACGAAGCAGAACGGCGTGCCGGTGCAGGGTTCGGTGCGTACCCAGCTGGGCACGCTGCTGCTGGGCTTTTCGTACCGCATCAACGACAAGCGTACCCTCAACATCGCGGTCGGCGCTGGCCTGACGCGCGATACGCCGGATGTGCAGTTGTCGCTGCGGCTGCCGTTCACTTTCTAATCGTGCTCCGCATGGATCTGATGTATTGTAGTGCTCCTGACAATTTTTCAAAACAAGGGGAGCCATGTCCACGCGTATTCTGAAACCTTTGGCCGTGATTGCGGCGCTGGTCGCCACCACGGCAGTCCAGGCGGCCGCACCGATGGCGCGCTTCCAGGCGCCGGGCTTTTATCGCACCACGCTGGGCGACTTCGAGGTGACCGTGCTCAACGATGGCACGCTGGACCTGCCGGTCGACAAGCTGCTGAAGCAGCCGCCGGAGAAGACCAATGCCGCGCTGGCCAAGTCGTTCCAGAAAGTGCCGCTGCAGACCTCGGTCAATGGCTTCCTGATCAATACCGGCAGCAAGCTGGTGCTGATCGACACCGGCGCGGCCAGCCTGTTCGGTCCAACACTGGGACAACTGCTGGGCAATTTGAAGGCGTCCGGCTACAAGCCGGAGCAGGTCGATGAGATCTACATCACCCATATGCATGGCGATCACGTGGGCGGGCTGGCGTCCAACGAACAGCGCGTGTTTCCGAATGCGATCGTTCGCGCCGGCAAGCTGGATGCGGACTATTACCTGAATCCGGCCAATCTGGACAAGGCGTCGGGCGAGGCCAAGGATAATTTCCAGGGGCCGATGGTGTCGATCAACCCTTACGTCAAGGCGGGCAAGTTCCAGCCTATCGTGGCGAACAGCGAGCTGGTGCCGGGGATTAAATCGTACTTCAACGGCGGCCATACGCCGGGCCACATTACGTATGTGGTGGAGAGCAAAGGGCAGAAGCTGGTGTTGCTGGGAGATTTGCTGCACGTGCAGGCGGTGCAGTTTGACGATCCGGGCGTCGGCATCTCGTTCGACAGCGACAGCAAAGTGGCGACCTCGGAACGCAAGGAAGCCTTTGCCGGTGCTGCCAAGGAAGGCTACCTGATCGGCGCCGCCCACCTGTCATTCCCCGGGCTGGGGCATGTGCGCGCCAATGGCAAGAGCGGCTACGTGTTTGTGCCAGTCACTTACACGCAGCCGCGTTAAGCATCAGGCCAGGGCAGGGTAGTCGGTGTAACCGGTGGCGCCGACTGCGTAGAACGTATCGGCATTCCACTTGTTCAGCGGCTCATTGGCTTGCAGGCGCTCCACCAGGTCCGGATTGGAGATGTAATCCTTGCCGAAAGCGATGGCGTCAGCCTTGCCGCTGTCCAGCAGCTCCTGCGCCACGACCTTGTCCATCTTCTCATTGGCGATGAACACGCCGCCGAATTCCTGCTTCATCAGCGGCGACAGGCTGTCTTCGCCCAGCGCTTCACGGGTGAAGATGAATGCGATCTTGCGCTTGCCCAGCTCGCGCGCCACGTAGCCGAAGGTCTCGGCCGGGTTGGCGTCGCCCATGTCGTGCGAATCGCGGCGCGGCGCCAAGTGCATGCCGACGCGGTTGGCGCCCCACACAGCGATCGCGGCATCGGTCACTTCCAACATCAGACGGGCGCGGTTCTCGACCGAACCGCCGTAGTTGTCGGTGCGCAGATTGGTTTTACTTTGCAGGAACTGGTCCAGCAGGTAGCCGTTGGCGCCGTGGATTTCCACGCCGTCAAAGCCAGCCTTCTTGGCGTTCTCGGCCGCATTCTTGTAGGCGGCCACGATGCCGGCCAGCTCGTCGGTTTCCAATGCGCGCGGCACTGGGTAAGGACGTTGCGGACGCAGCAGGCTGACGTGGCCATTGGCCGCAATCGCGCTTGGCGCCACTGGCGGCTCACCGTTCAGGAAGCTTGGATCCGAAATGCGGCCCACATGCCACAGCTGGGCGAAGATCACGCCGCCCTTGGCGTGCACGGCAGCAGTGATCTGCTTCCAGCCTTCCACCTGTTCATCCGACCACAGGCCTGGCGTATCGGCATAGCCGACGCCGTGTGGCGTAACGGCGGTCGCCTCGCTCAGGATCAGGCCGGCGGTGGCGCGTTGCTCGTAATACTTGGCCATCAGCGCGTTCGGCACGCGGCCTTCGGAGGCGCGCGAACGGGTCAGCGGTGCCATGATGATACGGTTTTTCAGCGTGATATCGCCGATGGTGATCGGATCGAACAGAGTTGGCATGATGCGTTTCCTATAGTTGCATTTGATCGATGAAGGCTTGAATCAGCGCCTCATCGCGTTTGAAATAATTCCACTGGCCGACGCGCTGCGACGTCACCAGCCCGGCCTTGACCAGCACGGCCAGGTGGGCCGACATGGTCGATTGCGATAGCCCGGCACGACGGTCGATCATGCCGGCGCAGACGCCCAAGGACAGCGGGTGCTGTTGCTCGGCAAAAAATATCTCGGGTTCCTTCAGCCACGCCAGGATCTGGCGCCGCATCGGGTTGGCGAGGGCTTTGTGGATAGAGTCGATGTCCATGATGGCTATATGTATCGTGTTTTTCCGATTTCAATATCGTGATCTTACGATATAAAAGAAAAACGTGCTGGCGGCCGAAAAATCCTTTATGTTATGGGAACGTTGTTGTAAATCTAACGAGGCTGACATGTCGAGTCATTATCTGGATGTGGCGGTAGGGCTGTCCTACACTTTTCTGGCCGTGAGCCTGCTGTGCAGCGCCACGCGCGAAGCGATCGCGTCGCTGTTCCAGACGCGCGCCAAAGTGCTGCTGGATGGCGTGCTGACCTTGCTGCACGAATCGGCCGCCAAGCCGCGCCTGCGCGGCATCGGGCCATCCATCCTGCGGCTGCTACGGCTGCGCGGCGGCTTCGGGCTGGAGAAACTGGGATCGCAATCGCTGACGGCCGAAGTGATGCGGCATCCGCTGATCACCGGCATGGCGCAGCAGGGACGCATGCCGTCCTACATCCCCTCGGCGATCTTTGCGCGGGCTTTCGTCTCGACGCTGACGGCCAAATACGGCAATGGCAAGACCGCCGCCGCACTGCTGAACAGCATCGGCAACGAAGGCCTGACTAAAACGCTGCTGGCCATCATGGGCGAAGGACCGGACGATGCGGCGGCGCTGGAAAACGCCATGCGCATCTGGTACGACACGGTGATGGACCGCATCAGCGGCTGGTACAAGCGGCGCTCACAGTTCGTGCTGTTTCTGGTGGGGCTGGTGTATGCGGTCGTGATGAACATCGACGCACTGCAATTGGCGCAGCGCCTGTGGAGTGATGCGGCGCTGACGACGCAATTGATTCAAAAGGCGGAAGACGCCAAACCGCCCGTGCCGCCGGGACTGCCAACCGATCCAGCATCCGGCGTCGCCCAGGCCAAGCAAGCCAAGGCGCAAGCGGAGGAAGTGCAAAAGCTGCCGATCGGCTGGCCATCCGCGCGCTTTGAAGGCGTGAAAGGCTTCGGCCCGATCACGATGGCGCTGCTGTTCGCGCTCATCGGCTGGATCGCCACCGCGTTCGCCGCCTCGCTCGGTTCGCCGTTCTGGTTTGAAGGCGTAGGCTGGCTGCTGGCGCTGCGCGGCACCGGCGCCAAGCCGGCAACCGAGACGACGGCAGCACCCTCAGCGGTCGTCACCTTGCCGAGCCTGCGTAAATAGACCTACTTGCCTCGCTGCGCGCACTTGGACGACTGAATCGCCCGCTCGGTAATGTTGTCGATGCCCTTGATTGCTTGCTGCGTGCACGCATCGTCGTTGACGGCGTGCACTTGCGGCTTGCGGTTCATCTCCTTGTAGCCGGTCACCACCAGCGCCACAGCGGCCACGGCCAGCAAGACCGTGTTTAATTTCATCTGCATGCTCAGGCCGCGAAGTGCAGGGCCAGACCGATGACGGCCGGCAGGGTTTGAATCAGCAGGATCGAACGCTTGACCGTCACGCCACCCCACACACCAGCCACCGCCACGCACACCAGGCCGAACACGGTGAAGGCCGACGCAATCGCCGCATCTGGATGCAGCAAGCCCACCACCAGCGCCGCGACCAGGAAACCGTTATAGCAGCCCTGATTGGACATCGCCGGTTGGACGATCTCGGCCTTCTCCTTGCTGAGACCGAAGACCCGGCGGCCGCGCGAATTGAACAGCACGGTTTCCAGCAGCACGATGTACACATGGATCAGCGCCACCAAGGCGGTGACGATCTGGGCGGCTAAATGCATGGAGGCTCCTTGTTCTTATCAATGTTGAAGGAACATTATCGCCTGCGCATGGCGTTGACGGCTAGAGGCTAGGCACCAATTTTGTGGCAATGCTATAGTTCTGGCTCTTGTGTTTCTGTGGGGACGACCCCGCCTTGGACCGGAAGCACGACGCCCGTTGCGGCGTTTCACTTGGCCTGGACGACCTGGCCGCAACGAGGAGTTTGTCATGACCTGGATTATTCTCATTTTGGCCGGCCTGCTGGAAGTGGTGTGGGCGGTCGGTCTCAAATACACCGAAGGCTTTACCAAACTGGTGCCGTCCGTCTTGACCTTGGCCGCGATGGCCGGCAGTGTCGGCATGCTGGGCCTGGCGCTGCGCACTTTGCCGCTGGGGACCGCGTACGCGATCTGGACCGGCATTGGCACGGTCGGCACGGTGATCTACGGCATCGTCATGCTGAACGAGCCGGCCAGCACGATGCGGCTGACGTGCATCGCCATGATTGTCGGCGGCATCATCGGCCTGAAAATCTCCAACGCTTAAAACGCAGGGTTAGGGCGGGTGAGGTAATACCATTCGCTGTTGGCTTCGGCGGCCGCGTCCGGGAACAGAATGCGGCCGTCAAACTCCGCCAGCACCGGCGTACCATCGGCGCGCCGGCCGATTTCCTCGCCTTGTTTAACCGGGTCGAAACTGGACCAGTTGCGGCTGAAGGTATCGTCAGCGTGTTGTTTATCGTAGACGGCGACCATGCTGAGCGCCTCCATCTGCTCCGGTGCCACCGGTTCAGGCTCAGGGGCATCAATCATGCCGAGGAACGCCAGCGTATTCAAAATGGCGCGATACGCCACGTCAGGTGCTTGCGGATCATCGTGCTGGCCGCACTCCAGCGTCAGCGCATAGCCGCCGACCGAGCGCATGTATTCGGTAGTACCCATGCCATAGCGCAGTGCGGTCTGTAGCTCATTGCTACCGCTCAGGCGCCGCTGCACACCATCGCAATAAGTCCGCAACCACCCATCAACAAACCGGCGCACGCCCAACCGCTTGGCCAACGCACGCTCTTGCTGCTCTTGCTTGAAAGGCTCCAACGGCCCATCATTATTGCGCGGCCCGACCATCACAAACGGCTCGCTCGCCGCATTGAACGAATGCAGATCCAGCAGCACGTCATGCTGACCTAGAAGAGGGCATAGCCAGTTGGCCACATGGTCCTCAAAGTCTTTGGGATTGGGATTTGGGAATAGATTACGATTGAGATTACGGTCACCATTCCGCCTGCCTTTGGCATGGGCAAGTGGATTCACTACGGGCGCAAATGTAACGCTACCGTATCTTATAAGGTGCAGGCCACTATCGAGTTCTCGAATTACGCGCTGGATTGCTTTGACGCCGCAAGTTTCATCGCCATGTACAGCGCCTGTAACGATAAGTCGAATACTCTGATTAATGCCATTGTATGTGATCGATTTGAATTGCTGCTGATAAGAGTAAATCATCACACAGTTATGTCAGTGTATTGGTACCGGCAATATGCCGGTACGCGAAAGGCATTATAAAGGCCTAAAGATTGTCATCAGTGAATTTCTGGATCGTTCTCAACCTGTGGATCGTGTGAGAACTCGCCTTTACCTTTTTCTTCGAAGTGAAGTTTGATGTTGAGCGTCATCTTAACGGTGTTGACGTCGCTAAACGTAAGGAGTCGACCATCTACACTGATGCTTTCTTCGCTAAACTGGCCATTATCTTTGGGGGATACCGTCATGCCTTTGAAAATAATCGGCAGACCAGCAGTGTCAACAATTTGATAATTAATAATGGTATCTTGATCCTTGATCACCGGCGCTTGCGGTTCGGTTACCACAATATATTTACCCTCTTTTTCCGGGTTTGGTTTGACCCAAACCAGCACATTTTGAAGAGTAATTGGAGGGACGAGTTGAGTCATAAGATCGCTTTCTTTAGTAGGTGGGTGGAAAGATATTGAAGATACGCAGGATCTTTAAAATTCATCGATTCAAGTTTTTTCTTTGCTATAGATGCAGCCTCATATTGCCCTAGGCAAATGTTGGTTTTTAACCAGGGAGCTAGTAAATAAGGATCGGAACTACCCTTCATTAGAGGTATGAGCAGCCGCTCTGCTTCGCCGCAACTGCGTTTTGCAGTTTGTGGTTCCTGCTGTGCGAAATTAATGTCTGCATCTAGAAGTAGAGCATCGAGCAACGCGTTGCGTAAGCTTTTATCTGCCGGTGCAGTTTCATGTATTTGGTGTAAAGCAATTAGCGCAGGGCGCAACGTGATGGCTGCATCAGTGGCGCGTCCTTCAGCAAGTTCGATAGCCGCACGGAAGTGTGTACTTCCAGCAATCATCATCTGCAAGTTCAATTTTTTAGGCTCTAACTTACTTAGGTCGGCAAGTTTCTGGTCTAGTTGATCTAATCGCGTAAGTGCACTTTGTGTACTGGTTTCTTTTCCCCGCAAATCGAAAATTTTCATTTTTGCAACATATAGATTTCGCTGCCAAACTCGGTTACTAGAATCTTTTTCAACTATCTTTTCGAGCAAATCGTGCGCACGATCAAGGCTTTCAATCGCGTTATGGGTGTCTCCTAAGGCTCTTTTGATATCGGCCTGATGTTGCCAGGCTGATGAAAGTCGTTTAGACCAAAGCACATCACTTGGATTGTCTTCATGCAACGTCTTAAGAAGTTCAACTTCGCGGGCAAACAGAGACTCAGCGCTCTTGAGCTGGCCAAGCTGAATTTGAGCCGTGCCAAGCCAAGAAATACTGTCTGCAAAGTCTGCTGTGAGCCGTTTGTCTTCGGGAGAGCGTTGATGGGCGCGGTTTTTTAGGTCAACGGAAAGACCAAATTGCCTTGCAGCGTTGGATACATCACCGCGCTGAAGCGCCAGGCTTCCTAAACTATTATGAGCATATGATTGCTCCACAATTCCTTCGATGCTGGATGGGGCTGCGACAGCCAGTCTGTTGCTAAATTTGCTGTATTCTTCGAAGTATTGTTGCGCTTGATCCCACTCTTTACTATCTAAATGGATGCGGCCAAGCCAGAATGCATTTTCTCCTGCACTTTTGAGCGAGGAAATATTTGATGGGTTACGTTGAAGTTGCTTAAGTAATATCTCGCGACCTGCAAGTAATGCTGTGTTAGCTCCGACTGGATCAGCACGTGCAATTTTTACTTCGGAAATCAATTGCAGTGATTTGGCGCGCTGCGCTAGAGTTGCTTCACTATCATCGGACTTGGTTTTGTCAGATAGATAAGTTAAGGCGCGATTGCTAACACTGTCGAGAAGATCCAACTTGCCAAGGGGACGTAGTTTATCGACGAATTCGCCTAACATATAACCCATTAATCCTTCAGCTTCTGCCCGGTGCGCTTCGGCTTGGGTTTGAGCTGAGCGGGCGGCGAGGCCAAGACCGCCGGCTAACAGTGCCAGGCTGGTGACTACGATCATGATTGCCATCCGCATGCGCTCGGCGCGACGTTCGCTTTGCAACGATGCTTGCACGAATCTTTGTTCTTGCGACGTGAGGCCGAAGCCGCTGGTGGCCAGCAGTTGGCGCGCCTGATTGGTCTGGGTGCCCGACGGCAACAGCATGTCGCGCTTGCGGCCGCTGTCTTGCCAGCGGTTGGCTTGCGCGCTGATGCGGCTGCGGATTTGCAGTGCCTGGCGGTGTTCTTCGATCCACGCCACCACGCGCGGCCAGCGGCGCAGCAGGGCTTCGTGGGCGATGCCGAAGGTTGGCGCACCGCCTTGAAGGTCGCTGACGAACAGGTGAGCGTCTACCAGCGCCTGCACCAGCTTGTTTTCGGCATCATTACGCAGCGCCGACCATGGCACGCGGCGCGAACTGACGGTCGATTCATCCTCAGCCACCAGCACCAGTTGCGACAGCACATGGGGCAGGGCGGCGATCTGGGCCGCACCCAGCGCGGAAATCACTTGCTCGGCACGGGCGCCGATCGCGCCTTCCAGACCGCCCATGGCGTGGAAGGCCGAATGCGTCAGTTCGCCATCTGGCGTGCGCTGACGGTACAGCTCTTGCAGGCAGTATTGCAGCAGCGGCAGGCTGTCCGGGCCGGAGCGGGCGGCGTGACACAGTACGTCGTCCAGACCCTCGCCCTTGTCGTCGACGGTATAGCGCAGTTGCGCCACTTGCGCCGGGTGGCGGACGATCTGGGCGATGTCGGCGCTGCCGGGCGGCGTCAGGTCGTAGTGGCCGCCGCTCAGTTTTAGATTCATCAGCGCCGGATAGGACGCCAGGTGCGGGTAGAAGTCGTTGCGGCAGGCCAGCACCAGTTGCATGGTGCCGGAGCGCGCCAGCTGGTCCAGCACGTTGATGAAGACGGCACGGTCAACATCGCTGATATGTGGCAAACGGAACACGGCTTCAAAGCGGTCGATGAACAGCAGCAGCTGGATGGCCGGCAGGCGCGCCTGCAATTGCTCGATCAGGCCCGGCAGATCTTGGGCCAGGCGCTGGGCGAGGGCGGCGGCGCTGGTGTTTTCAAACAGCAGCCGCTCGCCGATTTCGGCATCCAGCAGTACGCTGGCCAGGGTTTCCAGCAGGCCGGACTGGCCCATGTCGGCACAATCGAGCTGGACGTGGCTGCTGATGGCGATGCCCGACTCGGCCGGGGCGGCGCCGGCTTTCAGCGCCGGGATCAGGCCGGCCTGCACCAGCGAGGTCTTGCCAGCGCCGGACGGACCCAACACCAGCACCATTGCGCAGGCGGCTTGGGCTTGCGCCACCACCACTTGCACCAGCTGGTCGACGCTCAGTTTGCGGCCGAAGAAGATGGCCGCATGTTGTTCTTCAAATGCTTCCAGGCCGCGGAACGGCGAGGCGTGCAGCCAGCTGCCCTGGCTGACTTCATCGTCATAGCTGAGTTCGGCCAGCAGGCGGTAGCCGCGCTTGCGGATGGTTTCGATGTAACGCGGTTCGGTGGCGGAATCGTCCAGCGCGCGGCGCAGCTGGGTGATGATTTTATGGATGGCGTTGTCGCTCGGTGAGACGTTGCCCCAGCACGCATCCAGCAGCGTTTCGGCCGAAACGACCACATGCGGATGGCGGCATAAGTACAACAGCACATCCATTGCGCGCGGCTCCAGTTGCCGGTTTAACACACCGCAACTGAGCGTATTCGTGGCCGGATCAACCCGCCATTCACCAAAACGGAAACTCTTGTGGTTCACAATCCAACCTTCTTTGCTCTTCGATTAACGCTGTGAAATCAATGACTTGGAACCCGGAAGGTTTTCAGAAGGCCATCTTGCAGTAAGTTGCCTAAAGTCATTACATCTGGATATTAACATTATCTCGAAAGAAATAGTTACCGAAGTTTTATACAGCCCCACGGAGAGTC
Organism: Duganella levis; assembly: GCF_009857605.1. Lineage (GTDB taxonomy): Bacteria > Pseudomonadota > Gammaproteobacteria > Burkholderiales > Burkholderiaceae_D > Rugamonas > Rugamonas levis. The sequence continues at coordinate 135,555 of NZ_WWCT01000021.1, read as the reverse complement.
CATGACTGTTTTAACCGGCGTGAAAGCACCGTTTGAACTGACGCAGTACGCAATAGCAATCAAGCAACAGGGGATCGATTTTGCCATCCGCCATTACACCCATCAGGCGGGCAAGAGCTTGTCGTTGGCCGAGGCGCGCGCGCTGACCGACGCCGGCATCCAGATCGGGGCGGTGTGGGAAACCCCGGACGCGCACCTGAGTTATTTCAGCCGGGCGCAAGGGTGTGCCGACGGCGCGGCCGCCTATTTGATGGCGCAGTCGGTGATTACCCAGCCGTCAGGCTCGGCGGTGTACTTCGCGGTCAATTTCGATCCGGACGCGGCCGAAATCACCGGCCCGGTCACCCGCTATTTTGAGGGCGTGAACCAGGCGTTCCACGCGGCCTCGGCGGCCGAGCGCCAGTATCAGGTTGGCGTCTATGGCTCCGCCGCCTGCTGTGCGGCAATGATGGCGGGCGGGCTGGCCACCCTCAGCTGGCTGGCGGACGAGGAGGCAGACTACGCCGGTTACAGCCTGAAGCAGCTGGACGGCGCGATGCTGCGGGTGGATGACGGCCAGCGCATTAGCGTGGGTATAGCGTGCAACCACGCAGAGCGTCCGGCTGGCCTGTTCCGGGTGTTATGAATATGAATATTTGCTTCACGGAGACCCCATCGCGCAAGACCGTCAAACCGTCCAAGACGGTGTTCCTTAACAATACCGGGCAGGATGTGACGCTGAAATTCGTCACCGCGCCGGATCTGGTGCTGGGGGCGTACACCATCAGCAACGGCGTCAGCGCCGCCATCGACCATATTCGCCTGGGCGTGACCGACTTTTATTCCTGCCACAGCCAGAATGTGGCGATTCCGGCCGAGTGCACGGCGGTGCTGACCTTGTCCAACAGCGTGCTGACGATGGCCGTGTCCGCCTAGTGCATGTCGATCACGTCGAATGGCGACTGGGTCGAGCTGAGGAAGGCCATGACGGCGCGCGCGCGGGCGCCCATGTCTTCGTGGCGGGTGGCGATAATGGCGTCGCGCAGGCCGGGGATGACTTCGGTTATGAGCGAGTTTTCGTCGTAGGTGGTGACCAGCAGCGCGGCCAGTTCGGTGGCGCGGCCGCGATTGTTGCGCATTCGCTCTTCCAGCACCGCCAGCAGCGCCCGCTGCATGCGCGGCGTCGGATTGGTGATGTAGCCGAACACCAGCGGCGTGTTGCTGATCGCTTCGCACAGGCGGTTTTCGATCTGGTCCGGCTTGACGTCGGAGGCGATGTCGAAATAGGCGCCGTTCCAGCGCGTGCGTTCGTACGGGTGGCCGGGCGGGAAGGAGTCGGCCGTCTCGAAGCCGAGCAGGTGGCTCAGGCGGCGCAGCCATGTCATCAGAATGGGGATCATGGCGGCATTTTAGCAGGGTGGGAAAAGGTCTTCGCAGCAGTGTTATCCTGTCAATAATTTGATTGTAACCCGCTACTGCAAGGAAACCGTTGACGAAGAGTTCTCGGTAACGGAGCTGGCGCCGAAATAAAGGAAATATTTATGGAAAAAGACGTTGCCCGAGAAGTGTTGGCCCTCCTCGATGTGGCGAGTGAAAAATTCAATACATCTATCCGTGTAGTGTTGGACAACTGTCCCGAAGCCGAATTTTTAAAATATAGGGAGGAAGTGGCGAAAATCATGGCGGAGTTGTATATCAAACTGATGGTTCCGATTCATAAAGCCCACCCGGATCTTGAGCCAAAGCAGTTAAGGATAGCTCGGCATCCTGCGAAAACAGAATTGCCACGATCTTAGGTACCACAACAGATAAAATGCTTTTCCTAAATGGCGTCGTAGGCTGGAGCGAAATGAATATCTTCGAGTATGGGAACAGGTCGGGTATTCCCCTGGTTTTTTTTGGTGGTACTCCCCAGAAAGGAGATACATTTGCAGGCCTGGATACTCTGGCACGAGAGATGGATATTAGGTTGATTTGCCCGACACGTCCTTGGTATGACAACCAGGAGGTCGAACCGTCGTTCAATGCCGTGTCAATGCCGCTGCTTAATTACTTACGAGATTTTGGCGTATCTTCTGTGCATGTCATGGGAGGAAGCGGCGGCGGTCCGTTTGCGTTTAATCTGGCAAAGGTCGCTCCGGAAATCGTAGCTACGTGTACGCTCCTCGCGTCGATGGGGATGCCTGAAATCTTTGTGGAACTTGTTTCGTCACCGCCGACCCTTGACGTATTAAAAGCATTCACACTGAGAGATTATGAAGCCTGGACGGAGATGACTCGCCAATGGGGTCTAGCTGCTGACCTTAGCCATGGCGCTTGGGGAGACTTCATCGTCTACTTCGATGAGCTTCCACGACAAGATTTACACGTGTCGACACCAGTTATCGTTTATCAAAGCACTTCCGACGCCAACGCTCCAATAGAAAGCGTCCAGGAAATGCTTGCCAAGTGTCCCTCAGTAACCTGGCATATAAGCGAACGTGCCGACCACGTTGCGATGGCAAGTGGCTCGGGAGAAGAGATCATCCGTGAAATATTTCAGGCAATTGCTTCTGGCTTTAGGTGATGGAATCTGGCCAGAAGCGGCCTTGCGCATACGCTTAAGGTAATTGCCATGGCCAGATTCGGCAGTCCCAGGCGCGGGTGGCCGCGCCTGGTGACTGTTGTAACTGTTACACCTGGGCTTCTTCGCCCAGTTTGCCGGCGCGGAAGTCATCGACGGCGGCGTGCAGCTCGGCTTGCGTGTTCATCACGAACGGGCCGTATTGCGCGATCGGCTCGTTCAACGGCTGGCCGGCGATCAGGATGAAGCGGCTGGCTTCGCCGGCGGTGATGGTCACGCCATCTGTGCCTTTGGTATTGGCCAAAATCGCCATGCGGCCGGTCGCCACTGCCTTGCCGTCGATCGTCACCGAACCACGGTAGGTAAAGACGAAGGCGTTATGGCCTTCCGGCAGCTGCTGCTCGAACGTGGCGCCGGCCGGCAGGTCGACGTCAATGTACAGCGGCTCGGTGACTTCGCGTTGCACCGCGCCGTCCACCCCATGGCTGCGGCCGGCAATGACCTTGACCTTGGCGCCTGCGGCCGTTTCAAACACCGGCACGTCGGCGCCGTTGAAGTCGCGATACCACGGTGCGCGCATCTTGTCCTTGGCAGGCAGGTTCAGCCACAGCTGGAAGCCTTCCATCACGCCGTCTTCCTGCTCCGGCATTTCCGAGTGGATCACGCCGCGGCCGGCGGTCATCCACTGCACGCCGCCGTTGGTCAGCAGGCCTTCGTTGCCGGCGCTGTCTTTGTGGCGCATGCGGCCTTCGATCATATACGTGACGGTTTCAAAGCCGCGGTGCGGGTGGCTTGGGAAACCGGCGATGTAATCGTTGGCCTTGTCGCTGCCAAAGTTGTCCAGCATCAGGAACGGATCGAGGCGGCGTTGCAGGGTTTGAGTCAGCACACGGTTGATCTTCACGCCCGCGCCGTCCATGACGGCCTGGCCCTGGATGATGCGTTCAACACTGCGTGCTGCAGTTACGTGATGCGTTACTTGATCAGTCATGGCGTTCTCCATTGTGAATACTCTTTAGGCCAGGATGGCGTTGATTTCTGCGTCTGCCTGGGCTTGTGCTTTGGCCACAGCTTCTGGACCCATGCCCAGACCTTCGGCGAATACGTACTGCACATCGGTCAGGCCGACGAAGCTCAGGAACATTTTCAAGTGTGCCAGCTGGGTGTCGGTCGGGCCGTCGCGGTGAATGCCACCACGCGACAGGGCGACGTAGACTTTTTTGCCGGTCAGCAGGCCGACTGGGCCGGTTGGGCCGTATTTAAAGGTCACGCCGGCGCGGGCAATCGCGTCGAACCAGGTTTTCAATTGCGCGGTGATGCCGAAGTTGTAGGTCGGCGCACCGATGACGATCACGTCCGCTGCTTGTGCCTGGGCAATCAGGGCGTCGTCCAGCGCCACGCGGGCGGCCTGGTCGGCGTTGCGCTGGTCGGCCGGGGTGAACAGGGCTTGCAGGGCAACTTCGTCCAGCACAGGGTGAGGCTGGGCAGCCAGATCGCGGCGGGTGACGGCGGCGCCTGGGTTGGCGGCGCTGAGTTTTGCGACCAGTGCATCAGCCAGACGGGTGGATTCGGAACCGGTGCTGCGGGCGCTGGAGTTAATTTGCAGGATGTTCATGGTGTTGCTCCTTGATGTTTGGTTGAGTGCTGCGTCGATGGAGTAACTTTAACCGTTTCAAATTCCATCCGGAAGCCGTTAAAATGGATAACATTAATCCACTGATGGAACAATCCAATGGAAATCGACCCTGGCGACCTGCTGCTATTCGCCCGTATTGTGGAATGCGGCAGCTTCAGCCTGGCGGCGGAACGCGTGCAACTGCCGAAATCGACGGTCTCGCGCCGCATCACGCTGCTGGAAGGCAAACTTGGCGAGCGGCTGCTCCAGCGCACCACGCGCAAGCTGGTGCTGACTGAATTCGGCGCCAGCCTGCTGGAACATGCGCAAAAAGTCGCCGACGAGACCGAGGCGGCCGGTGCGCTGGCGCAGCACCGGCAGGTGGCGCCGAGCGGTTTGCTGCGGGTGTCGATGCCGGCTGACTTCGCCAATGTGGCGGTAGGGGCGGTGCTGGCCCAGTTCATGGACCGCTACCCGGCCATTTCGCTGGAGCTGGATTTATCCCCGCGCCGGGTCGATCTGGTGGCGGAAGGGTTTGACGTGGCCATTCGCATGGGCACGCTGCCGGACGACGCCACGCTGGCGGCGCGCCGCATCACGTTCAGCTCGTGGGCATTGTACGCCTCGCCGCGCTATACCAATCTGCGCGGTCTGCCGGAGCATCCCGATGACTTATATAAGCATGATTTGTTGAGCTTGCCGCCGCGCGTGCATGGGCTGATCCGCTGGAATCTGACGCGCGGCAAAACTGAATGGTCGCGCGACTTGCCGGTGCGGCTGCTGGCCAATTCGCCGGAACTGCTGGTGCGCATGGCGGCCACCGGTATCGGCATCGGCTCGTCGACCGAGGCGGTGGCGCGGCCGTATTTGCAGCGCGGGGAGCTGGTGCGGGTGTTGCCGGAGTGGTCGTTCCCGCAGGTGACGGGCTGGGCGGTGTTCCCGGGACGGCGGCTGATGCCGGCCAAGACCCGGGTCTTCATCGATATGCTGCAGGCGGCCTTTGACAGCGCCGCGCCGAGCGGGGTGTGATTACTTCAGCTGGGCCATTTCTTCGCCCAGCTGCACCGGGCCGGCCGGCTGCCAGGCGGGATTGAACTTCAGCACGTCTTTCTGGAACAGCATCACCACGGTGGAACCGAGCAGGAAGCGGCCCAGCTCATCGCCTTTTTTCAGCACGATGTTCTGGTCGTCGTATTTCCATTCGGTCACTTGCGGCAAGCGCGGCGGATTGACCACGCCGTGCCAGACGGTCGCCATGCTGCCGACGATGGTGGCGCCAACCAGCGTCATCACGAACGGGCCGTGGGCGGTGTCGAACACGCACACCACGCGCTCATTGCGGGCGAACAGGCCGGGAATGCCGCGCGCGGTGGTCGGGTTGACCGAGAACAGCTCGCCCGGCACATAGATCATGCGGGTCAGCTTGCCGTCGAGCGGCATGTGGATGCGGTGGTAGTCGCGCGGGCTCAGGTACAGATTGGCGAAGCTGCCGTGCTGGAACTGCGCGGCCAGCTGGGCGTCGCCGCCGACCAGCGCGGTGGTGCTGAATTTGTGGCCCTTGGCCTGGAAAATCTGGTCGTCCTCGATATCGCCGAACTGGCTGATGCGGCCATCGACGGGGCAGACGTAGGCGGCCTCGGCCAGCGGGCGGGCGCCTGGGCGCAGCGCGCGAGTGAAGAACTCGTTGAATGTCTGGTAGCTGGCGATATCCGGATTGGCCGCTTCGCTCATGTTGACGTTGTACTTGCCGACAAACCAGCGAATCAGGCGGGTTGTGTACGCGCCACCCTTCGCCCCGGCGACGCGGCCGGCGAAATTAGTCAGCGCTCCCTTGGGAAGCAGGTATTGCGGCAAAACGGCTAAACGGTCGGACACGGTGGCAGATCCATAACAATAACGATCGCGCATTATAGCGCCCTGATTGGCGGGCTGACCCCGGAGTTATCTTTTTCCGCATGGCTGTTTATGAAATTTCGCTAAACAGGATGTTCTATTGCTAAATACTGAACATTTTTATTGAATCAAGGCATAATTTCGATACCTTTACATTTGCTCGATACGCATTATGTCTACCCGTTTGACTCAGATCGCCGCTGCTGTATTTACCCTGTGCATTGCCTCCGCCCACGCCGAGGATGAACAGCCCAAGCAGGAGGAGATGCAGAAGGTGGAGGTCAAGGGCTCCGCCGCCAAATATGATGCGCGGCGCGATGATACCGCTAGCAAGACCGTCGTCAACGCCGAGGAAATCCAGAAGTACGGCGATACCTCGGTCAACGATGTGCTGAAGCGCTTGCCCGGCATTACCATCGGCGGCGCGGCCGGTCGCAGCGGTGGCGAAATCCGCATGCGCGGCCTTGGCGCCGGCTACACGCAAATCCTGATCAACGGCGAACGCGCACCGGCCGGCTTTGCCATCGACAGCCTGGCGCCAGATGTGATCGAGCGCATTGAAGTGCTGCGCGCCGCCAGCGCCGAGTTCAGCACGCAGTCGATCGCCGGCACCATCAATATTGTGCTGAAGAAGGCGCTCAAGCCGGCCCAGCACGAAGTCAAGTTCACCGAGGCCAAGAGCAGCCACTCCAGCTCGCCCGCGATCAGCCTGCAAATGTCGGACAAGAAGGATTCCACCTCGTATTCCTTCGGCGGCAATGCCTGGCGCTTCATGTACGACCGCACCACGCCGACGCTGGAAACCGGCAACGACGCCAACGGTGTTCCGAACGTGTCGCGCGCCTCCACCTGGCAGGACGCCGGCCACGGCGACGGCTTCAATCTGTCGCCGCGCATCAACTGGAATCTGGATGGTGGCGATACGCTGACCTCGCAATCGTTCCTGAACTGGAACCGCTTCGCCAGCACCAGCCACAGCCGCACCGAAACCGCCTTTGGCGCAGGCCCGGACTATGATCGCATCGACAGCACTTACAGCAATCACAGCGGCTTCGGCCGCACCGACCTGAACTGGGTGCACAAGCTGGAAGAGGGCGCCAAGCTGGATCTGAAAGCCGCCATCAGCGACGCCCGCAATACCGCTGATTCGCTGCAAATCGGCGGTAACAACGGCGGCCCGGCCACGCTGGTGCGTAACGTGCATTCGGATAGCTCGGAGCAAGGCTTCAGCACCCAGGGCAAGTATTCGACACCGTTCACCTTCGGCAAGCCGGCCGAAGGCGAGCCGGACGCAGTTGAACACGCGCTGTCGCTGGGCTGGGACGCCGGCGTCACGCAGCGCGACGATACCCGCATCCAGCGCGACGCCGACTTGCCGGGCGCCACGCCGATCAACAGCGACGAGGGCTTTACCGCCAAGGTCACGCGGCTGGCGCTGTTCGGCCAGGATGAGTGGAACATCACGCCGCTGTGGTCGATATACACCGGCGTCCGCTGGGAAGGCCTGGACACCCGCGCCGACGGTGGCAGCATCGACCCGGTGCAGAACCGCTCCAGCGTGCTGAGCCCGCTGATGCAGACGCTGATCAAGTTGCCGAACAAGAAGGACCAGCTGCGTCTGGCGCTGACCCGCACCTACAAGGCGCCCAGCACCGCCGCGCTGATTCCGCGCAAATTCACCTCGACCAACAACAGCCCGACCGAGCCGGATCGTCGCGGCAATCCCAACCTCAAGCCGGAGCTGGCGCTGGGCCTGGATGCGTCGTTTGAACATTACTGGGGCGAGGGTGGTCTGCTGAGCGCCAGCGCCTCGGTGCGCCGCATCGAGAACTACACCCACCAGGGTTTGTTCTACCAGGACCAGCGCTGGGTGTCGAACGCCATCAACGACGGCCGCGCCGAGACCCGTGGTATCGAGCTGGAAGCCAAATTCCCGGTCAGTGCGCTGATGGATCACGCGCCCAAGCTGGACTTGCGCGCCAGCGTCAGCCGCAACTGGTCGCGGGTGGAAGTCGTGCCTGGCCCGGACAACCGTCTCGACCAGCAAGTGCCGCTCAGCGCCACGCTGGGCGTCGACTACAAGACGCCGGATGGCCAGCTCAGCACCGGCAGCAGTTTCAGCTTCCGCAATGGCGGCCTGGCACGCCTGAGCGGCACACAGGGTGGCTACACCTCGGTGCGGCGCGATCTCGACGTGTACGCGCTGTGGAAGCTGGATACGCAAAACAATCTGCGCGTCGCCGTCTCCAATCTGTTGGCGCAGGACTACACCACCGAAAGCCTGTACAGCGACAGCAACGGCAGCCTCAACCGAACCACCGTGGCCAACGGCGAAACCACGCTGCGTGTGACGGTCGAAACGCGCTTCTGAGGTGCTATGATTCCACGGTGAATCTATTCGCCGTGGAATGCCCTCGTGAAGATACCCAAGAGTACGCTTGAGCAGTGGCAGGTCCTGCAAGCCATCGTGGAATGCGGCGGCTACGCGCAGGCGGCCGAGGCGTTGCACCGCAGCCAGTCCTCGGTCAGCTATATGGTGGCCAAGCTGCAAGAGCAGCTGGGCGTTGAGTTGCTGGAAATCGACGGCCGGCGCGCGCGCCTGACCCGCAACGGCGAGGCGCTCCTCAACAAAGCCCGCGAACTGCTGGGCGACGCTTTTCAACTAGAACAACTCGCCGGCAGCCTGGCCGACGGCTGGGAACCGCAAGTCAGTATCGCGGTTGATAGTCTGTTTCCGGTCGAACTGCTGGTCAAGGTGCTGCGCGAGTTTGAGCCGTGGGCAAGGCATACGCAGGTCAACCTGGAGGAGACCGTGCTGTCCGGCTCCGAGGACGCGCTGGTGGAAAAGCGCGTCGACATGGCCATCGTCAGCCGCATCCCATCCGGCTTCCTCGGTGATGCGCTGATGGACATCGAGTTTGTCGCGGTCGCCCATCCCTGCCATCCATTGCATGTGCTGGGGCGGGAACTGGAACTTGATGATTTAAGCCGCAATCTGCAAATCGTGGTGCGCGATTCCGGCACCTTGAATCCACGCGATCACGGATGGCTAAACGCCAATCAGCGCTGGAGTGTTACCAGTCCGCACACGCGGATGGAAATGATTTGTAATGGCATCGGCTTTGGCTGGCTGGCCGAGCATAAGATCAAACAACAACTGGAGCAGGGCTTGCTCAAGCCTTTGCCATTACGCGTCGGCCAGCGGCGTAAATTGTCCTTATCACTGGTAGTAGCCAATCCTGAATTAGCCGGTCCCGGCACCTGCCGGCTGGCCAATTTAATCCGTAAAGTGGTGGCGGATGGGATACAGTTGCGGCCACTGTGTGAATGACGCGACATTTATATTCCCCAAACAGTTGTGGAAAATATCCTTTTTTATAGCTATATTGGTATTTGTTTGGATATATCTGGAATATCTCAGCAAAGTTATGGTAAATTGCGCCTATCAAATCTCACACATTGTCACTTGTGGTTTTTTAAAACTGCCCCATCGATAACAAGGAAATAAGATGACGACTTACCAGGAATACAAAGCCAAGATCGCTGAACTGGAAAATCTGGCTGAGAGCGCCCGCAAGGACGAAATTACCAAAGCAAAAGAACAAATCGCCACCATCATGCGCGATTACGGCCTGACCATCGCTGACCTGGGCGCTACCGCCAAGGCCAAGGTCTCGAAACCACGCGCTCCTGTACCGACCAAGTACCGTGACGACGCTACCGGTCAGACCTGGACCGGCCGTGGCCGCGCGCCAAAATGGTTGGAAGGCAAGAACAAAGATGATTATCTGATTAAGTAATTCTTCAGCAAAAGCTGGTAGCAGGGGTTTATATCGCATAAACCCTGTACCAGCTTTTTTCTTTTTCGGGCGCACTCCATGAAGCGTAGCCGTCTCACCGTCTTATTCTCCGTCTTAATAGCGCTATTCTCGCCTGTCTCACAAGCGGCCGATACCTTGTTAACGCCCGCGCGGGTGTGGACCAGTGACGGAGCGGCGCACGCCAATTGGGCCGTGCTTATCACCGATAGCAAGATTGCAGCAGTCGGTTCGATAGAAACAATCAAAATACCGGCCGGCGCCGAGCGTATCAACTTGCCAGACACCACGCTGATCCCCGGTTTAATGGATTTGCACTCGCACGTGCTGCTGCATCCATATAACGAAACCTCGTGGGACGATCAGGTCTTAAAGGAATCGGTCGAATACCGTACTTTGTTGGCCAGCCGCCACGCCGCCGCAACATTACAAGCCGGATTCACCACCTTGCGCGATCTCGGCACCGAAGGCGCGCTGTATGCCGATGTCGCCATTAAAAAAGCGATTAATGATGGCGTGATTCCCGGCCCGCGCTTATTTATCGCCACCCGGGCGATTGTCGCCAGCGGCAGTTACGGACCGTCGCCGCGCAGTTATCGAGACGATGTCGATTTGCCGAAAGGCGCGCAGGAAGCCAGCGGTGTGGATGAAGTCGTCAAAGCTGTGCGCGAGCAGGGTGCGCGCGGCGCCGACTGGATCAAGGTCTACGCCGACTACCGCACCGGCGCCGACGGCAGTTCCCACGCCACGTTCACCCAGGCCGAGCTGAACGCGCTGGTGGCAACCGCGCATGAGTCCGGCCGCAAGGTGGCGGCCCACGCCAGCACCGACGAAGGCATGCGCCGCGCCACACTGGCCGGGGTCGATACCATCGAGCACGGTTATGGTGGCAGCGCCGCCACTTTCAAGCTGATGGCCGAACGCCACGTCGCATATTTCCCCACGCTGACCGCGCCGGAAGCCACCAGCGAATACTTCCAGAAATACCAGCGTGGCGGTCCTTCGACGCCATCCATGCAGGCGGCCGCGCGCGCCTTTGCGTTGGCGCGCCAGCAGGGCGTCACCATCGGCAACGGCAGCGATGTCGGCGTGTTTGCACACGGCGACAACGCGCGTGAACTGGAATGGCTGGTGCGGCTGGGCATGACGCCGGTCGAAGCCTTGCGCGCCGCCACGGTGGTCAACGCGGCCGTGCTGGACCAGTCTGCCACGCTGGGCCAGATCAGCGCCGGCTATCTGGCCGATCTGGTGGCGGTGGAGGGCGATCCGACCCAGGATATCGCCGCGCTGCGCAAGGTGCGCTTTGTCATGAAAGGCGGAATGATTTTCCGTCGGCAATGAGCCGAGGCCAGCCATTTCGTGAGATGATTGCGAAATGCCATCTATTCCATTGTTTCCGCTGAAGACCATCCTGTTTCCTGACGGGCATTTGCCCTTGCAGGTGTTTGAAGTGCGTTATCTGGACCTGGTCAAGCGCTGCATCGCCAAGGGCGAGGAGTTCGGTGTGGTCTCGCTGCTGGATGGCAGCGAGGTGCGTTTGCCGGAACAGCACGAGACCTTGTCCGCCTGCGGCACCATGGCGCGCATCCTCGATTGGGCTGCGCCACTACCGGGACTGTTGCAGATTTCCTGCATCGGCACCACACGCTTCCAGGTTAAATCTGCTGAGCAACTGAAGCACGGCCTGTGGATGGCCGAAGTGGAAGAAGTAGCCGAAGATATGGTGGTGCCGATTCCTAGCGAACAGCAGGACGTGGCCAACGCGCTCGGCGCCCTGATCCGCTCTCTGCAAAAGAAACAGATTTCCACCGCCAATATGTCGCTGGCGCCGCCGTACCGTCTGGACGAAGCCGGCTGGGTCGCCAACCGCTGGTGCGAGCTGCTGCGGCTGGACCTGGAAGAAAAGCAGCGCCTGCTGCTACAGGAAAATCCGGTGCTGCGGCTGGAACTGGTGCAGGACGTGCTGAGCGAGAACGGTCTGCTGGACAATTAACCGGCATGCGCCTCGCTGGCATCGTCCAGCGCATGGATGCGCACCGACCACATCACGCCCGCGATCAGCAGCACCATGGCGGCAATCTCCAGCCCGCGTGGCAGCTGCTGCTTGTAGATAAACCCGTACAGCAGCGCGAACAGCGTTTCAAACAGAATCAACTGGCCGGACAGGGTCAGCGGCACCTTGCGGCTGGCGATATTCCACAAATGGTTGCCGATGGCCGACGCCCCCAGCGCAATCACCGCGCTGACGATCCAGAACAGTCCCCAGTCACGCCCGCTGGCCACCGCGCCGGCGCCGGTCACGTCGCCATGGAAAAACACCAGGCCCACCAGCGCAATCACCAATGCGATCAGTCCGCTGGACACCCCATACAGAGCCGACCATTCGCCGCTGCTGAAATGCGGGTTGCGCTTCAGGTAGCGGGCATTATCGACGGAGTACCAGGTCCAGCACGCCAGCGCGACGGCCGCGCACAATACACCCAGCAGCTTGCTGCTCAGCGGCAGGCCATTGCCGACATCATGCGTGAAGACATCGATATTGATGCAGGCGATGCCGGCCGCTACCAGCAGCAGCGGCAAGGTCAGCTGCTTGAGCGGCACCGAGCCGTGGTCCTTGTGGCCCACCAGCGTGACCGAGATCGGCAGTACGCCGATGATCAGCGACGTCGCCGCAACGCCGGCCAGCTTGACGCCCAGCGCAAGCAGCATGTAATAGACGATATTGCCGGCCAGCGCATGCTTGATCATGGCGATGATGTCGCTGCGGTCCAGCCGGCGCAGCAGCTTCGGCAGCCGCGTCGACATCACGGCGGCGGCGATCAGTCCGTAGCAGATGTAGCGGCCGCACGCCATTTCCAGCGGCGTGAACGCGCGCAGGAACTCCGGCGCAACAAACACCATGCCCCACATGGCGCCCGCCAGCAAACCACACAACACGCCTTGCAGCATCGTTGGATTCCTTAGTTGAGAGTGCAAAGCCAGCCCACGGCGGCAACGTTCAGCACGACGCTGCCCCAGTAGGCGACCTGGAAAGAAGTCTTGACTGTCTTATGCCGCAGCCAGCGCTGCGCCAGCAGGCCGCCCGGCCAGCCGCAGCCCAGGCCCAGCAACAGCAACGTGCGTTCGGGAATGCGGCGGCGCTGGTGAATGGCCGCCGATTTGTCGATGGCGTAAGCGATGAAACAGGCCACGCTGGCGGCGCCATACAACGACGCCAGCCACAGCCAGTTCAGCGCCGGCGCGTTCAGAAGTAGCTCAGGCCGAGCGCGGCCTTGACTTCGTCGGCGGTTTTGGCGGCTACTTCGCGGGCTTGCATGGTGCCTTCCTTCAGCAGCTGCATGATGTAGCCCTTGTCTTTTTCCAGCTCTTCGCGACGGGCGCGGATCGGCGCCAGCATCTCCTGCAGCACCACTTCCAGGCGTTTCTTGACGATCGAATCGCCCAGGCCGCCGCGCACGTAGTGGGCTTTCATTTCTTCCAGCTTGTCTTTTTCCGGATCAAAGGCGTCCAGGTAGATGAAGGCGACGTTGCCTTCCAGGTGGCCTGGATCTTCCACGCGCAGGTGCAGCGGGTCGGTGTAGACCTTTTTCACGGCGGCGGTGATCTCGGCGGCGGTGGCGCCCAGGTTGATGGTGTTGCCCAGCGACTTACTCATCTTGGCTTTGCCATCGATGCCAGGCAGGCGGCCGATGTCCGGCACCAGCGCCTTGCACTCGACCAGGATGTCTTTATTGACGATGCGGTTGAAGCGGCGCACGATTTCGTTGGTTTGTTCGATCATCGGAATCTGGTCTTCGCCGACCGGCACCAGCGTGGCTTTGAATGCCGAGATGTCGGCGGCCTGCGAAGCAGGGTAGGTCAGGAAGCCGGCCGGAATGTCGCGCTCGAAGCCGCGCAGGGCGATTTCGGTTTTGACGGTCGGATTGCGCTCCAGACGCGCCACAGTGACCATGTTCAGGTAATAGAAGGTCAGCTCGGCCAGTTCCGGAATCTGCGACTGGATCAGGATGGTCGACTTGGCCGGGTCGATGCCGACTGCCAGGTAGTCCAGCGCCACTTCGACCACGTTGCGGTGCACCTTGTTGGTGTCGTCCATATTGTCGGTCAGCGCCTGCGAGTCGGCCAGCATGATGAATTGCTTGAATTGGTGCTGGTATTCCACGCGGTTACGCAGGCTGCCGACGAAGTGGCCGAGGTGCAGCGGACCGGTCGGACGATCGCCGGTCAGGATGATTTGCGGACCCTTGGGTGCGGTGGCGACCGCAGAGACTTCGGCGGCGTCGGTTTGTGGCAGTTCAGGCAGACTCATCAGGGTTCCTTTACGTTGCCCCGGTCTGGTGAGCGGATACAAAAACGCCACCAGACTAGGGCGGCGTTGATAAAAATATCACATCACTATGGTTGTACAGTGGCCGCGCTCGCTAGGAGCGGCGCCAATACGTGCGGGTGTGAGGCGGGGCATAAAAAATCATGGCCGTATGGTTGCAGTTTGGTGGCGGTCTGTCAAGTTCGGAACTCTTTTGCGCGGAAGGCGGTCTAAACCGAAAAAGGAGAACAACATGTCGAATAATTTTGATACCGTGGCTTTTATGGACACGCTAGTCGAAAGTGGCTTCTCAGAAAGACAGGCCAAGGCGCTCGCCTCGGCGCTGTACCAGCTGATCGAAAGCCAGTTGGTGACCAAACACGATCTGGAACTGGCATTTGCCAAATTTGAGTTAAAGATGGTGAGCTATATGTTCACTTCGTTGCTGTTGCAGTCCGGTGTGACAGCGGTGCTGTTCAAACTTCTGCACTAGCTGCATCGTCGTTGTCCGGCTCCGGCGTGCGCTCCAGGATGTCGCCTGGCTGGCAGTCCAGCCGTTCGCAGATTTTCTCCAGCGTGGAAAAGCGTATGCCTTTGACTTTGCCGGATTTGAGCAGCGACAGGTTTTGCTCCGTAATGCCCACATACGCCGCCAGCTCACGTGACTTGACCTTGCGCTTGGCCAGCATCAGGTCCAGATTAATCACAATAGCCATCAGATGAACGCCTCGTTCTCCGCCGCCAGCCGGCTGCCTTCCTGCATCAGCCGCGTGACCAGATAAAACAGTCCGCACACCAGCAGCAGAATGATCTGCTCCGACCGCACGCCCACCGACATATGCCGGTCGCCACCCGCCATCAACCAGAACGCCAGCGTCCGCACCAGCGGTTCGGCAATCGTCAGCAGCGTTGACGCCAGCGTGGCGCCGGCAAAGGCGCGCAGGTGGCCGACCGATTGCGCCGTGAACAAATCCTGACGGCGAAAATTCAGCAGCAGCCGGTCCAGCCGCCACAAGCCATAGCCCATCACCAGCAGCGGCACGGCGGCCAGCGCCGCACCCAACGCCCGCTGCGACGACGACATCGCCAGCTTGGCCGCCGTGCTGACGCCTTCCGCCGTAATCTCGATGGTCATGCTGCCAATCGCCGGCGCAAACGTAGTCCACGCAAAGACAAAAAACGCCGCCTGCACGGCAACACACAGCCACAGGAAAGTGCGGATCAGTGAGATTTTCATAAATTTATCGTTTTACAGTAAGTTTTTGTTGTTGTATATTGAATTGTACATTTAAAAACAGGAGCGGGAAATGAGGCATGCGTGGCTGGCGGTAATCGTATTGATCTTGTCCGGATGTGCGATGCAGGTCGGGGAGCGCAATATCCTGCGCGCCGACAAGCCCGGCGATGCGCCGCCGTCGCGCGTACTCGACAGCGCCAGCGCACCAGCCTGGCAGCTCGATAAAGTCTCGCTGCCGGCTGCGGATGCGGAACTGCACGGCGTCTCGGCCACCCGTCCCGGCAACGCGCTGACGGTGCTGTACTTCGGCGGCAACAGCTTCCATCTCGACCAGCACGGCGCGGAGGTGCTGGGCGCGATTGCCCCATGCGGCGCTGACGTCACTATCTTTGACTATCGCGGCTACGGCCGCAGCAAGGGCGTGCCGACCATCGCCACGCTGAAGAGCGACGCGCTGCGGATCTTCGACGACGCCAATACGCGGCATCCGGGCCAGGTGGTGCTGCATGGGCAATCGCTCGGCAGCTTCGTCGCCGCCTACGTGGCGCAGCAGCGTCCCGCCGCGCGTGGCCTGATACTGGAATCGACCACCACCAACGCGCGCGACTGGGGCAACGCCATGCTGCCATGGTATGCATGGCCGTTCGTGCGACTGGAGATCAGCCCGGAATTGCAGGATATCGACAACGTGGCGGCGGCATCGGGCTACGCCGGACCGGCGCTGGTGCTGGAAGGGGAGGCGGATAACACCACGCCGCCGCGCCTGGCGAAGCAGGTGTACGCGGCGCTGCCGTCATCCTCCAAACGGCTGCTGCTGGTGCCGGGCGCCGGCCATAACGATGTGCTGACCAATGCGATGGTGCAGCCGGCCTACTGCGAATTCATTGGCCGGCTGGCAGCACCTTAACGCGGACGCACGCTGTCGGTCAGAAGCTCTGGACGGAAGTAGTGCAGGTAGCCTTCCATCACATGATTGGATTTGCCGGCCTTCTCCAGCGCCTCGCGCAAAATGGCGTGGTCTTCCGGCTTGAGCGCGTTGGAGAGATAAGCACCGCTCTGGCTCCATGGCAGCTCCGGAATGGTCTCCATCTTCAGCCGCTCCTGTAGGCCGTGCACGCGTTGTTCACGGCGGATCGCGCCGGCCATCAGCGTCGGTCCCATGATGGTGACGTCGGCCGAGCCGGCGTGCAGCAGGCGCGCCACCGCAATCACGTCGACCTCCACGAACAGGCGACCCTGCTTTTGCAGTTCGGTGAGCAGCGTCGAATACTTGTCGCCATAATCAAAGCCGCGCACCACGGCCACGCGCAATTCGCGCCGCGCCAGCAGATCCTGCAAACTGCTGATCGGCGCGCGGCCGGCGTTCACCGAAATCAGCATCGGCCGGTGATTGATCATCGGGATGAAGGTGCCCACCTGGTCGCGATCCTGTGTGCGCGAGGCCGGCGCCAGCACGTCCGCCGTGCCGTTCTTGAACATCGCCACCTGGCGCGCACGCGGCACCACGGTGAACACGAAGCGGCAACCGATCTTCGGACCGATACTGCGCAGCAGATCCGGATAAATGCCTTTCACATGCGTGCCGTCGATGATCACGCTGGCGCCGTTGGCCGATACCGGCATCGAGATTTCGCGCGAACAGCCGGTGGCGCCGGCACTGTGTGAGGCAAGTGTCAGGCTGACGGCGCACGCCGCCAACAATAAGCGCAGCTTCATGCTTCCTCCGCCTTGTGCTTGCCGAAGTAGCGCTGCGCCACCAACACCGCCATCGCCTGCATGGCGGCGCACAGATAGAAGGTGCTGCCGACGCGCCAGTCGCCGGCTGGCAGGTGACTGACTTCCCCCAGGATCGCGGAACCCAGCAGCGGCATGATGATCACGCCCACGCTGCTGATCGATTGCAGCGATCCCATTAACTCGCCTTGCTCGTCGGCCGGCGTGTGCTTGGAGACGATGCTTTGCAGGGCCGGGCCAATCGCAAACGACAGTACATTACAGACGATCAGCACATACATCATCCAGCCCTGTGTGGCCAGGCCATACAGCAGATAAGTGACCGTGCCCGAGACCATGCCCAGTTGCGCCAGCCGCACCTCGCCGAAGCGCTTGATCAGAAGGCCGAGCAGGCCGGCCTGCACCACGGCCGCCGTCAGGCCGACGCAGAACAGTGCGGCGCCATTCTGGCCCGGCGTCCAGTTGAAGCGGAAGGTGGTGTACAGCACCCACGTGGTTTGCAGCATCATCGCCGCCAGCGTCACCAGCGTGTAGGTGACCACCAGGCCGCGGATGTCGGTGCGGCGCGCCAGCTTGGCCAGCGTCGCCAGCGGATTGATCTTGGATAGCTTGAACGGCGCGCGGCGGGCCGCCGGCAGCGATTCCGGCACCATCAGATAGCCATACACCAGATTCGCGGCCGACAGCGCGCCGGCCACATAGAACGGCAGATGCAGGTCGACCGTGCCCAGGAGCCCGCCCAGCATCGGCCCGCAAATAAAGCCCAGACCGAACGCCGCACCGATCTTGCCGAAGCTTTTGGCGCGGTTGTCCGGTGTCGAAATATCGGATGCATAGGCCGACGCCACCGACATGCTGGCCGACGACATGCCGCCGATCACGCGGCCAATGAACAAACAGGCCAGATTGGGCGCCCAGGCCGTGGTCAGGAAGTTGATGCTCATGCCGGCCATGGAATACAGCAGCACCGGACGGCGGCCAACGCGGTCGCTGATCGCGCCCAGCATCGGCATGAACAGGAACTGCATCAAGCCGAACACCGCGCTCATCACGCCATACCAGTAAGCCTGGTTGTCGCGCGTGCCGGTGAACTCGCCGACCAGCACCGGCAGCACCGGCACGATCAGGCCGATGCCCAGCATATCGATGAAAACGCAGATCAGGACAAAATTCAGGTTACCCGGCGGCTTGCCCGGTACCGGCAGCGGCGCCGCTGCCGAGGTGTCAGTGGTGGTCATGTATGCGTGATTGTTGGTTACGGCGCGGCCGGGCTGGCGGCCCATTCGGCGATAAAGCTGTCGCGGAAGGCGATCAATTCATTCAGCCGGTTGTCGGCCAGGCGGCGGCCGGCGGCGGTCTGCATGGTGCCGGGCAGGGTGGCCAGCTTGGTGTCGATATGATCGAGCGCGTACGCCTTGTCATCGAGGTCGCGGTGCAGCGCCATCGGATCGTCCGGATGCGCCAGTGCCGAATCCATGCGGCCGGCGGTGTAGAACAGTCGCGCCAGGCCGACCGCGCCCAGCGCATCCAGCCGGTCGGCGTCCTGCACGATTTTAGCTTCGATGGTCTCGGCGCGGATGCCGGCGGAAAAACTGTGGCTCTCGATGGCATGGGCGACGCCGGCCAGTTTATTTGGCGGGAAGTCCAGTTCGGCCAACTGGCGGCTGGCCAGCAGTGCCGCCTTGCGCGACGCCAGATGGCGCTCGGGATGGTTCTTCGGCAGGTTGACCAGGTCATGGAGGTAACAACCGGCCAGCACCACCAGTGCGTCGGCCTCGGGATAATCGTTCAGCAGCAGGCTGGCGTTGCGCCAGACGCGGTGCAAATGGTTGGTGTCGTGGGCGCCATCCATGCCCTGTGCCGCAGCGGCCAGGGCGACCAGGCGCGGGTGCCAACCAGTAAGCAAGCTATTCATCGGTCTCCCGGATTGATTCGTCGATTTTGTGTAAATGATACAGGCTTGGCGCGCCTTGTGCAGGAGAAAACCGTAGCCGAATTGTCAATCTGAAAATTGCATTAAGTTTATTTTGTTGCTGGCGTGCATTTATTTGGTGCTATTGATCTTGACTTGCGGTAACATTGCGCATAGTCACTATCGCATAGAAGGAAAACCCATGTCTAACGTAAGCGAATTGCACGCGACGTCCTCGACCGCCGGCGAGTACCTGGCCTTTACCCTGGGCCAGGAAGAGTACGGCATTGATATTCAAAAAGTAAGCGAGATCCGCAGCTACGAAACGCCAACCCGCATCGCCAACGCGCCGGGCTTCGTCAAGGGCGTAGTCAATCTGCGCGGCATCATCGTGCCGATCGTCGATATGCGCATCAAATTCAACCTGGGCACCCCGACCTATGACCAGTTCACCGTGGTCATCATTCTCAACATCGGCCACCGCGTGGTGGGCATGGTGGTGGATCGCGTGTCGGACGTGACCACGCTGCTGCCTGAGCAAATCAAACCGGCGCCGGAAATCGGTTCGGCCCTGAATACCGACCACATCGTCGGCCTCGGCACCATCGAAGACCGCATGCTGATTCTGGTCGATATCGACAAGCTGATGTCCAGCGCCGATATGGGACTGATCGAGAGCACCGCGCTGGCGGCATAAGCCGGCCACATCACGCCGGGCATGACCCGATGCTGATCCCGTAGTTTTTGTTTTTGTTTTACTCTGAGAGGTAGGTGCAAGAATGAATATGTTGGCGAATATCAGTATCGGCAAACGCCTGGCGTTGGGCTTCACGATTATCCTGGCGTTTGCGGTGCTGATCACCGGCATCAGCGTGTGGCGTCTGCAAGGCGTGGCCTCGGCCACCAGCGAAATGATGCAGAATCCGCTGGCCAAGGAACGCATGATCTCCGACTGGTCCGGCAAGATCGACAGCGGCATCCGCCGCACCACCGCGATTGCCCGCAGCAGCGACCAGTCGCTGGGCGCCTACTTCGCCGAAGAGTCCAAGGCTTCGTCCGCCGCTTCCGGCGAACTGCAGAAAAAAATCGAAACGCTGATCAGCGATGAAGATGAAAAAGCCCTGTTCACCCGCATCGGCGAGCAGCGCAAGGTCTACCTGTCGTCGCGCGACCAGATCAACAAGCTGAAAACCGCCGGCGAACTGGATGAAGCAACCAAGATTTTTGAAAACGTTTTCAAGCCTGGCACGGCCAAGTACCAGGAATTGATCGTCGAACTGCTGAAAATGCAGCGCGCCAAGATTGACGCGGCGGCAGTTCACATCGAAGAGATCGCCGACAGCAGCCGTCGCTTGCTGTTCATATTGGCCGCACTGGTGCTGGCATTCGGCGCCACCAGTGCCTGGCTGCTGACCACCGGTATCGTCCGTCCGCTGCAAGAGGCGGTAGCGGCAGCGCGCCGCGTCGCCAGCGGCGACCTGACCGGCCACATCGACGATAGCGCCAAGGACGAAACCGGCCAGTTGCTGACGGCGTTGAAGGACATGAACGCCAGCCTGCTGGGCATCGTCACCGAAGTGCGCTCCGGTACCGATCACATCACCACCTCGTCGAGCGAAATCGCCCAAGGCAACCAGGACCTGTCGCGCCGCACCGAACAACAGGCCGGCGCGCTGGAAGAAACCGCGTCGTCGATGGAAGAACTGACCTCCACCGTCAAGCACAACGCCGACAATGCGCGTCAGGCCAACCAGCTGGCCGCATCGGCCGCGCAGGTGGCGGTGAAGGGCGGCGCCGTGGTGGCGCAAGTAGTGGGCACCATGGATTCGATCAACCAGTCGTCCAGCAAGATCGTCGACATCATTGCGGTGATCGACGGTATCGCCTTCCAGACCAATATTCTGGCGCTGAATGCGGCGGTGGAAGCGGCGCGCGCCGGTGAACAGGGCCGTGGTTTTGCGGTAGTGGCGTCGGAAGTGCGCAATCTGGCGCAGCGTTCCGCTTCGGCCGCCAAGGAAATCAAAGCGCTGATCGGCGACTCGGTGGAGAAGGTCAACCAGGGCAGCAAACTGGTGGCCGACGCCGGCGTGACGATGGACGAAATCGTCGCCAGCGTGCACAAGGTCAGCGACATGATCTCGGAAATCACCGCCGCCAGCAGCGAACAAAGCGCCGGCATCAACGAGGTGAATCAGGCCATCGGTTCGATGGACGCGGTGACGCAGCAGAACGCGGCACTGGTGGAGCAGGCTGCCGCTGCGGCGGAATCGATGCAGCAGCAGGCCGCCGCGCTGGCGCATGCGGTCAGCGTATTCAAGGTCGATGGCACGCCGCGCCTGTCGCATGCGCGTCCGGCCCGTCCGCAGCTACAAATTACTCGCAGCGTCTGAACTTTTCACGTAACATTGCCTTTTTGGCTATGTGCGTGGGAGTGTGATGCGATATTTTCTGTTGGTGTTACTGGCGGCCCTGGCGCCGCTGGTCCGGGCCGAAACCGGGTTTGCCAATCTTGAACGGGGGCCGCACGGCGTCGGCTTCCGCCTCGTTCAGCAATACGATTATTCGCGCAGCTATCGCGAGAAAAACGATGTCGTCAACGGCCAGCCGTTCACCGGCGAACGCGCCCGGCCGGTGCAGACGCTGATCTGGTATCCCGCCGCGTCCAACGCCGGCACGCGCCTTCCTTATTCCGACTACATCCGCACTGAAGCGACCGACATTGATTTCGGCCGCGCCAAATCCGAGGTGGACGCCTTCGTGGCGAACCAACTTAAATCGGCCGTTGCGGCCATTGGCGAAACGCAGGCCAAGGCCAAATTTGCCCAGCGCATGTGGGCGGTGCGCGACGCTGCGCCGCTGGCGGGTAAATATCCGGTGGTGGTGTATGCGCCAGGCGGCGGCAGTGCGGCGCACGAAGCGGCCGATGTCGGCGAGTACCTGGCCAGCCATGGCTATGTGGTAATCGTCAGCCGCAATCTGGGCACGCGCAGCTACCTGATGACGGTCGATCGCGAAGGCGCCGAAACGCAGGCGCGCGACATCAGTTTCCTGGTCTCTTACGCACATGCGCTGCCGTTTGCCGATACCGCCCATATCGCGGCGGCCGGCTGGAGCTGGGGTGGCATGACGAATCTGTTTGCGGCAGCCGCCGACAATCGCATTTCCGCCGTCATCAGCCTGGATGGCACGCGCGAGCCGGATCTGACCAAGATGCTGCCCGTGTCGCGCCTGACGATTCCGTGGCTGTACATTTCGCGCAAGCTGGCCACCATTTCGGAACTGAACAAGCGCGGTATCGAGAGCTCATTCAGCCTGCTGAACGCGGCGCGCCACATGCAGCTGTATCAGGTGGTGATGCAGCCGATGGTGCACGTCGACTTTTCGCCGGAAGCCTTGCGGTTCCAGCCGCCGTCGCATTTTGAGGAATACACCCGCGAGGAAGTGGAGCAGGCCTACTACTGGACCGCGCGCTACATGCTGGCGTTTGTCGATGCCTATCTGAAGAACGACGCGGCCGGCCTGGCCTTCGTACAGCGCTCGCCGACGCAGAACGGCGCCCCGCGCCATATGGCCTTGTACGAACCGCGCGCAGCCGATACCAGTCCGGTGGCCACGCGCGCCGGCTTCGCCACCGAACTGGCAAAGCGCGGCTTCGATCACGCGGTGGAGATCTACACGGCGCTGCATGGCCGCGACGGCACCTTCGTGTTGTCCGAGTCCGACCTCAACGCCTGGGGCTACGAACTGCTGCGCTCCGATAAACAGGCGGCCGGGGTGGAGATTTTCAAACTCGGCGTATCGCTGTATCCGAACGCCAGCAACCTGCACGACAGCCTGGCCGAAGGCTATGAAGCACTCGACAACAAGCCCGCCGCCATCGCCAGCTACCAGAAATCACTGGAACTCGATCCGAAGAACGGTCACGCCGCCGACCGTCTGAAAGTGCTGAGATGAACTTGCCGCTCAGCCGTGGCGCCGGTACGCCAATTTCTGGCGCGTCACGCCCTGGGTGGCGAAGTCGGCGTCCGGCGGCACTGGCTCGTTGAAGAAGTCCCATTCGAAGATGGGCAGGAAATTGAACTTCTTTGATCGGAAGATGCCGCGATTGCGCTTGAATTCGCTGTAACGGTCACCCTTGAATTCGCGGTGCACATCGGTGAATGGCAACACACGCTCGGCGAAATCGTGGAAGCGCAGTGCCGGATTTTTTTGCTTGAAGTTCCGGAAAATATCGAACTGGTCGCGGCAAATCACCTGGATGGCTGTCTCCGGAAAATCGTTATGCGGCGACCACAAGACGTGCCAGCCATCGCGCACCTCGTTCAGAAAATCGACCAGTTGCGGACTCAGGATGAACGCGTCCGATTCGATATGGATGATTTTGTCGACGCTCAGTTCGTCGGCGATCTCGATCGAGTGCAGAAAACTGCGCCACCAGCCCGGATAATCCTTGATGCTTTGGCGGCCCAGGTTGTTATCGAAGCGGACAATCAGGTGCGCGTCTGTTTCAGCCGCCACCGGGGCGGTATGCGAAATCGTCTTGATGAGGCTGGCGCTCGGCAGGAAAGGCGAACCATCGTCGATCATGATCTTCTTCACCGCATTGATCGGCACGTCTCGATAATAGTCGAGCCAGCGTTGATAGCGGGTTTCCCAGGCTTCGTTGCCGCTGATGAAGCTGGTGCAAAAGAGGAGCGATTTCATTGTGCAATAAGGTCAACCAAAGAATATTATCTTACCAGATGAGGTCTGGCGTCTGATCCCGGCGCGGTATCGCTTGTTGTGACAGTTGATCCGCCGCACCGTTGCGGTGACGTGGAATCCAGCGTAGTTGGACTTCGCCCAGCGCCGCCATCAGCGACACCACACGCGCGCGATACTCTTCCAGTCCCTTGGCGCCGCGTGCTGCGCCGAGATTCACGTCGTTGACCACGACCTGGCTGTCGCCGTAGACCAGCAGGCCATGCGCGCCATGGTCGCGCGCTGCTTCCAGTAACGCCGTCAGCGCCAGATATTCCGCTTCGCTGCTGTTGCCATATCCCGCGCGGCGGCTGATTTCCACGCGCTGGCCATCCGGTCCGCAGAGTAGGGCGCCAATGCCGATCTGGCCTGGATTCGGATGCGCCGAACCGTCAAACCAGCCGCGCCACGCTGCCGCAGAAGGCTGCATGCCCGCTTTGCGTACCGCCAGCTTGTGCGCGCTGGCGGCTTGCCTGGACTGGCGGCGCTCTTCATCACGCAGGCGCAAGGCTTCGCGCTCGGCGAGAAGGTGCGCCAGTCCCAGCGCACCGGCGGCCAGGGTCAGCACCTGCAACAAGGCCTGCGCCTCACTCAACTGCATGCGTGCCGCCAAACGGCGCGCGGCCACGCGCTCGCCTTTGAAGGCGGCCGTGGCCAGCGTGTCAAACTCCATAGTGCCCATCAATCGCGGCGACGGTTGTCTGGATGGTTGTCGTAGCGGTTAGGAACGCCGTCGCCATCGCGGTCGCGGTCATAGCGGTTGGGAACACCGTCATGGTCGCGGTCACCGCGTCCCCGATTGTCGCCACGGTGATCACCGCGATGGTCGTCGCGGCCGTCGTGACGGTCGTAGCGGTTCGGAATGCCGTCGTGATCGCGGTCGCCGTTCGGGCCGCGCTCCCAGCGTGCCTCTTCGCGGTACCAGTGGCCATCCCGCTGTGCCCAGCGCGGTTGCGAGTAGACGTAGCCCGGACGCGATGCGATCCAGTTCCCGCCTATCCATTCGTGACGGTTGCCGCGCCAGTCCCAGTAACCTGGCGACCACACAAAGCCTGGACGCGGAGCAGGGATCACTTCATAGCGTGGTGGTGGCGGTGCAACGGTGATGTAGTCGCCGCGCGATGGACCGCTGACGACATACCAGCCGCCCGGATCGAAGCGCCAGCCGCCGCCATCGCGAATCCAGGTCGCTGGACGCCAGCTGCTGCCGACGCGTTCACGTTCCCAGTGGCCGCCTGCCCATGCATGGCGGTGGCCGTCCCAGTTCCAGTAACCTGGCGCCCAGACGTAGCCGCGGCGTGGTGCCGGCACGGTTTCATATCGTACTGGAGGTGGCGCATTGCCGATCACGACACTCACGCCGACTTGTGCGGAGGCGATAGATGGTGCGAAGGCCGCAGCGCTCAGCGCAAGCATGGCAGTGGCAAAAATAGGCTTGATCATGATGTAGTCCTCCGTTGTTATCTGCGCTGTGACTGCGCTTGGAAAGAACTATATCAACTGCGGCAAGTGTGTGTGCCGGATGATGCAACTTTTTACATATGACACAAAGCTGTGTGCAGGCTTTGTGCGATGGCGAACAGAGTATCGCCGGAAGGGCTTCGCCTGTTACGCGGCAGCGCGGCTGTGCGGACAGGCGAAGGGGTGACGCGGGTTCAAATTTTGCTCGCGCTGGTGGTGGTGTTGGCGGCCACGGTGGCGGCGCGTTCTTGCAGCAGCGATTGCAGTTTTTCTTCTGCCGTGAGGCGTTTGGCGCTGACCACAACAACTTGCATGTTGGAGGCGGAAGCGGTGGCGGTGGTATCGGCCGTTGGGTGTTCGAAGGTGTAGGCAGCCGAGCAGGCCAGGGCGGCAACGACAACGAACAGGGCTTCAAAGTTTTTCAGGACATTCATGATCTTCTCCTTGGGGTGGTTGAATTGAGTTTCGATGTAGTCACTGTATGCCAAGCCCCTGCAAGCCGCACCGGGATTGCGACGGGACGCAGGTTTTGCGGCCCGAAATGCAATTTGGCGCGATAGCCGCTTTTCCTTGCCCCTCTGCTAAGTGCCAGCAGATACCGTCCACTAGCGTGAGGGGCATATGCCGCAATTCATCCGTACCATTTTGCAAGCCTGGCAAGAGCGCCGCCGCGCGCGCCGCCGCAGCGCCAACTTGCGCGCCGGCCAGCGCGGACGGCCGTCGGTCACGCTGGTGTCGTCGCATCGCCCGCCATCCGCGCCCCATGCGCCGTCGCCGGTGCCGACTACCCGCCGCGTGATCCCGGCGCGCGTGGTATGGATCGTGGTGGCCGGCCTGGTGGTCATGCTGGGCGGCGGTGCGCTGATCGCCGGCCATGCGCGCCATTTGGCCGCGTCCACCGCCAGCACGCCGCAATCGGCTGCCAATATTCGTGCCGCCAACGCCTATCAAGCCGTGCTGCCGGGAATCGGCTTCACGGTGCTTGAGCAGCCGGGCGTCAGCGCCAGCCTGCATCCTGGCGGCGCTCTGCTGATTGTCTCCGGACTACAGGCCGCGCCGCCAGTGCGGGTGGACCTGTGCAGCCAGATGCGCGGTCCGACCGATCCGCGTCTGCTGCCGCTGCGCCTGGGCTACCGCTTCGACGACGTCAAACGCTGGGTTGCGCGCAATGAAGAGGCCAATGTCCAGATCTCGCTGCGCAACGTGCTGCTGGTGGCCGACCGCGCCAGCGCTACCGACGCCATGCCGGAAATCGATATCGAAGGCACCGGCCGCGCCGACTACACCGACCCGGCAAGCGAACCGTTGAAACTCAGCTGGCATGCCCGCCAGGGCGAGGCCCGCTGGCTCAGCGACGCCAGCTTCGGCCAGATCGAGCAGGGCGCCAATGGCCAGGTCGGGCTGCGCCAGCAAGGCTGGCTGCTGTGGGGCGCCAATGCCGCCTTGCGCATCGAACGCCGCGCCAACGCCATGTGCCCGCAGGCCGGCGAACTGCTGGTGCAGATGTATCGCCCGGCCGGCAGCACCGGCACAGCTCCCGACGCTGGTGCCGGCATCGATGCCTCCGTCGTCCCCAGCGCCGCGCTGGTCACCGCCTTTCCTGCGCGCGGCCCGGCCGTCAGCGCCTACTTCGCACCCGGCCAGTATCAAGTGCCCAGCGCTGGCCCAGGCGAACTGGAAGACCAATCGCTATTCGATGCGTTGCAAGCCCAGGGCCTGATCCGCCTCACCGCCAGCGGTACCATCGACATCGCGCCGCGCGACCTGCCGCAATGGCAGTCCGCGCCATCCACCGAACGCGCCGCAGAACTGGGCAACTGGAAGCAGGTGCCACCCGGCGTCGTCACCAAAAAACTCTTCAAGCGTTTGTACTACCAGGCTGACGGCGCATACGTTCGCCAGCAAATCGATATCTATAACAGCGAACGCCGTCTGCTGGCCTGGCGCGTCAAGGCACCGGCCAACCTCACGCCCGACTGGAGCGCCAGCACCGGCGGCAATGCCGCCAACGGCAACGCCCCGGTCATGATTGCCACCACCGGCCAGATGCCGGTCGCCGCATCGCGCCTGTTCGCCACGCTGCCGCAAGGCTGGCAACCATGGACGCGCGTCGCCCGCTGGCCGCAGGCTGGCGAGGGCAATGGCGGCAGCCCAGTAGTGCACCTCGCGCTCAACCTGCCGCACGCTGCCAGCGGCGGCGAAGTCCTGCACATGCTGGTCGCCGGCCGCGTAGGGAGTGGCGTCACCGGCGCCAGCGCCCAATTCGCGCCAGCCTGCTCCGGCCGCGCCTGCGCCAGCAACAACGACGTCCAGCAAATCACGCTGACGCTGCAAGCCGGCGCCCGCAGCATTCAGCTGGACGTGCAGCCACTGGACTTCAATACGCCGGAAGACCAGAAATACCGCCATCTGCGCGTGGCCGACGGACGCCTGATCTGGCAAGCACTCGCGCAAAGCGACAACACCGTGGCACGCAGCAGCGCGCCATCGCCGGTCCAGCTGCAAGACCGCAACGGCGCCATGTTGTGGACCGACGGCGCAACGAGCGAAGCGGCGGTGGAGGCAGGCTTGGCGCCGCTGCTCGGCGTCAGCACCGAACACGCCAACAGTATCGCCGGCATGCTGGCCCGCTTGCCCGCGCCAAAAGGCGCGGTTGACGCCACGCTGACGCTGGACTTGCCGCTGCAAGCCCTCAGCCAGCGCGTGCTCGAATGCGTCGCCATGCATCGCGGCCGTTGGGAGGCCGGCCGCTGTGCCGGCAGCCAGCCCGCGCCAGAAGGCCGCCACGCCGGCCTGGTCATCCTCGATACCGAAACCGGCGACATCCTCGCCGCTGCCGGCGCAGGAGCCGGCGACGTCAGCGCCGCCAACTGGGCCGAGGTGCGCGACTTCGACCGCACCAGCCCTGCGCGCAGCCCATTGCGGCTACCGGCCTTGCAGCACGACGGTGGCGCACACCAAAGTCCAGGCTCCACCTTCAAGGTGGTCAGCGCATTAGGACTGGAACTGGCCGCGCAAAACGATCCGCAAATCGACACGCTGTTGGGCGGCATGCCGCTGCAAGCGATCAACCGCCTGGCGGCGCAGCGAGGCTACGGCTTCCAGACCGACGCCGCCAGCTATCCGCTCAATCCGCGCCTGGCGCACATCACCAACTACCGCGAACAAAGCCTGGACCGGCGTGCGCAGGAGGGCCGCCTTGGACTGGCGCAGGCGCTGACCTACAGCCTGAATACCTGGTTCGCCTG
This sequence comes from Duganella levis, assembly GCF_009857605.1. Classification (GTDB taxonomy): domain Bacteria; phylum Pseudomonadota; class Gammaproteobacteria; order Burkholderiales; family Burkholderiaceae_D; genus Rugamonas; species Rugamonas levis. The sequence continues at coordinate 107,049 of NZ_WWCT01000021.1, read as the reverse complement.
GTCCGGCGAACTGAGTGACCGCAGCCTGTTCGGCCGTCCGGACGGCGGGGCGCCAGACTTGCAAGCGCTAGATGCGGACGCGCTGGATTCGGTGCGACCCATCGTCGCCGCCGCGCACCGGCTGGGCTTTGAGCAGGCGCAGCGTCTCGATGGCGGCCTGCTGCCGGCTGATTTCAACTGGCGTAACTGGGATGCGCTGCAATCCACGCCAGCCCATATGGACCCGATCCACACCCGCCACGAACTGCGCCAGATGTCGATTGGTCTGCGCATGCAGGTCACGCCGCTGCAAATGGCGCTGGCCTCGGCGGCAGTGGGACAGGGCAGGGTAGTCAAGCCGCGCATGCTGCTGTCGCTGGATGGCCGTGATGGCGTAACGCCCGCCGCGCCGCCACTGGGCATCCGCCTGGACCGCATCAAGGCCGGCATGAAAGGCGTGGTCGATGTCGGCACCGGCGCCGGCGCTTTCCGTGGCGCGGCGCTGGCCAGCGTGCGTCCCGGCCTGTATGGCAAAACCGGCACCGCGCCAAGCGGCGACGATACCGCCACTGTGTGGTTCACCGGCTGGCTGGAAGCGGGCAGCCTGCCCGGCCAGACGCACCGTTTGGCGATGGCGGCCTTCGTCAGCCATTCCGACGCCACCGGCGGCGAACACGCGGCGCCGGTGATGGCGGCCATCCTGTCCACGCTGGCCGCGCAGAACGGTGAACAGAAGGGGAAATAGCCTTGTAAACGGGATAATGCAAACCGCGTTTTTATGGCATTCTTGAAAAGCCTTTTGATTTACCCTATTTACAACATTACAGGACTTTATGCGCTTGCCAGGAACCCGGTATCAGGAGCACGGCTGGGAACAAGTGCGCAAGCTGTTGGGACTCTGCTCGTTGCAGGCTTTCCGGCAGATTGAGATGCACCAGGTGCTCGACCCCGGGCAGCACGCGACGCTGCTCGACGCCTATACCGATGCGGTAGCGGCATGCCTGCGCGCCAGCGCCCGCACCGTGCGCGGCGAGGCGGAGGGCAATAGCTACGGCGAGAGCGTGTATGAATTATCGCTTGGCCTGCTATACGAACTTCAGGCGCAGCCTTCCTACTGGACGGCGTTTGTCGCCGCCATGGCGAACGAGCATGCGCGCAGCGGCGCGTTCTGGCTCGACGCCGCCGCCGAGGGCGTGCTGCGCAAGAAGGTCAACGATATGTACGCCACCTTGCGCGACAAGGTCGATGCGGACAACTACATCGTCACTACGGGGCGCGAGTGTTCGCCCAATAAAATTTACACCTATCGCATGCTGGACACGGCGTATCGCGAGATCTCCGGGCTGTTTGCGGCGTGGGAGCAGCACGCCGCGCAGATTGGCGCTATTCTTGGCCGACAGTTAGCCGGCACGCCGATCGAGGTGCGGCAGATGAAGTCCATCGGCGGCTGCAAGGCCGAGTGGATCATCCGCTGGAGCGAGACGCTGGAGCAGTTCGGCGGTTCGCCAGGCCCGCTGCACACCAAATCCAAGCGCTTCGCCAGCTTGAAGAACAGTCCCGAGAAGATCGCGTCGCTGATGGCGGAAATCGGCGATTATGAGGAATTGTCGTCCAATATGGACCGCGCCGAGGATTGGCAGGGCCAGGCCGGCGAGGCGGCGCTGTGGCTGGAAGACTACTGGCGTGTGGTGGGGGAGTCCGAGCAGGCGGAAGCCAGCGGTCAGCCGGCGGAGGAAGACCAGATTCTGGCCGCGCCGGAGCCGGATGCCGACGCTGACGCGGATGTTGACGCCGATCCTGCCGATGAGCCGCGCGAAGGCGAGGCCGCCGTCAGCGCCGCCGAACTGGCCGCCGAACAAGCCCGCGCCGCCGAGCTTTCCCTGCCCCTCCGCTATCTGGAAGTAGCGCGGGCCGCACAGGAATCCGGCAGCTGGACGGTGCGCATGCTGCGCGACGAATCGCTGCCGGTCCGGTTGGCCGTGTACCAAAAGCTGCTGGGCGTAGCGGACGACACTTATCCCGATGCCTGGCTGGACCCGGCCACCGGCGAACTGCCAACCTTGCAGCAGCTGGCGACGTTGGACCAGATTTCGATGCCAACGCTGCGCAAGCGCCGGAATGAAGCAATCGCCAGGCTGCAAGCAGCGGGGGCGCGATGAAGGAGAATGATTTGAACTCAGCACAAGATAATCTGGATGCGCAGCTGCGCGAGCGCTTGCTGTTGTCGCGCGCCGTACCGGGCGACCGGCTGATGCTGGCCGACGCCACGCTGCTGGCCGCATTGAACGGCACGCGCGCATTGACGCCGAACGAGCGTCAGGCTCTGTCATCCTCGCCGCTGACGTTGCGCCGTTTCCGTCAGCTGTCGCTGGAGCGTTATGCCGCCGCCGCGCAAGCGCTGCAAGCCGCCAACGATCCGGTGTGGAGCGGCAGTCGTGGCATGCTGCGCGCGGCATCGACCGCAGAGGCGCTGGAAGCGTTGGTCACCGATGACGGTCACTGGACCTTGCACTTTCTGCCGCAGGACGGCGGCTGGCAGGTGATATTGAGCTTGTCGGCGGAGGCGCCGTTCGCGGCCCGCTTGCTGAATGATCAGCCGCAGTTGCGCGTGATCGACGGCGGTGGCGCGATTGTGCTGCAAGGCCGTCTGGATGCGGATGGCGAGTGCGAGCGCGCCTGGCCATTCGCCACCGCGCCGGCAGAACACTTTCAACTATATGGAGCCGGCTTTGCCGTCGAACCGGTAGCGCCGTAGATGATGGGATTATTTAGCCGCCGCCGCAAGTCCACCGCCGATACCGGCGGGTTGGGCGTCACGTTGATCGCGCTTCGGCTCGACGAGGGAGATGTCGCGCCGTCGCATAGCACCGTGGTGGTGTTTAATGTGGGCGGCCATTCGCGTCGTGTGGCCGCTGGCAAGGTGTCTTGCGAGCAGGGTGAGACGGTATTCTGTTTTCATCCGGGACCGTACACGGTGGATGTGATGCCGTTTGCGTCGGCGCCGGAGTGGGGCTTGCGGTTGCGGTTTGTGGTGGATGCGGCCAATCCGCGCGTAACGCAGCAGCGGTTTGATTTGTATTTGTATAGCGAGACGGCGGGGCGGCTGGAGCTGGCCGATTTTTCTGCGGCCGTTGAAATGGCGTTGCAGGCCGAGTTGGCGCAAGGGGCGCTGGAGCTGCCGCCATGTACCACGCTCGAAGAGTGGCATGCTTTCCGCGCCGGGTTGAATCAGCTGATGTACACGCGATATGGCGTGACGGTGGACGACTGCGTGCCGGTTGATCTGGGCGATCAGATCGACTACGCGACCATCCTCCAAACCCGCGCCCGACAAGCCGCTGAAGCCGCGCAGTCGGACCTCGCCCCGGTCGCCATCGAGCCCACGCTGCACACCGCCACGCCCGCCGCTGCTGGCCCTCCGCCTTCCGGCGCGGCTTCGACTGCGCTGGCGGCGGAGCAGGATGCGCGGGCGTTGCGTCGTCTGTTCCTGGAACTGCCGGCCCTCAGCAGCGGATTGCGGTTGCTCACTTTGCCCGACGGCCTGCCGATCTTCCAGCAGCATCAAGCCGTGCTACTGCGTCTCGGCATGGCCGCGCTCAACGTCAACACCATGCCGTCGCTGGCGTGGGCCGCGCCGGACCAGCCGCTGTCTATGGCCGGCCAGGCCCGCCGCGTCGCCCAAAGCATGATCGCCCAATCTGCGCTGGACGAAGCCTGGTCCCTGCTAGCCCGCCTTCAACTGGCCGACCCGCAGCAATGGCCATCACTGCTGGATGAAGCAGACCGCATCTGCACCAACCTGGAAACCGGCCTGTCCCTGCGCCGCATCGCGCAGCTCGAACGCATGGAGCCATCGCTATGACCACCATCTCCACCAGCGCCGTTCCCACTAATGCCGAATGCCGCGCCACCTTGGCCGACGGCCGCACGCTGACCATCACCGCCAGCCGCCGCCCACGCGCCAACCGCGCTGACGTGAAATGCACCGTGCCGAACGCGCCGGCAATCGCAGAACACATGCAGCAAATCGTCCGCCTCGCGCGTCACACCGAAGCGCGGCTGGATAGCCGTGACCAAGTGGTGCTCAGCATGGACATCACGCCATCCGCCACGGAGCGCGACTGGGAGCTGGCCGCCGTCCTCGCCGACCGTATGGTGCGTGGCCTGCATCCCGCAAAGCCCGGCGCGATCACCACCGCACAAGGCCAATCGGATGCCTGGCACACCGGCCGCGTCACCGGAACGGTCCGCACCACTGCACCGAACGACGCCGACAGCTCGCTGCAAATCACCCATCTGGGCGCGCTGCTGGGCCATGCCGATCCATCGGCCGCCATTTCCACCGTGCGCACATGGTTCCCGCTGCACAGCGGCGGCATCAACGACACCCTCAGTTGGGTCGAAGTCAGCGTCTTCCCGCTGGAAGCGCCGGCCACCGCAGAAGAAGATAGCATCGCCGCTCCTGGCCTGGACCTGACCGCCCAACAGGAAGTCAAACAAACCCTCACCGCCGCCCGCCACTTCGACGGCAAAGGCCTGAACCGCTGGCGCAGCGTGGTGCGCTTCGACCAGCCGCGCTTCCAGGGCGGCTCCTACCAGTTGGCGCTGGTGATGGCCGACCGTCTGGCGCGCGGCCGCGAGTTCGTCCCGCGCGGCCGCATCATCGCCACCGGTTGTTCCAGCGCCTGGCACGCCGGCCGCGTCGACACCGTAGACGGCCGCGAACCCAAGCTGGAATTAATATTCAATCAAGTAAACAGCGGCGACCGCGTGCTGCTGCCCAAAGACTGGCAAGACCACCTGCCGCCCGGATTTGCGGCCGGGCTGCGCCAAAAAGGCGCCAGCCTGGCCTGCATCGACAAGATTGGCATGATTTAAACCGTGCGCAAGAAGCAAACCGCGTTCGCCCTGCTAAAATCTGAAGATCGCAGGCGAGCCTGGAAGATGAATCGTAGAAGGAGTCTGGCATGTTCCAAATGTTTGGTTTTGGTGGCGTTAAATGCCCGCGATGCGAGCACAAAAACGACGACCAGTCGGGCTACTGCAAGCAGTGCGGCCTGACGCTCGGCGCGCCGCGCAATGTGCCGGTGCTGCGCGATAACCGCTGGATCCCCGGCGACAATGAACTGGCCGTGTATTTCGGCGTCAGCACGCTGTCCGGCATCTTTACCAAGACGCTGCGGGTGCCGGCCACCACGCGCGCCTACATCCTGCAGGCCGACAAAGCCACCGAAGTGCCGCAGGGCGAATACGAAATCGAAGGCTTCTTCACCCGCCTGAACCACCTGCTGCGCAACCAGAACGCCGAAATCCTGATCACCCGCACCTTGCCGCTGCCGGTTGAGTTTTCGTTCACCGACCTGCATACCGCAGAACACCTGAAGATATCGGCCCGCTTTACGGTCGCTATCCGCATTGAAAACGTGTCGGCGTTTGCGCAGCACTTCATGACCGTTCCGGGCGTGGTCAGCACCCAGAACCTGCAAGAGCTGCTGGAACCTTCCGTGCGTCAGCTGGCGGCGGAATTTGTCGGTAGCCGCTCGATCCGCGAAATGGCCGGCAACGCCGACCTGCGCCTGCAACTGAACGAGCGCCTGCAAGCCGCACTCAAACTGCGCCTTGCCACCTACGGCCTGGCGGTGGAAGGCGTGGACACGGCAGCGCTGCGCCACGATAAATTCGACCATAACCGCGAACGCATCGGCACCCTGTGGCTGGTGGCGGATGAGCGTCATGTGCAGTTGGAGCACGTTAAACAGCTGGACCAGATCTACAACGACGAAGAGTGGCAAGCCATCTGGCGCGAAGAGCAGAAGATGCACTCCGACTTCCGCCGTGCCGAGCTGCGCCAGGACGCCAGCGTCAGCAAGGCCGAACTGACGCTCAAGGAAGCCGAGCGCGTACAAGCCTTGCGCGCGCGCGAAGTGGAGCTGTACAGCCGCGTGATGGATTCCAAGACCCGCAAGGTCGCTCTCGACAAAGGTGCGGGTACCGTGCTGGCGGACCTGGAGCATGAACTGGCGAAGAACAAATCCCATCGCCAGGGCGAACAGGCCGACTGGGATCATGTGCGCCAGCTGGCGCAGATCCGCATGCGCACCGAACTGGAAGTATTACAGCAGACCGCTGCCGAGCAGCGCCAGTTGGCGCAGCAGCGCCTGTCGCATCAGCTGAAACAGCAGTCGATTGAAAACCAGATCGCGCAAGCCTTGCTGATCGAGGATGAATCGCACAAGCGCAGCGAACTGGCGGCGCTGCGCCAGCGCGAAAAAGACGAGAAGGCGCATGAGCTGCAAATCGAGGCGGAAGCGCACGCCGCCCGCATCCAGGGCATGACGCTGGCCCACGCTGCCCGCCGCCGCGAGGCCGAGCGGGTGCAGGAGTGGGAAGACCAGCTGGCACTGGCCCGTCAGCGCGACCTGCTGCGCGGCGACGCCGTCAAGGACGCATCCAATGCGGTGGCGGTGGCGGAGATCAACCAGAAGATCGAAGACCTCAAGCGCTCCGGCGTACAGGCGGATTCGATCGCCCAGTACGAAAAGCTGTTGCGCACCATCGAGGCGGATGGCGTTCACGCGCGCCAGAATCAGGCCAACGCCAAACAGGCCATGCTGGACGAACTGGCGGTGGAAGAGCAGCGCCAGATCCTTAAGCAACGCGATCACGAAGCCGCATGGCAGCGCGAGTTGAAGAAGTTTGAGCAGGAGCGCACAGCGGCGCTGACGGTCCAGCAATCGGAGCAGGACCATGAAATCCGCCGCATGGAGACCATGGGCCGCTTGAGCGATATGGCGCTGGCCGCCGTGGCCGCGCCGTCCAATGCGGAGGCGGTGGCGCAGATCATGAAGCTGCAAATCCAGGGCGGCATGACGGCGGAGCAGATCCAGGCGCTGTCGCATGTGGTGGCTGCCGAACATGGCGTCACGCCGGTGGAAGCGGCGCGCATGGCGTATGAACGGGTGCAGGAAGAACGCGCGCACCGCGATACGGAACTGGATAAGGACCGCAGCCACCAGGTCGATCTGCTGAATATCCAGAACGCCGCCAGCGCCAGTGCGCTCACCACGCAAAGCCAGTTGGGCGTCGGTGTGGCGCAGGCAGGCGCGCCGGTTGTAACGGTGGTTGCGCCTGTGGTGCACCGCTGCGTCAACGGCCATGTGGTGCCGCCAGGCCGTGAGCGTGACAAATTTTGCGCCGAATGCGGCGCGCCCATCGTCTAGCAGGGAACGGGTATAGTTCGGGTAATGATGCAAACAGCAAGAGACAAGATCCGCGAACTGCGGGCCTTACATGATGACGGTCTGTTGAGTCTCCAAGAGTTCGACCGTCGCAAGAACGCCATCCTGGACGCGGAGTACGCTCCGCCGGGAGGCGTTGGTGCGTCTGCGCCGCCACCGATGCCGGTGCGCCAGGGTACGGAACTGGGCCTGATGACCGGCCAGGAAATCGGTCCGCAAAACCGCCGCTACCGGCTGGAGCGCTTGATCGGCATGGGCGGCATGGGCCAGGTGTGGCTGGCGACCGACCTCGCCACGCACGCGGAGTTGGGCCACAGCGACCAGGTGGCGCTGAAGATCCTGCCGCCGCAACTGACGCAAAGCGCCACCCACGCCAAGCTGCTGATCGAGGAAGCGACGCAGGCGCGCAAGCTGGCGCATGAGCACATCGTCCGCGTGTACGAGTGGGCGCAAGACCCCGCCACGTCCAGCTACTTCATCATCATGGAGTATCTGGAAGGGCAGGATCTGGATGCATATCTGGCCGAGCAAGGCCCGCTGCCGCTGGAATCGGTGTACAAGCTGCTGGCGCCGATTGGCGATGCGCTGCAATACGCGTGGGACAAGCACAAGCTGGTGCACCGCGATATCAAGCCGGGCAACGTCTTCCTGACCAAGAAGGGTGAAGTCAAGCTGCTGGACTTCGGCATCGCTTCGCGCGCGCGCAGTGCCGGCAGCAGCCTCGGTTTGCAGACGCCGAACGCCGGCACCGCCGGCTATCGCGCACCGGAGGCGGGCACGCATCAGCGCCAGCCGGCGCCCAAGCTGGATGTGTATGCGGTGGCGGTGATGATCTATCAGCTGCTGGAAGGCCGCATGCCGTTTGACGATATGCGCCCGGCCGACTTCCACCCATCGCCGCCGCGCGGCTTGAATGAGCGTCAGTGGAAAGTGCTGCAGGAAGGCTTTGCGTATTTGCAGGAGCGCCGTCCGGAATCGGTGAACGCGCTGCTGGCGGAATTGCATCGCGCCGCCGGCCCGAGCGAAGCGGAGCTGGCCGAAAAAGCCGCGCAAGCCGCGCGCGAACAGGCGGTACGCGAACAGCAGCGCCAGAAAGAACAGGTGGCGCAAGCGGAACTGGCGCGCCAGACCGAAGAAAAGCGCAAGGCGATGGTGGCCGAACTGGCGGCGCGCCGCAAGGCGGAGCTGGAAGCCGCTGCGGTAGATAAGCAGCGGCAGGACGTGCAACGCCGCGCGCTGGAAGCCAGGCAGCGCGCCGAAGCGGAAGTCGCCGCACAGGCCCGCAAGCAGGTGCTGCGCGAGCAGTTGCAGGCACGCCGCGAGGCCGACGCCAAGGCCGCGCGCGACGAGCGCGAGGAGCAGCAGCGCAAGGTGGCGCAGCTGAAAGCGGAAGTGGCGTATCGCCAGGAGCAGGAGCGCCACCGCAAGCAGCAGGCCGAGCGCCACGCGGCGGAGGTGGCGGCGATGACCGCCAGTGCGCCCGTGGCCGACGCCAATGGCGTGCTGCGCGACCGCTTCCTGGACGGCACCGGCGCCGGACCGGACCTGGTGCTGATCCCGACCGGCCGCTTCCAGATGGGCTCTCACGAACATGAGCAGGCGCTGGCCATCAAGGCCGGCGCGCAGAAGAACTGGCTGGATCGCGAACTGCCGCAGCACTGGGTCGGCATCGAGCATTCGTTTGCGATGGCGCGCTTCCCGGTGACGGTGGGGCAGTGGCGGCGCTTCGTCAAGGACACCGGCTGGGAGTCGCAGTCGGATACCGACTGGCGCGATCCGGGCTTCAGGCAGACGGACGAACATCCGGTGGTGGGCGTTAGCTGGACGGATGCGCAGCAGTACCTGCGCTGGCTGTCGCAGAAGACCGGCCATGTGTACCGCCTGCCGACCGAGGCGGAGTGGGAGTACGCCTGCCGCGCCGGCACCAAGACTGCGTTCAGCTTCGGCGACACCATCAGCACCGAGCAGGCCAACTACGACGGCCACTACACCTACAACGGCGGCAAGCGTGGCGCTTATCTGCAAGGGACCAACAAGGTCGGCGCGTTCCAGCCCAATCCCTGGGGTCTGTTCGACATGCACGGCAATGTGTGGGAATGGACGCAGGATGTGGTGCACGATAACTACGCCGGCGCGCCGGCCGACGGCAGCGCGTGGGAAGAGGGCGGCGACTCGGTGCGGCGCGTGCTGCGCGGCGGCTCGTGGCTGTACAACCCGCGCTATCTGCGTTCCGCCGTGCGCAATGGATTTTCAGCGGTGCTGGCCAACGATATCGTCGGCTTCAGGGTCGCCCGCAAGCTCGCATGAGGTATACTGCCGGACTTTGAAAGTCAGGATTATCCATGAGCGCTTTGCCACCATGCCCTAAATGCAGTTCCGAATATACCTACGAAGATGGCGCCAATCTGGTGTGCCCTGAGTGCGCACACGAGTGGCCGGCCGGCGGCGCCGCCGATGCGGCTGAAGATGGCCCGCGCGTGTACCGCGACTCGGTCGGCAATGTGCTGCAAGACGGCGACACCGTCACCGTGATCAAGGATCTGAAGCTGAAGGGCGGCGGCGGCACCGTCAAAGTCGGCACCAAGGTCAAGAACATCCGCCTGGTCGATTCCGATCACGATATCGATTGCAAGATCGACGGCTTCGGCGCCATGAGCCTGAAAACTGAATTCGTGCGCAAGGTATGACGCACAAGCTTTTCCTGTTCGACCTGGATGACACGCTGCTGGACTTCAAGGCGTCCGAGCAGCTGTCGTTTGCGCGCACCTTGCAGGCGCTGGGCATGGATGGCGATCTGGCGCAGCTTTTCCTCGGCTACCAGGCGATCAACCTGGCGCTGTGGCGCGCGTTTGAAACCGGCACCGTGTCCAAGGACTTCCTCAAGGTCGAGCGTTTCCGCAAGACCTTCGCCGAGAACGGCCTGGAACTGGACCCGGAGGCAGCCAGCCGCCTGTATCTGGAATCGCTGTCGGATACCGTGGTGTTGATCGACGGCGCCTTGCAGCTGTGCGCAACGCTGGCCGGCATGGGCGAGGTGGGCATCATCACCAACGGCGTGGAAGCGATCCAGAATCAGCGCATCGCCAAGTCCGGCCTGCGCGAGCATATCTCGTTCGTGGCGACCTCCGAGGCCTGCGGCTACGCCAAGCCGGATGTGCGCTTCTTTGAATACGCGGCGCGCATGGCGCGGCCGTTTGCCAAGGAAGATGCGATCATCATCGGCGACCGCCTGGACGCCGACATCCTCGGCGCCAACCGCTACGGCATCGACAGCTGCTGGTTCAATCCTGAGCGTCTGGACAATACGTCGGAAGCGATTCCAACCTACGAAGTCAACAATCTTCCCGAGATCCTGCGTTCGCTGTCATAATCAGCGGTTCACCCGTTCAGGATTTCCCGATGAGAAGCGTACGCTCGTTATGTTGGGCCGTGTATGCGGCGTTATGCGTATGGGGAGTGTCGGCCGGTGCGGCCACTCCCACCATCGGGCCGGATCTGGCCGACTACAGCCACACGCAATGGACTGCCGCGGACGGCGCGCCGCCGGGCATCGGCAGCATGGCGCAGACCGCCGATGGCTGGCTGTGGTTCGGCACCGCCGATGGGCTGTACCGCTTTGACGGTGTCCACTTCAGCCGCTACCGCCTGCCATCGCGCCTGGGATTGAACCGCGACCGCGTCAACCTGGTGCGCGCGGCGCCGAACGGCGATTTGTACATCACTTATTTTGCCGAAGGCTTGTCGGTGCTGCACCCGGACGGCCGGGTCGACGCCATACCGACGCCACCGTTGGCGCGCAATGGCATCGGCGACATCACGATCGACAGCGATAGCAGCCTGTGGGTCATCGCCGGGAATATCCAGCATTACAAGGACGGGCGCTGGCGCGTGGTCGCCGAGGGGCCCGAGTGGAATAGCGCGCCTGGCATCAGCATGCTGCTCGATCAGCGCGGCGATCTGTGGGCCTCCAGTGACAAGGGAGTCTGGCGGCTGGATCGCAAGGCCGAGCGCCTGGTCAAGGTGATGGACGGCGGCGGCCAGTTGCTGTTTGCGCCGGACGGGCGCTTGTGGCAGTTGCTGGATGCGGCGACGGTCCGCTTCGTCGCCCAATCCGGCGGCGTGCGGCCGGCGGCCTACGCCTATGCCGAAAGCATTTGGGGCGGCGTCTTCGACAGCGATGGCGCGCTGTGGCAGCTGGACTGCGCCGCGCCGGTGTGCCGCGTGCAGCCGGTGACGCCAACGGGTGTGGCGCTGCAGTCTGGCGCGGTGGTCCAGGTCAGCACCCTTGGCCAGGTGCGGCAGTTGTCCGGGCGCGAAGCGAAGAATATTCTGGAAGACCGGGAAGGCAATATCTGGATCTCGACCGAGAGCGGTATCGACCGTTTCCGGCACAACCGGCTGCTCAACAGCGGCCTGGATGGGGCGGGCCTGAAATACAGCTTGTCCACTGACGGCGCTGGTCATATCTGGGCGGCGGACATCGGCAGCGGCACTTTGTGGCAGCTGACCGCCAATGGCCGGCCGCAGGCGGTGGCGCGTCCGCCCGTCACGCTGGTGGCGAATGGCCGCCAGGGCGCAGTCTTCATCGGCGACAAGCGTTCGATTGAGCGCATCAGCAAGGGCGGCAAGGAGATCATCCCGCTGCCACCTGGCCCGGACGGCAAGCCGCGCGATCACCGCATGCTGGGCATCCTGGATGACGGCAAGGTGTTGTGGACCGCGACCATGGAGACCGGCCTGATCGGCTGGCGTGACGGCAAATGGCTGCCGGCGTCGGCGTTCACGCTGCCGGACAAGATCTTCCAGTCCGGTCCCGCCGGCGTCGGCCAACTGTGGCTGGCCACTGGCGACGGCACGCTGGTGTTTTACGACGACGGCAAGCTGACCACCAGCGACATTCATCAAGTGGGCATGGCCACCAGCGTGTTCCTGAGCGGCGAACCTATCGTCAGCGGCTCGGACGGCACCGGTGTGTTCAAGGACGGCAAGCTGACGATGTGGCGCGCCGCCGATGCGGACGTGCTGCGTAATATCTCCGGCCTGGTGGTGACGCGCGACGGCGACCGTTGGCTCAACGGCGCCGCCGGCCTGGTACATGTGCGCGCCGAGGACTGGAAGCGCAGCATCGCCGATCCGACGCAAGCGCTGCGCTATGAGGTGTTCGGCGCGCTGGACGGCTACCCGGGGCGGGCGGTGATCGAATCGCGCTGGCCTACCGCCATGAGTCCGGACGGCCGCCATCTGTGGCTGCTGGCCACCGGCGGCGTGGTGCAGCTGGATACCGCCAAGTTGCAGCGTAACCGGGGCACGCCGCAGCCGGCGATTCTAAGCGTGACCACCGACCAGCGTACCTATGCGGCGGACCGCGCGTTGCGGCTGCCGCCCGGCAGCGGCCATTTCCGCATCGACTTCACCGCGCCGCTGCTGCGCGCGCCGGAAAGTGTGCGCTTCGAATATCGCCTCGAAGGCGTCGACACGCACTGGCAGGACGCCGGCAGCCGCCGTTCGACCTCGTACACCAACGTTGGCGCCGGCGATTACGTGTTCCGCCTGCGCGCGTTCAACGAGGACGGCACGCCCAGTGTCAACGAGGCGAGCCTGCGGGTGACGGTGGAGCCGACGCTGGCGCAAAGCCTGTGGTTCCGCATCAGCTGCGTGCTGGCGCTGGCCTTGCTGGCGTTTGCGCTGTACCACTATCGGATTCGCCAACTGTCGCGCCGCATGGCCGAACGATTGCAGGTGCGCGTGGCCGAGCGCGAACGCATCGCCATCGAGCTGCATGACACGGTGCTGCAATCCATGCACGGCGTGATCCTGCATGCGGAAAATGCAGTGGAGAAGATCGAAGGACAGGTTGAAACGCGGGACAATCTGGTGCGGGTGATCGAGCACGCCAACAACGCCATCATCGAGGGCCGCGAGCGGGTGCAAAGCCTGCGCCATGGCAGCGACGACGAGCTGATTGACCTGTTCGATGCGCTGATCGAACGTGAAGGCGCAACGCTGCTGGTGCGCGTCGAACAGCATAGCGTTTCGCGCGCGCTGCATCTGGTGGTAAAGGACGAGCTGTATGTGGTGGGCCGCGAGGCGCTGCGCAACGCGATCCGCCATGCCAGCGCCAACCAGATCACGCTGATGCTGGCCTATGCGGCGAAGGAATTGGTGCTGGAAGTGCGCGACGACGGCGTCGGTATTCCGGCCGATATTCTGGCCGCCGGCGGCCGTCCCGGACATCTGGGACTGGACGCCATGCGCCGCCGCGCCGAGCAGGTAGGCGGCAAATACAGCATGGCGTCGCGGCCGGGCGAAACGGTGGTGCGGATTGCGATCCCGGCCCGCCTGGCGTATCTCAGCGATACTCAGGGACGCACGGTGTAGTTGGCCGGCGTCCAGGTCCAGCTCTTGCCGTTGGCGCGGATGTAGCCCAGGCCAGGGAATTGCAGGTGCGCGGCTGCAACCAGGTCGTTTTCTTTGGCGATCTGGGAGAAGGCTGCGGTGCGCGCGGCGTAAGCCTGTTTCGGATCGCTGTCGAAGCCGATGGTGACGGACGGCGCGTCAAACTGCACTGCTGCGACGTGAATCAGGTCGCCAAGGATGACCAGTTTCTTGCCCTTGCTTTCGACGATGTACGAGGTGTGACCGGGCGTGTGGCCGTAGCTGGACAGGGAGACGATGCCGGGCACCACTTCGCCGTTATGCTCGAAGGGCTTGAACTTGCCTGCCTTGATGTAAGGCGTGAGCGAGGTCATCGCGCCCTGGAAAAAGCCGGTGAAATCCTTGGGTGCGTGCGCCATGTTCTCCTGGCTGAGCCAATAGTCGGCGTCGCGCTTGTCGGCATGGACGGTGGCGTTGGGGAAGGCGATTTTCCCATTGACCATCAGGCCACCGACGTGGTCCGGGTGGAAGTGCGTGATCAGGATATCGTCAACTTGCTCCGGCTGATAGCCGGACGCTTTCAGGTTGTCGGCCAGTTTGCCCAGCGTCGGCCCGAACAGCGCGCCGCTGCCGGTATCGACCAGTATCAACTTGCTGCCGGTGTTGACCAGGAAGGCGTTGGTCGAGGTGGTGGTGGGTGTGGTCAGGTGTGCCTTGTCCAGTGCGGCCTGGGTCTTGGTCTTGTCGTTCTTCAGCAGGTCGACCATCGGCAGATCGGCGGTGCCGTCGCTCAGTGGCGTGACTTCGACGTCTCCCACCATGATGCGGGCAAAGCCTGGGGTGGCAATCTTCGACAGCGGTGCGGCGGCGTACGCGCTGAAGGTGATCGATCCCAGTGCGAGGGTGGCGGTGGCTAGTGCTGAACGAAGTGATGAAGTGGTCATGATGCGCTTTCTCTGTTATTCGCGAATCTGACGATTACATCATGCGCTGTGCTGGCGGGCCATGAGTCATCCGGCATAACTGATATTTGGCATGGCCGCCTGCTACTTTCGGGCTAGTCGTCCGGCAGCGTCACCGTGGAATAGGGCGACAGCACGCGCCAGCCCAGCGTGGTGTACAACTCGCGACCTTGTTCCGTTGCCACCAGCACGCGCTGGGCGGCTTGCGACTGCTGCGCTGTTCCCAGGGCCGCCATCAGCGCCGCGCCCAGCCCCTGGCGCTGGTGCTGGGCCTCGGTGGCGATACGGTCGAAGGCGAATACACCTTCATATTCCACCGCGTAGCCGCTGGCGGCCAGCGTGTCGTCTTCGGCGAAAATGCGGGCGGTGGTGGTGTGGCCTTCGGTGGCGACCTGCATCCAGAATCCCGAGGGCAGCGATGGCACCGGGTTGCGTCCTGCATCCTTGATCATCAGGTAGGCGTCGGGCTGCAGCTCCCAGCGTGGCGTGACGCGTGCCTGTAGCAGCGACGGCCGGCCGCACATCTTGATGAATACCTTCGGCTGGTTGATCTCGCGCGCCAGTTCCGTGATGCCGGCATCGGCGCCGGCAAAGACATAGCGGCGCAGTTCGTCCGGCTGGCCGGTGTCCACGCGCAGGCCGCCGCGATCCGGCACCGGTGCCGGCAGGCCGCGCGCGATCGAACGGGCCGACAGCCAGCTGGCCAGCAGTTGCGGGTCTACAGTGCTCATTCATTCCTCACGCGTGATGTTATCCTTGACCGAATTATATGACTGGAAGCGGTATGATCTCTAGACAGTATGTGTCGCAGGTGCGGTTGAAAGTGGAGGAGATTGCGGACTTTGACCGCTATCCGTTTTCCTTGCCCGCTGTCCGTCATCTGAACACGCTGCCGCTGCATCCGAAGGTGACTTTTCTGGTCGGTGAAAACGGCTCTGGAAAATCGACTTTGCTGGAGGCGATCGCGGTCGCCTTTGGCTTCAATCCGGAAGGCGGCACCAAAAATTTCGGCTTCAATACGCGTGCCTCGCATTCGGAGCTGCATCAGTATCTGCGGCTGGTGAAGGGCGTCAAACAGCCGCGAGATGGCTTCTTCCTGCGGGCTGAGAGCTTCTTCAACCTGGCGACTGAAATTGAGCGCCTGGACCAAGGCGCGCTCGGACCGCCGGTGATTAACTCCTACGGCGGAAAATCCCTACACGAACAATCGCATGGCGAGTCTTTCTGGTCGCTGGTGATGCACCGCTTCGGCGGCAACGGCTTTTACATTCTGGATGAGCCGGAAGCGGCGCTGTCGCCGCAACGCCAGCTGGCGCTGCTCAGCCGCATTCATCAACTGGCAAATGAGAATTCTCAGTTCATCATCGCCACGCACTCGCCGATCTTGATGGCCTACCCGGACGCGGACGTTTTTCACTGCTCGGACGCGGGACTCAAGCGCGTGCATTACGAAGACACCGAGCATTTCCAGATCATGCACGATTTCGTCACGAACCCGCAGCGCATGCTGGATATTCTGCTGTCAGAATGAGTCCTTTTAGTAGAAGCATAACTCCGTCATTCGGTGTACATTGTCGGTTCTGATTTAACGCCTACAAGGAACATAGAATGACGATCAAAGCCCTGCGTGATCAATCCCTGCCAATGCGCCACATCGTCCACGTGCGCAACCACATCATCTCTACTGATATTTCGGTGGAAGAGGGCGGCAGTGACGCCGGCCCGTCGCCACATGATTTGTATGACGCATCCCTGAGTGCCTGCAAGGCGCTGACCGTGGTGTGGTACGCCAAGCGCAAGAACATCCCGCTGGAGAATGTGGAAGTGACGATGGAACGCGATGACAAGGAAGAGCGTCATGGCGTCTACCGCCTGACCGCCACGCTGCACCTGACCGGCGAGCTGACCGACGCGCAGCGCGCGGAGTTGCTGTCCGTCGCGGAGAAATGCCCGATCCATAAGCTGATGACCGCAGTGACCACCGAAATCACTACCGTACTGGGATAACATCATGAGCGTGACAAATCTGCTGAAGGGCCACGAGAAAGACCTGGGCGGCGGCCTGATGGTGCGCCGCTTCCTGCCATCCGCCGTCAAGCAGGCGGTGGGCCCGTTCATTTTCTTCGACCATTTCGGTCCGCTCGACGTGCCGCTGGATGCCGACCATGATGTGCGTCCGCATCCGCACATCGGCCTGGCCACCGTGACCTATCTGTTTGAAGGCGCGATGGATCACCGCGACAGCCTGGGCACGGTGCAGCGCATCGAGCCTGGCGCCATCAACTGGATGACGGCCGGCAGCGGCATCGTGCACTCCGAGCGCACGCCGAAGGATTTGGTCGGCAAGCCGCACCGCACGCATGGCCTGCAACTGTGGGCCGCGCTGCCGGTGGCGCATGAAGAGGAAGTAGCGGCGTTCCACCACACGCCGGCCGCTGAGATTCCAGAGCTGGACATCGCCGGCGCCAAGGTGCGCGTGCTGATTGGCTCGGCCTTCGGCCAGACCTCGCCGGTCAAGACCTTCAGCCAGACGCTGTATCTGGACGTGGTGCTGCAAGCGGGTCATGAGCTGGTGCTGGACAGCCTGCCGGCGGAAGCGGCGGTCTATCCGATCAGCGGTGAACTGGAAGTCGACGGCGCACCGCTGGAGCTGCACACCATGGCGCTGCTGAACACCGAAGGTCCGCAAAGCGTGAAAGCCAAATCAGAAGCGCGCCTGGTGGTGATTGGCGGCGAGCCGCTGGACGGTCATCGCTTCATGTACTGGAACTTTGTTTCGTCGCGCAAGGAGCGTATTTCGCAGGCGGCGGAGGATTGGGAAGCGCAGCGCTTCGCGCCGGTGCCGGGAGAGACGGACTGGATTCCACTGCCGGCGAAAAAGCCGTCGGCTTAAACTGCAATCAGGCGGTGGACAGTGCGTTCGCCGCCACCGTGCTGTACATGTCATCGGCGCCGGTGCGGATGATCCAGTGTTCCGGATACGGATCGCTGGCGAAGCGGGTATGGCGCGGTACGCGGCTCAGTTTATCCAGCGAGACGGTCGGCGCCAGCGCGGTTTCCTGGCCGGTCAGCTGGTCGAGGTGCCAGAAACCGCCGTCGCGGTGCAGCAGCAGCGGCAACGCGGCCGCATGCGGCGCGGCGGCATACGATTTGACCGGATAGCCGGGATGCGCGTCCGGCGCCAGCAGGTAGAAGCATTCGGCATTGGCGCCATGGTCGACACGGTGCAGGATCACGCCATGCGGCATGATGGCCGATACCGCCAGCGTGACGATGCCCTTGATGCTGGCGCTGAATTCAATCCGCATGCCGAGACGCAGCGCGGTCGGCTTGTTCTTGCCCGGCCAGACGCCATCCAGCAGGATGCCGTAGCGCGACACATCTTCAATTTCAAACCCCAGGCCGGAACGGCGGATGACGGCATGGCGGCCCGACAGGCGGCGCGTGAGGCCATTGGTGTCCTGGCCGTCCGCCGTGTAGTGGGTCAGCATCACGTCCGCTTCCGGATCGACCAGTTCAAAGCGGCCGATCACGCATTCTTCCATCGCGAACAAACGGATCTGGCGTTGCGCGCCGGCTTCCGGTGCGGCGTTGACCAGCGATGCGGCGCGCGTGGTGTGCGGATGCACGGCCGCTGCTTGCGGCATGTCGATTTCGATCAGGTCTTCGTCCCACGCGATGGTGGAGAAGCCCAGGTCCACTTTGCCGGCCGGCGCGTTCAGGTCCAGATGGGCGATGCCGGCGTTGCGGGCGGTGACGTCGATATCCAGGCTGTCGCCGCCTTGCGCGCTCACGCGGGCGATGGAGGCGTCGTCCGCCATCACGCGCACGTTCTTGTGGGTGCTGAGGAAGATGCGGTGGATTTCGGTCAGCGTGGCGTCCAGGCGCGGCACCAGGATGACGAAGGTGCACACCCATTTTCGCGCCGCCATGCCAGGATGCTGGCTAAGCAGCTCGATGCTGATCTGGTACTGGCCATGCTCTTTGCCGCGCGACGAGAACTCGACGAACACCGGGCGCCATTCGCCGCCAACCGCGCGCACGAAATGCTGGCGCGCGGCGCCGTTGGGGATCAGGTCCGATTGCAGTTGCAGCGTCAGTTGCGGCGCGCAGGGGTCCGGCATGCCGCGCAGTTCCATCTTCAAGGTCTGGCGGCCACCGGCGGCGCGCGGGTCGAAACCGCTGATGTGCAGTTGCGGACGCACCGCCTGCGCGCGTTGATGCGGGCGGGCGTAGTTTGGTTCGGCGGCTTGAATATCGGCGGTGTTGGTCGATGCAGGGACGACATCCAGCACCGTGACCGGCGAAGCGGGACGGGTGGTGCGCAAGGCAGTCAGCAGATCGTAGCTGGACGCTTCCGTTTGGGCGTGGCCGCCTTCACAAGTTTGCGTTCCAGGCATGACCCAGAAGGTGCAATGCGGGTGCTGGGCATTACTGCATTTTTTCATGACAAACCGACCGATGGGATACCCGCAAGTTTATGCGGTTTTCGCTCTGTTTGGCAAACTTTGCAACCGATTTTTGCGGTTGGCTGTGCGGGTATCAAAAATGCGACGGAATTGGTGCCGTTGGTAGTGCTGTTTCGTCAATATTGCTGACTATTTTGGGCCGTGCGAAGCGGATGACGATGGCGCTCAGGTTGTCGATGTGGAGTTGCGGCGGCGGGTTGGCGGCGTAATCGTTGAACAGCGCGTCCAGCGCTTGCGCGGCAGCCGGCTGCGCCATCAGCGCCGGCCAGCGGGCGATCCATGGTTGCGGATGGGCGCAGGACCAGAAACCGTCGGTGGCCAGCAGGTAAGTGGCGTCGGCGCGCACGTGCACGGCGCGGCGGTCGGCCAGGTGGCGCAGGAAGGACGGCAGGTTGGACGCATCCAGCGGCAGCAGGCCGTCGTCCAGGACTTGCGGATTGGTGAAGGCGTTGCCGAGGATGTAGGCTTGCGAGATCTGCGCGCGGTGTTCGCCGTGCACTTGCTGCCACCATTCCTGTTCGTCCAGCAGGCCGTGCATGGCGAAGGAGGTGGCGGGGACGTGGTCCACCGTCAGCGGGTTGGCGCTTTGCGGCGTGATTTCGTACAGGCGCGAGTCGCCGGCGTGATACAGCATCGGTTCGCGGCCGGGCGCAATTTCCAGCAGAGTGAGCGTGGTGCCGGGACGGCGGAAGGTGTCGTGGTCGTCCGGGCGGCTGAAATGGGCTTGCAGCTTGCGATGCAGTTGGTCGAGCTGCGCGCTGAGTTGTTCCAGCGTGGCGCAGGCGGGGATGCGCAGCAGGCCGGTGGCGACGGCTTCGGCGGCTTGGCGTCCGTGTCCGTGGCCGCCCATGCCGTCGAGGACCGCGAGGCGCACATGGCCTTGCGGCCAGTCGGGCAGCTGCGTGGTTTGCGCGGTCTGGTCGCGCAGCAGCACGGCGCGGCCGTCGGCATCGATGAGCAGCAGGTTGTCCTGGTTTTCCGGCACTTGCAGCTTGCTGATGCTGGCGCTGCTGCGGGCGGCGACGTCCAGGGTGGGGCCGAAGTTGAGTTGGTCGGTGATGCGTGTCATCGGTGCGGGCGCCGCAGCGCGGGATGCGAAAGGCCACAGCTTAGCCGAAAAAGTGGCGGCGGCGGTGGGTGGCGTGTGCCTCATTCGCCGCTCCGGCGCAGCCACAGGCTGCTCACCCAGCCGGTGCTTTCGCGGCCATTGACGCTGGCTTTGATTTGCCACCAGTCGCCGTTGCGCATGCCGGTTGGCGTGGCTTCGGCGCCGGCTGGCACGATGGCGAGGCGGGCGGCGTGCACGCCAGGCGCGGCGCGCAGGTTCAGGTCGCGGTGGACGAGGAACGGACGGCCTGCGGCGGCGCTGCGCCAGCTTTCCGCCGCGCTGTCGTCGGTGGCGGCGGTGGGCGCGGTTGCGGCGATCATCGGACTGGCTTGCGCGCTGGCTGCGCCGTGCGTGGCGTACAAAATCAGGCTGCCGAAGCCCCAGGCGCCGGCCACCATGATGAGCAGCGCGCGGGCATTGGGCCGGCGCCACCAGGCGCGCGGCGTCAGGTACGCGGCCAGGAACAGCGTAACGATCAGGCCCGCAGCAAAAGCGGTAACGGCGTAGAGTTTGACGGCATCCATGATGGCTCAGGCGTCGAAACGCAGCACATAGTGGCCCGCCACCAAGTGGTGACCATGCGGCAGCTGGTAAGGCGCATCGCCGATGCTGGCGACGAATTGCAGCTTGTCGTCCAGGTGATACAGCGATTGCGTGGCGCTCTGGCGGGCGATGGTGTAGCCCTTGGTCGTGGCTTCGAAGGTGAAAGCGTTGCGCGACAGGCCGATGCGATCCGCGCTGGCGTTGCCCGCGCCGTCCGCGCGCTTGAGGAAACGCGGCGAGTCGAGCAGACGCAAAGAGGCCAGCATCGGCGAGTTGCGGCCGAAGGTGAAGCGCACGCCGCTAGCAACGCCGGCGCTGACTGGCTGGGCAAGACAGACCACGGCGCGGTAGCGGTCCGCCATTTCCGGTGCGACGGCCAGCAGGCGCAGTGCGCGCGCATCGACCGGGGCGAAGGTGGCGGGGGCTTCGATGCGTTGGCGGCCTTCTGGTGTGCAGGCGTATAAATCGTCTGCCGCGTCCACCATCAGGCTGATGGCCGGTTCCGCGTCCACCGACAGGGCCAGCGACTGATTAAACGGCAGCTCCAGCGCTTGCGCGCCAGTGTCGCGGTAGCGGCTCAAGCGCGGCAAGGCCAGCGCCACGAGGCTGACGCGTTGCTGCGAGACCGGCGCATAGGTTGCGTCACTTTCGCCGGCGCGGTTGGCCGGCTTATGACTGGCGGCCGGCACGGCGGTCAGGTCGATGGCGCCAGCGGCACGAGCACTTATGGCGCGGACTGGCGCGCTGGCCGTCGCATTGCTGCCTGCACCGGAGCGGCTTTGCCAGACTGCCGGACTGACGGCCGGCGTGGCGCTACCTGTATCGCTTTGGTGGCGAGGGCGCAATGGGAATGCCGAGGTGCGGGCAATCTTCACCAGCAGTCGCCCGCCTTGCGGCTCGCGCAGCGATTTGACAGTGTAGTAGCCGCTGCGCGGATCGTAGCGGCAATCGAATGCCTCTTTGGGACGCATCTGCACCACTGGCGGCGCATCCGGACCATCGTTAAGAATCAACAGCGCCGCATCAGGCCCAAACGGCCAGCCTTGCGCAACGGCGCTGGCTTCCGCGCCTTCGCCACCGATCAATGCCAAACGCTGATTCGGGTACAGCGGGCACACCGGATGCCATATCGCGCTGTCACGCGACACGCTGACGTTGTACAGAATTTTCTCATCCGGCGCCGGCAAATACACCGCATGCCCGAACCTGACCTCAATTTCGCCCGGCGCCAGCGACGTCGCGCCGACCACGTCGTAGCGCACCTGGTCACTGCCCAGCAGATCGCCAAAATCCTTTTGATGCAGCGCCGCCAGCGTCTCGGCCAGATCACGTGCGCGGGCGCCACGGGTCAGGTGGTAGTCATCGTCCACATCTTCCTGCGGCAGCACCAGCGTCACATGCGAGAAGCAGCGGGTGGCGGCGCGGCCCTTGTGTTCGCGCGGGCTGCGCTCCAGCAGATCGCGCAGCAGCGGGCGGCGCGAGAACAGCGCCAGGCCCGGCGTCTGCCAGATTGCCTCGGCGTTGAATACGTCCGGAATGCGCCCCAGGACGGCGTGTTGAACATAGGTCGGCATGATTCAAACTCCTTCAGTAGATATCGCAACGAAGGTAAGCAGAGGGCAGAGGAAAAACAGCAGATGGCTGCCGCCGGCCGACAGAAAACTCATCGGCTGCCCCATGATCGGGAAGATCGCCAGGTTGGTCCCCCACGACAGCAGGAAGTGCGCCAGCACGAAAGCGCCGCCGCCGCACAGGGCGAAGTAGCGGAAGCGTCCCAGCCAGGCGTGACGGAAGTGGCGCGCGGCCGCGCCGCTGCGGTAGGCCTGCATGGCGGCCAGCATGACCCCGGTCAGGAAGGCGGCTTGCACGGCCCACAGCAGCAGTCCGCCCAGCAGGCCGTGGCGATTGAGGAAGAAGGATGCCGCAAAGTCGTCCTGTACGGCGGGGATCTGCACCGCGCTGCCGGCGGTCTGGCCCAGCGCGCGCAGGCCGAACCAGTGGTCGGCACCCAGCCAGCCGCCATCGCCGATGGCGCGGGCGCCCAGCATCAGCTGTTGGCCGGTGTGCGGGTGCTCGGCTGGGTTGAGCCAGACCAGGAAGCGGTCGGCGTAGAAGCCCCAGCGGATCAGGTCATCGGTGCCGACCACGCGCAGGTAGACCACAGCGCCAACCGCAAGCAAGGCGCCGCCGACCAGCATTGCGGCCAGCGGGCGGTTGCCGGCGGCGATGGCGTAGGCCAGGCCCATGCCGGTGCTCCAGACCAGTAGCAGGATCAGGGGCGAGAAGTCGTCCACCTGCACCAGCGCGAGGCCCAGCAGGGCGAGGAACAGCAAGGCTGGGCCGATCAGTTGCAGCCAGCGCGCACCATGGTCGGCCAGCCGCTGCGGGCCGCTATGCCAGTGGAAGCGCAACGCCAGGCAATGGGCGGTGAGGGCGGTCAGCGCCAGTTTGGCCAGTTCTACTGGTTGCAGATCGAAGACGCCGGTTTCGTCGCCCCACAGCACTTGGGCGGCCAAGGCGGCCAGCGCCACGGCGGCGAACAGTGCGAGTATCCATTCGATGGTGCGCTGTTGCAGGTGGATGCCGCGCGCGGATTGGTGTTGTGCCCACAGGCGCAGCAGGCCGCCAAGGCCGGCGCCGATGGCCAGCATGGCGGCGCTTTTCTGGTAGTAGCGCAGCCAGGAGGATTCCGGTGCACCGAGGCCCAGTTCCAGTTGCGCCAGCAGGCCGGCGGCCAGCAGCACGGCGCCGGCGGCGGTGGCCAGTGTCAGGCGGCCGGGCAGGGCGATCCACA
This sequence comes from Duganella levis, assembly GCF_009857605.1. GTDB lineage: Bacteria > Pseudomonadota > Gammaproteobacteria > Burkholderiales > Burkholderiaceae_D > Rugamonas > Rugamonas levis. The sequence goes on along the minus strand of NZ_WWCT01000021.1, from coordinate 83,581 downwards.
GCAGCAGTGCGCTGGCGGCGAGCAGCAATGAGAGTGCGGCGCTTGGAGCATAGCCGGCGCGTTGGGCGATCAGCGCGGTCAGACCGAGCAGCAACATGCCGACAGTCGCTAACAGACTGCCGCCGCCAGCGATTCTTGCCGGCCAGGTGGTGGCTGCGGCGGCTTGGCGTGCGACGGCGCTGACGCCGATGCAGACCACGCACAGGGCGATGCCGATCCAGAGCGTGTTGGCGTGGCCGCTGCTCCAGAGCGCGCGCTGCTGCCATTGCCAGCTCACTTGCTCCGGTTGTTTCAGTTCCGGCTCGGCGAACAGTTTGACGTGGCGGCTTGGTTGCAGCGTCAGTTGGTTGCCGCTGGTGGTGATCTGCAAGCGCGTATGGCCGACCATGATGGCGTTGACGCCCTCCAGCGATGCTTCCTGCTTGCGCAAGTCGGTCTGCTTGCCGGCGCCAGTGACCAGCACCGCCGCGCGATCGCCATCCGGATTGCCGGCCGATAGCTGCAGGCGGCCGTTGATGCGGCTAATCTGCGCGGCGCCCGGCGTTACTTGCGCCAGGCCGAGGCGATTGTCGCAATACAGATTGCCGCCAAAAGTGAGTGGACGGGTGATCGTCAGCGGCATGATGCCGTTCCATGCCGCCAGCGCTTTGGATGCCAGGCGCGATTCCGGGCAGTTGGCTTGCTGGCGGCCGTCGCGGTACAGCGTGGCGCCGTCGTAGCGCCATTCGTGGCCGTCGCGCGTGAAGGTGACTTGGTCTGCATTGGCGGCGCGGATGTCGAAGACGGCGCCGTCGATCTGGAAGCGTTGCAGGTCCTGCGTGGCGACGCTGCCCATGCGTTGTTCGGAGCCGTCGCGCAGCAGTACTACATGATTGCTGGTGCTCAGATTGCGCAGCAGCCAGCTGCCGCTGGCGTCGCGGCGCAGAGACAGGTGATTGCGGTCGGTCTGCGGCGCTGCCAGTTCGCGCTGGCCGAGGGTGATGCTGTCGCCGGCAGGCAGGGTGACGGTGATTGCGGAGGGCAGCCAGGCGGCGGGTGCGCGCAACAAGGCCAGTGCTTGCAGGCCGCACAGGCTTGCCAGTATTGACAGCGTGATCGCCAGGCCGATGTTGCGTGCGGCGGCGCGCGCGGTGGCGTACAGCGCGACATTCAGGGCGCCAGTCAGGCGAGGCACCAGTGGTTGGCGGGGCATCAGGCGTCGTGCCGCGTGGCCTGCGGCTTGTTTGGTCGGGCGGCTGGCTGCTTGAGAGACCGTCATCATGCCACCTGCAAGGTTTGCCAGCCATTAACGGCGGAAGGCCGTCGCATCGCCAGCACCGGATCGACCGCATCGAATGCGCCGCGCGCTGGCTTTACGCCCTGGATCGCATTCAGCATGCGGCTGATCTGGATCGCGTGGCGCGGACGTTTGGCGGGATCGATGTGCAGCAAGGCGCGCAGCAGCTCGAGCGCCACATCGCGCTTGTCGGACGGGATGGCGGCGGCAAAGCGTTCCTCTTCGACGGCGTGCAGCGCGGCTGGAATCTCGCCGCCATGCATACCGCGCAGCAGATTCGCGCCGGCCACGTGATGCTCGCGATACGCCTGCCCGCAATCGCTGCAAAAGCGCAGCGGTATGCCGCTGGTCACCAGGAAGTACAGCAGCGCGCCCAGCGAAAAATAATCGCTGCGCGGACCGGTGGCGTAACCGCCGCCGTCGGCCGGGAAGAACTGTTCCGGCGCCTGCCAGTTGGCGGTGCCGGCGTAGGAGTGCGCTTGCATGCTGCCCAACTCGCGGTTGGTGCCGAAATCGGCCAGTTTGACGGTGTGGAGGTGCGCATCGAGCAGCACATTGGCCGGCTTCAGATCCAGATATCGCCAGCCGTATTGGTGGACCTTGGCCAGCGCCTGATTGATCTGCGCGATCCACCCCAGCGCCTGCGCCAGCGGCACGGTTTCGCCGCGCCCCTTGAGCGCGACCATGTGCTTGCCCAGGTCAGAACCCATCAACTCCAGCGCCAGTACCGGCAGGCCGTCGTGCCAGCCGCTGTCCAGCAGGCGGACGATATGGCGTTCGTCCCACGGCTCCAGCGACTGGAGGAAGGCGATTTCGTTATTGGCGCTGGTGGTCCAGCGCGCGCGCTGGGCGGGCAGGGCACGCGCCATCTGCTCCTGGTTGATTAACTTGATGGCGACGTCGCGCGTGGCCTGCGGCCCGCTGGCGCGCCATATGATGCCGTAGGCCGATCCGCCGATCTGCTCGCGCAGCCGGTAGTGGCCCAGTTCCAAAGCAATGATTGCGTCTGCTGTTGTCATGTTTCCCCCCGTCGCAGCAAACTAGCGGAGGGAATGAAAAAAGCCCCGACGCATCGGGGCTTTGTAGACTAAAGATTAACGATCCCAGCGATCGCGGTGACGGTGTTCCCAGCGCTCTTCGCGGTATTCGCGATAGTATGGGCGGGCTGGTTCAACGTACACCACGCGTGGTGGCGGTTGGTAGTAGCGTGGAGGCGGCGCGTAATACACCGGCGCTGGACGCTCGTAGTAGACCGGGGCCGGCTGCGAGTACACGCGGGTCTCGACATAGCCACGGCCGCCGCCGCGATAGTAGCGGTCATCGTTGGTGCGGATGCTGTTACCCACTGCCGCGCCAAGCACGCCGCCGACGATGGCGCCATCGCGGCCACCGGTGCTATTGCCGATTGCAGCGCCTACCACAGCACCGGCCACCGTGTTGAAATCACGGTCGCCTGCGAAGGCCGACGACGATACTGCTGCAGTGGCCAGTAACGCTACACCCATCATTTTTTTGCTCAACATGGTAATTCCCCTTGCTGTGGCGCGGATCAGAATGATTCGTTGGCCAGTGATTCCACTATACCTCTCCTAAATGTAATTTCCATGTCTTATACAGATGCTTACAAACGGGCCTCGCTGGTAATGGCTTGTAACATTTAGACAGATATGGAAAGACGGCGTGCCTCCCATTCGGGGCGCAGCAGGCTAAACACCACCACATCCTGGTAGCGGCCATTAATAAAGAAGGCGTGGCGCAGCGTGCCTTCCGGCTGGAAGCCGCATTTTTGCGCGACCCGCACCGACGCCACGTTCTCCGGCGCCGACAGCAGTTCCAGCCGCTGGTACTGGTAGACGTTGAACAGATAATCGACCATCAACTGGCACGCCTCGGTTACATATCCGCGTCCGGACAGCTTGGTGTCGAACAGCCGATAGCCGATTTCGCGCGTGGTCGGCGTGCGGCTCTTGAAGTGGGTGATGACGCCGATGATGTGATGCAGCGCGTCTTCAATGACAAACAGCTCGCTGTCTTCGTTGACGAAGCCGTTCTGCATGAACTCCTTGCGCATGGTTTCCGGCGACTTGAAGTGCGTGGAAAAGTAGTCGCCGCGTGATGGCAGGTCGTTGACCAGCGCGATGAAGGTGTTCAGGTCTGTGGTAAGCAGATGGCGTACGGTGCAAAGTGAACCCTTGAGCATAGACGCTTTCTTCATGCAGTTGAACGTACATGGTAGAGCAAGCGCGATAGCAAATCAATATGAATGACAAGAGCGTCATGATGAGTTATTGTTTAAGACGATCTTGCTACCCAACCTTTACCACTACAGGAACCGCATGAAATCCGTCTTCCAGAAATCCCTGTCGCTGACCGTCCTGGCCAGCAGCCTGTTAAGCCTTGGCGCCAGCGCCGCACCTGCCAACGATCCGGCCACGCTGGGCCAGATCCGCGATAGCGCCATGAACAGCGACTGGGCCTACGAGCGCCTGGCCGACCTCACCGACCTGGTAGGTCCTCGTTTGTCCGGCTCTGTCGGCGCGCAGGCGGCGGTGGAACAGGTGGCGGCTGCGATGCGCAAGCTGGGCGCGAAAGTGACGCTGCAACCGGTCAAGGTGCCGCATTGGGTGCGTGGCGAGGAGAGGGCGGAAGTAGTGGAGTACGCCGGCCGTCCTAACGGCGTGACGCAAAAAGTGGTGCTGACCGCCCTGGGGGGCTCGGGCGCCACGCCGGCCGCTGGTCTGACCGCGCCGGTGATCGTGGTGCGCAGCTTTGAGGAATTGAAGGCCAAGGGCGCGCAAGTCAAGGGCAGCATCGTGCTGTTCGACGTCGCCTTCGACCAGGAGATGGCTGATCGCGGCCAGGCCGGTCCGGCCTACGGCGCCGGTTCGCGCATCCGCACCCAAGGTCCGCGTCTGGCGGCGGAACTGGGTGCGGCGGCAGCGCTGGTGCGCTCGGTCGGCGGCGCCAACTACCGTATCGCCCACACCGGCGCCACGGGCCTGGTCGATGGTGCGCGCATTCCCGCCGCTGCCGTCACGGCGGAAGACGCGATGCTGATGAGCCGTCTGTCGGCGCGCGGTCCGCTGAAACTGCACCTGACGCTGACGCCGCAAACGCTGCCGGATGCCGACAGCTTCAACGTCATCGCCGACTGGCCGGGCACCGACAAGGCCGACGAAGTGGTGATCGTCTCCGGTCACCTGGATTCCTGGGATCTGGCCACCGGCGCGCACGATGACGGCACCGGCGTGGCAGGCGCCATGGGCGTGATTGAAACGCTGAAAAAACTCGACCTGCATCCGCGCCGCACCATCCGCGTGATCGCCTGGATGAACGAGGAAAACGGCACCCGTGGCGGCAAGGCCTACTTTGAAGCGAACAAGGACAAGCTGGATAAGCACTTCGCCGCGATCGAGTCCGATGAAGGCGGTGGCCGTCCATTCGGCTTTATCGCCAGCGTGACGCCGCAGATGGTGAAGTACTTCGCGCCGCTGAAAACCGCGCTCGATCCGATCGGCGCGGGTGTGTTCCAGCGCCACGACCAGGCTGCCGGCGCCGACATCGGCCCGCTGGAGCGCGCGGGCGTGCCATCGTTCCAGCCGCTGGTGGACGCCAGCTTCTACTTCAGCTACCACCACACGCCGGCCGATACGCTGGACAAGGTCAGCCCACTGGAACTGAAGCGTCACGTAGCGGTCATGACCTCGCTCAGCTGGTTCCTCGCCAATATGGATGAGAACATCGGCCGCGTCGCCAAGACGGATTAAGACGTGCGCCGGATTTAGGCGGTCCGTGATAGCCTTCTGACTCAATAAGGAGGCCATCATGGACAAGCTGCATTACAAAGGATGGGACATCATTCCGACCGCGCTGCCGACCGATGATCACAAGTGGACGGCCAGTTGCGACCTGGCGCGCGTAGACGCCGACGGCGAAGAGGTATTTGAAGGCGCGACCATGCAGTTTGTGCGCGACATGAAGGAAGACGCCATCGCCGCCGCCTGCGACGAGGCGATTATCCAGATTGACAACATCATCGCCAATCCACTGGTGCGGATGGTCTGATGGCTTGATTACCTGCGATTGCGGCTTGTGATAACATAGCCGCATGACTGTCTTGCTCCGATCTCTCGTCGTTTGGCTGATGCTGCTGGCGCTCCCGTATCAGGGATACGCTTCGGCGCAGATGCTGCTGTGCGTCGCGCCTGCGACCACCGGCAAGGCGTCGATGACCATGCCTGCCGGTCCGCACGACCACGCGGCCATGATGGCGGCGCAGGCCAAGGCCGATCAGCATCAGCATGACGGCTCATCCTCCCATACCACCATGAAGTGCAGCGGCTCCGCATGCTGTGCGGCTGCGGCGCCGGTATTGGCGCTGGAATTGGCCGAGCCGGCATTGCCGTCGGCGTCGCGCGCGATTCCTTTCTATTCCGATTTCCTCCCTGCGGTCGATCTGGCCCATCCTGAACGTCCCCCTCAAGGCCTGCACGCCTGATCACACGACAGCTCCGTCTGCGAGCTGGGTATTCCATAACGATTCTTGAGGTAAGAGGACATGACTTCTCTGTATAAACTCGTCGGCGGCGTGAGCTTGCTGGCGCTGCTGGGCGGCTGCGCATCGCTGTCCGGCGACGGCGGCTTTGGCGCGGTCGCCGGCGTGAGCGAACAACGCACCGGCGCGCCTGCGAGCGTGGCCGGCCGTCTGCCGCGCAATGAAGACGACGCGCGCGCGCTGGCCGCCGTCATCGGCAAAAAGCTGGAGCAGCCTTTGTCTGCCGACGATGCGGTGCAGGTCGCGCTGCTGAATAACCGCGGTCTGCAGGCCACTTACTGGTCGCTGGGCGTGGCCGAGGCGGACCTGGTGCAGGCTGGCCGTCTGCAAAATCCGGTGCTGGACTTTAAACGCAGCCATGGCGGCGGCGAGGTCGGCATCGAACGCACGCTGACCTTCAACCTGGTCGGGCTGATTACCGCGCCGATGGCCAGCCGCATCGAAGGCCGGCGCTTTGAACAAACCAAGCTGCTGGTGTCGAACGAGGCGCTGAAGGTGGCTGCCGACACGCGCCGCGCCTGGGTTGATGCCGTAGCCTCGACGCAGATCGCCGACTACGCCAAGCAGGTCGAAGCTTCTGCGCAGGCCAGCGCCGAGCTGTCGGAACGCATGCGCAAGGCCGGCAACTGGAGTTCGCTGGACATGGCGCGGGAACAGGCCTATCACGCGCAAACGGTGGCCGATGTCACGCATACGCAAAAGGCCGCCGTGGCGGCGCGCGAGAAGCTGACGCGCTTACTGGGTTTGAGTGGCGAACAGGCGGCGGCGTACCGCTTGCCCGATCATCTGCCCGACCTGCCGGCCGCGCCGCGCGAACTGGCGAACGTGGAGCAGGCTGCGGTCGACGAGCGGCTGGATATCCAGGCCGCCAAACTGGATACCGAGCAGACGGCATCCACGCTGGGCCTGACGCGCACCACGCGCTTCATCAATGTGCTGGATCTGGGTGCGGTGCGCAACACCGACGGCCCAACCGCCACGCGCGGCTATGAACTGACGTTGGAGATTCCGCTATTCGACTGGGGCTCGGCGCGTGTCGCGCGGGCGGAAGCGACCTATATGCAGTCGGTCAATCAGTTGGCGCAGGCGGCGGTGCAGGCGCGCAGCGAGGCGCGCGAGAGTTATGCGGACTATCGCGCTTCATATGATCTGGCGCGCCACTACCGCGACCGCGTGCTGCCGCTGCGGAAGCAGATTTCCGAGCAAACCCTGTTGCGCTACAACGGCATGTTGATGAGCGTCTTCGAACTGCTGGCCGATGCGCGCGAACAGGCCACCGCCGTTAGCGGCTACATCGGCGCGCTGCGGGACTACTGGACCGCGCAAGCCAACCTGGAGGCCGCACTGGGCGGCCGTCTGCCAACGAATAAAGGAGTACAACCATGACCGACCGCAGATCTTTCTTGTCCGGCGCGGCGCTGATCGGCGCCGGCATGGTGACCAAGGCCGCAGTGGCCTCGCTGCCGGAAGCACCGGTGCAATCGACCGCCGCTACGCAGGCGCCATTGTCGCCACCGAACGGCCGTCCATATAATCCGGTCGTTACGCTGAATGGCTGGACGCTGCCGTGGCGGATGAAGGATGGCGTCAAGGAGTTCCATCTGGTGGCCGAGCCGGTGGTGCGCGAGATTGCGCCCGGCATGACGGCCAACCTGTGGGGCTATAACGGCCAGAGTCCCGGCCCGACCATCGAGGTGGTGGAAGGCGACCGGGTGCGTATCTTCGTGACCAACAAGCTGCCGGAGCACACCAGCGTGCATTGGCATGGTCAGCGTCTGCCGAACGGCATGGACGGCGTGACCGGCCTGACGCAGCCTGGCATCCCCCCGGGGAAGACGTTTGTGTATGAATTTGTGGCCAAGCATGCGGGCACCTTCATGTATCACCCGCACGCGGACGAGATGGCGCAGATGGCGATGGGGATGATGGGCTTCTGGGTGACGCATCCGCGCGATCCGAAGCAGCATGCGGTGGACCGCGATTTTGTCTTCCTGCTGAATGCTTACGATATCGATCCGGGCAGCTACACGCCGAAGATCAATACGATGACCGACTTTAACCTGTGGACGTTTAACAGCCGCGCGTTTCCGGGCATCGATCCGATGGTGGTGCGCAAGGACGACCGCGTGCGCATCCGCGTCGGCAATCTGACGATGACCAATCATCCGGTGCATTTGCATGGCCATACGTTTGAAGTGACCGGCACCGATGGCGGCTGGGTGCGTCCGGCGGCGCGCTGGCCGGAGGTGACCACCGATATCGCGGTGGGCCAGATGCGGGCGATCGAGTTTATCGCCGACGAGCCCGGCGACTGGTCGTTCCACTGTCATAAATCGCATCACACCATGAACGCCATGGGGCACTCGGTACCGACCATGATTGGCGTGGATCACAGCGGCGTGGCGGAGAAGATCAATAACCTGGTGCCGGGCTATATGGTGATGGGCGACAAGGGGGCAGCGATGGGCGGCATGCAGATGCCGCTGCCGGAGAACACGCTGCCGATGATGAGCGGCGATGGTCCGTTCGGCGGCCTGGATATGGGCGGCATGTTCACGGTAATGAAGGTGAGGGAAGGGCTGGCGCGCAACGACTACAAGGATCCGGGCTGGTACAAGCATCCGCCAGGTACCGTGGCGCACGAGTGGACGGGCGAACTGCCGCCCGCTCCGCGCGCACCGGGCGCACCGCCGGCCAAACCCTCAGAGGCGATCGACGTGAAGCGGGATGGGGATATGCATCACCATCACTAGCCGAGAAAGGCCTTGGCAACCGCTGAGATTGCCGCCACGGCGATCATCATCAGGAGGCCAAGGCCCCAGCGCATAAAGCGCTGGAGTTCCTTACGCAACTCGTCAATGGAGGCCTCCACGCGATCAAAGCGCTTGTCTACCTGTTCGAAGCGCCTGTCAACTGCTTCGAAGCGCTTGTCTACCGCGTCAAAACGCTTATCTATCTCGTCAAAGCGTTGATCCACCTCTTGGAAGCGCTTTTCTACTTGCTTGAATTGGTCGTCTACGAGTCCGAATCTTCGGTTGGTTTCTTCCCTTGGTTCGGCGAAGCGCCGGTCCAGCTCATGTCGCAATTCGTTAAATCGCCGGTCAATGTCCTCTCGTATCATTGCTGTGTGGGTGGACAGGTTGTCACTGGCGGCTTTGAAATCTTTCTCTTCCGCGCTTCGCAACATCTCGAAGCGGAGTTCAATTTCGCCGCGCAACTCTGTGAAACGCCGCTCGATTTCCGTGCGGATTTCCTGCTTGCAGTCCTCGGTTTCCTCGCGACCCAAGATCGAGGCGCGTTCGATGTGTTCCCGTAATTCGGTTGCTCGTCGCTGCAATTCATCTTTGGATTCACCGAAACGCCGGTTCATCTCGTCCTGCATATTGGTGAGCCGGTATAAGGTCGAGTCGTTATCAGCCTTGTTCTGGCGCAGTTCGCTTAACTCGGTTTCGATGCGATTGAATCGATCGTTCATCTCGTTCCCCAGCGCAGCAAGCGCCGTGGCGTTGCTGTCGGACGCTGCTTCCAGTGTTGTTATGCGCTCTTCCATCATGAAATCGTCCTCCTGTCGAGCGAATCGGGCAATGGCGGGCTGATAAGGTATTAGACCTATCCACATGAGATTTGATCCATCTCAGCGGATTTGTTAGTATCGACCGTTCTATGACGCCATCTCGCTACCCTGAACAACTCCTGCTGCTGCCGTATATCGGTAAGTGGACCTTTCTGGCCGGCCTGATTGCGGTGCTAAGCGGCACCGCGTCGGCTGGTTTTCTGTTTGCGTTGGACTACGCCACGCACTGGCGTGAAACCCATTCGTGGATTATCTGGCTGCTGCCGCTGGCCGGCTTCGCGGTCGGCTGGATCTATCTCAAGGTGGGCAGCAGTGTGGAAGCCGGCAATAACCTGCTGATCGACGAAATCCACGATCCCAAGAAAGTCGTCCCGCTGCGTATGGCGCCGCTGGTGTTGATTGGCACCGTGGTGTCGCATTTGTTCGGCGCCTCGGTCGGGCGTGAAGGCACGGCGGTGCAGATGGGCGGCACGCTGGCCGACCAGCTGACGCCGATCTTCCGTCTGCGCCACAGCGAACGGCGCGTCATCCTGATGGCCGGCATCAGCGCCGGTTTCGCGTCGGTGTTCGGCACACCGCTGGCCGGCGCCATCTTCGGGCTGGAAGTGCTGGCGATTGGCCGCCTGCGTTACGATGCGATCTTCCCTTGCATGGTCGCCGCCATCGTCGCCGACCAGGTGGGCATGGCCTGGGGCGTGCATCACACCCACTACGCGATGAACGCCATGGCGCCGATTGGCGTCTGGAGCGTGTTGGCGGTGATGGTGGCGGGTATGGTGTTTGGACTGGTGGGCATGGCTTTTGCCAAATCCACACACGCGGCATCGGCCTTCATGAAGCGTCGTATCGGCTATGCGCCGCTGCGGCCGATGGTTGGCGGCGCGCTTGTGGCGCTGGCGGCGTGGTGGCTGGGCACGCGCTACATCGGCCTTGGTATTCCGGTGATTGTTGAAGCGTTCCAGCAGCCGGTGGCGCCGTGGGATTTTCTAGGCAAATTTGCGTTCACGGTGGCCTCGCTGGGCAGCGGTTTCAAAGGCGGCGAGGTGACGCCGCTGTTCTACATCGGCGCGACGCTGGGCAATGCGATGGCGCCGCTGTTGCAGCTGCCGTTTGCGCTGCTGGCGGGACTGGGCTTCGTGGCGGTGTTCGCCGGCGCCGCCAACACGCCGCTGGCATCCACCATTATGGCGATCGAGTTATTCGGTCCGCAGATCGGGCCTTACGCGGCGCTGGCTTGCGTGGTGGCGTATCTGTTCTCCGGCCATTGCGGCATCTACCGGTCGCAGCGCGTCAGCCTGGTCAAGTACCGGCTGCCGCCAGTGGCGCGTGACCGTCAGCCGCCGTTATCTTAGAAGAGTTGTCTGGCAGTTATGTAGAGTTCATGTCATAATATTGGGCTGTTTGGGCTCCGATGGTGAAATTGGTAGACACTGCAGACTTAAAATCTGCCGCCGCAAGGCGTGCCGGTTCGATTCCGGCTCGGAGCACCAGCCCCCGAATTAGTACTACAGCACAGAACGCCATAAGTCCTTGTAAATCAGGGGTTTATGGCGTTTTTGTTTGTGGGGAATCAAGCGCAGAACGGCGCTTCGGGCCTATTATCCCTGCTACGATTTACACAAAATTTACACACGTTTTACACAACTCGACAGTTATGGCGAGCTTCACCAGAACACCGAAGGGCTGGCGGGCAGCGGTTGCTATCCGCGGCACGCGGGACACCAAGACGTTTACGACCAAGGCGGAGGCGGTCGCCTGGGCGGCCGTGCGCGAAACCCAGATCCGTCAGGGCGAGAGCGCGCCGATGGATACGCTCAAAACGCTGGACGAGGCCTTTCACCGCTACCTGAAGGAAGTCTCGGTCCACAAGCGCGGGCATCGCATGGAAGGGCACCGACTGGCGGCGATCGCCGACCACGTGGTCGGCGGCCGGCGGCTTGGCAGCCTGCGTTTGAGCGAGGTGAGTTCCGACTTGCTTGGCCAGTGGCGCGATCTGCGGTTGCGCGGCACGCTCGCCGCCAACTTCACCGACAAGGTCAAAGGGGCCTCCGTCATCCGCGAACTCAATCTGCTGTCGCACGTGTTCACTACCGCGCGGCGCGAGTGGAAGTGGATCGTCAAGAGTCCGACCACCGATGTGCGTCGGCCCAAAGGCTCCGCGCCGCGCGACCGCCGTATCAGCGAGGACGAAATCGACCGCCTATGCGTGGCATTGGGGTTTGACGAAGGCCCTGTCACGACCAGGAGCGGTACCGTGGCGGTGGCGTTCCTGTTCGCGATCGAGACGGCGATGCGCGCCGGCGAGATTTGCGGCTTGCGTCGCAACGACCTCAAAGGCCGCGTGGCCCATCTACCCCGCACCAAGAATGGCACCAAGCGCGATGTGCCATTGTCCACTCGGGCGCTGGATTTGATCGCGCTGATGCCGGCTGGAGATGCGGTGTTCGACATCACCGCTACGAGCCTGGACGCCTTGTTCCGCAAGGCGAAGGCGCGATGCCAGATCGACGACCTGAAATTCCACGACACGCGCCACGAGGCGATCACGCGTCTGGCGAAGAAGCTCAATGTGCTGGAGCTGGCAAGAGTGGTGGGGCATCGTAATTTGAATGAGCTGCAGACCTACTACAACGAGACGGCGGAGGAGCTTTCCAAAAAGCTGCAGTGAGGTTTGGGGGAAGGCTTGTGCCGCAGCGAGATGATTTATCCAAATCTACATGCACAAGGACATCCGCTGCTTTTTGGGCGGGTACTTGGTTTGAACGATTCTGGTCACGCGGTAATAGCGCCTCTCTTACGAAGGCTGGTGCGCTGATTCAGGCGAAGTTCGTGCACGAGCGTGGGATTGGGATGGCCGCGTGATTTACTGCTGGGGATTGGATAGATCAAGGATACGACCGACCCATCTTGGGCTGCTGCGTTCTGGCAGCAATTCGACAGGAAAAGGGTCGAAACCACGATCAAGCGCGTCAGCAATTGCAACCCGAATTGCATCATGCGCCTTTTCCAAATCACCTTTCGCGACCCAGTCGTCGCCGAATTGCATTTGGTACTGGCTTTCGACGGAGTTTATGGGATCGCCCATCCACAGGGAGACTTTCGCTATGTGCCCGATGAAGAGTACATCCGCATGCCGATATTCTCCCGCCCCGAGCTCCAGATTGAATCGCATGTTTGCTTCCTAACGCGTCGGTTATTTAAAGCTGTCGGAATCCAGAACAACGTAGCCGTTACCCACTTTATGGGCGTTGAACGCGACTCCTTTTATGCGATCGAAATTCTGCTCAAACGACTGCAACGGGGGCAGATCACGGCCATTGCTTAGTACGTCCAGCGCAGTTCGGCTAATGCGGAAGGCGCGCCAGACGTCCGCGTCGAATAGCTCAAACGCGATGAAATCTCCAGTAGTGAGATCGGAAACATTGCGCAGGTCGGGGTCCGTGAACATCTTTACCTCCGTTGTAGAAAAGATAAATATACCATGATTTACGACCTCTCCCGCACGCAGCTCCCAGCGCCGGGCTATCGCCAATGAAACGCCGGACCGATGCTTGAATTCATGGGTGGCGCCTGCGCCAGAACAGCACCGGCCAAAATGCTGGTCCTCCCAAGAATTGCTATCGCTGCCTGATGTTCCACCGCGTCGCCACGCTACTGGCCGTCTTGCGCGACAAGCCGGCCGCCACGACGCATCATGCGAATACACGCTGGGGCTTCCGCAACGAATACTTGGTTAGTCGTTACGGCACGATATTGCAGGAGCGCCTGATCGCCAACGGCTTCGCTCGCGCTGACCAGCCGCTGCTGCGGCTTCAGAACTTCCATCCCACCGACGTCGGCCGCATGGTGGTCAGACTGATTGCGAAATGCAGCGGCCGCGTTCCGCGCCCGAAGACGTTGGCCATTTTCTATGTCGACACCCTTCAGGATCTGCTGTCGCTGGCGCATTCCTGATTAGATCAACGACGAGGTGCGCGATCACGGCACCGGTTTAGCCGGTTCTCCGCTGGCATGAGGGTTTGCCGTCGACTCCGATCCAGCGCGTGCTTGGCCCCTGCGGTTGACTGGGCGTTGGCGGCCGCTTTATTCCTGCCGTGGAGGAAGGCCAATCATCCTTGCGCGAAGGTGCCGTTGCCGAAGCTGGTTGTAGACCAAATCCTCGGCAAATCCGCGTTGCGGTGGTGGGGTGCGTGCGTGCGCCACAAAAAATTGGGACTCAGACTCGGTAAGTCCCGCAAAAATGAGGGCGCCGACTTCATCGCGCGTTATGGCGCCTGCAGCAATCAACACTTCGCGGATGGTTACGGGAATGGTTTTCATGGTCGGCACGAGAACGTGGTGCTGATATGATAATAAAACTAAATGCATATTGCAATCAACCTGGCAAGTTTTATATCGTTTATCGCGCTCAATGGGCGGGGTGCGAAAAGCGGGCGCGGATCGCCGACGCGACATGCACGGGTTGGCCCGGCCTCCGCGTACCGCCTATCGCGTTTGGTGGTTCCAGCCCCGAGCGGACGGCGACAAGCAGAAAGCACCCCACAACCAGCAGCCAGCACTGAGCGAACATCTCAGGCCTGGTGCACCGGTCGGCTGGGACCAGGCGGGCGCAGTTGCCGTTCAAGGCGCTGCGGGTCGCTCGGATTGCGGGGAAGGGCACGGCTGCCGTGGTGCGCTACCGAAAGCCGTTGCGTAACGAGCAGGCCAACTTAGCTGCCGTCGGCACCTTCGTGCTGACGGTGCTCGCTAAGGCAATGGTGCAGGTAATGCTGTCGGCCCGCTCAGTTCAGCTCCGGCCATACGCCTGGCGGGGGAGCGGTGAATCTTCTGTGGTTGGCATCCCAACCTATTCTCCTGAATGTGGTCACCGCTGTCGACGAAGTGAATAAGGTGAAAAATTTCTTTTCATATATTTATGTGATGATTTTTGCATCTATCCGCCGCCGGGTTGATCTGGATCGCGTTCCAAACGGGTTGCCGACCTCATGATCTGCTCCATGGCCAAGCATTTTTGTGCGCGCTAGAAGGTGAGGATGTCATGAACGATATTGAATTTGTCGACCGTTTGGCACATGCGCTGGCCGTATATGTTCGGCCGGCGATCCCCCTATCGATTGATCTGTGGGATATCGCAACCATTGCGCAGTATCTGAAGCGTGATCCCCAAGTGGTGCGGGAGCGGATGGCATGTCTACCGGGATTTCCCAAGGCGATCCGGCTGCCCACAAAAACGGGCAGGGCGCAGCCGCTCTACAACGCTAAAGAAGTGATCGATTGGGCGCAGAGTTTCAAGGAGCGGAACTGATGGTTGGGCACTGTCCTACTTCGCGTAAAGGCAACTATCGTGCTGTGCTCTGGGCTGTGTTTAAATCCAGTATAAAAAATCAAGAAAAAATACGAAAAAGAAAAATATTTATTCCTAGGTCAAGTCAGATGACGCCACTTCCGGAAGACAAGAGTATGATTGTGGGATTAGCGCTCGGCAAACTCGAGTGCTAATACTTACCAGAAGTAAACTATCCGCATGCCAGGTGTGCAACGTGCACACGGCGAGTCTCACTCTTAAATAAGGATTTTTATAATGCCGGCAGTCCAGAAAAACTTTGAAGATTTCCACTTCAAAATCAAGCTCGATGAGGATGACGAAAAGGCGACATTGCGCGAAAAGCGTGACACGCTGCTGCGCGCGCTCGAAAAAAACCTCGCAGATGATGTTCCGGAATTCGCGAACTTCCATCAAGGCAGCTATTCCATGCACACAGGGGTAATTCCGCTCGATGGCAACTTCGATATCGACGTCGGGCTGATTTTTGATTGCAAAAGAGATAAATATCCAGATCCTGTTGTTCTAAAGAAAAAAATTCGGGACGCCTTGGACACCCATGGCCGGAGCGTAAATATCCGTCGTCCGTGTGTCACCGTGAACTACATGCGCGGCGACGAGATTGCGTACCACGTTGATTTGGCGGTCTATACTAAGCGCGATGATGGCTTTCTTGATCTCGCTAAGGGCAAGGAGAATTCGGCGTCGGACAAGCGGGTTTGGGAGCCATCGGACCCGAAGAAACTCACCGAACTCATTTGCACCGCGTTCTCCGACAAAGATGAGCTGGCACAATACCGCCGCTGCATTCGTTACCTCAAGCGTTGGCGGCAAGTCCAGTTTTTGTCCGGTGCTCCCTTGAGCATCGCTCTGACCGTCGCAGCTCAGCAGTGGTTCCAACCCTACTTCGAGATGTCCGGCAAGGCAGGCGACCTTCAAGCAATGCTGAACTGGGTCAACGCGATTCTCACACAATTTCATTGGGCCAGCGCCAATGGCAGTACATATCAGCGGCTTGCAGTGACGCTGCCGGTTGTCCCTTACAGTGACCTCATGGGCTGGATGAGCGAAGGGCAGATGAGCACGGTGAAGGCTAAGTTCGAGGTTCTTCGGGACGCTCTCGAAGAGGCCCTCGACGAAGACTTGCCGGAAGATGCCTGCAAGGTGCTGAACAAGCAGTTCGGCGCGGAATTTGTAGTCCCTGAAAAGGCAGCTACCGCTCGAGCAGTGGTACCGCCTGTGATCAGTACGGGTAACTCTGCCTGATGGGGGGCGATGGGACTAATGAGGTCTTGGTCAATGCCTGCCTCGAAGCCGTTAGGCAGGCAAGTCGCGACCGTGGCCTCCAAGTGGAAGTCCTGGAGGTCACGCCCCAGCAGCGTCTCCGTGTTGTTGTTCAAGGAGCCGCACAGCGCTGGGACTTGGCTATAGAATGCCTGAACCGTTCGCTTACCCGCCTCCCTCACGTGAGACTGATGCCAACCGGCCGGCTGCATCCTCATGTGGGGTACTTCGGCACTGTTTGCGTCAGCGACAACCAAGGCTTGTCATTAGACCCTGATCGACAAGCTGACATTGTCGCTCACACTTTTTTGGCCGCATTTGACTTGCTTGAAAAGTGGGATTCAGACAAGCTGGGCGGCCTCGCAGAATTCTTCAATGAAGTCGAGGGCTATTGGAGTTGGTTGCCGGACTCGATTGGCTCATCGGGTGCATTTGACGCCGACGGAAAAGACCGATTAGTTACTTCCTACCTTAAGTTCAGGGGGAAGAAGCCGCATTGGTTTTTCACCGAGCGCGATGTGCCGCCGCCCAGGGATTTTGATGTAAAAGGCGCTGCTGCTCAGAGCGCTCTATACATCCATATGGCGGAGCTGGCGCCACCGCCGGTGAATCCGGAACAGCTTACCGCTGCTTATGTAGTTGCAATACGCGATAAGATGTCGGCCGCCCAGCTTGCGCTTTGGACTCGACTGGTTCGCCCTTCGTCTAACAAGAACCATCCGAAACAAGCAGTGCTGATGGTATCCGTTCCGCGCGCGGCCGGCGGCGTTTCGGTTGTCGGTGTTGAATTTCGAACACGAAATGGCGATGTCGACCTCAACGCCCAGGTCAAGCCGTTGACGATGCGGCGCCTCACGCCTATCTATATGCGCGAGCGTGGCGGCGCCTCCTCAGCGATGTTCTCAAAGCATGTCGTTGTCGTCGGCTGCGGGGCCATTGGCGCTGTTATCGCTGACGCGCTTGCAGCGACAGGTGTGGGGCGCCTTACGCTTGTCGATTACGACGACTACTCCGAAGATAACGTTTTTCGGCACATCCTCGACCCGATTTGGATTGAGCTTCCGAAAGTACGCGCACTCCAATTTAAGCTTGAGCATCAGTATCCGGGCCTCAAAGTTATTCCGCTTGCTATTCGAGGAGAGGAGTGGCTGCATGATGCAGACCTTGGCGATGTCGATGCCGTCGTTTTTGCTCTTGGTCTGCCAACACTTGAACAGGCATTTTCACGCGCGCTGCGTAAGAAAACCAAGCAGTTGCCGGTGCTCTTCACGTGGCTAGAACCGCTTGATCTGGGCGGACATTCTGTCCTGACCTGGACGCAGAGTGAGGGTTGTCTGAACTGCCTCTATCGGAACGACGAAGGAGTCTCGAGTCTTCAGTCTCGTATTGCCTTCCTTGCGCCAAACCAGCCAGTGTCTAAGACGATTACTGGCTGTGGTAGCGTATTCGTGCCATACGGGGCACTCCAGTCCCGCCGTACAGCGCTGATGGCCGCTGAGCACCTTCTCCCTGCGCTGTCGGGCGCGGGCGGTGCTTCATACCGGTATTGGGCCGGAGACGGCGAAGCCGCAGCCGGACAACATTTGCGCACCACACCGTGGTGGAAGGCCGCACGCACCACTATGCCGAGCGACGAGCAATCGAAGCGCGCATTTGGACGACCATGCAAGCACTGCAAGGCAGCCTGATGAAATTGGTCTTTCGAGTGTCAAACAATCGGCGCCTTATCCTTGTGGAGGAGGCAGTCGAACAGATGCTAATGTTTCGCCAGCGCTCTTGGTGTCAATCGGAGGCGGGCGGCGTCCTCTTGGGGCGCCATCTTCTTGACACGGACGACGTTGTGGTGGACGAGGTCACCACGCCACAAAAGAGCGATCGCCGCAGCCGCTTCGGATTTTTCCGTTCGAAAAAACACAGCACAATCGCCCAACGTCGATGGTCCGAAGAGGCCAGTACGCTCGCGTACCTGGGCCTCTGGCATACGCACCCAGAACGAGATCCGACGCCGAGCGGAGTTGATCGTCAGGATTGGAAGCAAGCGCTGGCAAAAGACACATTTCACGGGGATATGCTGTTCTTCCCAATCGTTGGCATAGAGCGAATTCGCATCTGGGCAATGACCACCGATGGGGCGTTTTTTGAACTGAAAGAAGAGGAAAAGAATGGCTAGAACCCAAGCACGGGCAGCAATTCCACCTGCGACAAGGCATGCGCTCTGGATCGCCGCTGCAGGAAGATGTCAATTCCGGGGCTGTAATAAACCTGTCTCCCGTGATTTCCTGACGAAGCGAGCCGCTAAAATCGGCGAACTGGCACACATCGTCGCCGACAGCCCGGCAGGAGCTCGCGGTGTGGTAGGACTATCAGAAAAGCTTGCTGATGATGCAAACAATCTAATGCTCGCTTGCTATGACTGTCATGCACGCGTGGACCGCAATGGGAAAAACAGCGAATACACTTCGGAGCAGTTGCTCGCCATGAAGCGCGAGCAGGAGGCGCGCATCGAGTTGATTTACAGCGCGACTGGAGTTATGGACAGCCTGCCGATATTAATGTCGTTCCCCGTCGGGACTCATTTGCCGGTATTCGATGTACGTCAGATAAACTATGCGATGCTGGAGAATAGCCGCTTCACACGCGCTCCCAGAAGCCCGCACATCCACATCGACCGGGCAGACTTCGACATCCTCGACAGCGCCGCTGATTTTTGGCCTCGCGCTGAAGCGGCACTGCAGGCGATTTTTGAGCAGCGGATTCGCCCGGCATTGACTGAGAAGAATGGCCCGACGCACTTGACGATTGCGGCATTTGCGCCGATACCGATGCTCATGAAATTAGGGGCGCTTCTGGGGGATAAAATGGAAGCATCGGTACTCGATTTGCCGAGTGAACGATGGCTATGGGATGTTCGGTCCGATTGTCCAGCTCCAAAATACCACTTCGATGTGCCCGAAAAGCTCACTAGCGAGGTCGCGGTTCTGGTCAGTCTTTCAGGTCGGGCCGCTAGGCCGAATCTTGAAATGCCGGTATTGGAATTTCGTGCTGAAGAGCCTAATAGGGGAATCATCCGAAGCGAGGCGCACGTCCTTGAGTTTCGACGGCAATTCAACGCGTTCTTGAATGCACTAAATGCGGCTGGGGTTGGTGTACTGCACATTCTACCCGCGACGCCGCTGAGCGCAAGCGTCGAAATTGGTCGTATGCTGCTCCCGAAGATTTTCGAAGAAGTACATGCTTGGGAGTGGCAAACTCCTTACTGGAAAAAGGCCCTGCGCCTTAAATAGAAATAGGGAATTCTCGAGTCCGTTCAACGTGACGAGACTTGCATAATTTCCAGATTTTTCTCCTTGCAGTTTGCGCGGCCCATCATGTTGAGAAAGACCACGTTCTTCCAACTGCCATGGGGCGCGCTCCCAATGGGCAATCTCGTCTAGGCTAAGCATGAGGAGCCGCTGGCGTGAACTGCGCTCGCCAGTTAGCAATGCAGTACACCCGCCGACCAGTTTTGCATTCCTTGATCTGGGCGAGGCCCTGCGGGCATGGCCTCCTTCCGGGTCGCTGCGCTCCGTCCCTGCGGGACCGGGCCTGCGGCCCGCCTGCAGTCCTCCGCTCGCACCCCCAACAATCAACGGCCACGGCTGACCAGCCGGGCGCGGCTGCACCCCTCCCGGATAGAAACAGCACGGCGGAGCGTCGCGCTACGCACGACCCACCGCAACGGCCGCGGCAGCAGTGCGGGAGCGGCTGCGCCCCTCCCGAAGCGGCACACTATGGCGGAGTGCCGCGCTACGCACGACCCACCGCAACGGCCACGGCAGCAATGCGGGAGCGGCTGCGCCCCTCCCGAAGCGGCACACCATAGCGGAGTGCCGCGCTGCGCACGACACACCGCAAAAGCCGCGGCAGCAATGCGGGAGCGGCTGCGCCCCTCCCGAAGCGGCACACCATGGCGGAGTGCCGCGCTGCGCACGACACACCGCAGCCCCTACACCCTAACGACCTTAAGTGAGGACAGGACGCTTTCAAAGGCCATGCCAGCGATACAGCCGCTGGCATGGCCTTTGAGCCGCCGCTCGCGCTATGAAGCCGGCCGCGTCCCGCCCTGGGGCGCCTGCGGCGCCGAGGGAAGCCCGCCGCACCTGCCACAGGCTGCGCTGTGCGCCAATCCCGCCACGCGTCCCCCCTGGTCGGGCGAGGGGGACGCGTGGCGGGATCAGCCGCGCACAGCGCAAAAACCTGTCTGCAGGATGAAGTGCGGGTTCCTTTCAATGTCAACTTTCACGCAAGGAGAATCATCATGTCTGATCTGGAACAACCGGCCGTCGCTGACGGCGATGCAGCACGGCAAACGATGCAGGCGCTGCGGGCGGCATCGCAGGCGATCCTGACCCACGCCACCATGGGCACGGCCACCCATGCACAACTGGTGCGCAGCCCGGCCAACACGCGCAAGCAGCCACGCGACCTGTGCGAACTGAAGGCGCTGGTGCGGGCCCATGGCATCCTGCAAAATCTGGTGTGCTACGCCGAGCAGCGCGACGGCGTGCCGACCGGCCTGCTGGCGGTGGCGGCGGGCGACGGCCGCTGGCAGGTGGTGGGCCAGCTGATCGCCGAAGGCGACCTCCCCGAGGATTACCAGCTGCCGTATCTGCTGGTGGGCGAAGACGAGGCGGTGCTGGTCAGTCTGGCGGAAAACCTCGGGCGTGCACCGATGCATGCGGCCGACATCTTCGACGCCATGCGCGCCTTGGCGGCGCAGGGGCGCAGCGTGGCCGACATTGCGTTGGCCTTCGGCGTCAGCGAACTGACGGTGCGTCAGCGCCTGAAGCTGGCCAATGTCGCGTTGCGCCTGTTTGACCTGTACCGGCGCGACCG
The DNA here is from genome assembly GCF_009857605.1 of Duganella levis. Taxonomy (GTDB): domain Bacteria; phylum Pseudomonadota; class Gammaproteobacteria; order Burkholderiales; family Burkholderiaceae_D; genus Rugamonas; species Rugamonas levis. The sequence goes on along the minus strand of NZ_WWCT01000021.1, from coordinate 62,694 downwards.
CGCCAGCTACGAGCAGATGGCGGCGCTGGCGGTCAGCGACGACCACGCGGCGCAGCTGGCCGCATGGGACAGCCTGAGCGACTGGGAACGCCAGCCGCAGCGTCTGCGTCGCCTGCTGACCCAGCACTGCGTGGCGCTGGGGCAGGACCGGGTGGCGCGCTATGTCGGCCTGAAGGCTTACCAGCAGGCAGGCGGGCTGGTTACCCGCGACCTGTTCAGCACGCAGGAGCAGGGGTATATCGACGACGTCGCGCTGCTGGACCGGCTGGCGCAGGAACGGCTGGAACGGCTGGCCGTCCGGTTGCGCAAGGAGGGCTGGCGCTGGATCGACGTGCGCTGCCGGGTGGACGCCGCCGAACTGGCGGCCTATGGCCGGGTGCGCACCGAGGCGCTGACGCCGAACGGCGAACAGGCCGCGCGGCTGGCGCAGTTGCAAGCACGGGCCGGACAGCTGCGCGACCAGCTGGATGCCAGCGCGGACGGGGGCGACGACCACGGGGCGGCGCTGCGCGAACTGGCCGCCGTCGAACTCGAACAGGGGCAGTTGCGGGCTGCGTTGCAACGGCCGGACCGCGCCGACATCGCCTTGGCCGGGGCGCTGGTCACGGTGGACGACAAGGGCAAGGCTTGCGTGCTGCGCGGCCTGATCCGGCCGCAGAACAAGCCGCAGATGGCGGCGGGCGCGGCAGCCGATGGCAAGCCCAAGCAACGGGCACGCGGGCCGCACACCGCGCGCCTGACCGCCGCCCTGACGGGCCAGCGCACACTGGCGCTGCGGGCCGAGCTGGTGCGCCAGCCCGAGGTGGCGTTACGGGTGCTGGCCCACCATCTGCTGCGGCAGGTATTCTATGCTGAACGCGGCGGCAGGGTGGTGCAGCTGGACGTCAAGCCGCCGCAGCTGCCGCCAGAGGCCGAGGACGGCGCAGCCTGGACCTGCTGGCAGGCGCAGCGGGCGGCGCTGGCGGCGCTGCTGCCGGAGGACGGCGGCAGCACCGGCCTGATGGCATGGCTGGCGGCCCAGCCGCGCACCACCATTGACGACTGCATCGCCTTCTGCACCGCCTGCACCATCGACGGCGTGCAGCAGGGCGAGCGCACACCGGCGGCGGTAACGGAGCTGGCGCGCACGGTGGGACTGGACATGCGCAAGTGGTGGCAGCCGACCGCGCAGACCTATTTCGCGCACGTACCCAAGGCGCACCTGCTGGCGGTGGTGGCGCAGGCTACTTCGCCAGCGCAGGCGGTGCCGCTGGAACGCATGAGCAAGCAGGCGGCGGCCGAGGCGGCGGCGCGGGCGCTGGCCGACAGCGGTTGGCTGCCGCCGGTGCTGGGCGGGCCGATGGCGGACGGCACTGCGGCTGGGGCAGAAACCGACGTGGAGGTTGATGATTGACAAGGTGGACCGGCCGCGTCCGGCGATGATAGCCGGGCGCGGCTGCATGGCTGCGCGCAACATGTGAACGATAGGTCAGGGGGAAGGTCATGGAACACGGCAGTCATGACAGCATCGGCGTCGTGCAGTTCGAAGCTTTCGTCGACCGCCAGTTGCGGGCGCAGCCGCCCGGGCGGCCGCTGACGGCGGAATTGCAGGCGCTGGCGACAGTGTATGGGCAAGCGATCGTGCGGCACGAGCGGCGGGTGGCGCTGGCGGCGTTGCCGGAAGCGGTGCGCGTGGAGGTGGCGGCGTGGCTGGCGCAGTTGGCGGCGGAAGCCGACGGCGACGACGTGTCAGCAGACGCGGGCGCGTGGGGGCGACGCGAGGACTACGGGTGACGGGCGGCACGCGCTGGTGTTGATAAGTGCCGGCTTCGGTTGAAGCGGTCTGGTGCGTGCTGCGGTTGCATGGCCGAGACTGGTTGGCGCCGTCGGCGCTTGAAAATTTCAAGGAAAACCGGCTTATAGACGCGATTGCAGGATAGGCTGACGCCGATCAAAGTGCTCCGCTGTGGGCGGCGTAGATTGAAATGGTGCGGGAATGCCGCGAGCGAGGCCACCATGACAATCAGACCCAACCGTATCAACATCGACTTGGGCGCGTACAAGCAGCGCTGGCTCGACTATTGCGCGGCGCATCAGATCACCCCCAGCGCCGCGTTTCGGCAGGTGGTTGCCAAGCTGATGGAAGAGTCGGCTCCGCTTGGGACCGGTGCGGCGCCGGCGACTGCCGGAACGAAGGTCCGCCGGGAGATCGGGCTGAGCGCTGAAGAGGCGGATTTCGTTCGCGCCCGCGCACACAGCATCGGCATGTCGGAGCAGCGCTGGATCATCTCGTTGCTGCGTGGCGCGATGCGGGGCGAGCCGCAGCTGAGCATGGCGGAGATGGCGCAGTTGGGAAAATCCAATCTGGCGCTGCTGACGATTGCGCGCCATCTCCAACTGATCGGGCGTGCGCTGCAGGCATCCCAGCCTCCGCCCGATCCGGCATTGCACAACGTGCTGGAAACGCTGCATGGGCAACTGACGCGTCATATCGACAGCGTGGCGCAGCTGCTGACGAGCAATGCCGCGCGGTGGAGCAGATCATGAAGCGTGCGCAGATCGACGCCTATTTGCTGCGGTGGGATGCGGACGGATTCAACCAGCGGCAAACACGGCGTGTGCATACGCGTCCGGTGCGTGCACTCATGCAGAACGGTCGCCCCAATGACGCCAGCGGGGTGCGCCAGCGGCTGAGCGGCATCGCGCGCAAAACGCCGCAAGCGATGGTGCGGATTTCCGGCGGCGGTCGCGGCATGGGACGTATTCGCGCACATCTCGACTATATATCCCGCCATGGCCAACTGCCGCTCGAAGACCAGGACGGCGAGCGCTACGCGGGCAAGGAGGATCTGGGGTGGCTGGGCTACGCCTGGCAGAACGGCGGCACGCCGATCCCGGACGAGTCGGGGCGACGTGAGGCCCTGAACCTTGTCCTGTCGATGCCGGCGGGCACTGATGCGCAGGCGCTGCAGCGCGCGGCGCGCGAGTTCGCGCAAGACGAGTTTTCGGGACACCAGTACGCAATGGCATTGCACACTTTTCTCGACGATCCGGCCAGGGAACCGTCACCTCATCCCCATGTGCACTTGTGCGTCAAGATTGCCGACGACGAGGGCAGGCGTCTCAATCCCCGCAAAGTCGATCTGCGGCGCTGGCGCGAACGGTTTGCGGAAAGACTGCGCGCGCACGGTATCGATGCCGCTGCGTCGAGCCGGCTCGAACGCTTCCAGCCGATACGCGGCACTCCTCAGGGCCTGCATCATTTGCGGGCGCGTGGCGCCGCGCAGGCGAGCGCGGGTCGAACGGCGCGTCACGATCCCCACCGCCAGCGTGAGGGAGTGATGCTGCAACGTTACGCCAGCGTCGCGCAGATACTGGCCAGCGCCGACGACGCGGCGGACCGGGGGCTGGCAGTGGGCCTGGTCAACCTGTGCCAGAAGGCGATGGGGTTACCGGTTGAGCGGGAGGACGCCGCGCTGCGCGAACGGCAAGCCAGGGAACGGTGATCATGCGACCGGTATGGGGTGGTTTTGCCGGTGCTTTAAGCGAGGTGCGGGAGTCTGTCGCGGTCCTGTCGTCGATCGGGATGTGGATGTTGCGCGTGTTGGCGTGGCCGTTCTCGGCGGCGGCCCGGTCCGGTACCTGGATCATCGACGCCTGCATGCGGTTGGCGCTGGCGATGGTCGGCATCTTGGTGGGGGGCTTCCTGCTGTTCGGGCTTGGCTACCTCATTTTCTATCCCTGGATCGCGGGTTGACACGCCTGCGGCATGGCGTATAGCCGACAGCGGTGTTTGCCATGCGCCAGGGGGGGCATACATCGAACATGTCAGCTGGTCGCGGCGCGGCCGGACCGGCGCGCGCAGGATTCGAAGGCGACAAACGCCGCATGCCGGGCAGCGACCTTAGCGGCACTGCATGCGCATTCCGAACGACGGCACGTCGGGGCGCGCGGTTTGCCGGGAAGTTCGTTGCGTGGCCATGGGGGTGGACCAAGGTAAGCGGCGTGTGGGCGCGGACCTGGGCACAAGCTGGTGACTAGCCGGCGGCAATGTCGGGCCGGCGCCATGGCCGGAATTTGGAGAATACAATGGGGCAATCCGCTTGCAGCGCTGTCGGGAGTCTGCGGCCAATCAGGGCAGCGTAAGCGTTCAAACCGACCCGCTACTGCTTTGGTCTATAATGAGGTATCGCAGTAGGAGAATTGCCATGAAACTCAAAATACGCGGCGAAGCTAATCGATTCAAGCATCCCACCATGTTGCGGGGCGACGCGCCGTTTCTCGGTGCCACGGTGAAGCAATGGGATCAAGCCATCGTCGGCAATATGGAGCGAACCTTGGCCGAGATTAAGCGGCATGCCGCGCTGTCCCCGAAACGCGACGTCAACACCGCCACCACGTTTGATTTGGCGAGCTACGCCGGTCGACGCCTGGCGAACCGAAAATAAGCAATCCTTTTTGAAACGCGGCTTCGGCCGCGTTTTTTGCGATGGCCGACAATCAAGAAACGTCCGCGACAAGTCCCCTGGTGGTCGTCTTTGCCGGCCCGAACGGCTCCGGCAAGACTTCTCTGATAGAGGAACTGAAACAGACTGGATTGGCCACCATGCGCGGCGTGGTTCCGCTGCCCACTTACTTTATTAACCCTGACCAGGTCGCCAAAGACCTCGAAGGCGAATTTCCTGACCAGAATGCGCGGGACGAAGCTGCCCAGCGCGCGGCCATGCAAGCACGCGCCACCGCGATTGCAGGTCGGCTGCCGTTTGCGTTCGAAACGGTGATGTCGCACCCTTCGCGGATCAGCGAAATGCTTTTGCTGAAGGAACAAGGCTATCACCTGTTTTTGACGTTCATCACCACCGATGATCCCGAGAAAAACGTCGAGCGGGTCACATACCGTTACGAGACCGGCAGTACGACCGGTCACTATGTGCAACCCGAAAAAGTGCGCGAACGTTACCACAGGACGCTGGCCCTGCTGCCGCGCGCGGCTGAAATCGCCGATGCGGTCTATGTCTACGACAACAGTGTCAACGACAAAGGCGCAACGCTGCAAGTGGTGATTGAGCGTGACGGCCAGTTTTCCGTCGCTGACGATGCGAAGGCGTGGGCAGTCGCGCAATTGATCAAGCCCCTCCAGGCGCGCGAAGAGGAGTTAGACTATCTGCTGAGCTCACTTGACGGCGTCGGCTATCCCTGCGGCGACACCGACGAACTCCGCGGAAGCTATACCGGGCCGGTCTTGACATCCACGCCCAACTTCCTCGCCCAGTATGACAGCGCCGCGAAGTTGGCACGCATCCATGACCGCCTGCTGCTGGAAACGGCGGTCCTCCGTCCAGGCCAAGTCCGAAGGAATTACAGGGAGGGTGATGTGGTGACGATACGCTATACCGTGGATGGAGCGCCAGTCGTCGTCGTGTGACAACCCGCCGTAATGCCGCGCATTACGGCCGTAGCTGACGTGTGGTTGTTCCAGCGAAATATGCGGCATTCGCTTGCCTGTTCAAGTCTGCGGAGATAAGTGGTGAACCGCTGAGTGTTAGCAGGGCGCTACACTAATGGCGCGTGGTGTGCGCGGCGATGTGGCTGTGCGGGAGCGGGTAATGGTGGGCGGCTTGCCTAATGTTTCGGCGTGTTGTCACACACATGTTCGACCTCGTTGCTTCTTTCGATGAGAATTTGCCATTCTTGAACGAGAATTTTGCCGCTTTTCGCTGCTTCATGTACTTGCGTTTTGATTTCGAGCAGGTCCTGACGAGCGCCGGGGGACGATGGAACAATGTTATCCAGTATCGCCATGAATTCCATTGCGATCATCGTTTTAAGCATGTTGGTCGTGTGGGTAGCGGCTGAAAAACTTATTTTAGTACACGCATCCCACGCTGGAAGCTTTTTTGTTGGCGTCTGCGGACTTTTGGCATCTGCTACCAAGGAGAAATTTTCCCCGGCGGCTGCGGCATCGCAGTGGCGTCCGGACGACACCTAAGACAAGCCGATCCGAATTGCCGGATGCCGGGCAAGTGCTGGGTTCTCGGTCAGAACGTCGACTACCAGTAGGGAGTGGTGCTTGATAATCGGCTTATCGCGAAGAACATGATGTCCGAGGATGTGCGTAATCTTCAGCTACAGGACCGCAACCGTGCCAGTCTGGCAATCCCACACGAGGTCCATGACAGACGCCAAACGCTGGACGTCGATTTCCTCTCGCTATGCCGTACCGTGAACAAAGTGGCCATGGCGGCGACACCGTCGGGAACACGCTGAGCCAGTCACGCACAGCCCATACCTCGCAAAGCCGCGTGGCAGCCACGCCGGCCACTCGCCGAGGGCGGCGCAACCCTGCGGCGATAGCCGGATGCGTCGCCCCGCGCGAGCGTGTTAGTCGGACGGGAAGAGTGCGTCTTCAATGCACTGCATGCCGCTATAATGAATTGATAGCGCATGCGTGCCCCAAGGCCTGCAAAACTGGCAGAACGAGCGGGCGAAATACGCCGCCGCATCGCGCGGGGACGGCAAACTCATTTAGCGCCGCAAATTTTGGCGATGATCGCCACCTTCACTACGACCATTTATGTCTGACCCACTAATCGCTTCCATCTTGCCGAAATTTCAGTGGATGATAGAAATGTCACCGTGCAAAGCTTCGAGGCCGAGGCGCAACTCGACGATATACGCAAGCTGCTGGACGCCGCGCACGGAGGCGGATTGTTGCTTGATGTAGATTATGCGCAGTTGATTCGACTGGTCGCGGTGAAAAATGCTGTTCTGGTCGAGGAAAAGTCGCCAACGTTTAGCGGCGGAATGCCAGATTGGATGCGGTGGATACGATGAACATCGGGGCGGCCGTGAGTACAAAGCGGGTATCGGACCGCAAGATCGCCTTGTCCAATTTGGACCGCAGTCGGCGGCGGCCGCTGGCCAACGGCTGCCTCGACAGCGGCAACTATCCAGCGGACATTGATCGGTAGGGGGCAAACGTCGTGGCGCCGTACTGCCGGTTCCTGGACGGCGGGGCGGTGCCCCAAGTATCGCGTGAAGGACGACGTTGATCCAGCCGGCATTGCGCTTGTCGAGCGTTACACGCTGCCGGCGCGCGGTCCAGCGGCGGGTCGTGCGAGACTTTGCGTGGACATTCGACTAATGCGCGACAGACACATTGCGTTCGTCCGTAGAATCCTCACCTAATCCAATCAAGAATAGACTCTGCTGGTAGTATATGGATACTGCCCGGCCGCCGGGTGCCTGCATGTCGGTTTGCTCCTGAGTGCAAGGTCTTTCGTCTGCAATGGCGAATGCTTCTAACCACATGTTTGCTGTTGCCAGAGAGGACTTTCACATGCCCGCGACTCTTATTGAACGATTTAAACGACAGGAATTATCTGTCTTCAATAGTGCGATGGAGACACTTGTGGCAGCGCGTACTGCGGAACTGCGCAAAGAGCTGGCACTGGTGGTGGCGCAAAAGCAGGAACTCGAATTGGCGTTGCAGCGGAAGAACCAAGGGCAGAGTCAGCTGGAAACAGCGCTCTCAGACGCTCAGCTGCTGCATGAAATCAGCGCGATGCTTATCGACGAGAACTCGATTGGCGAGCTGTATCAGAAGCTGGTGGAAGCGGCCACCGTGATCATGCGGTCCGAATTCGGCAGCATGCAGCGATATGATCCGACAAAAGGGGCATTGCAGCTGATCGCGCAACACGGTCTCGACGAAGAGGCTGTTGCGTATTGGCAATGGGTGAAGCCTGGCCGCGCGACCACCTGCGGCAAGGCGCTCGAAGTGGGCGAACGTGTGATTGTCTCCGATTTCGAAGCTTGTGAATTTATTTCTGGCAGTGAAGACCTGATCGCTTTCCGCAAAGCCGGTGTGCGAGCGGCGCAATCGACACCTCTGCTCACCAGAAACGGCCGCCTGGTCGGAATGATCACAACCCATTGGACCAGCAAGCAACTGCCCAGCGCGCGTGACTTGCGTCTGCTCGATATTATTGCGAGGCAGGCAGCCGACCTTATCGAACGTAATATCTCCGCCGAAGCGTTGCGTAATCAGGCTGAACGCCTGTTGGAAGCGGATCGTTATAAAGACGAGTTCCTGGCCACGCTGGCACACGAATTACGTAATCCGCTGGCGCCGATCAAAAATGGCTTGACTCTGCTCAGAATAGGGAAGCCGGAACAAGCACCTCGGGTGGTCGATATGATGGAGCGGCAGCTCGGCCACATGGTTCGGCTGGTTGACGATTTGCTTGATGTGTCACGTATCAGCAGCGGTAAGGTTAACCTCAAGCACGAGCGGGTAATGTTGAAGGCTGTGATCGATATCGCGGTAGAAGCAAGCCACCCGTTAATCCAGGCGAATGAGCACAATTTCAAGCTCGCCATTCCCGAGGCCGACGTATGGCTGTATGCGGACGCCACGCGCATAGCACAAATCGTCAGCAATCTGCTGCACAACGCGGCCAAATATACCCCTGTCGGGGGCCACATAGAGCTGGCTGCGGAAGTGGCAGGCGGCGACGTTTTGATCCATGTCGTCGATACCGGGATCGGCATTCCGGCGGCGATGCTGCCTCAAATCTTCAAACTGTTCGCCCAGGTTGATGGGAGCGCCGAACGTTCGCGCGGCGGGTTGGGGGTGGGGTTGGCGCTGTCCAAGCAACTGGCCGAAATGCATCGCGGCCGAATTGATGTTGTCAGCGGGGGAGACAAGTTGGGATCGACGTTCACGCTGGTGCTGCCGATCGCTCAAGCGCCAGGCGCCGCAGTGATGTCGGCCGCTGCGGCGGCACACACTCCGTCCGACGAGCGTAGCCTGCGAATTCTGATTGTCGACGACAATGTCGATGCGGCAGAAACGTTGGGGGCGCTGATGGAGGAAGTAGGGCATTCGATTTGTGTCGTTGTCGATTCCACCAAGGCGCTGGCTGGCGCATTGAATTTTGTCCCCGATGTCGTGATCTTAGATTTGGGCATGCCATATCTCGATGGCTTTGCAGTTGCACGGCAACTCCGATCGGAGCCGGGCTTGGGTGGTGTTTATATTGCGGCGCTGAGCGGGTGGGGCACAGATGATGATCGCAGACGGACGCGCGAAGCAGGAATCGACCACCACATGGTCAAACCAGTCAAGCTGGTTGAAATAGTCGATATGCTGTCGCTCGTCTCGGCAGGCAATGCCGCTATCGCGTCGCCTCGGTGATCGCGCAGACCAATGTCTCGAATGATGATGTCTTGGCGATGTGGCGGTCAAATCCCGCTTTTGCACTGCGCGCAAGTGATTTGACGTCATCCCAAGCAGTGAACGCGATCAGGAATGGCTGCAGCATCGTTGTGTCGGCGCGGATGCGGGCCGCGACTTGATAGCCGTCCATTTCCGGCATCCCGATATCCAAGAACACGATGTCGGGCTGGAAAGTGATGACCGCCGTCAGGCCGCACACCGCACCGTGGGCGATTTCTGCGCGATGGCCGATCATTTCGAGAATGGCGGCAAGGGCCTGGGCAGAATCTATATTGTCATCGATAATTAAAATCTTTTTCATCATCCGCCCCGCGTCAATACGCGCTACACGCCTTCATTGCAGGGCACCGGTATTGCATCGTCTACACGATTGCCACCAACGTGAACTGACTGTTTATGTTACCGCTTCCGACCGCACCAAGACGTAGGACGAGGCGACGTTTTGCCGTCAGTGGAGAAGCCGCAGAGCATGTTTCGTGTCCCATCGGGAACGCGGGAACCACTGCTTGCCGCATTTGGTGATGGTCCCACAGAAATGCGGCGCCTCGCCGACCCCACGCTCATCCGCTCATCCCTGTTTAGTCACCAGGCAATGCTTGACTGCGCGTACCAGCTCCGGGAGTTCAAAAGGCTTGCGTAATATGGCATGTTGACCTACCGCGCTTTCGATCGCTGCCATGTCGGCGTAGCCTGACGTGATTAAAACAGGCAATCCAGGGAACAGCATTCGCGCCTCTCTTGCCAGTTGTGCACCGGTCAGACCGGGCATGAGGTAATCGGTCAGCAATAAGTCCGGTCGGCGTATGTGCAGCGCTGAAAGCCCTTCAGTCCCCGAGCGGGCTTGCGTGACTTCACATCCGAATGACATGAGCGCGTCCACCATGCCGGCGCGGACCAGGTCATCGTCCTCGACCACCAACACTTTTAAGCCCGCCAACGACAGGCGCTCGCTCAATTGTGAAATTCCAGGCTTCACTTCTCCGGTCGCCGCGAGCAACCAAATCTCCACCGTTGCACCGTGTCCTTCGACGCTGCGGACAAAGGCGGCGCCGCCCGATTGCTGGGCCATGCCGTAGACCTGGCTGAGTCCCAGGCCAGTACCCTTGCCGACGGCTTTCGTCGTGAAAAAGGGTTCGAATACCTTGGCCGCCACTTCGGCGGACATGCCGGGCCCGTTGTCCGACACCTCAATGCGGACATATTGACCAACCGGCAGTGCTGCTGGGGCGGGTGCACGCGACGCGCGCAATACTAAACGGCCTTTACCGTCCATGGCATCGCGGGCGTTGATGGCCAAGTTGAGGATGGCCATTTCCAGCTGATTGGCATCGCCCATGACCCGCTCCGCGCCGTCGCCGACATCACCGACTATTTCTATGCCCGCGCCTAATAGCGGTGTGGCCAGCTCGGTGACAATATCAAACAACGCGCGAATTTCCACCGAGCGCATATCAAGCGTCTGGTTACGTGCAAACGACAACAATTGCCCCGTTAGCTTAGCGCCGCGCTGACAAGCCGCCTTTGCCGTCTTGGCGCGGGTGCGAATGCTCTCGTCCGAGCTCATCATGGAGATGAGTTCCACACTGCTTTGAATCACGCTGAGCAGATTGTTAAAGTCGTGCGCCACGCCGCCCGTAAGCCGGCCAAGCGCTTCCATCTTCTGATATTGCGCCAATGCCTGTTGGGTCCGCTCACGTTCCATCACCTGAGCAGTAATCTGGTCGTTGGCATGGGACAACGCGCGGGTGCGCTCCGCAACGCGGACTTCCAATGTCTGATTCAGCGCCTCAACCGCCTCGGCAGCTTGCAATCGTTCTGCAAAGGCTTCCCGCGACAGGTATTGCCGGCGGCGCGCCCGCAAAGCCGAGGCTGTGGCGCTGCCGAGCGTCTCGACACTCAGCGGGCGTTCCAGCACCACCACATTGCCGAGCGTTGCGAGTACGGCACGTATCGCGACATCTTCATTGCCCAAGCGACGCGCCAGCAACACCACAAAGGGAAAGTCGGACCAAGGCGCTTGGCATGCAAGCCATTCGCGCAGCGCCACCAGGTCTTGGCCGACAAGCGCCTCCTGCGCCACCACGGCCGCCGCCGCGCCGTGTATGATCGCCTGCGACAATTGCTTGAAATCGGCTACCGCCTCGGTCACCACGCCGTCGCGGCCGACCACCGTGGCGATCACTTCAGCGTCGCGCCCTCGCGGCGCCAGAACAATAACGCGCTCTTCACGAGGATCAAGCCGACGCATCATCACCCGAATTCAGCATTGCCGTCCCGCCGCGGTATGTCGGCAGGCCGGTAAGCACACCCTCGAAGCCTTCGAGCGGATCGCCGATCTCAATCCCTTTGGAATGCATGACCAATTCGTGAATGGTCAACGCGTGCTCTGCTGTCCTGCTCTTGACCACGGTGATAGCGCGCCGCAGCTTGCCTCGGGCCTCAAAGAAGCGCAGCAACAGCGTCGTATCGCTCAGATAGCTCAGGTCAACGTCACGTTGCAGGGCACCGACGAGACCGTGTTCGCCCATGACCAAGGCGGTGGTCACACCCTTCTGGTTGAGGTAGGTTAAAAGCTCATGCATCTGCAAGATCAGATATTGCTCGCCGGGCATTGCCTGGAGATAGGCATTGAGGCTGTCGATGACGACAAACTTGACGTCAGTCTCCACGGCATCGCGCACCATTTGCGCAAACTCACCCGGAGACAATTCTGCCGGATCGACATGGCGCACAGTCAATAATCCGCTCGCAAGATGCGGACGTAGATTCATGCCCAAGGAGGAGCTGCGCGCGAGGAATGTCCCCAAACCTTCGTCGAACAGATAGAACGCCGCCTTCTCGCCGCGTTCCAGCGCCGACAACATGCAGCGCACGGTGACAGTGGTTTTGCCGACCCCGGACGGGCCCATGATCAAGGTATTGGTACCCGCGACCAAGCCGCCGCCCAGTAAATGATCCAGTCCGGCAGAGCCGCTGGACTGCGGCTTGGGCACAAACTCGCCAGGATGCTCGGCCGCCACCAGTCGTGGAAAGATCCGGATACCACCGGTGTCGAGCGCATAATCGTGGTAGCCGCCGCGGAATTTGATGCCGCGCATTTTGAGAATATTGACACGGCGTCGTTCTTTTCCGAACTCCTGCGGCATTTGTTCCAGACTGACCACGCCATGGGCGATGCTGTGAAGATGCTGGTCGGACTGGCTGGTCTTGTCATCAAGCATCAGCACGGTGCAGCTGCGCGATGAAAAGAACTGTTTGAGCGCCAAAATTTGACGTCGGTAGCGCAAGGAGTTTTGTGCCAGCAGGCGCATTTCCGAGAGGCTATCAAACACGACCCGCACCGGCTGAACCTGATCCACCTTGTCCATCACACCCCTGGAGGTTTCATCAAGCTCGATTTCCGACGGATGCAAGATCGATTGCTGCCCTTCCGGATTGAGCCGCTGTTCGTCGGCAAGCTCGTATATCGACAATGCGTCGATGCTCCAGCCGTGGCTTTCGGCCACAGCGTCAAGCTCGTCGATTGTCTCTGAAAGGGTGATGTAGAGTCCCGACTCGCCCTTCGCGATACCTTCAAGGAGGAACTGGAGGCCCAACGTGGTTTTGCCGGTGCCAGGCGATCCTTCGATCAGATAGACACGTTCTGGGGTCAGCCCGCCGCACAGTACCTCATCCAAGCCGGGAATGCCGGTGGCGAGCCTTTCGGCGGAATTGCGCGCGGTACGGCGCGAGGAAAGCGGTTGGTCCATATGTGAGTAGGCGTTGGGGTGGATTCGGACCGGGAGAGGTTCCTCCGATCATGGCGGCGACTGCATGTGAAAATGCCTGGCAGCGTTCATGGATGTGATTATAAACAAATGTTGTCCTGGACGAAGCACGTTTTCGCCAAGCGGATGTCGCACTGCGGCGCCAGTGATGCCCCAGAAGACCGATGGTCGGCACGCTTTAGTGCTGCGGCGCAACGCTGGCAAGTGCGTGACGGCTGGGAGGCGAAGAAATGCCTGGCGATTTGAATCCTTCCGCGCAACGCTGGCAATACATCGGTGCGTCGACATCCTCTCGGATGCTCTTCCCGCGTACAGCGTTGCGCATGCCGCTGACGCTTGCTAGGGCGGACGAGCGCCTGCAGTCTACGCCATTTGCTATCTACAATACGGCCAGTGGACGGCGCGTGGACGGGCGATGAGGTATGGCCACAGCGGCGTTTCGTTTTAAAAACTGTGTGGCCAATTCCTTAAATTTACACTTTTCTGGGATAAGTGGTTGATTTATCTGGCAATGCGATTCCGGCTCGGAGCACCACTACAAAAGCCATCCTCTTTCAGTTGGCATTCGCTAACTTTCCGCGGCGCTGAGGTCTTCCTTGTAGCACGTTTGTGCTACATACATACCGCATTGTATTTCTTATAATTATTGTGATGTCATGGGCCTGCGGCTAACGCAGTTGACTACTCACACAAGGAAATACGCATGAAGAAGATTCTAGTGCGCGCGCTGATCGCCGGTTCCCTATTAGCTGCCTCCAGCTCGCATGCGGCAATCATTCAACTCGGTATCGGAGTGGCCTACTCGAAAGGAGCTGTTTACTCGCCAAATGACGCCAAGGCGATGCTGTTTGAAATGTTGTATGACACGTCCCAGAACGCTCATTCTGTTTTTGTGCCGGCAGGCAGTCGCTTGCCTGATGGGTCGACGGCGCTCGATGCGGTATATGGATATTCGGCAGCAGGTGTCATCGCTGCAAAAGTCAGCACGATGACATTTGCAAGCCAGCTGGTCGCAGTGAGTGGCCAGTACACCTATGCAAATCAGCCTGCTGACCTTTATTTCGATACGGATATCACACAGTTTCAGCCGTCAAAATTTGCGGGAACGTTTAACTCGCCGGACGGCACCTTGAGTTTCGGTGATTTTTCCTCGGACGGCAATATCACATCCTTCAATCCGACGATGGTGTACTCGACCGAGTCGGTTTTGCTCACGGGACGCATTCTCTTCATCGCGCGCAATGTACGTGAAGCTGATCCCGTCGGCGCCGTTCCTGAACCCGAAACCTTCGCCATGCTGCTGGCCGGTCTGGGGCTGGTAGGTGCGACAGTGCGCCGCCGCAAGTCAAGAGGGTAATGTGCTGATGCATCCAGACGCTGCATCAGCACACGACGGCGCCGTGCCAGTTCAATCCGCGAGCGGCGCTTCCTCGATCGCTATCCGCACCTGATCCGCTGGCCCCAGATAAGCGTCGCCGCCCAGTGCGCCATCCTGGAAACTGAAGTGGGCGCCTTCGTCATCCTGCACCACCCATGCATCAGTGATGATGCGGTCGGTTGGGTCCTTGGGATTGATCACATCGATTTTGCGCCGCTCTCCGGGTTGCAGGTCTTTCACTGCATCCTTGGTGCGCTCGGTTGCGAGTGGAATATATTTGCCGGTCAAGTGTTCGTACATAGTGTTCCTCCTTGTGCCCGATTCTATTCCGAACTATTTTTTTGCGCCGCGCAAATGGCGGGGTGCTACCATTACTCCTTTGTTTAGCAGGCTAGAAGGATTGGAAATGGCGTCTGAAAAAGTGGTGAAGGTGGGATTGGCGGCGGCAATGATCGCCGTGGTGCTGGGTGTGGCCGGGTATGTGCTGGTGTTCTGGCATAACTACCAGGGCTGCCAGCAACTGGAAGCGGAGGCCGCGAAGAACGGCAAGCCGCTGTCCTGCGCGGAGATCAAGACGGCGGCCAAGGAGCAAGGCCGCTAAGCACAAAAAAACGCGCCGTAGCGCGTTTTTCTGTTTTTTAGCCTTGACGGCGCCGGCGGCGGGCGACTGCGCCCATGATCCCCAGTCCGGCGAGCATCATTGCGTAGGTTTCCGGCTCCGGCACCGCAGCGATTGCGGATACCGCCTGGGTGGTAAAGGTGGAGTAGTTGCCATACTGGTTGGTCACGTATTGCTGACCGGTCGGTGGCGTGGCGAAGCCGTAGTAGCTGGAAATGCCGACTGTATTGGTGCCCAGCGAGACGTTGCCCAGCGTCAGGCTGAAGTGGGCAGTGCCCGTTTGCTGGTAGACCGATTCCGTATTTTGGCCCCAGAAGGTGTAGGCCAGATAGCCGGTCGGGGCGACCATGTCCTGGCTGCCGTTGCCGCCCAGGCTCAGGCTGGACGAAGGGCCCTTGCTCCAGAAGCCCGGAGCGCCAACGTAAGGTGTAGGCACGGTTGCGCTCAGCACCGTGGCGCTGGTCGGAATGTAGACGGTAAAGCCGTCCAGGCCGGTCTGGCTGCCGGCGTAACCCTGCGCGACGTTGGTGATCGCGTAATTGAAGACATATTCATGGCTTTGGCCTGCCACCGCAGCGACCGAATACTGCAAAGTATATTGACCACTGACGTCGACGACAGTGGCGCCGGCGATGTTGCTGAACGCGGCGGCAACCACAACGGCGGCTAATTTGAGAGACATTTTTGCAATCATGTTATTTCTCCAAAGAATTAATATTTACTCCAGTGCATTGAAGATAACATGAATGTAGGTTGCTGTCGTTGTCAGAGTGAAATGACTGTTGCAAAAACGCAAAAGAAAAGCCCCGAGCAGGCGGGGGACCTGTCGGGGCTTTGGTCAATTTGCGGAGAAAGCACGTTTGACTGGTTGAGATAGTAATGGTGGTTTCTTAAAATTGCCTTAGTCATCATCTTGCAAGTTGATGCTTTTGGCGGACCGCTGGATGGTGTAGCATGCTGTTCGGCGTACGAGCGAGCGTGGTCACACCGCCGGCGCCGGTATTTCAAGGATAGATATGCAAATCAAAATTAATGACGCGCTGCGCGCTTACATCGAGCCGCTGACTGAGAGTGAATACCAGGCGCTGGAGCGCAGCATCCTGACGGAAGGCTGCCGCGACGCGCTGGTGCTGTGGGAAGACGTGCTGGTGGACGGCCACAACCGCTACCAGATCTGCCAGCAGCACGGCATTCCGTTCAAGGTGACGGAAAACACCAGCTTCCGCAGCATGGAAGACGTGAAGCTGTGGATGATCGATAACAATCTGGGCCGGCGCAGCATTTCCGATTACCAGCGCGGCGTGCTGGCGCTGCGCAAGAAAGAAATCATGACGGCGCGCGCGCTGGAGCTGGCTGCCGAAGCCGCCGCCGAAGATGCCCGCATCGCGCCGGAAGAAGGCGAGGCCGCAGCGAAGAAGCCGGCCGCCATGCCGCTAGCGTCGCGCGAGGACATCGCCCGCGCCGCGCGCTTGAGCAGCGCCACCATCGGCCAGATCGAAAAGATCCAGAAGACGGCGACGCCGGAACTGGTGGAAGCGGTCCGCGCCGGCACCATCTCGATCAATGCGGCGGCCACGGTGGCGTCGCTGTCGGAAGAGCAGCAGCTGGCGGCGGTTGCCGGCGGTAAGAAGGAACTGCAAAAGGCCGCCAAGGAAGTGCGCGACCTGCGCGCCGCCGCCCGTCCGGCCAAGGAGCCGAAGGAAGGCAAGGCCGCGCCGGAAGTCGATTACAGCGATATGCCGACCGACGTGCGCGAACTGCGCGCCGAGAACATGGCGCTGCGCGAAAAGAACGCCGCGCTGCTGGAAGAGATCACCAATCTGCAACGCCGTATTTCCGAGCTGGCCAGCGCCTGATGATGACGCGCGCTCCGGTAGCTTTGATCTGTGCCGCGTCGGTGTGCGTTGCCGCCGCCGGCGAGGCGGTTGCGGCGCCTGCCGTTGCTAACACCGCTTCGGTTGCGGAACCGGTGCGCCTCAAGGCCGCCGCCCAGCGCGTGACCATCTTGCGCGACAAATGGGGCATCCCGCACGTGTATGGCAAGACCGATGCCGACGCGGTATTCGGCATGGTCTACGCGCAGGCGGAGGATGACTTCCCGCGCGTGGAGCTGAACTTCATCAACGCCATGGGACGTCTGGCGGAAGTGGAGGGCGAGGCCGAGCTGTATAAAGACCTGCGCATGAAGCTTTTCATCAATCCCGATGAGCTGAAGCGCCAGTACGCGGCCGCGCCGGTGTGGCTGCAAAAGCTGATGAACGCCTGGGCGGATGGCCTGAACTACTATCTGCAAACGCATGCGGATGTGAAGCCGGCGCTGCTCACGCACTTTGAGCCGTGGATGGCGCTCAGCTTCAGCGAAGGCAGTATCGGCGGCGATATCGAGACCATCGACATCAAGCAGCTGCAGTCGCTGTACGCGGACGGCGCCAAGCTGCCGCTGATGCCACCGGTGCTGATGTCGTCCAGCGATGGCATCGACCTGGATAAGGAGCCGGGCGGCTCGAACGGCTTTGCCATCGCCCCCGCGCTGACCAAGAACAAGCATGCGCTGTTGATGATCAACCCGCACACCTCGTTCTACTTCCGTCCCGAAGTGGCGGTGCACAGCGAGGAAGGCCTGAACGCGTATGGCGCCGTGACCTGGGGCCAGTTCTTCGTCTACCAGGGCTTTAACGACCGTGTCGGCTGGATGCATACCTCCGGCGGCGGTGATGTAATCGACGAGTACCTGGAAACCATCACCGAAAAAGACGGCCAGTTCTTCTACCAGTACGGCAACGAGCAGCGGCCGTTGAAGGCGGTCGACATCGCGCTGCCGTACAAGACCAAGGACGGCATGGCCAGCAAGACGGTGCGCGTCTACTACAGCCACCACGGCCCGATCGTTCGCGCCAAGGATGGCAAGTGGGTGGCGGTGCGCCTGATGAATGAACCGTTGAAGGCGCTGACGCAGTCCTTCAGCCGTACCAAGGCGCGCAATTACAAGGCTTTCTACAAGTCGATGGAGTTGCGCACCAATTCGTCCAACAACACCGTGTATGCTGACGCCGACGGCAATATCGCTTACTTCCACGGGAATTTCATCCCGCGCCGCGATCCGCAATTCGACTGGAAGCATCCGGTCGATGGCAGCAATCCGGCCACCGAGTGGCAAGGCCTGCACGAGGTGAAGGAAACCATCACGCTGTTCAATCCAAAGAACGGCTGGATCCAGAACACCAATAACTGGCCGTACACGGCGGCCGGCGCCTACAGCCCGAAGGTCAAGGACTATCCGGCGTATATGTCGATGAATCCGGAGAACCCGCGCGGCATCCACGCCGTGCGCGTGCTGGAAAACAAAAAAGGCTTTACCATCGACAGCCTGATCGCTGCGGCGTACGACACGCAGCTTCCGGCGTTTGAGCCTTTGCTGCCGCAGCTGTTCGCCGCCTACGACGAACTGCCGGCCGACGATGCGCGCAAGGCGGCGCTGGCGCCGCAAATCAAGGCGCTGCGCGGCTGGGATATGCGTTATTCGCTGGAATCGACCGCCACTTCGCTGGCTGTGTTCTGCGCGCAGGATTTGTGGACCACGTACCAGCCGGCGGCCAAGGCCAAGGAAGTGCAGGTACTGGATTACATCCAGGCCGCCATCACGCCGCAGCAGCGGCTGGAGGCGCTGGAGCGCGCCACCGCCAAACTGACCAAGGATTTCGGCAACTGGCAGACGCCGTGGGGCGAGATCAATCGCTTCCAGCGTTTAACCGGCGATATCGTGCAGCCGTTTGACGACAGCAAACCGAGTTTGCCGGTGCCATTCGCTTCGGCCAACTGGGGATCGCTGGCCGCCTATGGCACCACGTCCAAGCAGAAGACCAAGCGGATTTACGGCGAGCGTGGCAATAGCTTCGTGGCGGCGGTGGAGTTTGGGCCACGCATCAAGGCCCGCAGCATCCTGGCCGGTGGGCAGAGTGGCGATCCGGCTTCGCCGCACTTCAATGACCAGGCGGCGATGTACGCGCGCGGCGAATTCAAGGATGTGCTGTTCTACAAGGCGGACGTGGAGAAAAACCTCGAACGCCGCTACCATCCCGGCGAATAGTCAGGGACGCGGGTAGACCACCGGCTCGGGATGTTCGATGTCTTCGAGCCGGGCCCATTGCAGGTTCTCGACCTTGTTATTGCGGACGTTGCCATCCCGGTGGCGTACCGCCGACAGCTTGTTCGGATTGGGCAGGAATACTTCCGCCACCAGGTCGTGCACGTAGAATTCGCCCTCGCGTTTGCCGCCGCGCAGCTTGACCTTCAAGCCTTCCGGATACAGCGTTGGCTTGATGGCGCTGACCTTGGGACCGGCCGCCAGCAGCACGCGGCCGTCCTTTGAGACCTTGTAATAGTCGCTGCCGACCACCGGTTTGGCGTCCGCCACCAGGATCGAATAGGCGAAGCCCAGGGCCAGCACGGCGATGATGATGAAGATGAGATAAGTCATGCGCCGAATATTAGCAGTTAAATAGCGTCGAGCGAACGACGAATATCGGCCCTTAAATCCTCTAAATCTTCAATTCCCACCGACAGCCGGATCAAACCATCGCCGATGCCCAGCGCCGCCCGCTGTGCCGCCGGGATGGACGCATGCGTCATCAGCGCCGGATGTTCGATCAGGCTTTCGACGCCGCCCAGGCTCTCGGCCAGCGCAAATACTTCGCAGCTTTCCAGGAAGCGGCGTGCGCCCGGCAGGTCGGTATTCAGATCGATCGAGATGATGCCGCCGAAGCCTTGCATCTGGCGCTTGGCCAGTTCGTGCTGCGGGTGCGATTCCAGCCCCGGATAGAACACCTTGCGCACCTCCGGCTGCTGTTCCAGCCAGCGCGCCAGTTCCAGCGCGCTGGCGCAGTGGCGCTCCATGCGGATTGCCAGCGTCTTCACGCCGCGTAGCGCCAGGAAGCTGTCGAACGGGCCGGCGATGGCGCCGACGGAGTTTTGCAGGAAGGCCAACTGCTCGCGCCATTCCTTCTGACGTTCCTCGCCGCCCACCACCGCGATGCCGCCGATGATGTCGGAGTGGCCGTTCAAATACTTGGTGGCCGAGTGCACCACGATGTCGAAGCCATGTTCCAGCGGACGCTGGACGATCGGGCTAGCGAAGGTGTTATCGGCGATGGCGATGATGCCGCGCTCGCGGCAGATGTTGGCGATGGCCTGCAAATCGGCCAGCTTGAGCATCGGGTTGGTCGGCGTTTCCACCCACACCATTTTGGTCTCGGGCTTGATGGCGGCCAGCAGGTTCTCGGGATTGGTCAGGTCGACGTAGGTGAACTGGTGGCCGGCGCTGCGGCGGCGCACCCGCTCGAACAGGCGGTAGGTGCCGCCATACATATCGTCGCCGGCGATGATATGGGAGCCTGCATCGGCCAGCTCCAGCACCGTTGATATCGCCGCCAGGCCGGAGGCGAAGGCGAAACCTTGCGCGCCGCTTTCCAGGTCGGCCACGCAGCGCTCCAGCGCCCAGCGGGTGGGATTGTGCGAGCGGCCATAGTCCAGGCCTTTGTGCACGCCGGGGCTTTCCTGCACAAAGGTGGAGGTGGCGTAAATCGGCGGCATGATGGCGCCGGTCGATGGGTCGGGCGATTGGCCGGCGTGGATCACGCGGGTGGCCAGGGCGGCTTTGTGGTTGCTCGGTTTGTCGCTCAAGATAGCGTCCTTCGCAGATGGTTAAGCAGGTCGTAACGGGTAATCAGGCCGTAGAAGGTGTCGCCCTCGGCGACAACGGCGGTCAGGCCGCGATCCAGCGTGGCGCGCAGCGCCTGCATGTCGGCCGAGGGCTTGAGGATTTCCAGCCGCTTGGTCATGGTGGCGCCGACCGGATTGTTGAAGCGCTCCGGCTCCGCGCCAACCGTTAGCAGCACATCGGATTCGTCGATGATGCCGGCCAGCTGGCCGTTCTCCAGCACCGGCAGCTGCGCCACGTCGGCGGCGCGCATGCGGTTGAAGGCGATCATCAGCGTGTCTTCCGGCGTGACGCTGATGACTTCTCCGGCGTCGAAGCGGCGGCCGATCAGGTCGCGCAGGTCGTTGAAGCGCTGGCGCTCCAGCAGGCCCTGGTCGCGCATCCAGCCGTCGTTGTACACCTTGGACAGGTAGCGCGTGCCGGTATCGCAGACAAAGGTGACCACGCGCTTGGGCGTGGTCTGTTCGCGGCAGTAGCGCAGCGCGGCGGCCAGCAGCGTGCCGGTGGACGAGCCGCCCGGTATGCCTTCTTCCTTCAGCAGCGCGCGCGCGGTGGCGAAGCTTTCGACGTCGGCGATGGTGTAGGCCTTGGTCACGCCGGTCATATCGGCGATGGCGGGGATGAAGTCTTCGCCGATGCCTTCCACCGCCCACGAGCCGCTGGTTTCAGAGACGTGGCCGGTGGCGATGTATTCGGCCAGGATGGAGCCGGCCGGATCGGCCAGGATGAATTCCACCTGCGGCGCGACCTGGCGGAAGTAGCGGGTCAAGCCGGTCAGCGTACCGGACGAGCCGACGCCGACCACGATGGCGTCGATGTCGTGGCCCATCTGCTCCCAGATTTCCGGGCCGGTGGTGGTTTCGTGCGCCAGCGGATTGGCGGGATTGTTGAACTGGTCCGAGAACCAGGCGCCCGGCATTTCGGCGGCCAGCCGCGCGGCGTAGTCCTGGTAATACTCGGGATGGCCTTTGCCGACGTCGGAACGGGTGGTGCGCACGTCTGCGCCAAGCGCCTTCAGGTGCAGCACTTTTTCGGTGGACATCTTGTCGGGGACGACCAGCAGCACGCGGTAGCCTTTCAGCCGTCCGACCAGTGCCAGGCCGAGGCCGGTATTGCCGGCGGTGGCTTCGATAATCGTGCCGCCGGGCTTGAGCAGACCTTGGGCTTCGGCCGCTTCGATCATGGCCAGACCGATACGGTCCTTGATCGAACCGCCGGGGTTTTGCGATTCCAGTTTAAGGAATAACTGGCAAGGGCCGGTATCGAGGCGGGTCACCTCGGCGAGCGGCGTCTTGCCAATCAGGTTGAACAGTGCAGGTTGGCGCATGAGTTCTCCTATGGGCAGGTCGGGCAAGTATGCTCTATTTTTTATTTTCGCGGTTTATAATTCGCCTATGGCAAAACTCTATTTTCGATACTCCGCGATGAATGCGGGCAAGTCCACCGCCATGTTGCAGGTGGCGCATAACTATGAAGAGCAGGGGCAGAAAGTGCGCCTGTTCACGGCCGCCATCGATAGCCGCTATGGCGTGGGCAAGGTGACGTCGCGTCTGGGCCCCCAGCGCGATACCGAAGTCTTCGACGCTAATACCGATTTTCTTCTAACCATAGACGAAAAAATCGCATGCCTGCTGGTCGATGAGGCGCAGTTTTTGAGCAAGGAGCAGGTCAAGCAGCTGCACCAGTTGGCGCAGGTGCGCGGCATTCCCGTCATCACCTATGGCTTGCGCTCGGACTTCCGCGGCGAGCCATTCCCCGGTTCGGCCTATCTGCTGGCGCTGGCTGACGATATTGAGGAAATCAAGAATATCTGCTCGTGCGGCAAGAAGGCGACCATGAATATCCGTGTCGACGAAAACGGCAAACGCATCAAGGAAGGTGAGCAGATCAGTATTGGCGGCAACGAGAGTTATCGCCAGGCCTGCGGCCGCTGCTTCTACAGCGAAACGCATTAGGCGTGGCTGGCCTGCGCGCGGCGTCAAGGATGGCCGATAAAGCGGTTGCTTTGAGCGCTTTGGTCGCGTTTTGCGGCGTGTTGCCGGCCTCGGCTGCCGACGTGTCAGCTGTCGATCCGCTGGCGGCATGCCGCTTGCCGGAGATGCAACTGCGCAGTGATGTCGGTCTTGGCTTCCCACGCAATCCGCTGCGGCTGAAGCCGCTCGGCGAAGTGCGCTTCCGCGTGCTGTTTGTCGACTTCAGCGATGCGCCGGCCACGGTATCGCCGCAGCAGGTGCTGGACATCATTTCCCCACGCGCAGAACAGTTTTTCAGTGCGGTGTCATATGGCCGGATGAAGCTGATGTTCGACGTCAGCCCACAGTGGATACGCATGCGGCAGCCGGTGGCCGATTATCACTTCAGCCGTGGCGCGCCGTTCGAGGTGCAGCGTGCCTATATACAGGAAGCCATCAACCTTGCCGGTCCCGGCATCGACTATTCCCACAATGACGCCATCTTGGTGGTGGCCAATCCCGACGCTAAGGCTATCGACTGGGGCCCGGCATTCACCGCAGCGCCGGGCTCGGGCGTGATGGCGGGCGGACGCGAATTCCTCAACGGCGCCACCTCCGGCGCCGATCTGCCCATCCTGCGCGGCGGCTGGTTTGTGCATGAGATCGGCCATGCCTTGTCGCTGGTGGACTTGGCCGGACCGCTGCCGTCGAACCAGCTGTGGCATACCTACGTCGGCCAGTTCAGCGTGATGGGCGAGCCGGAAGGGCTGTCGCCGGGTTATCTCGGCTGGGAGCGCTGGCAACTGGGCTGGCTTGATGATCAACAGATTGCCTGCGGCGCCGGCACCGTGCGGTTGACGCCGATTGAGCGGTCGGGCAACGTCAAAATTGCTGTCATGCCGACGGGACCGCACACGGTGGTGGTGGCCGAAAGTCGCCGCGCCGAAGCCGAAGATAGCGCCATGTCACGCAGCGGCGTGTTGGTCTACACCGTCGACACCGCATTGACTTCTCATGACGGCCCCATCCGCGTGCAGCCGGTGGATGACCGGGACGAGCGCCACTGGAAGGCGCTACTGTCCGCAGGGCAGTCTGTGAGCGCCGGCGAAGTGACGGTTACCGTCAAAGCGAGCGACGGGCAGGGCGATCTGGTGGAGATCACCCGCCGGCCGCGCGCACCAGCGCCGCTTCCTACCGTGCACTAGCGTTCTTGGATTTGTTGACAAAGTTTTAGTAAAAGAAGTCTTAATTGTCGGGCCACTTCCCAAACCGCTTTCGATTGTTGTGCGCCCGTGCGGAAGATTGCCCGTCGAGCGCTTTGTAGAGGTTGTTAGCGCCGGTGACCTCGTTGTCTTCGATGACAACGTCGGGGCTATTGGCAAGCAGAATCGCTTGCTCGGCATTGAACAAACCCTCGATCGTGATTTTGTTGCCCCTGATGATGAGTCTTGGGGCATCGCGGATCCATATGGCGGCATAATCCAAATAGTAGGTACCAAATCTCGGGCGCGAATTGTCTTGGGCAACCGGTGGAGGGAGTGTACGCCTGACGATAATTTCGTTGTCGATGAGTTGATTGTTTGCGCCGAACAGCGCCACCGCTTCATGGCCTTCCACTTCAATACGACAATGACGAATGACGTTGTTGCGACCGATTAGATAGGCAGCCAACCCACCGCTTTTGATGGTGAGGTTTTCCAAGAGAATATTTGTGTCGCTGAAATCTCCAAAGTCTGGACCGTACCACTCTGTCACGGTATCTAGTAGAGCTGGATCAGGTCGATAGTTGTGTCTATATCCCACGTACTGCCATCCCGTGAAAGATACGCCTTTGCCATTCACTTCAATACTGCCGTTCGTAAACGAAAATGTATGGGGGGAGGTCTGGTGGATTTTCCCTCCAACGTAGCCCTCAATTGCGACGCCGGCACGATCTGAGCGTAGCGTGTGCCCGCGTAAATCTAATGTAATGTCACTATTTGAAAGTTGAATTAGCGGACCCGACCCACCTGGTTCGCCGAGTAGCTTGGCGATTCCCACGTTTCGGACAATATCCTGGGCCAAGCAAAAGCGACCTGGGCCGCTGAGCGACAAATTTTGTCCCCCGTGATACAGCCAAAACCCAGCGGGAGTCAAGGTAGATTGGCCCTGATATCTCACCAGGGCAAGGTTGGCTGGGACGCGGATTTCCTTGTGGCCCTCAGGCAGTCGTATTTGAAAACATTCCTGCGCTAAACTTGGTGAAGTTATCAATGCCAACATGAAAATTGCAGCGATGCGCAGCGCGGTGTAGGTATTCATATGCACGTTCATCGGTTGAGGAGATTGTCGGTCGCGATGACAGAACTCTGTTCGTCTAGGCGCTTATAGAGCGCATCGGTACCGCTGATGGTGTTGCCTTGCAAGGTGACGTTCGGTGAATTTTTCAGGACAATAGCTTGACTGCCGGAGGTATTGCCTTTGATCGTGATGCGGTTGTTTCGCACCACGCTGTTTGCTGAATCCTCGAGGTAGAGGGCGACTGGCGCTTGGTCGTTGGTCTCAGCTTGGGCTTTGGCGTGCAAGATAACTTCGTTGTCTTCAAAAATTAGATTCGGTCCAAAAATATTGACTGTGCCATTGCCGCCGCTGATTTTGCAATGCCGAATGATGTTCTTCATGCCCTGCATGACGATGGCGTGGCTATTTCCTTCCAGTGTCAGGTTCTCCAAGACAAACTCGGTAGGCCGATACCGGGATGTATTTCCGTTTGACGCGGCAATGGCGAGATGTTGACCAAACCTAGCGTCTTTCCCATCGTCGAATGCATCGACCATAAAGACAGTTGGCCCTGAGCTTGATGAGATAAAGCCATTCCGGACGGTTATTCCGTTAATCGGCGATTGTTTCAATGCAAGCACTCTTACTCCTGCACGGCTAAGTACACTGGTGATGAGACGATGTTGATTAAGATCCGCAAGAACGTGACTTCTTTGTATGACTAATAATGGCTCCTTAGATACTGCTTGATGCGGCAGTCTGTAAAAGGGGTCAGATTGACGAAGATCTTGGCCGATGCAGTAACTGCCAGAATTTGAAATCGAAATTGTCCAGTCATCTCCACTATTATCAATTGCTATTTTGCAAGTACTCACCTCGGTTGCCACGGCGAACTGCCAAGCCGAAGAGAATAGATCTATGAGAATAAAGGTGAGGTCACCATATGAAAGTTGAATTAGCGGACCCGACCCATCTGGTTCGTCGAGTAGCTTCGCTATTCCCACGTTTCGGACAATATCCTGGGCCAGGCAAAAGTGACCTAGGCCACTGAGCGACAAATTTTCTCCCTCGTGATACAGCCAAAACCCAGCGGGAGTCAAGGCAGATTGGCCCTGATATCTCACCAGGGCAAGGTTGGCTGGGACGCGGATTTCCTTGTGGCCCTCAGGCAGTCGTATTTGAAAACATTCCTGCGCTAAACTTGGTGAAGTTATCAATGCCAACATGCAAATTGCAGCAATGCGAATCGCGGTATGGGTAGCCATATGCACAGTTCATCGGTTGAGGTGATTGTCGGTAGCCATGACAGAACTATGTTCGTCGAGGAGGTTATAGAGGGAATCGGTACCGCTGATAGTATTGCCTTGCAAGGTGACGTTCGGTGAATTTTTCAGGACAATAGCTTGACTGCCGGAGGTTTTGCCTTTGATCGTAATGCGGTTGTTGCGAACGACGCTGCCGGCTGCGTCTTCGAGATACAGGGCGGCTGGCGCTTGGTCGCTTGCCTCAGCCTGGGCTTTGGCGTGCAAAATAATTTCGTTATCCTCAAAAATCAGATTGGGACCGAAAACATTGACTGTGCCGTTACCGCCAATGATCTTGCAATGCCGGATTATGTTGTTCATGCCCTGCATGATGATGACGTGATTTTCGGCCGTGAGCGTGAGGTTTTCCAGCACGAACTCGGTAGGTTTGTATTGAGTAAGATCACTGGCTGACTCCGCAATGGCAAAGCGGCCGCTGCCAAAGCGTACGTTATTGCTGTTCCAAGAATTAACCATAAATATGGTTGGCTGACTCGCGGTACGGATTGTTCCCCTTCTTATTTCAATAGTATGCCGAGGCATCCTCGACGTATCTTCCGCCACCACCCCTTGCCCAGTTGGGGTTTGTGCGGAAAGATTTCGATTCATTAAATCAACAGTAACATTACTCGAAAATATGCTGATCAACGGGTTCATTGGGACCGCTTGATGCGGCAACCTAATCAAAGGAAAAGTTTGTTTTAGAGTACTTCCTATACAAAAAATTCCTGAATTACGGATTGAAACAGACCAATTGTCCGTTGTTAGGTCCACTGCGACTTCACAGAATGAATTGTGTACTTTGGGATTTAATTGCTCTGCATTTGAAAATGAAGGAGTAAGTATTCTGTGAATTACGAAAATTTTGATAAAAATTTTAATCGTACGAAAGTTGATGCGCATTTTATGTCGCCTGATAAAAATAATTAATCAACTTGAGGATGAAGTCGTCGTCGGTTGTCTATCGACCAAGTACGCGGACACGAGGATCGATGGCAGCAGCCAAAATATGTATAGCAACTCATTTGGAATTGGGGCAATTCCGCTCACATTCAGTACTAGCGCGATAGTAAAAGTTGAAACGAAAATAGTGAAAGTGATGCATTTTTCCTGGTAAAGCCTGCGGGAAAAGCATAGAAATAGAAATAACCCAAGTATCACTATCAGAAAAGGCAGAGCTAGAACGTACAGGAGATAAAATGGCGCTATGGCCGCTAAGTCAACGTGGCTCCGTATGGGAGCATCCGGTACACCAATACTGATCGCATAGGGTAGTAACATGATGTAAGTGCTGTGCAAGAAAAACAGCGGCCAACATACCAATTGACTGACGAGTATTGCCACAAGTACGTTAAACGAGGTTAGCCTTAAAGGTGTCTTTAGGAAAATGTTCGAACTGAAGGACAGCGCTACCATAGCCAAAAGCCTAATCCCTTGAAGGAATATGCTAAGATAAATTAAAATAATCCAGAAACTAATTAAATAATATTTCGGTATAAGAAATATGTTTAAAATATATATAGAGTACAAGCCGAGCGGCGATAGAATTAACTGGAGGGTTCGACTTGTTTTAGCTTTCATGCCGCTCTCCTGCCGCAATAAGGTTAAAAAATATCCTGGTGCCACCATTGCTTCTTCTTGTGTTTCTGGACTACATTATCCTTCATGTTGGCTGTGCTCCCTTTTGTAGAAGTCACGATATCGGCAGAGCCTACAATAGTGTTGTCTGATATATGTACGCTAACGCTGGCATCGGTGAGGTAAATGTTGTGGTAAGTCTGGGATGTCCCTTTGACTTCAATCCTATTGCCGCTAATTACAGTGCCCGTCGCTCGATGCAAGACTATGGCTGCGCGTTGCTTCTTTCTGAAATCAGATAGATTGTCGAATTGAGACAATAAACCTGATGCGCCATGGGCGGGAGGCATGGGCTCAGTGAGCGTAATTATATTATTTATAATCTGTCCATTCGGGCCTGCCAACGTGATGGCGCTGTGCCCGCCGCTCTCAATTATGCAGTTGCGGATGATGTTGCCATCTCCCTCGAGTTTTATCCCTACGTTGTCTGTTTTAATCAGTAGATTTTCAAGTACGATACCTGATTTTCTAAAGCCGGAAATTTTCCTTGGCGCCTGATCATTGATATTATTCATGGGCCATTGATCCAATATATCTACGCCTGTTCCTGCTCCCCTGAGATCAAGCACGCCATTCTTGATGGTGATATTGGTTGGTATCTGTCTATCGTCTTGCTCGATTCGTTGCGCCGCAACGCCATTAGAATTTCCATCGCTGTGTAAGGTGCGATTGGACATGTCGATCGTGACATCATTCGTTGTTATCGTAATTAAGTTACTATGTGATGTCGGTCCAGTATGACCCGCAAAATCGGAAAGGCGCCGCTGCCAGAAATCAACGCTAAGGCAATGCACTCCCGGCTCTCTAATTACTGCTTCTTGATAGGAGCCGAATTTTGGCCGTACCTCGGCGCAAAACAATAACGGGTGCGGAGTCGGCACCGGTGGTTGTAAGAATGATTTCGTTTGTTCCGCCGGCCACAGCAGCCAAATGGCGCATAGTAATAAGGCCATTAGGAGCAGAGTTGACCGGCAACTAGATATATGAAGTTTCATCGTTTACTGAGGCAACGGAGCGGTTCCCCTCGGCAGAATCGTGCCAATGTAATCCGAGGGGTCAAGTCTGCTCAGGGCATCATCCCGGTTTGTCGCTGCTTCACTATTGCTGTACGCATCTTGTCCCCGTTTATAAGTAAGATCAATTCCTGAATAGCCTAAGTACTGAAGCGCCTTGTTAAGTATCGCAACCTTGTCGCTGATATTTCCCGAATCTTCATTGGCTTGAAAGGCGTTGAAAATTTTCAATGTATACGCGATCGTATTTATTGACGACTCTTGGTGATTTGCGGGATTGCTGAAAGCTTTCAGTTTACTGAACACTTCTGTTTCCATCTCTAGGGTCCTTGCTTCATTGTTGTCCCATGGCGCAATTGGAATACCTGCTATTTCTAGAGTGGGATGGTTATATGTATAGTCCGGGTCTTTGCTTCCCATTAAGTGGCCAATACCAAGTCCTCCGGTAGTCGCTGCGTACGGTTCGTTGAACCTGTCTCGATGTGCAAACGTGTCTTCAAAAGCATGAAGATATTCACCGAAGAGTTGAGCGCTTGAAAGGCAGTTGGCATTGGGGTCGGTCTTCGCGAAATTGGATGCATCCAGTAGGCGCTGAAGTTGTGGACTTGCCGGCATGACAATACGTCGATCTACATAGCTCTGCAAATCACTACCAGTCGTAATGTAGTAGAGGCTTTCAACTGCGGTTCGAGGAGGGTCGTAACCATCCTCCACGAAATGGTAGCGCACTAGCGCGGGCTGATTTATGAAAACACTATCCCAATAGTCCAGAAACCTTCCGTCCTTCATTGGCCTAGTCACCGGGTTCGTATCGATATACTCAGTCGCTAGCGCAATCTGGCGCGCGACATCTTTATCTACTCCCGCTGTGATCGCCAGAAAGAACGTCATGTAATAGTGAACGTCGATTTGATACAAACCTAGAGGATCAACGTTCGTGAGCGGATTATTTGACGCATATGTGTATGGATTAGTTCCGGCGCTGACCCCCAGCGGGTCGGGGGCCAAGTAGCGTCCCAGTAGTGGGTCATAGTCGCGCAGGTAATTGTAGTGCAGGCCGGTTTCTGCGTCATAGACTTGACCAGGGAAGCGCAAATCCATCTGGAATGGTTTTCCATTCTTTGAGACCGCCGCGTAGGTCACGCGCGCTTGGCCAAATGCGGCCGTGGCTGCTTGCCATACCGCCTGCCGTCGCTCATCTAGGACTTCCTGAGGGGTGCCCAAGTGATCTGCCACGATAGCAAAGACTTGTGGCAGGCTGCTGCGGGCCTTGCCTTCAGTGCGCATCTTGACTGCACTCCACAAGCGATGGATCAGAGAGGTGCTATCCATCATTTCAACTTTTGCCACCGGCTTGCCGTACAGGTAAACGTAGTGGGCGGTGATGTGTCCACGGCTGTCCGTCTCGGCGGCTAGACGTTCGTCGTTATACAGCGAATAGGTGGTTTCACCTCGGATCGCCACCTTGGCGAGCGAGACCGGTACAAGCTCTGATCGAAGTGAAAAAATAGTCTTCGCGATGCGCTCGCCTTGGCTGTTGTAGTGGTAACGCGCAATAAGTTGACCGTTCTCGTATACAGAGATAGGGCGTTTGTCGCGGCTATAGAAGATGTGCCTGTTAGTCGCGCCGCTGGTCTGCCATCGCAGTTGTACTATTGGTAGCCCTGTAGGATGGTAAAACCAAGCATTCTGCACATGTGGGACTGCGGTTGCATTCGCCTGTGTGGTCGAGAGCAGCCAGTTGCCCCTCGGTGCATAATTGAATCTAAATGCCGTTGGCTCCGTGGCAGGAATCTTATCTCCGAATTGGTGCGTAAACTTGACCGACTCTGCGACGCGGTTGCCGACCGGGTCGTAGCGGAAAGTTGAGTCCGCTCCGTCGCTGGAGACGATGCTGGTCAGTCTGTCCATCCTGTCATAAGCGTATTTTTCGCGCCGCGCGTTGGGCGGCTTGCCAACGTCAGGTGCGGCCATTTGGCGTTCAATCTGGACCAGTCTGTCAGCTTCGTCGTAATGGTTGATTTGTTGGTAGAGCGGCGTGTTGGCGCTATCCGGCTTGGAGGAGAACCATGCCGCGATACGGCGCCACCAGGGGCCATTTGCTGAATCCGCGACCGTGCGCAATTGCGCAATGCGGCCACGCCGGTCCAGCTGGATTTGTTGCCGCGCGCCGTTGCTCATCGTGTAGCCGGTCAGCCCGCCAGCAATGGTTTGCTCGATGTCGCTGACGACGATTTGATCATCGAACAGAATCGCGTGGAGCTGGCCGGGACGGTAACGCTGGTCCGCCCGTTGACGCGCATCGCCCGCTGCGGCAAAGCGGTAGTGCAGGCTATGCCCATCCGGCAGGACTTGATGAACCAGGCGACCAGCTTCGTCGTATTCGTACCGGGTAATGAAGAGCAATCCTTCGGAGGCGGTGCGTGCGGTCACGTCGGCCAGCCAGCGTGTCTCTTTGGTTTTCTGGCCCAACGCGTCGTATTGGTATTCCAGGCGCTCGACGGCATGTGCCGGGTTGCCATCGGTGGTGCTGACCATGCCGGCCAGCCGGCTGCCGCGATACCGGTACTGGAGCAGATTGGTGATCTTGTCCTTGCCGACTGCCAGCAGCCGGCCGGCGTGGTCGTAGCTGTAGCTGGTGGCTGTACCGGTTTCATCGATGCGAACCAGTGGCCGGCCTGCCACGTCATAGCGGAACAGGGTAACGCCCCGGTCCGGGTCCGCTTCGAATACTTTGAGGCCGAAGTCGTCGTAGCGTCGCAGCGTGTTGACGGCGTTTGGCGCGGTGACTCGGGTTGCTCGGCCGGCATTGTCATAGGCCAGAGCTAGTGAGGCCGCGTCCTTGCTGTCGGCGGCATCGGTGCGATTGGCAAGCCGGCCATCCGCATCGTAGGCGAAGGTGGAATGCGTGCCGATGGCGTTGGTGATGGCGATGACTTGTCCGATGTCGTTGTAGCGGTAGCTGTTGAGGAGGCCGAGTGAATCGGCCTGTGCCGTGAGGCGGCCAGGTTTGCCGATGTCACGGCTATAGTCGAAGCGGATCGATGCCAGCGCTTGCGCCGCTGCCGCTGTCATGTCGTTGTAGCGTGAAACGCTGCCGGCGCGGTCCTCGGTATCGTGGGTAATCGCGACGCCGCTGCCGTCCGGCAGGATGATGCGGCTGGGCCGGCCTGCCGGGTCATATTCAAAAGTACTGCGCAGGTTTCCCGGACGCGTCACGGTTTGGATACGGCCATCCGCATCGTACTCATAGCGCAGTTGTCGCTGCATGGCGCCGCCGCTCAGTTCGATATTTTCCGGCTGGCCGCGGCGATTGCTGCGAATGCTGGCCAGCCAAACCAGATCGCCGTCCGTGACGCGCAGCTGGCTGGGCCGCAATGCTTCGTCGCGCGTCAGCACCTCGGTGACCAGATTGCCGGGGGCGGTGATGCGTGTGAGCCGTCCGTTGTGTGATCCTGCGCGCTCGTCGTATTGCGCCAGTTTTCCTTGCGCGGTGGCGCCGTTGCTGTCCGCGCCGTTATCGTATTCGAACACGGTGACGTCGGAGTCAATCGGGCTGTTGGTTTTGCCATTGGGCAGCGGGCCGTCGATGTGCGTAAGCAGGCTGCGACCGTGGATGGTGGCGTAGCGATACGTGGTGGTGCGCGCAATTGGCGCTGCGGCTTGTTTACCGGCGTAGGTAGGAATCCAGCCGGTTTCGGTCACGCTCAGCGGTTGGCCGGCGGCGTTGTAGGCGATGCGCGTTTGGCGCTCCTTGCCGGGCACCACGCTGGGCCAGGCGAGCAGCGTCGGTGCGACGTCTTCGCCCTGGTACGCCAGGCGCAGTTGCGGCACGGCCGCGCCAGGTTTGCCGTGCTCGTAGCTGACTTTGCTGATGGCGACGGGACGGCCTAGGTGGTCGAGCGTGCGCCGGATTGCGCTGATCGGCTCGCCGTTTTCGCTCAGTTTGATTGCCTCGACCAGTTGGCCCAGCTTGTCATAGGTGTAGCGCACATTGGTCTCGCCGCAGGTGGAGCAACCCGCACCGCGCACTTCCAGCAGGCGGTGCTCGCCGCCGACAATGGCGTGGCGGTAGACAGTACGCTGCCCCAGGCTATTGGTCAGCACCGTCTTGCCGCCTTCCCGGGTGTCGAGCGTGACCTTGCCGACATTGCCGGCGTGGGTGCTGAGATTGGCCTGGGCGTTGTCGTCGTAGCCAAAGGTGGCAAAGCGGGTGACGACGGGTTGGCCACGCGGCCCTGGCGTTTCGATGCTGATGCCGGTCAGCAGCCAGGGAAAGCGCGGATCTTCGTGATGGTAGACGCGGCTGACGCCGGCCGCAGAACCCGCCGGCAGTCGAACACGCGCCATATTGGCTAGCAGGATGCGGGCGTCGAAGGCGGTGCTGCCCTTGGGGACAGTGCTGCCATATTCGTAGGTGAAGCGGCCGACTGGACTGACGATGCGCTGTACGCCACGGAAGCGGTCGCCGGCCTTGGCGGTCTGCCGGTCCAGGTAAGCCAGGTGCAGGCTGCGGCCTTGCGGGTCAGTGACGCTGACCAGGAGCTGGTCGGCGTCGTACTGGAGGGAGACGGCTTCGCCGCTGGGGGCGGTGATGCGATCGAGTTTTCCGCCGCTGTTGAAGTGCAGGCGGCGTCCGCTGGGCCAGGTCCAGGTGTAGTCGTTGGCGCCGTTCGGCTCCTGCCCGAGTATGATGCGGCCGTTGGCCGGCAGGACAGTGCTGCACAGGTTGGGATGTTTCGGGTCCCTGTCGAAGATCAGCCGGGAGCCATCGGCCTGGAGTATCTGGATCTTGCCGGATTTGTCGATGAGTTCCGTCTCGTAGGACAGTTTCCACTCTCGGCCCATCGGTCCGCTTGGCGTGCCCGGCTTGCTGTAGGCGCTGTTGTAGTGCCGCACGATTTCCAGCCCGAGGATGCCGGGTAGCGCCGGCATGTCGTCTTCGCGCTGGTACTTGTTGCCGGTCATGACGTTGAGCGGGTTGCCGGCGCCAGCGTCGACGCCGCCGCTGGCGCTGATGCTGGCCGGGGAACTCGGCGTGCATGCGGCCGGAGGCCCGCCCGGCACAGGGCCGCACTCCGCCATGGCAGCGCTGGATAGCAGCAGGCAACAGAACGATAGCAGCATGCCTTGATGGAATGTCTTCATTGAATTGCCTCAGTCTGGTTTGCAGCACATCACGGAACACGGCGGCCCCTCGCAATGCGTTGGGTCGATCAGCGGGTTGCATGCCGGCGGCGTCGGTGGCGTGGGCGTTGTCGGGTCGGCGCAACTGGCGTTGTTGCAGGACGGCGGCGGGTCGTGCGTGACGGGGGGATCGCCGGGATTGACTGGCGTGCCGCCGTTGCCTGGGCCGGGTGATGAAGTTGGCGCAGCGGGCTCGATAGCGTCGGATTGCATGTGCAGCGTGATATTGGTCACGACCGGAATGCGGCCGTCGGCGAGCAGCTTGGTATGGAAGGCGTCGGTATGCGGGTCCAGCCACTTCAGGTAGGTGCCGTACAGGTTTTTGACAAACGGTACCTTGGGGAGGTAGCCGTGGGTGATGCGCAGCTTGATGAGGTTGGCATCCTGGATGGTCTGGCCCGAGGTGGCGCCCACCGTCTGGTCCTTGAACGCCTGTCCGCTGTTGGGAATGACGCGGCGGCTGCCGGTGTGCAGTGCGGCCTGCCGTACCGGGTCATTCCAATCAGTAAAGCTTTCCTTGGTCGGGTTGAGCAGTTCGATGTTGACGTTGCCGGTCCCATTGGCGCCGATGTCTTCGCTTGCCTTGGTCAGCGACGTGGCCAGGTCATCCGGCGTTTGGCCGCCGCCATACAGCGGCACCAGTGCGCGCACATAGGCCGCATGGACGCTGTCGACGCTGGCATTGGCGGTGGCGCCTTCGCGCGCCGCCATGAAGCTCGCGTAGTTGAT
This sequence comes from Duganella levis, assembly GCF_009857605.1. Classification (GTDB taxonomy): domain Bacteria; phylum Pseudomonadota; class Gammaproteobacteria; order Burkholderiales; family Burkholderiaceae_D; genus Rugamonas; species Rugamonas levis. The sequence continues at coordinate 27,912 of NZ_WWCT01000021.1, read as the reverse complement.
TTGCGTCCTGGCGAAAAACAGCATGCCGTATTGCAGCACCGCCAGCCCCAGCAGGGTGATGATGGGGCCGACGACGGTAAACTCAATCATCGCCGAGCCGCGCTGTGATCCATGCCGGGGCTGCTGCACCGGCGCGTGGGGCAGGTGGGGATGGACCAGGCGGTCGCCCGGTTGAATCGCCATCACCTCGACCGCGCCGGCCGCCAGCTCCAGCGTGTGGGCGGCGCGCCGGTAGCGCTGGCCGTCACCGTCCCGGCCGATACCGCTGAAGCTGACCCGCCAGGGATGCAGCGGCGTGATGCATTCGGTGACGACGCCATGCTGGTCCAGGTACACCACGTCGATGGGATAGCGCAGGAAGGCGCTGTGGACGCTGCGGCAGCGGGTGATCAGCAGCCCTTGCGCGGGTTGCAAAGGTCCGGCCAGCATCAGTCCGCGAAAGCGCGACAGGAAGCTATTTGCCAGCCGCACATCGAGCCGGTGCGCGCCGCTGGCCGTATGGATGGTGCAGGTTTGTGGGAAGGTCATGGCGGTCGTTCCTTATAGTCCCGAATGCATGAACTGAATGACGATGGGGAAGAACAGGACGATGAAGGTGCAAGGGAAGATGAAGGCTATCAGCGGAAATAGCAGCTTGACGGGCGCTTCCATCGCCAGTTTTTCGGCGCGCAGGAAGCGCTCCGAGCGCCGCTGATCGGCCTGCGCCCGCAATACCGGCCCCAGATTCATGCCCATCCGCTCGGCCTGTATCATCGCCGTGATGAAATTGGTGACGGCCGGCTCCTGCACGCGCTCGCTCATGGCGCGCAGCGCATCGGCCCGCGCCTTGCCGTTGCGGACATCGCGCAGTACCCGGTTGATTTCCTCCCGCAGCGTGCCGTTCGGCCCCTTGAGCGCGGCCTGGTTGAGCGCACCCTGAAGGTTGAGTCCGGCTTCCACGCAAAGGGTGATGAGGTCGAGATAAAACGGTAGCGTCTTGTGCAGCTCGCTTTTGCGCAGCGCAATGCGGTCGCGCAGCCAGATGCCGACATAGATCCAGCCGGCCAGCGCGGCGCTGACGCCGACTTCCCAGTAGCGCGCGGCGCCGAAGCCGCCGGACGTGCTGCCCTGGCCCAGCGAGTCCAGCACCCAACACGAGAAGCTGGCGACGGCGAGCGCGCAAAACAGGCGGGCCGCAGTGAATTGGGCGGGGCTGATGCTGTATTCCAGGCCGGCCTTGCGCAAGCGCACCGGCAGCGCGGCGGTCGGCGCGCGCGAGATGAAGGGGTGCAGGGCATGGCCGCACCAATGGATCGGCCACCAGAACAGCCGGAAGCCCAGCGGCGGCCGATCCTTGTAGCTGCGGTCCTCGGCCGGAATGGCGGCGACGGTGCGGGCAATCAGCATGGCAACCAGCGCCACCGCCAAGCCAGACAGCATGGCCAGCGTGGTGATGATCAGTTCGATGCGGGTAGCGGCCATGGCATGCTCCTAGACATCGATGGCGACGATGCGCCGGATCACGTGGATGCCGAGGCATTCGAGCGTGATGATGACGGCCAGGGCGCCCCAGCCCATGCGGGTATGCCACAACTGCGCCATGGCGTCCGGTTCCATGTGGTCGAGCACCAGCATCAGCAAGAGCGGCAGCAGGCCGACGATCCAGGCCTGCAATTTGCCCTGCGCCGTCAGTGCGCGGATCTTGCCTTCGATTTGCAGGCGGCTGCGCACGGTGTTGGCGGTGCGTTCCAGCATTTCCGCCAGGCCGCCGCCGGTCTCGGTGGCGATGCGCATGGCTGAGACCACCAGGATCGTGGTCTGGGTGGGAATGCGGCGCACCAGGCCGTTCAGGCTTTGCTCCAGCGTGACGCCGAGGCGCTGTTCGCGCAGCATCAGCGTAAACTCCTGGCCCAGCGGCGCCGGCGCTTCCACCACCAGCTGCGAGATGGCCATGTTCAGGCTCAGGCCCGCGCGCAGGGCGCCGGCCAGCATCATCAACGCGTCCGGCAATTGCTCTTCGAATTGGCGCAACCGGCGCAGGCGCAGCCACGCGTAGACTGCGCGCGGCAGTAGCGCCAGGCCACCGCAGAAGGTGGCGGCCACCAGCACGCTGCCGCTGGCCAATCCGGCGACAATCGCGCCCAGCGTCATCAGCGCGGCGTGCGCCATGAATATCTTGGTGGGGTCGATAAACAGGAAAAATTCGCGGACTTGAAAACGCGTGCGTTCCGTGAAGTGGGCGCGGTAGCTGGCCATTGTGACGATGCCGATATCGATGACCAGCCAGGCGAGGATGGCGGCAGCCAGCGCGGCGATGCAGGTAATGAACATCAGCATGGAGGTGGCGCTCATGACGGCGCTCCCGGTTTGAAGATGCCCATGTCCAGCGCATTGCCGACGGCGCGCAAGCTCTCGTAGAAGCTGGGCACCATGTCGCAGCCGCTGAAATAGCCGCGCACCTTGTTGCCGTCCGGCGTCGTCACATAGCCCAGATTGACGAAGCGGAACAGTTCCTGCATCTGGAATTTGCCACCCTCCATGCCGGTGATCTCGGTGATGCTGGTGACCATGCGCGTGCCGCAGGCAAAGCGGGTCTGCTGCACAATCAGCTGGATGGCGGCGGCGACCTGTTCGCGGATGGCGGGCAGCGGCAATTCCATGCCGGCCATCAGCACCATGGTTTCCAGGCGCGCCAGCGCGTCGCGCGGGCTGTTGGCATGCAGTGTGGTGAGCGAGCCGTCGTGGCCGGTGTTCATCGCCTGCAGCATGTCGAGCGCTTCGCCGCCGCGGCATTCGCCGACCACGATGCGGTCGGGGCGCATGCGCAGCGTATTCCGAACCAGCTCCCGGATCGGGACGGCGCCTTTGCCTTCGACGTTGGCCGGCCGTGCCTCCAGGCTGATCCAGTGCTCATGGTGCAACTGCAGTTCGGCTGCGTCTTCGACGGTGATGATGCGCTCGCCGGCCGGGATGAAGTTGGACAAAATATTCAGCAGGGTGGTCTTGCCGGACCCCGTGCCGCCGGACACGACGATATTTTTGCGCGCGGCCACGCAGATCTCCAGAAACGCCGCCATCGCGGCGCTGAGCGCCCCCAGCGAGACCATGTCGTCCGCCGTCATCTTGTATTGGGCGAATTTGCGTATGGTCAGGGCAGGGCCTTTCAAGGCCAGCGGTGAAATGATGGCGTTGACGCGTGAGCCGTCTTTCAGGCGCGCATCGACCATCGGCGAGGATTCGTCGATGCGCCGGCCCAGCGGTGCGACGATGCGTTCGATCACGCCCAGCACGGCACGGTCGCTGGTAAAGGTGAGCGGGTGTTTTTCCAGCCGCCCGTGGCGCTCGATGTAGATTTTGTCGAACTGGTTGACCATGATTTCAGTCACGCCGGCGTCCGCCAGCAGTTCTTCCAGCGGCCCCAGGCCCACGGCCTCGTCCAGCACTTGCCGGGCCAGCAGTTCGTGGTCCAGCTCCGGCGGCAGGCTGGCGCGTTGTTCGCGCATGATGTCGTGCAGGTAACGCTGGGTTTCCGCGCGCAATTGCGCGTCGCTCATTTTCGAGACGTCGTGGCGGCGCAGGTCCATGGTTTCCAGCAGGATGGCGTGGAGTCGCTGGCGCCACTCGAATTCGAGCTGCTGCCGCGCCAGCGGGGCGAGTATCAGCGGGTAGCCGTCCTCTAGCGGCTCTGTCCGTTTTTGCTGGGCCAGTTCGGCCGCCAGGCGAGAGGAGTGGATTTCCGCCGTGGCGCGCTGGTTGCGCGCAGCGGCGCTGGCCGAGCGCGAATGTGGCGCCGCCGCCTGCACCGGCTGCACCGCACTGGGCTGGTAAGGCACCTGTAGTTTATACGGGCCGATCCCGATGACGTCGGTTGCGGTCAGCGGCCCATGCTGGGTGGTGACCCGCACGCCGTTGACGCTGGTGCCGGTGTAGGAACCCAGGTCTTCCAGCAGCAGGCCTGAGGGCGTGCGCAGCAGGCGCGCGTGCTCCTTGGCCACCCGCCAACTGTCGAGCCAGATGTCGTTGCTGGTCTTGCTGCCGACCAGGCAGTCGTCCGGCACGTGGACCTGTCTGCCGCTACCGTCGGGGTTGAGGATGTCGACCTGGAACATGCTTGGCTCCCGCTATGGCGCCGGCGCGTCCGGCACGGCCGCCGCCGGCGCCTGGTTGAAGCCGGCGGCATCGGCGCCGGGCTGGAGCGGATTGCTCAGGTAGGGCTGCCGGCCGAGGTTGCGTTCCAGGCGCTCGCCGGCGCGTTGCGTCCGGTCCACCAGGCCGGCGCTGCGGCTGTCGACAATGCTCGGCGTGACGAATACCACCAGCTCGGTCTCCTTGTTTTGGAAGCGCCTGGAGCGGAACAGCGCGCCGAGAATCGGCATGTCGCCCAGCAGCGGCACCTTGTCGATATCGGTACTGCTGTTGCGTTGTAGCAGACCGGACAGAACAATGGTTTCACCCTGCCGGACGTTGAATTCGGTCTTGGTGCGGCGCGTGAGCAGGGCCGGGCCGCTGGCGGTGGAGAGCGAGGCGTCGATCGAGCTGACCTCGGATTCGATGACGGCGCGGATCACACCATTGCTGCCCACTTTGGGTTCGATATCCAGCTTGACGCCGTATGGTTTGAATTGCACGGTCACGCCGTTGATGCTGGCCACCGAATAGGGGATTTCGCCGCCAGCCAGGAAGCTGGCCTTGTAGCCGCTGCGGGTCGACAATTGCGGTTCAGCCAGTACGCTGGCCGTGCCTTTCTGTTCCAGCGCCAGCAGCTGCGCGTTCAGCCCCAGGTTGATGGCGCTGAGGATGGTCAGATTGGACGGTAGCGGCACGTAGCTGCCGCTGCCGCCACCCGGCACGCTGATCGGCGGCGCGTTGGTGTCGCCGGTCCTGACGGTGATCGCGTAGCCGCCGGCGTCGCCGCGACTGGAGGGGGCCCAGATGCCGCCCACGGCCGCGCCGCCGGTGGCGCTCCATTTCAAGCCGAGTTCGCGCAATTCGGTCTTGGGAAACTCGACCACTTTGACGTCCATCATGACCATCTGCTCCCAGCCGATGGGGCTGGTGAAGTTGACGATCAACGGGTAGCGCTTGGCCAGTTCGGCGACCTTATCGCGGTCAGCATCGGACAGTTCGTCGCCTTCGACGACTACCTTGTCGCCCACCACGCTGGCCTTGGCCTTCGGTATCGTCGCCAGGAAGGTCGCGACTTCGCGGGCGTAGCGGCCCATGTCGGCTTGCAGCACCGTGACTTTCACGCGCTGGACGCGGCCGTCCTGGTGCCACAGGAACAGGGTCGAGTTGCCGGCGCCGTTGGCGAAAATGATGACGTCCTTGTCGTCCAGCGCATTGGCGGTGATGACCTGGCCGTTGCCCACGGCGATGCGCGCGATGCCGGGCGCCGGGAACACGCGCGACTCGCCGGTGAACAGTTCAAGTTCCGGCGCCGGCTCGGCATCCTCCTGCTTTTTGATGGGGGCATAGCGTTCGGCTGGTTGGCCCTGCGTGACGCGCTGTGGCGGGGTTTGCGCGTGCGCGCCGGCCATGGTTGTTATCAGCAGGACGGAGAGCCAGTTGCGGAAAAGGCTGTTCATGAGCACTGTCCAAAAAAGGGCGTGAGAGTGCGGCGCGCGGCGGTGCCGGGCGGTCACGTTGCGTCGTCAGGTCAGGGTGACGTGGTCGATGTGGCGCCGGCTGGCGGCGGCGCGGCGACCGGCGGCGGTGGAGATGGCGCCGCGCCGGATCGGTAGCGACCGAGATGCAAGGCTTCGGGCGGGAATTTCGCGCCGCTGCCGCCGTACAGCACGGGGACGCCGGTTGCCTGGCGGGACGGCCGCGCGACCGGCTGGGCGCCAAACAAGGCGTCCAGGTCGTAGCGCTGGTTGCCGGTGGTTGGTTTGTCGGCTGGGTTCCTGAGCAAGGCGGTAAGCTTGCCGGATTCCCGCGCGATGATGATGTTCCTGGCCTGGTCCGGCGTGGCGTCCAGCGTCACGGTGGCGAACTGCATGCGCTCACCGCTTTTCGGATCGTCGACCGAGCGCTGGCCGGTGGCCATGACCTGCATGCCTTGTAACAGCGGCAGCACCAGCTTCTTGCCGTTTTGGTCCATGCTGAACATTAGGTCGATCAGGTCGCCTGGTTCCAGCATGCCGGAAATGGAGTTGATTTCATCGACCACGACGGTGATGGCGCGCTGGCCGTTCTGCAGGCGGGCGGAAAAGGTCGGCGCCCGCTTGCCCGCCATCTGGCTCCACATAATCATCTCGCCCGGCTTGACTGGAAAGGCGATGGCGCCGCCATCGATGCGCCCGAAGTCGGCCGGCAGCACCGCGCCCGAGTGCGCATACTCCACCGGTATCTTGCGGACGGCGAGGTTGGCGTTCGACAGGATGGTGTGTGGCGCCAGTTCGGTCTTGGCCACGACGACGCTGACGGTCTGATGCTGGTTGCGTGCCGCAATCTCGGCCACCTGCGTGCTGAGAAAGCTGCGGGTGGCGACGGCGGCCAGCAGACCGATGGCGAGCGCGGTGCCAAGCACGGCCCACGTTTTGTTCACCTTGGAGAGCGCGGGGAGTTTGAGTTTCATGATTAGCCCGGAAGAGAAATGGCGTAGCTGAAATCCTGGTAGGCCGTTTTGAAGGCATCGAGTAGCTGCTTGAGGACGCTGCTATCGCCGCTCATGCCGATACCGAGCGCGAGGGCGAGGGCGGCGCACACGATGACGAATTCCATGCTGGACTGGCCATCTTGAGCGCGATGATGCATCGGGTGGCGTGTCATTTCGCGGGCTCCAGTTCGGTGACGGTGTTCAGGACGATGGCGGTGTTGCCGCTGGCTTCGCGATAGACCACCGCAACGGCTTGGGCGCCGGGGCGCGCGAAAAACAGGGTGGCGCCCGGTCCTTGGGGCTGGCGCCTGGAGATGGTTGTCGGCGCCGTCGCAGCAGCAGCGCGTTCAAGCCGGTAGCCCTCGGCTTCCAGCATCCGCCTGAGATGCTGGACGTTCAGTTCCACGCCCAGGGAATTACTGAGTGTCACGGCGTCACTGCGGCGCTGGGCATCGACGGAACTCATGTGGCTCAGCAGCGTGGAACCGGCAGGAAAGCGGGAGAGCAGGTGCTGGCTAGTCTGCCTGGCAGCGTCAAGCCCACTCATCGCCGCGCTCAGCCTGGTGACCGCCACCACGCCGCGCGTGCCGGCGGCAGCCGGTTCAAGCTGGACCGTGGCGTAGAACTCGCCCAGCGCCCGCCCCAGCACCAATTTTTCGCCTTGCGTGGTTTCGACCAACGGATGCCCCAGGCTGGCACGGAACAGCGCCGCCACTTGCGCCGGCGGTTGGCTGGACAGCACGCCGCGCATGCGCAGCGGCAGGCCGTTGACCGTGACCTCGTCGCCCATGGCGAAGGTAGCTATGCCTTGAGGGATGGGCACGGTCGGCCATGTCTGCGCGGCTGACGCGGCGGCGCCGTGCATCAGCACGACAGCCAACAGGGTGCGAACCTGTCTGAAGGCCAGCCGTCCGACGGTTGCGATGGTTCTTCTGCGTTGCGAGTCCATATTGCTGGTCCTTGCCTACTTGAGCCGGTCGGCTGGTACGACGTCGGTCCAGAACCCGAGTTCGCCCAGCTTGGGACCGGCAATATGGCCCGCTTCGACCAGGACGACACTGCCGTTGACCACCGAGGCGATGGCGCGCAGTTTGGTGGCGGGGACCAGCACGCCGCTGTCGAGGCGAGACTGCACCTGCGCCGGTGACTTGGCCGCCCAACCGTCAATGACGACGCTGGTGTGGCGGCTCAGCGTCAGGTCGATGCTGTCGAGCGGCTTGTACGCAGTCAGGCCGGCGGGCATATTGGCCAGGCGGACCGTGACGTTCGCGGTGTAGATTCCGCGGCTCTCAAGGCCCAGCTTCTCCGCAGTGTGAATGCCGACCGAGCTGGCCACGATGCCGTTGAACGGCTTGCCGTCGTTAGCGGGGGTGAACCCGTCGTCGTGGGTGGCTTTCTGGTCGGGGCCGAAGCTGACCGCCACGTCGCTGTTGAAATCGGCAATCAGCGCGGCGCCGTCGGGACCACGCCAGAACAGGTTCTGGTGGGCGAGAAAATTGCCGGCCACATCGCCGGTCTTGATCGGGGCGTTGGCGTTGCCGAAAAAGCGGCGCCGCACTTCACCCGCCAACTCCGCCGGCGTCTTCCAGCTGCTCTGGACGTCATTGCGCGTCATCGCCTCGAAGGTCACGTAGCGGCTGGCCATGGCGACCTGGCTGGCGACGTCCTGGTATTTGGCAATGACCGGCAGTAGCAGGTACAGCGGCACCAGCGCCGCAGCGAGGACGAGAAATTCAGCCAAGGCCTGGCCATCGCAACGCGCGGTCTTCATGGGCGCACTCCGGTATCGGTAATGCGGAAACCACCGGCCAGATAAGGCGTGAATACGGCGCCATTGACCAGCGTGTCCAATTTTGCGCTGGTGGCCTGGAGTTTGAAGCCCGATGTGGCGCTGTCTTCTTCGAGTGTCATCGCCGATTGCTGCGTGGTGCTGGGCGAAGTCGACGCCGGGAAGGTGCCGCCGCGGGATAGGCAAACGGTGCCGTCCGGGTTCAACGGACTTTTCCTCACCTCGCACTCGATGCCGAGGATGGTCTTGCGTTCCCCGGTCCCGGACGGCGGGTTGGTGCGGATGGCTTGCGCCATGGCGGCCATGGCGGGGTTGCTTGCTGCGTCGCGCTGGATGGCGGCAATTTGCCCTGCGCTCAAGCCAGGACGGCGGATGGGCGGCCTGGCGCTGGCTTGCCCGGTAGCGTCACAGGCGCCGTGGGCGGTCTTCTTGAGCAGGTCGATATCGCAGATTCCCTGGCTGGAGAACAGGCTGGCGCCGCTCAGGCGGGTCTCGATCAAGCTGCAATCGCGCTGGTTGACGCCGTAGGTCAGTGCGCTGGTGTAGTGGATGGTTCGGTTGATGGCGGAATACACGTCGCTGCGTTGGCTGTCGATATGGTCCGGCCATGCACGCGGCGGGTTGGATGGCATGCCCGCCGCGCTATTGCGCCGCACGCAGTCCTCGACTTCGGCGTGCAGCATGGCCAGCCGCGCGGCGTTGTCTGGTCGTCCGACCAGATAGCCCTGCAAGCTGACCAGGTGTACCTTGACCGGCGTGCCCTGCGCGCCGAGCTGCGCATGCGGCATCGGCGCCCTCGCCATATCCTCCTCGGCCTGTGTGCTGGCGCGGCCGGCCAGCGACACTGCGCAGAGGCAGAGAACCAGCAAGCGAAACAGGGTGTTCATCGTGGACCTCCCAAGGTCATTGCCAAGGCCATGTCGGCTGACGAGGTGGAAACCAGATGCGCCTGCCAGTACGGGTTGAACAGGCTGGCGAGTTCGGTCTTGCCGTCCGCGCGGCCGCTGGGCCGTTCGAAATAAACCTCCGAGGTGGCGACTGCCGCCAGCACGTCGCCAGCGGCGTGGCCGGCGATGGCCAGCCTGCCGCTCGGTTTGACGTCCGACGCCGCATCCGAGGTTTTCAATTGATCCTTGGCCCGCGTCAGGCGTATGGCGAATTTCAGGCGCGGGTTCGGATCGGTGGAGGTGTACGTCAATGCCGCCGTCGAGATGTCGTAGAAAGTGGGCAGGCCGCTGTAACCCCAATCGGTGCTGCTGGCCGCAGCGCTGGCGGCGGGATTGTCGGCGCGCGAGTTGCCATAGCTGGCGCCGGCGTCGTCGGGCGACCCGTTGGCCGCTGCCTGCGTGCCGTAGCCGAGCGCCATCTCGCTGTCGTCACAGGTGGGCAGGTGGAAAATGCCGTGCGTGTGCCAGGTCCACTGGTGCAGGGACGCCGTGTCCATGGCTTTCCACTCGTCGAAGTCGACCAGCTCGGTGCCGCCGCGACGGCGGAAGGCGGCCTTGTTGCCGAGAATGCAGGCGAAGTTGTTGGCCGACGTCCAGGAGCGCTGGCTAACGAAGGCGTCCCGGTTGGCGGACGCCACCACCGCGTCCTTCAGGCGGCCGCGGTCCTCGCCCGAGTAGGCATGAATAAAGGTGTCGTCGTCGAATTTGACGAAATTATCGGTGAGGGGAATGGTGTCCACGTGGACGGCGCCGTCGCCAGCATAGTTGGCATCGGCCACCTGCTGCATCAGCAATTTTCTTTCGATCAAAAAGGTGGCTGCCATATTGGCCTGCGCGCCTTGCAGGATAGCCTTGGCGACTTCGGATGCGACGACGGTGGCCTGTGCGGCGGCCTGGACGCCTGCATCCACCGTCTCGGCGGTGACGTCGGCGCCATACAGGCTGAGCAAATAGCACACGGGAATATATTCGGTCAGCGCCAGGGCCACGGGCACCGAGTAGTAGGTATAGCAGCTGAGCGGCGGCACGTTTTCGGTATGCTTGACCACGTGCGCCGACCAGGAGGCAATGCTGACCGCTTGCGCAATCATGACCTCGTTGGCCATCAGCGCGCGGTTGGTATAGGCGTCAAAATTCAGCGCCCGAGCATGCAGGATGCCAGCGCTGTACGCCACGGCGTCGGCCGTGTTGACCAGTTTGGTTTTTTCAGCGGTGAGCTGGCCGGTATTGAAGAGGAACATCAGGGCGGCCAGGCCGCCCATGAGAACGAAGATGCCGTAGATGAGCGCCTGACCCTGCTGGCAGCGTTGCGCGATTCTGGCCGTGACGGATGAATGTGCCGATTTCATGGTACGAATGGCGTTGCGCGTGGGATGATAGACGGACGCTCAAGAGAGTAGGCCGGTGATTTGGTCGAGGCGGAGCGGCTTAGTTCTGGGTGCCGGTGGTGGCCTGGTCGCCATAGGTGGAAAGCGAGTTCTTCGCGGTGTCCTTCGCAGCCGTCTCGGCCTTGGTGGCGGCATCGCCCGCCTTGGTGATGGCAGTACTGCCGTTTTTGCCGGAGACTTCCAGCGCGATGCCGGCCGTCTGGTTGCGTATGGTGGCGCCGAAAAGCTGGTAGACCGCGATGGCGGCAACCGCGATGAGGGCGACGATCACGATGTATTCGGTCATCCCCTGACCGCGTTGTTGCCGTGATGATTTGAGTTTCCGCATGACAGGTTTCATTTTAAATACCTTTCGTTTGAGAAAAAACAAATAGTGAACGATTAACCTTGAAGCATGCTTATGCTATGGCTTTTTTGATAAGCTGGTTTGATCGGCGTCAAGCCAGCTAGAGATCGGAGGAGGGGGAATTGGCGGTCACGGCAGGCGGCGCGCGGGCGGTGTGGTGGAGACCCGGCCGCGCGCACCGGCGCGGTTTTACACGGCGCAGTAGCGCTCCTGGATGGCCGGATCGGCCAGCATGGCGTCGGCCCGTTCGGTGTAGACGATGCCGCCCTGGTCGAGCACATAGGCGCGGTCGGAAATGCCCAGCGCCGCCTCCACGCTTTGCTCGACCAGCAGGATGGTCTTGCCCTGGCGCTTGAGCTGTTGGAACAGGTCGAACATTTCGTCGACCAGCACCGGCATGATGCCTTCGGACGGCTCGTCCAGCAGAATCATGTCGGGATCGGCCGCCGTGGCGCGGGCGATGGCCAGCATCTGCTGCTCGCCGCCCGACATGGTCACCGCCGTCTGGCCCAGCCGCTCCTTGAGGCGCGGGAAAGTCTCGGCGATGCGTTCGATGATGTCCTTTTCCTGCGCCAGCTTGCCGGAGGCGACGATGCCCAGCCGCAGGTTTTCCAGCACCGTCATGCCGGGCACGATGCGGCGCTCTTCCGGCACATAGGCCAAACCCAGTCCGAAGCGCTGGTGCGTCGCCAGGCCCAGCAGGTTGACGCCCTTGAACGACGCCTCGCCGCTGGTCTTTTTGATCAGCCCCATGATGCTCTTGATGGTGGTGGTCTTGCCGGCGCCGTTGCGGCCCAGCAGCGACACCACCTCGCCGCGCTGCACGTCGAGGCTGACGTTTTGCAGGATATGGCTGGTGCCGTACCAGGCGTTCAGGTTTTTAATGGTCAGCATAATAGTTCCTCAGTGTTGGCCCAGGTAGACGCGCTTGACTTCGTCGTTGGCGCGGATGTCGTCCGGCTTGCCGGTGGCCAGCAGTTCGCCGTGGTGCAGCACCACGATGCGGTCGCTGATGCCCATCACCATCTTCATCTTGTGCTCCACCAGCACCACGGTGCGCTCGGCGGCCAGTTGCACGATCAGGTCCATCATGGACCGGGTTTCCTCGGGGCTCATGCCGGCGGTCGGCTCGTCCATCAATAGCAGCTTGGGATCGGCGGCCAGGGCAATCGCGATTTCCAGTGCGCGCTGCTGGCCGTGCGCCAGCTCGCGCGCCGCCCGCCGCGCATGCGCACCCAGCCCGACCAGCACCAGCAGTTCCCGGGCGCGGTCGTCCAGTGCCAGCGCGGCGCGCCGGCTCCAGAAATTCAGCCGGCCGACGCGCGCCTGCAAGGCAATGCGCACGTTCTCCAGCACGCTGAAGGCCGGGAAGATATTGGTGATCTGGAACGACTTGGAGACGCCGACGTGGGCGAACTCATGCTGCTTCAAGCCCGACAGGTCGCGCTGCTCGAACACCACCCGGCCCTCGGACGGCGGGAAGGTGCCGGACAGCAGGTTGAAAAACGTGCTCTTGCCGGCGCCGTTGGGGCCGATGATGGCGGTCAGCTTGCCGCGTTCGAAGCCGACCGAGACGTTGTTGAGCGCGGTGAAGCCGGCGAAGCGGCGCGTCAGGTTTTCGGTGCGCAGGATCAGGTCAGCGGTCATGGAGTTTCTCCAGCAAAGTGCCCCACACGCCTTTGGGGAAGAACAGCACAAAGAAGATAAAGATGGCGCCGACGTACAGCTGCCAGTGTTCGGTCCATTGCGAGAACAGGTCCTGGATCAGCAGGAACAGCGCGGCGCCAATGAACGGGCCGAAGAAGGTGCCCATGCCGCCCAGCAGGCAGATCATCACCACCAGCCCCGAGGTCTCGTAGTGCAGGCTTTCGATGGCGACGCTGGACAAATGAATGGCGTTGAGCGCCCCGGCCAGGCCGCAGATGGCACCGGACAGGATGAACGCCAGCAGCTTGGTATGTTCGACATTGAAGCCGCAGGCGCGGGTGCGCGCCTCGTTCTCGCGGATCGCCTCGACCACGCCGCCGAACGGCGAGGCCAGCACGCGCGACAGCGCGAACAGGGTCAGCGCCACCAGCGCCAGGAAGGCATAGTACTTGGTGGTCGGATTGAGCAGGTCCAGCGTCACGCCGACCAGGTCGATGCTCGGCAGGTTGACGCCGCGCAGGCCGTTCTCGCCGCCGGACAGCGGGAACTGGTAGACCAGGAAGTACACGCACTGCGACAGCGCCAGCGTGACCATGGCGAAGTAAATGCCGCGGGTGCGGATCGCCAGCAGGCCCATCGCCAGCGCCAGCACGGCGGAGGCCAGGATGGCCAGCGGAATCGCGGCCCACCACCCCAGCCCGGCGTGGGCGATCAGGATGCCGGCCGTGTACGAACCCAGCCCCAGGAAGGCGGCGTGGCCGAACGACAGCATGCCCATGTAGCCGAACAGCAGGTTGAAACCGACGCCGTACAGGCCGTAGATCAGGATGTTGATCGCCACCGACTGGTTGGGCAACAGCCACGGCAGCGCCATCAGGGCAAGCACGGACGCCAGCGCGCGGTGGTGGCGCAGCAAGGCCAGCGGACGGGCGGCAACGCTGGGCGGCGCCAGGAATTCGGATTTTGCATGCATGATTTTCACCTTTTAACTCATCAGGCCGGGACGGCCGAACAGACCCTGCGGACGCACCAGCAGCACCACCGCCATGATGACGAACATCGATACCTTGGCGGCCTCCGGAAAGAACAGCACGGCCAGGCTCTCGACCACCCCGACCAGCACGCCGGCGACGATGGCGCCCACCAGCGAGCCCATGCCGCCGACCACGGTGACCACGAAGGCGACCGTCAGCACCGGGCCGCCCATTTCCGGGCTGATGCCCTGCATCGGCGCCGATAAAAAGCCGGCCAGGCCGGCGATGCCGGTGCCCAGGCCGAACACGATCAGCCACACCTTGGCGATATCGACGCCGAGGATGCGGACGATCTGCGGATCGCGCGCGCCGGCCCGCACGATCAGGCCGAACGAGGTCTTTTCGATGAACAGCCACAGGCCGAACAGCACCAGCGCCGTGACGCCGATGACGAACAGGCGGTACAGCGGGAACTGGCCGATCAGGATATCGGCCGAGCCTTGCAGCAGTTCCGGCGTATCGACCGGCAGGCCCTGCTTGCCGAAGGCGATGCGCACCAGTTCCACCATCACATAGGCCAGCCCGAAGGTCAGCAGCAGCGGATAGTCGATGCCGCGTCCGTACAGCGGCCGCACCAGCACGCGCTCGACCGCCATGCCCAGCGCGCCGACCAGCAGCGGCACCAGCACCAGGCACAGCCAGAAATTCGGTTCCAGCTGGTACAGCGCGTAGCCGGCGTAGGCGCCGACCATGAAGAATGCGCCGTGCGCAAAGTTGACGATGGTGAGCATGCCGAAAATCAGCGACAGTCCCACCGCCAGTAACACGTAGACCGCGCCCAGCGCCAGTCCGGTAAACAGCTGTAGTCCCACCAGCTCAAGGGTGATGCCTTCCATGATGCCTCCTGCGGATAGGGTGGGATTACTTGTGGCCGAGTTCGGCGCAGCTGCGCAGCGCGGCGGTCGACGCCGGCGCCACGCGCAGCACGGTAAACAGGTCGTTGGCATCCTTGGGCGCCGGCTTGGGAGCGATCACCAGCACCGATTGCACCGACTGGTGGTCGCAGCTGCGATAGAACTGCGGCCCCTTGTAGGTGTCGTACTGCAGGCTGGCCAGCTGGTCGACCACCTTTTCGGTGTCGCTGCTGCTGGCTTCCCTGACCGCCATCAGCAGCGACTTGACGGCGGAATACGCCATCGAGCCGTAGTCGGACGGCAGCGCGCCATGGTTGGCGGCCTGGTAGCGCTGGTTCAGCGCCTTGGCCGAAGCAATCGTGTCCTGCAGCTGCCAGTAGTAGGAACTGCCGCCGATGACGCCCTGGTAGACATTGGCACCGGCGGCGATGCGCGAGGTGTAGGTCAGGATCGGCGTGACGAAGCGAATCGACTTCTTCAGCCCGAAGTCGCCGGCCTGCTTGATGGAAATCTGGTTGTCGCGGCCGAAGTTGTTGAAGACCAGGATGTCCGGCTTCAGCGCCATCAGGCGCGGCAAGAAGGTCGAGTAGTCGGTGGCGCCCAATGGGTGTTTGATCTCGCCGACCACGGTGGCGCCGACTTCATTGGCGACCCGCGTGAAGCCGCGCGTCATTTCCTGGCCATAGGCATAGTCGGCGGTCAGGAAGGCGATGCGCGCGCCCTTGGTGAAGGCGTAGTGGCCCACCGCCTGGGTGGTCATGTGCGGATTGAGCGACTCGTGGAAGGTGTAGCGCGAGAAGTCGGCCGCTTCGTTGATGGCGTCCGACTGGCTGATCGAAATGTACAGCACCTTGCGCTGGCGGGTGACGTTGTTGACCGCCAGCTGGGTGGCGGCCGACAGGCTGCCGACGATGAAGTTGACGTGGTCTTTTTCGATCAGCTCCAGCGCGCGGGTGGCGGCCTCGGCCGGGTTGAGCTTGTCGTCGCGCACCAGCAGTTCGGCCTTGCGGCCGTTGAGTCCGCCGGTGTCGTTGAATTCCTTGATGGCCAGTTCGGCGTTGTGGACCTGGTCCTTGGCTTCGGCGCCGTAAGGGCCGGTCAACGGCACCGGCAGGCCGATGCGGATCGGCGTGGTTTGCGCGTGGGTGGCGGCCGAGAAGGTGGCGGCCAAGGCGAAGCAGGCCGCGCCAGCGAGCGGGCGGAATGGGTGCATGAATGTCTCCTTTGTTTTTTAGTGAGCGGTTGATAAATAATCGAATGTACAGACCACGATGTCAAGAAAATCTTTCATTTTTCTGCTTGCTAGTTATCGATCGATAACTTATATTGGGTCAAACATCATCAACAATGGAGGAGCACATGGGTATCAGAAAACTGGGGCATTACTCGATCCGCACCGGCGACCTGGAGGCGTCGCGGCGGTTCTACACCGAGATGCTTGGGCTGCGCGAAGGCTTCCGCCCGCCGTTCAAGTTTCCCGGCATCTGGTTGTACGACAGCAACGATGAAGCCGATTTCGGCGTGGTGCACATCATCGGCATCGACGCCAACGATCCGCAGGGTTTGAAGGACTACCTGGGCGACAAAGACGAGGCCAGCCTGTTCGGCACCGGCGCGGTCGACCACGTGGCCTTCCTGGCCACCGACCTGGCAGCGATGCGCGCCAGGCTGCATGAACGGGCGCTGGATTACACCGAGCGCACGGTGCCGTCGCTGGGGCTGTACCAGGTATTCATTACCGATCCCAGCGGCGTGACGATCGAGATGAACTACCCGCATGCCGAGGCGCGCGCCCTCGGCCTGGCATAACCACACGACGGAGGAGACCATGAAACGTGTAGCGATTATCGGCGGCTCGCTGGGCGGGCTGTTTGCAGCCAACCTGCTGCACCGCGCCGGCTGGGATGTGCAAGTCTATGAACGGGTCAACGAGCAGCTGGCCGAACGCGGCGCCGGCGTGGTGACGCATCCGGAACTGTTCGAGATCCTGGCCCGCATCGGCATCGGCGACGACAAGATCGGCGTGGAAGTGCCGTCGCGCATTACGCTCGACCACGCCGGCGCGGTGATCGGCGAACATCCGCATCCGCAGATCCTGACGGCCTGGGGACGTCTGTACGCGCTGCTGCGCGCGGCATTGCCGGAGCAGCGTTACCACTGCGGCAAGCACCTGGTGGACCTCACCCAGACGGCCGAACTGGTCAAGGCGCACTTCGTCGACGGCACCACGGCCGAGGCGGAACTGCTGATCGCCGCCGACGGCATCCGCTCGTCGGTGCGCCAGTTGCTGGCGCCGGAGATCGCGCCGGCCTACGCCGGCTACATCGCCTGGCGTGGCCTGGTCGAGGAGCATACCCTGAGCGCGGCAACGCATCGGCAGTTGTTCGGCCACTTCGGCTTCTGCCTGCCGCCGCGCGAGCAGATGCTGGGCTATCCGGTGGCCGGTGCTTTCAATGCGATGGAAGCCGGCAAGCGCCGCTACAACTTCGTCTGGTACCGTCCGGCCGATGAGGCCGAGGTGCTGCGCCTGTCGACCGACGCCGCCGGCCATGTCTACGAAAAAGGCATCCCGCCGCCGCTGATCGCGGCCGGCGTGATCGGCGAAATGCGGGCGGCGGCGGAACAGACGCTGTCGCCGCAGTTTGCCGAAGTGGTGGCGCGCACCGTGCAGCCGTTCTTCCAGCCGATCTACGACCTGGAGTCGCCCAGCCTGGTCTACGGCCGCGCGGTCTTGCTGGGCGATTCGGCCTTCGTCGCCCGGCCGCATTGCGGCATGGGCGTGACCAAGGCGGCCGGCGACGCGCTGGCGCTGACCGAATGGCTGGGCAAGCTGCCGGTGGACGCGGCGCTGGCCGGCTACTCGGCCGAGCGGGTCGCCTACGGCAGCGGGATCGTCGCCCACGCCCGCCACCTGGGCGCCTACATGCAGGCGCAATTGCGCACCGAGCAGGAAATGCGCATGGCGGAACGCTACCGCACGCCGGCAGCGGTGATGCGTGAGACCGCAGTGCCGCCCGGCGCGCATCTTGCCGGCGCCTGACGGCCGGCGCCGCCTGTCGTCGGGCGAACGCGAGCAGCAGATTGTGCAGCAAGCCATTGGCTACTTCGCCAACCATGGCTTTGCTGCCAGCACGCGCGAGCTGGCCAGGGAGCTGGGCATCTCGCAGCCGCTGCTGTACCGTTATTTTCCCAGCAAGGAGGCGCTGGCCGAGCGCGTGTTCAAGGAAGTGTACCTGTCGCGCTGGCAGCCGGCATGGGACCAGTTGCTGGCTGACCGCAGCCTGCCGTTGCGCGAACGCCTGCAGCGCTTTTACCGCGAATACGCCGGCGTCATCCTCAGTAGCGACTGGATCCGGATTTTCATCCAGGCCGGGCTGACGCATGAGGGCATTAACGTGCGCTATCTGGCGCGCTTGCGCGAGCAGGTGTTCGATGTGGTGCTGGCGGAATTGCACCGGGAATTCGCGGTGGCCGCAGCAACGCCGCAACAGCACGAAGACGAGATCGAATTCATCTGGGGGCTGCACGCCGCCATTTTCTATATCGGCGTGCGCAAATGGGTGTACCGGCTGGATGTGCCGGAACAACTCGACCGGCTGGTCGCGCGCCAGGTCGAGGACTTCATGGCCAGCGCGCCGCTGGTATTGCGCCAGCTGCGCCAGCCGCCGCAGTAGCGCGTTACAAGCCCAGCACGCGACGCGCGTTGCCGCCCAGGATGGCCGCCTTGTCGGCCTCCGACAGCGCCGGCGTGTCCAGCACATGCTGGACTGGCTTGGCGGCCCACGGGAAGGGATGGTCCGAACCCAGCATCACCTGCGACACGCCGACCTGGCGCACCAGGGTGGCCAGCGCCTCCGGCGTGAACACCAGGCTGTCGAAGTACAGCTGGTTGACGTATTCGCTCGGTTGCTTTTTCAGCGCCGGACCGTGCGCGCAGGCGCCGGGATTGACGAAGCAGCCGTGGTCCATGCGCGCGGCCGAGGTGGGCAGATAGCCGCCGCCGTGCGCACTGCAGAGTTTCAACTGCGGATACTTGTCCAGCACGCCTTCAAAAATGAAGTGCTGCAAGGCCACGGTGGTTTCGAGCGGATAGCCGATCACGTTCGGCATCCAGCCGTTGCCGGCAAAGTGTTTGGCCATTTCCGGCGTGCCGGTCGGGTGGATGAACAGCGTGGCGCCGAGCGCCTCGGCCTTGGCCCACACCGGATGGAAGCGCGGGTCGGCGAACGGGACCCCGGCCACGCTGCCGCCGATGGCCGCGCCGCGCAGCCCCAGCTGTTTTACCGCGTACTCCAGTTCCTGCGCCGCCAGGTCGGGATGCTGCAGCGACAGCGAGGCGAAGGCGGCAAAGCGGTCCGGCCGGGCGGCGCACAGTTCGGCCAGTTTGTCATTTTGCAGGCGCACGATGCCGGCCGACAGCGCGCGCGGCTGCTCGTACCAGAATGGATTGATGCTGAGCACCTCCATGTCCACGCCTTGCGCATCCATGGCGGCCAGCCGCTCGGCCACCACCAGCACGTTTTCCTGGCCGCCGCGCATGGTCTTCGGATACAGCGAAAACACATCCATGCCCATCAAGGCCAGCGCTGCCGGGATCATGCAGTGGGCGTGGACGTCGATGGTCTTGACCGGCGCGCCGTTGAGCATCAGCGGCACGCCGGGCGTAGCGCCGGCTGCGGGCGGCCGCAGCGGCCCATGGACGCCGCAGCCGACCATGACGATGCCGCCGATGCTGGCGGCGCCGTGTTTGATGAATTGTCTCCTGCTTGTCATTGTGCTTTCCTGGTGGTTGTAAAAGTATTTAATAATAGATCGATCAATTAATTCGCGTCGCCGGTTTTCGCTGTTTGCTGTGTAAACGAGACAAAAAATGACGGGAGCGCGGTTTATGTTTGCTAATTCAAATTATCGAACGATAATTAAACTTCATAAAAAATCGGAGGAGACATGAAATATCCTGGTATTCCGGCAGCGCTGGCGCTGCTGCTGTCGGGGGCGGCGTCGGCGCAATCGTCGGTGCAAATGTACGGCGTGCTGGACATGTGGGCCGGCCGCTCCGAGACCAGCGCCGGCGGGCCGGCTTCGAGCGTGGTCAATAGCGGCGGCCTGCAAACTTCGTACTGGGGCTTCGGCGGCGCGGAAGACCTGGGCGCCGGACTGAAGGCGATCTTTGCGGTGGAAGGTTATCTGCTGCTCGATACCGGCACCGGCGGCCGCACCACCACCGACGCGCTGTTCGCCCGCAATGCGTACCTCGGCCTGCAGGGCGCGGCGGGCGAGCTCAAGATCGGTCGGGTGCTCAATCCGCTGTTCGTCGCCACCGCGCAGTCCAATCCCTTCGGCGGTTCGATTCGCCTGGGGCCGCTGCTGGCGCAGGTCTGGTCGGTGCCGATGGGCCGCACGGTGTATGGCGACACCAGCTGGGATAACGCGATTGCATACACCACGCCGGTGGCTGGCGGCGTCAAGCTGGCCACCATCATCGGCCTCGGCGAGACCAGTTTCGGCACCCGCACCAACAACGTCGGCGCCACCGCCACCTATGAGCAGGGGCCGTGGATGGCGACGCTGACGGCGCAGCGCGTGCGGGTGGGGCCGGGGCTGGCCACGGTGGGCGAGTCGGAGCAGCGCACTTATTTCGCCGGCGCCAGTTACAACCTCGGCCTCGCCAAGCTGTTCGCCTCGTGGAATACGGCGATCAACCAGGTCGAGCGCGGCAAGGGCAAGACCGCCCAGGCCGGCGTCGCGGTGCCTGCCGGACCGGGCAGCATCCTGCTGTCGTGGGCGCAAACCCGCAGCAGTGGGGCGCCGCTGGCCGACACCCGGCGCGACACGGGCGCGCTGGGCTATCAGTACGCCCTGTCCAAGCGTACCGAGCTGTATGCGGTGTTCCAGAACGACAAGCTGAGCAGCGCGAGCCTCGGCAAGACCTACGCGGTCGGCATGCGGCTCAGGTACTGAGCATGGTCGTCAGCCGCGCCAGGACAGGGCGGCGGGTGGTTCGCTGGACTCGATGTTGAGCAGCTCGGCCAGCGCCTTGACGGTCTGGCGTTTGTAGACGGTCTTGCCGGCGTCGCGCAGCGCTTCGCCTGCGCGCGAGGCGGCACAGGCGGCGGTCGCGTACAGGGTCAGCGGCGTGCGGCCGATTAACAGCGGCTGGCCCACCGCCGCCATGGTCAGCTGCATCGACTTCAGCGTGAACAGCAGCGCCGAGCGGATGAAGATGACGGCGTCGAGCCGGCCGACCTGCAGCATCTGCACGCTCTGGCGGTAGGAATTGGTGTCGTACTTGATGATGTCGGTGGAGGCGGCGAATTCCGCCGCATATTCCGCATTGCGCAGGCGGCCCACCACTTTCCCCTTCAGGTCCGCCATTGCGCGCAGCACCGTGCCGGGACGGCCGACCACGATGATGTCCTCCAGCGACAGCGGCGCCAGCCGGATGGCGACCCGGTCCAGCTGGTCGGCCTGCAGCGCCACCATCAAATCCACTTGCCGGTGCTGCAGCAGCAGGGCGCCGCGCGGATACGGCAGCAGCCGCAGTTGCAACTCGACCCCGCTCAGCACCGACAGCGCGTCCGCGGTGTCGACCAGGATGCCGGACTGCACGCCGTCGGCGGTGGTCGACGCCCAAGGCATCAGCTCGATCAACGCCAGCGACAGCGGTGCTGGCGGCGACGGCGGCGCGCTGCGCGCCGCCAGCGGCAGGCCCAGCAGTGCAGCGGCAAGGCCGAGCGACAGCTCGCGGCGCTGTGGGTTGGCGCTATCCGTGGCAGTCGGTATCTGGTTCATCGGCCCTGTCCTTCGCGGTTGTCGGCGGCATCCTTCCAATATAGCTGATCAATAGATTAATTAAAGGCGACATTCAGTCCCCCTGGCCGGGCGGGAGGCGCTCCATGCCGGATTTTCTTGTACCATGGATACACACCGGATACGGAGGGTACGTGGGACTGAATAATTTTGGCGAAATTGCGACCTTTATCGCGGCCGTCAACGCCGGCAGCTTCAGCGTGGCGGCGCAGCAGCTGGGCGTCACCCGGTCCGGCGTCGGCAAGAGTATCGCCAGGCTGGAAGAGCGCCTGAATGTTCGCCTGATCAACCGCACCCCGCGCAGTCTCAGCCTGACTGATGACGGCGCCGCGTTCTACAAGCGCTGCGTGCAGCTGATGGACGACCTGGAAGACGCTGAACTGGCCATGGCCGAACGCAGCGGCGCGCCGCACGGCCGACTCAAACTCAGTTTGCCGCTGGCGCTGGGGCACGCCCACGTGTTGCCGGTGATCGACGGCTTCCTGGCGCGATGGCCGAATGTATCGGTGGAGGTCGGCTTCACCGACCAGTGCGTCGATCTGATCGAAGAGGGCGTCGATGTCGCGCTGCGGGTCGGCGCGCAGCTGCAGGACTCCGACCTGATCGGCCGCACCGTGGCGCAGCAGCGCATGGTGTTGTGCGCGGCGCCGGCCTACCTGGCGCGCCACCCGGCGCCCGCCGCGATCGCCGACCTCAAGCAGCACCAGTGCCTGTTCTACATCAGTGGCGGCAAGCCGCAGCCGTGGGTGTTTTACGACGACGAGCTGGAAGTCGAATTCAGCGCCGCCAGCCAGCTGGCCATGAACAGCACCGAGGCGCTGCGTCTGAGCACGCTCGATGGCGCCGGCGTCGGCAACCTGCCGGCCTACCTGGTCGAGCACGACCTGCGCGCGGGACGGCTGCAGGCGCTGCTGCCCGGCCACAAGCGGCCGCGCATCCCGATCCGCGTGTTGTACCCGACCCGGCAGCATCTGTCGCCCAAGGTCAGGCTGTTCATCGATGCGCTGATCGCCGCCTGGGGTGACGTGCCGCCGTGGGAGCGCGAACGGCCCGCGCCGGGCTCGCCGGTGGACGTCGCGTAGACGGCCGGGCGACACGGGCCCACCGGCAATACTGGAAGCATGCCGCGCGGAAAAACATCTTGCAAATTATCAAGTGATAATTTAAGCTTGGCGGTTTGTACGCAAGGTCATGAGCATGAATATCCGACTTACTTTTCAGCAGAAGCTCTGGTTGCCCCTGGCCGCCAGCCTGTTGTGCCTGGTGGCGATTGCCGCCATGCTGGTGTTGAACGCGCGCCACATGCGCTATGAAGAACGCAAGCTGGCCCTGGCCAACCTCGACCAGGCGGCGCTGAAGCAGATCGAGCGCTTTGCCGCCGACGCCCAGGAAGGCCGCATCACCGAAGACGAGGCCAGGCAGCGCGCGCTGCGCGCGATGAAGGCGATCCGCTTCGGCGAAGACGGCTACATCGCCATCAACGGCATGGATGCGCATGCGATCCAGAATCCGGTGTTCCCCGACTACGACGGCAAGGACATGAGCGGTTTCCGGGATGCCAACGGCATTTACGTCTACCGCGAACTGGCAAAAATCGGCAACTCCGCCAGCGGCGAGGGCTTTCTGACCTACCTGTGGCTGCGGCCCGGCCAGCACGCCGCCTCGACCAAGTTGAGCCGGATTGTTGCCTACAAGCGCTGGGGCTGGGTGCTGGTGGCGGGCATGTATATCGACGACATCGACAAGGATTTCTATGCCTCGCTGACCACCGTCGGCCTGATGCTGCTGGTGGCGGGCGCCATGCTGACGCTGATCGTGCTGGGCATTAACCGCAGCCTGCAGCGCGCGCTCGGCGGCAGTCCGGAATATGCGATCGCCGTGGCCCAGCGCATCGCCGGCCAGGATCTCAGCGTCGTGGTCAAGACCGCGCCGGGCGATCGCGGCAGCCTGCTGTTCGCCATGCAGACCATGCAGGCCAGCCTGGCAGGGATGATCGGCGCCATCCGCGACAGCGCCGAAGCGATCGCTTCTTCGTCAGAAGAAATCGCCGCCGGCAACCTGGACCTGTCCGCGCGCACCGAGCTGCAAGCGAGCACGCTGGAGGAAACGGCGGCGTCCATGGAGCAGTTTACCAAGGCGGTGGCCCAGAATGCGGAAAATGCGCGTGTCGCCAGCGATCTGGCGGTCAGCGCGTCGGACGTGGCGCAACATGGCGGCGGCGTGGTGAAGGAAGTCACCAGCACCATGGCGGCGATCCATGCCAGCGCCGCCAAGATCGAAGACATCACCGGCGTCATCGATGGCATCGCCTTCCAGACCAATATCCTGGCGCTCAACGCGGCGGTGGAAGCGGCGCGCGCCGGTGAGCAGGGCCGCGGCTTCGCGGTCGTGGCCAGCGAGGTCCGCAATCTGGCCCAGCGCAGCGCCAGCGCCGCCAAGGAAATCAAGAGCCTGATCGACGACTCGGTGCAGCGGATCGGCGCCGGCGCTGTGCTGGCCGGCAAGGCCGGCGAGACGATGGAGAAGGTGGTCGGCAGCGTCACCCGCGTCAGCGCAATTGTGGCCGCGCTCTCCGCCGCCTCGCACGAGCAGCGCACCGGCATCGGCCACGTCAACATCGCCATCACCGACATCGACAGCGCCACCCAGCAGAACGCGGCGCTGGTCGAGCAGGCGGCGGCCGCCGCCGGCAGCCTGCGCGACCAGGCGGCGGCGCTGACCGGCATGGTCAGCAGCTTCCGGCTGCAGCTGCGCTGAGGAGGTTAGCGCCAGCGTCCCCGCCATGTAGACTTTTTGTCGCCGCCGGCAGCTTGATATTGATCGGATGATCAATTAATGTGAGCAGATGCCACCGCCGGTGGCGCGCCGATGTCTAAAAAGGGAATGGTATGAAAAAGATCACGTTCAAGCAAAAGCTCTGGTTGCCGCTGGTGGCCAGCCTGGTGTGCCTGTGTGCGATTTCAGTGTTCCACGTCATGGAGGCGCGTGACTTGCGCTACGCTGAGCGCAAGGCCGATCTGGCCGACGTCGCCAAGGCGGCCCTGACCATCGTGCAGGGCCTGGCGGCCGACGCCGCAGCCGGCAAGCTGAGCGAGGCCGAGGCGCAAACCCGCGCCAAGGCCGTCCTGAAGAGCATCCGCTACGGCGAGGATGGTTACCTGGTGATCATCAGCATGGACGCGCGGCCGATCCAGAATCCGGCGCGTCCCGACAACGATGGCAAGGATCTCAGCGATTTCACCGACCCCAACGGCTTCCACGTGTTCCGCGAAATTTCCCGCACCGCCGCAGGGGCGGCCGGCGAGGGCTATCTGTCGTATTTCTGGCTGCGCCCGGGGAGCGCCGCGCCGTCCGAAAAACTCAGCCGTATCGTCAGCTTCAAGCCGTGGGGCTGGGCCCTGGTGACCGGTTTATATGTGGATGATATCAACCAGGCGTTCTACGCCTCGTTGCAGAAAGTCGCGCTGATGGTCGCTGCCGTCTGCCTGCTGCTGTCGGCGATTGTGATCGCGGTCAACCGCAGCCTGCATCGCACCATCGGCGGCAGTCCCGAATACGCGGCCGAGATGGCCTTGCGGATCGCCGCAAAAGACTTGAGCGTGGCGGTCGTCACCGACGCCGGCGACCAGACCAGCCTGTTGTCGGCGATGAGCCGGATGCAGCACAACCTGGCCGGCATGATCGGCGACATCCGCGGCAGCGCCGAAACCATCGCGGCGGCCTCGTCGCAGATCGCCACCGGCAACCTGGATCTGTCGAGCCGCACCGAGATGCAGGCCGGTTCGCTGGAAGAAACCGCCGCCTCGATGGAGCAGCTGACCCAGGCGGTGGCGCAGAACGCCGAGCATTCGGCCGAGGCCAACGCGCTGGCCGAGGCGGCGGCCGGGGTGGCGCAGCGCGGCGGCCAGGCGGTCACCGAGGTGGTCAGCACCATGGCCGCCATCAACGCCAGCGCCACGCGCATCGAGGCGATCATCGGCACCATCGACGGTATCGCCTTCCAGACCAATATCCTGGCGCTCAACGCCGCCGTCGAAGCGGCGCGCGCCGGCGAGCAGGGCCGCGGCTTCGCGGTGGTGGCGACCGAGGTGCGCAGCCTGGCGCAGCGCAGCGCCGCGGCGGCCAAGGAGATCAAAGTCCTGATTGATGACGCCGTGCGCAATATCGGCACCGGCACGTTGATGGTGGAGCGGGCCGGCGCCACCATGGGCGAGGTGGTCACCAGCGTCGACCGTGTCACCGGCGTGATGGCGGCGATCAGCGCGGCCTCGGCCGAACAGCGTACCGGCATCGGCCACGTCAACACGGCGATCACCGAAATGGATAGCGTCACGCAGCAGAACGCGGCGCTGGTGGAGGAGGCCGCAGCCGCAGCCGCCAGCCTGCGCGACCAGGCCGGCGCGCTGTCGGAGATGGTCGGCAGCTTCCAGCTGACGGCGCCGCCGGTGGCCACGGCGGCCAATGCGGCCGGCGCGCCGCTGTCGCGCAGTGCCATGCAGCGCCAGTCCGGGCGCAAGGCGGTCCCGCAACTGGCGCTGGTCTGAGCCAGGGGCGGCAGGGGCGGCGTCATTGCCGCCTTATTTGTCAAATGATCGACGGCTGGCTATACTTGGCGATTCTTTACTGAGAGCCAGACATGGCAACGCCCGCCACCAAAAAAGCTGCTGCCCGCACTCCCACCACGGCGCCCACGGCGCCGACGCCGCGTCTGGCGCCGGAAGAGCGCGAGCAACTGATCGTCCAGAAAGCCATCCGCTATTTCGCGGAATATGGTTTCGGCGCCAGCACCCGCGATCTGGCCAAGGAGATCGGCGTTTCGCAACCGTTGTTGTACCGCTATTTCCCCAACAAGCAGGCGCTGGCCGATCGCGTGTTCGAGGAAGTCTACCTGTCGCGCTGGAATCCGGAGTGGGAAGAAATCCTGGCCGACCGCAAGCGCCCGCTGGCCGACCGCCTGCACCACTTCTACCAGCAGTACAGCAAGGTCATCCTGCAGCGCGACTGGATTCGCATCTTCATCCACGCCGGCCTGTCGCGCGAGGGCATCAACCACCGTTACCTGACCCGGCTGCGCGAGCGCATCTTCAACGTGGTGCTGGCCGAGCTGCGCCGCGAGTTCAAAGTCGCCGAGCCTACCGCCCAGCAGTACGAGGATGAAATCGAGTTTGTGTGGGGACTGCACGCGGCGATTTTCTATGTCGGCATGCGCAAATCGGTGTACGGACTGGCGGTGCCGCAGGATATCGAACGCCTGATCGACCAGAAACTGCATGCCTTCATGGCCAGCGCCCCGTCGGTGCTGAAGAATATCCGTAAATAATCCCTCTCCCTCCCTTGCGGGAGGGCAAGCTTTGCGACCTGCGCAAAGGTGATTTCGGCAGCGTTGGGATTCTCCGCATTCCGGCCTTCGCCTAGACTGGCCACATCCCTAACCGACCAGGATGTGCGATGTCCAACCTTGCTTATAACAAGCTGTTCCAGAGCGACGGCATGACGCTGGGGCTGATGACGCCGGCGGCGCGCAAGCCCGGACAGCGCGCCGATGTGGTGCTCGAACTGGCGGTTGCCACGCGCGCCGACCGCTACGGCTTTGCCGCCCTGTGGGCTAGCCAGGCGCCGCCGCAATCGGCCACCGAGGGCAGCCACCCGATACTCGACGATCCCTTTGTGTGGCTGGCCGCCATCGGCGCCGCCGCGCCCGGTGTGGCGCTGGCTGCGCAACTGGACCTGCCGCGCCACGGCATGACGCAATGGCTGGCCGGCGCCTGCTCGTTACAGCGCATGAGCTGTGGCCGTTGCGTGCTGGGCGTCAGCGGCGCCGACCACACCGAAGCGGCGCGCCTGCGGCTGGAGGCGGCGCTGGGGGACCGCGGCGGCGAGCACGTGCCGGTGCTGCATATCGACGGCCATGCCGCGCGCCAGCCCATGGTGCGGCCCTTGTTGCTGGAACTCGACGAGCGCGCCAGCGCACCGGCGCAAGCATCGCGCCAGGGATTCCGTGGCGGCCGCATTGCGTTGTCCGGCGCGCTGGAGCGGCTGGCCGAGGCCGGCGTCGGCCACGTGCTCCTGCATCTGGTGCGCAATGGCCGGCCGGTGCTGGATGTGATCGATGAATTGGGCACCGAAGTACTGCCGCGCCTGTCTGTGGGGGTGTCGTCATGAGCCAGCCGCTCGTTCATGCCGGGTCCGCGCCCGCCTGTCCCAGCCAGCGGCGGCTGGCCCGCGCGATCGAGCTGTCGGTGCGTGGCACCGAACTGCTCAGCGACAGCAACGCGCTGTTGCGGCGCATTGCCGAAATATCGCAGCGCACGATCGAAGCCAATTACCAGTACACCCAGCTGTTGCTCGACTGGAGCAGCAGCCAGGGCGGTCAGCACCCGCTGCAGGCGCAGCATGATCGCCGGGCATCGCATGATGCCGCCTGGCGCATTGCCCGGCGGGCCACCCGGGCGGCGCTCGATATCGGCGCGCTGGTCGACGGCGTGGCGCCGGCCTGGCGGCGCGGCGTCACCGCACCGGG
>NZ_WWCT01000020.1 GCF_009857605.1 Duganella levis | reverse complement strand
GCCAGCGGCGGATGGGCTGCCGGGCGGGCGCGCGCTGCTCATCGTTGGTCCTGGCCGAACAGCGCCAGCGCGTGCAGGCAGGCGGCGCGGTGGGCTTCGCCGAGCGCCGGGCCGTAGTCATGCTGGGCGAGGCGGAAGCGGTAGGGCAGCGCGCGCTGTTCGGCCTCCAGCACCCAGCTGGTCATGCGCGACAGCTTCTGCTCCAGATCCATCTGCAACGGCAGCGCGGCAAAATCCAGCGCCAGCTCGGCCACCGCGCCGCCCTCGAAATGCTTGGTCACCAGCTGCCCGCCCAGCGCCGGATCGTGGCGCGCAATCTGCCGCCAGGCCAGGTGCCGCATCGGATCGCCGGCCTGATACGGCCGGATGCCGGCAAAATTATCCAGTCCCACCGTGCCATGCCCGTCCTCGCTGGCCGCACCCGACGACGGCAGCGCCACCGCCGGCCACTCCGGCACCGGATACACCAGCACCCGCGCGTCCGGTTGCCAGTAGCTCCACGCCTTGAACAGCCCAAGCGGAAAGCGCGTCACCAGCCGCACGCGTGGCGCGACCAACCAGCCACGTTCCTGCGCCGATGTGGACAAACTCACCGCACTGTCGCCACCCGCCACCACATCGACCGCCTGGCGCGGTTCGCCGTCAGCCTGAAAGCCTAGCCACACCGCATAACGGTCGCGCCGGCTGCGGTTGCGCAGATATAGTTCGAATTGCGCCTCCTCGCCGGCAAACACCGGCGGCACGCGGCCCGGCAGCAGTTGTAGCATCGCCAGGTTGCGCGCGGTGAGCACCATATCGGCCACCGCGCAGGCGCCGGCGAAGAAGGTCAGCGCAAAGCCCAGACCCAGGTTGTAATTCAGCGCGCCGACCAGCATCACCAGCAGCAGCAAGGCAAACATCATCCCGGCGCGGGTCGGCACGATGAACACGCGGCGCATGGTGAGCGTCACCGTGCCCGGTTCACTGTCGCGCAACTGGAACAGCCACTGGTCGCGGCCTTTTCGATACAGCGCGTGCAGCACGCCGGCCATTTACACCGGCACCGACGCTTGCAGTTGCAGCACCAGGTCGCGGCTGGCCAAGGCCACGCCGTGCGCCGATTTCAACGGTCGCAGACGGTGCGCGCAGACCGGCACCAGCACCGCCTGCACATCCTCCGGCAGCACATGATCGCGGCCTTCCAGCGCCGCCCACGCGCGTGCCGCCTGTAACAGCGCGATCGCCGCGCGCGGACTCAGTCCCTCTGCAAACATGCCGTTCTGGCGCGAGGCCGCCGCCAGCGCCTGCACATAATCGATCAGCGCCGCCGACGCGTGAATCTGGCGCAGCGCTAGCTGCGCCTGCATCAGCTCATCCGCCGTCATCGCCGCCGGCAGGGTTTTCAGCAGCGCGCGCCGGTCCTCGCCCATCAGCAGCGCGCGCTCGGCGGCGGCATCCGGATAACCCAGCGACAGGCACATTAAAAAGCGGTCGAGCTGCGATTCCGGCAGCGGGAAGGTGCCCACCTGGTGGGCTGGATTCTGGGTGGCGATGACGAAGAACGGCTCCGGCAGTGCGCGCGTGACACCGTCGGCGCTGACCTGGCGCTCCTCCATCGCTTCCAGCAAGCCCGATTGGGTCTTGGGCGTGGCGCGGTTGATTTCGTCGGCCAGCAACACCTGCGTGAAGACCGGCCCCGGATGAAACACAAAGCCGTTGCGCTCACGCTCGAAAATCGAAATGCCATTGACATCGGCCGGCAGCAAATCGCTGGTGAACTGGATGCGGTTGAAGCGCAGACCGAGCGAAATGGCCAGCGCGTGCGCCAGCGTGGTCTTGCCCACGCCCGGCACGTCCTCCACCAGCAAATGGCCGCCGGCCAGCAGGCAGGCCAGGGCCTGGCGGATCTGCAAATCCTTGCCGACGATGATGCTGCCCACCTGGCGGGCTACCGCATGCAATTTTGTGGTCATGATATGTATGGTAGATTAGCGCCTAGAAGCGATTCTATGCGAGAAACCGCTTGTCGCAGCAAAAAAACGAGACACCAAAGTCACATGAGCACAGCCATTTACACGCATCCCGACTGCCAGCGCCACGACATGGGCGACTGGCATCCCGAATCCCCGGCGCGCCTGCAAGCCATCGCCGACCAGTTGATTGGCTCGCACATCAGCGACCTGCTGGATCACCGCGAAGCACCGCTGGTCGATCCGGACGACCTGGCGCGCAACCACACTGCCAACGCCATCGCCATCGTGCGCGACAACGTGCCGGCCGAAGGCGACACCTACCCGATCGACGGTGACACCTCGCTCAACGCCTGGAGCTGGCGCGCCGCCCAGCGCGCGGCCGGGGCGGCGGTGGCGGCCACCAATGCTGTCATCGACGGTGAAATCGACAACGCGTTTTGCTCGGTGCGTCCGCCCGGCCACCACGCGCGGCCGGTTGAGCCGATGGGCTTCTGCCTGTTCAACAACGTCGCCATCGCCGCCAAGCACGCGCTGGACGTGCGTGGCTTGCAGCGGGTGGCCATCGTCGACTTCGACGTCCACCACGGCAACGGCACCGAAGAAGCGTTCAAGAACGAGCCGCGCGCGCTGATGGTCAGCTTCTTCCAGCATCCGCTGTATCCATATTGCGATCCGCAGCCGATCACCGACCACCAGGTCAACGTGCCGGTGCCGGCCCACACCAAGGGCGACGTGGTGCGCCAGATCGTGACGGAAAAATGGCTGCCGGCGCTGCACGCCTTCCAGCCGGAGATGATCTTCATCTCGGCCGGCTTCGACGCCCACCGCGAGGATGACATCGGCGGCATGGGGCTGGTGGAGGCGGATTACGCGTGGATCACGGAGCAGATGATGGACGTGGCCAGGCTATACGCCAAGGGCCGCATCGTCAGTTGCCTGGAAGGTGGCTACAACCTGTCGGCGCTAGGCCGCAGCGTGGTCGCCCATTTGAAGGCGCTGGCCGAGATTTAAGCCAGCGCCGGCACCGGCCGCCTCCATCGCATGATGTCGGCGACCGAACGCATTATTGCTGATGCACTGCCTGGCCGTTCTTGGCCGACCAGCGGTACAGGCTCCAGACGATGGCGGTGCCGACTACCAGCGCGATGGTCATGGTGGTGCCTTCGCTCATGCTGTTGGCGACGGCCAGCGGCTCACCTTTGCCGGACAGCACGATGAGGCCGGCCAGCGCGACGTTGAACAAGCTCTCGCCGACGATGAAGCCGGACATCACCAGCACGCCGATGCGCTTGGCCGACTCGCCGCCGGCACGCTTCTCGACCGCGCGGTCGAACACCCAGCCGGCGACGGCGCCGATCACCACCGGGGTGATGACTGCGCTCGGCAGGTAAATGGCCAGGCCCACGCCCAGCGGCGGCAGGCTGTATTTGTCGTTGCTGGATTTTTTCAGCACGAAGTTAATCAGTACCAGCACCAGGCCGATCAGCACGCCATAGCCCAGCAGATTCCATTGCAGGTTGCCGCCGATGACGCCTTTGGCCAGCGTCGAAATCAGCAGCGCCTGCGGCGCGGCGAGCGGTTCGTTGGAGATCGCATCCAGATTCGGCGCGCCGACGAAACCGTTGGCGTGGTTCAGCAGCTCCAGCACCGGCGGCACCACGCACGAACCGGCGGCAACGCCGATCAGCAGGCCGACCTGTTGCTTCCATGGGGTCGCGTTGACCAATTGACCGGTCTTCAGATCCTGCAGGTTGTCGTTGCCGATCACGGCCACGGCCAGCACCACGGTGGTGACGAACAGCGCGAAGGCGATCAGCGCCTGCGCCACTTCCGGACCCATCACGCTGCGGCCGACGAAGCCCACGCTCAGCGCGGCGCCGAGAATGGTCAGGATGGCGATGCCGGATACCGGCGAATTCGACGAACCGATCAGGCCCGCCATGTAGCCGCAGACGGCAGCGGCAAAGATACCGGCGATCAGGATGTAGCCCACGCCCACCGCCACCAGCGGCACGGCCAGCGACATCAGCGGGCCACCTTGCAGGAAGCTGGCCAGCAGCCAGCCAGCCGGCACCAGCGCGATCAGCGTCACCAGACCGACGACGAAGATCGGCATATCCATTTCGGTGCGATCCAGTACCGCGCCTTCCAGCTTGGCTTTGCGCGCGGTGTCCATGGCCGACTTCAGGCCGCCCAGGATAGGCTTGGCCAGGCCGGCCAGCGTGATGATGGCGGCGATGCCGATCACGCCGGCGCCGATCATGCGCACTTCCTTGGACCACACGCCCAGCGCGTGGCCGGCGGCGTCGACACCGGCAGCAGCCGGCGTCAGAGACGTCATCAGCGGCACCAGCACGCCCCAGGCGATGATGGTGCCGACACCCATGGCGACACCGACGGTGATGCCCATCAGGTGGCCGGCGCCGATCAGCGCCAGCGAGCTCGATGCGCCGATGCCGGTGGCTCCGGTGCCGGTACGGAAGTAGATCGACACTTCGGCGGCCAGCAGCTTGGCGGCGGCGCCGGCGGCGAACAGCGCCGACGTCAGCGCGCCCCAGATCACGGCGCGCAGGCCGGCCTTGCCTTCAGCAGCGCCGGCACGCGAAGCCATGCCGACTTTCAGCACCTCAGCAGCGGCCACGCCTTCCGGATACGGCAGGTTCGATTGCGATACCAGCGCGCGGCGCAGCGGCACCGTGTACATCACGCCCAGCACGCCGCCGATGGCGCAGGCGCCAAAGGTCGGCCAGAACGGAACGTGGGCCCACCAGCCGATCATCAACAGGCCGGGCAGCACGAAAATCACCGACGCCAGCGTGCCGGCGGCCGAGGCGATCGTCTGCACGATGTTGTTTTCCTGGATGGTGGCATCCTTGAATGCGCTCAGCAGGGCCATCGAGATCACGGCGGCCGGGATCGAGGTGGCGAAGGTCAGGCCGACCTTCAGGCCCAGGTAGACCTGGGCTGCGGTAAATACCAGCGTAATCAGAATGCCCAGAATAATGCCGCGAAGGGTGATTTCCTTCGGGTTGGACGGTGCAGCTATGCTCATCTTCAGCACTCCGGAGTTGTTGTTTGTATAATTTTGAAAGTAAGGCGCCCCATGATAAACGAATACCGGGCTGGTTAGCAGGTAAAATAGCGGGTTGTCAGAACGTTTTTGAAGGTCAGAGCATGTCGATACAATGGTACCCAGGGCATATGAACGCCGCCAAGAAGAAGGCGGCGGAACAGATGGAAAACACCGATCTGGTGATCGAAGTGGTCGACGCGCGCCTGCCGGAAGCCAGCACCAACCCCATGGTGGAGGAGCTGCGCAAGTTCCGCCAGCGTCCATGCCTGAAGATCCTCAACAAGATCGACCTGGCCGATCCGGCCGCCACGGCGGCCTGGGTGGCGTACTACAACGCCCAGGAAGGCGTGACCGCGTATGCGATGACCACCAAGAAGCCGGCCGACGTGGCCCGCATTCCGGACCTGGCCAAGCAGCTGGCGCCGCATCGCGGCGTGCCGACCAAGCCGCTGCGCATCATGATCATGGGGATACCCAACGTCGGCAAGTCGACGCTGATGAACGCGCTGCTGAAAAAACGCGTTGCCAAGGTGGGCGACGAGCCGGCCGTGACCAAGCAGCAGCAGAAGCTGTACCTGGACAAGAACACGGTGCTGGTCGATACGCCCGGCATGCTGTGGCCGAAGATCGCGCTGCCGAGCGATGGTTTGATGCTGGCGGCCAGCCACGCGATCGGCTCGAACGCGCTGATTGAAGAAGAAGTGGCGGAGTTCCTGGCCGGCGAGCTGCTGGTGCACTACCCGGAACTGCTGGTGGCGCGCTATGGCTTTAAAGACATCGAAACGTTTGATGCGATCGGCGTGGTGGAAGGTGTCGGCATGAAGCGCGGCTTCCGTCAGAAGGGCGGCGACCTGGATTACGAAAAGGCGGCGCACACCTTCCTGGGCGACTACCGCAGCGGCATCCTGGGCCGGATCTCGCTGGAGACGCCGGAGACGCGCCGCGTGCGGCTGGAGCTGCACGAAGCTGAAATGGCAGCGAAGGCAGCTGAAAAAGCCGCCATCGCCGCCGAAAAAGCCAAAGCCGCCGCCAACGGCAAGCGCGGTACCTGATTACGCGGCAGCCTGGCCGAAGCGGAAACTGCTGACGGCCAGTCCGCCCATAAACGCATCTTCGTGATACGGCATGGCGGCGGCTTCCTGCTCCGCCGCACCCAGCACCACCATCAGCGGCAGCAGATGCTCTTCACGCGGATGCGCCATGCGCGCAGCCGGCGCTTGTTCCCACTGCATCAACTGCGCCGCGCGCTCCTGTGGCGGCAAGGCCATGGTCTGCTGCAGCCACGCATCAAACGCATGCGAGGCCGACGCCCCGGCCGCATTGAACGCGCGCAGATTGTGGAAACTCAGCCCGCTGCCGATAATCAGCACACCCTGGTCGCGCAATGGCGCCAGCAAACGGCCGATCTCCAGATGCTCCTTCGGATCGAGGCCATAGCGCAGCGACAGCTGCACCACCGGCACATCGGCCTGCGGATAAATCGGATACAGCGCGCTGAAAGTGCCATGGTCGAAACCACGCTGTGCATCCAGCACCGCCGTGTGGCCGCCGGCTTCCAGCAAGTCCTTCACCTGCGCCGCCAGCTCCGGCGACCCTGGCGCGGCATACTGCACCTCATAGGTATGCGGCGGAAAACCGCCGTAGTCGTAAATCATCGGCGGCTTCGGCGAGGACGACAGCATGAAATCGCGGCCCTCCCAGTGCGCAGTAATCACCAGCAGCGCTTTCGGCGTGACGCCGATCTGGCGTGGAATGTCGCGCAGCGAAGCATCCAGTTTGGCGTACAGATGGCCAACCTGGTCCATCATGAATGGCCATGGGCCGCCGCCGTGGGACAGGAAATAAGTAGGGAGTGTCATAGGAGTTCCTTTCATCCTTCACTATAAGTACGCCAGCCTCCCGTATCAATGGGGTAAATATAGATGGATCGTATCGAAATCCTGAATGATCGATGGCGCGCCTTGTCAGGCGTATAATGCCGGCTCCCCCATATTGAAGACCCATATCATGCTCCGTCCTTGCCTGCTTGCCGCCGCCGTTTCCCTGTGCTTTAGCGCGATGGCGGAAAATGTCGATACCGTGGTCGTCACCGGCGCCCGTTTCGACGCCGAGCCGTCGCTGGCGCCGATCGGCGCCACCATCATCAGCGCCGACGAGATCCGCCGCGCCGGCTCCAGCGACGTCAACGCGGCGATCCGCAAGATCGGCGGCGTGTATGGCCGCCAGAGCCTGGACGGCAGCCCGGATTACGGCCTCGATCTGCGCGGCTTCGGCACCAACAGCAGCCAGAATATGGTGATCGTGGTGGACGGCGTGCGCCTGTCGGAAAATGAACTGAGCAACGCCATCCTGTCGACCATCCCGATCGACACCGTGGAGCGCATCGAAATCCTGCGCGGCGGCGCCAGCGTGTTGTACGGCGACGGCGCCACCGCCGGCGTGATCAACATCGTCACCAAGCGTCCGGGCCAATATAGCAGCCGTGGCAGCGTGTTCCTGCAGGGCGGCCAGTTCCACGCGGGCGAGGCGCGCATTTCCGCCGCCCAGGCCTGGAACGGCTTCGCCGCCGACGCCACGCTGGACCACCAGCGCACTGACAACTACCGCGACAACAATGAATTCAAGCAGACCAACTTCAGCGGCGGCGCGCAGTGGTACGCCAATGAATTCGACCGCATCGGTTTCCGCTACGAAGGCGCGCGCCAGGACATGCGCTTTGCCGGTTCGCTGAAAGAAACGCAGTACATCGCCAACCCGCGCCAGACCAACACCCCGGACGACAACGGCTCGCTCGACAGCGACCGCCTGACCGTGTCCGGCCAATACCGCCTGTTCGGCCACGATGTCGCGGCCGACCTGTCGTACCGCAAGAAGACCGTGGATTCGGTCTACATCGCCGATGGCTACCCCTACGCCACCACTGCGGAGAGCAAGCAGTTGCAGTTCTCCCCGCGCGTGCGCAAGCTGGGGGCGATCAACGGCATGGTCAATGAGCTGGTGGCCGGCGTCGACTTCATCAAATGGGAACGCAGCACGTCCGGCTCCGCGGTGGCCGAGGCCAACCAGAAATCCAAAGCCATTTACGTGCGCGATGAACTGCGCTTCGATCCGGTCCATGAAGGCCGCGTCTCGGCCGGCGTGCGCCGCGAGATCTTTGACAAGGACTTTTCCTCACCGCTCAACTACGCCAGTACCGGCTACGATGTGGTGCAGGGCCTGAACGCATGGGAACTGCAAGCCAGCTACATGCCGGTGACCAGCGTGACCGTGTTCGGCAAGCTGGGTCAGAGCTACCGCGTGGCCAACGCGGATGAAAACGCCGTGACGCCGGTGTTCAACAAGGCGCTGGCGGCGCAACAGTCGCATGATGCGGAAGTCGGCGCCAGCTACGCCAACGCCACGCAGAAAGTCACCGCGCGCGTGTTCCGCAACAACCTGACCAACGAGATCTTCTACGATCCAACGTTGAACGGCTTTGGCGCCAACACCAACCTGGACCCGACCCGTCGCCAGGGCTTCGAGCTGAATGCCGAGCAGCGCATCGCCGCCGCCTGGACCATCAATGGCCACTACCAGCACGTGCAGGCCAAGTTCCGCGCAGGCGTCAACAACGGCCGCGAAATGGTGCTGGTGCCGAAGAACGTGCTGACCGCGCGCCTGAGCTGGACCCCGGGCAGCGGCCAGACCGCCGATGTCGGCGCGCAGTGGGTCGATAAACAGCGCTATGGTTCGGACTTCGACAACAGCTGCTCGGGCGAGATGCCGTCGTTCACCACGCTGGACGCCCGCTATGCGCGCAAGTTCGGCCAGTGGGAGTGGGCGGTGTCGGGCCAGAACCTGGCGGACAAGCACTACTTCTCGCAGGCGTTCGACTGCAAGGGCAGCATTTATCCAGCCGATGGCCGCCAGTTGAAACTGTCGGCCCGCTACGAGTTCTAAGCAGGGCTTAAGGCTGGCTTAATACCCCGGCCGAAGCCTTGGAAAAGTGGTAATCTCCCCGCGTTTGCCACTTATTTCACACTTGAAGGATAGTTATGCGTCTGCTCAATTTGCTGCGTCCACTGATTGCCACCGTTGCCTTTATGGCCGCTGCCGCCGGCGCATCCGCCGCCGACTTCAAGGATGGCCTGGATTACAACTCGGTCAACGGCCCGGCGCCGGACACCGGCAAGAAAGTTGAAGTGCTGGAGTTCTTCATGTACCACTGCCCGCACTGCAACGCGCTGGATCCGGATCTGGCCGCATGGGTCAAGAAGAACAGCGACAAGATCGTGTTCCGCCGCATGCACATGGGTGATGATCCGCAGGCCAAGGCGTTCTACACGCTGGAGTCGATGAACCTGCTGGGCAACGGCCTGCATGAAAAAATCCTGCGCGCCATCCACGTCGATCACAACCGCCTCAACACCGATCAGGCTTTGCTGGACTTCCTGGTCAAGAACGGTGTGGACAAGGCCAAGTATCTGGAGACCTTCAACTCCTTCGGCGTGCAGACCAAATTGAAACGCGGCCAGCAAGTGGCAAACCAGTATAAACTCGATAGCGTGCCGGCAGTGGTCATCGACGGCCGTTACACCACCTCGCCAGCGGTAGCAGGCCATGGCCTGACTTCGGCGGCCGCGGCACATACGGCGATGTTTGCGGTGATGGATAGCCTGGTGGCGAAGTCGCTGCAGGAACGCGCCGGCAAAAAGTAATCAAGGAAGGACGGGTAGGGCAATGAAATTTCCACGCAACGATCGTGAAGAGGCCGAGCAGCAGGTCATGAAGATTTACAAGGAATCTTCGCCTGCGTTGGAGACCTTGTTTGAATGGTCCTACGTCAACCACGTGGCGTGGAGCCTGGTGATTGTGTTCCTGGGGCTGATCCTGTGGATGAGCGTGGCCCTGGTGAACGCCGAGAACCAGCGCAATGCGCTGATCACCAAGCAGTGCCGCGACCCGGTCTTCAAAACTGAGCTGGATAAAAAGTGCCTGCGCAGCGTGCAGTCGCGCGATCACTGGTGGGAACATCTGACGTATGCGATGTCCCACCTCAGCCCTGAGAAGTAAATGAAGCAAGTGCTCCTGGTGACCGGCAGCAGCCGTGGCATCGGCGCCGCGACCGCGCTGCTGGCCAGCCGGCGCGGCTATGCGGTGTGCATCAACTACGTCAGCAACGCCGCCGCCGCCGAGCGCCTGCGCGCGCAGATCGTGGCGGAGGGCGGCGAGGCCATCGCGGTGCAGGCGGACGTCGGCATTGAGGCCGATGTGCTGCGCCTGTTCGCCGCCATCGACGCTGAACTGGGAACGTTGACGGCGCTGGTCAACAACGTCGGCGTACTGGAACAGCAGGGCAAGCTGGCCGATATGTCGGCCGAACGCCTGCAGCGCGTGTTGAATACCAATGTTCTGAGCTACTTCCTGTGCAGCCGCGAGGCGGTGCGGCGCATGTCCACCGCGCGCGGCGGTCAGGGCGGCGGCATCGTCAACGTGTCGTCGGGCGCGTCGCGCCATGGCGGCGGCAATGTGTACGTCGACTACGCGGCGTCCAAAGGCGCGGTGGATGTGCTGACGCTCGGCTTGTCCAAAGAAGTCGGCCCGGAAGGCATCCGCGTCAACTGCGTGCGGCCGGGGATTATCTACACCGAGATCCACGCCAGCGGCGGCGATGCGGACCGCGTCGACAAGCTGGCCTCCAGCGTGCCGCTCGGACGCGGCGGCCAGCCGGAAGAAATCGCCGAAACCATCCTGTGGCTGCTCAGCGAGCAGTCTTCCTACGTCAGCGGCGCCATCATCGACGCCGGCGGCGCGCGCTAGGCCAGGTCCGCAAAGCGCTGCATCAAAAACGCAATGAGCAGGGCGATGCGCGGAGGTTGATAGCGGTTGCGGTGGTAGAGAATATTCAGCGGCGCGCTGTCGGTGAAGTATTCGTCCAGCACCGTCGCCAGCCGTCCGCAGCGCAGGTCATCCGAAATATCCAGGATCGATTTGTAGGCATAGCCCTGGCCCGCAATTGCCCACTTGCGGATGATTTCACCGTCATTACTCTGCTGCGTGCGGCGCACGCGTACCGACAGGCGCTCGTCGGCGTCGTCGTTGCTGCAATAGCGCCAGTCCTGCATCGGGCCGAGCGCTGTTACCAGCACCAGCGTCGGCAGGTCGGCCAGGTCTTCCGGCAGGACCGGGCCGCCGGTCTGCGCGATCAGCGCCGGCGCCGCGCATACCACGCGCCGGCTCGGCGCCAGCACGCGCGCCACCATTTCACTGTCGGCCAGCTGGCCATAGCGCAGCGCCAGGTCGATATCGTCCTGCACCATGTTCGAGGTATTGTCGCTCAGCGTCAGCGCGTACTGCACTTCGGGATACTGCGCGCGGAACGCGTCCAGCATCGGCATCAGCACATTGCGGCCCAAGTCCGATGGCGCCGAAATCTTCACCATGCCGCGCACACTGTCGGTGCCGGCGTGCAGGCTGGATTCCGCCTCCGCCATCAGCGCCATCGCCTGTTCGCTGAAGTGGCGATACAGCCTGCCTTCCTCGGTCAGCCGCAGCTGGCGCGTGGTGCGCTCGAACAGCTTGACCTGCAACGATGCTTCCAGCCGCTGGATGCTGGCGCTGGCCGCCGCCGGCGACATGCCTTGCTTGCGGCCCGCAGCGGAAAAGCTGCCCAGCTGCGCGGCGTCGAGGAACAGACGTATTACCTGGCTATCCATGGATGACTACCGTGCAGGTGGTGCCTGCCACCAGGTCGAGGTCTTTCGGTTTGGCATCGATGTGGATGCGCACCGGCACGCGCTGCGCCAGCCGCACCCAGTTGAAGGTCGGGTTCACGTCGGCCAGCAGTTCGCGGCCCAGGTTCGCATCGCGGTCGGTAATGCCGCGCGCGATGCTTTCGATATGGCCTTGCAGCACGGCCTGGCCACTCATCATATGGATTTCCACTTTGTCGTTCACCTTCAGCAGCGGCAGTTTGGTCTCTTCGAAGTAGCCTACCACGTAGAACGACGACGCGTTGATCAGCGCCAGCTTGGCGGCGCCGATGGCGGCGAAATCGCCCGCGTACACATTCAGGTTGGTGACGTAGCCGGTCACCGGCGCCCGCACCTCCGTGCGTTCCACATTCAGCTGCGCCAGGTCGCGCGCGGAGACGGCGGCCTGGTATTGCGCCGACGCGGTGCCAACGGCCGCCTGCGCGGTCTCCTTGCTTTCGGCCGAGACGATCGAGCTGTCCAGGTCCGCGCGGCGTTTGGCTTCGCTGGTGCGGCGGCCTTTTTCCACTTGCTGCGACGCCAGCAGCGCCTTCGATTGCAGCAGCGCGTTTTCATAGCGTGCCTTGTCGATCACGAACAGCACATCGCCTTTTTGCACCAGCTGGTTGTCGTGCACCAGCACTTCGGTGACGATGCCGGAGACATCGGCGCTGATGGTGATGACGTCGGCCTTGACGCGGCCGTCGCGGGTCCAGGCCGATTCCATGTAATGGTCCCAGGCGGTGCGGCCGGCAAACAGCGCGGCGCCCAGCAACAGCATGGTCAGACAAAAACGGAAGATTTTAGATGCGCTCACAGAAGGCTCTCACGGAAAAATGAAGGTGTTATTTGTACAGCGTGACCAGCAAGGTGCTGAAGATGCAGACGAACATGCAGAGCCGCACCAGCGCCGGGTGCCAGCTGTTGCGGTAGGCGCCGACGTGGCTCAGCACCGCGTCCAGCACCAGTTGCAGCACGGCGCTGAGGAGGAATACCGGCAGCACGCCGGGCAGCAGCACGCCGAAAAAATCGACTTCACGCGGCAGATGTTGGAACATGCGGTTCTCCTGAAAGCTGGTCCAGCAAGGAAGTGTAAATGGAATGCAGGTCGGTGAGGGCCATATGCAGCCGCGCGCGGCGCTCGGGATGGGCGTCCGGCAGCGCGGCGCGCACCGCCGTCCCGGCTTGCAGCACGGCGTCCAGCGTGGCCTGGCCGGTGGCGGCCGATGGCGCGTCGAGATAGGCGGCCAGCTGGCGCAGCACCGTTTCCAGACTGTCGCGCGCATTGCCGGCATGCGAGGCGGCGATCAGCTGGCGCAGTTCGATGGCGGCGTGGCCAAGCTCCAGCAAGGTCAAACCTTGGCGCACTACGGCGCGGGTGGCGGCATCCGGCACCGGGCCGGCGGTGGCGTTCAATTGGCTCAGCAAGTCGCGCACGCGGTTGTCGAAGCGGCGCTTGAGGCGGTGCAGGCGCGCGCGGCAGGCGTTCTGCGCCTCGCGCCACAACGCCGCCGCCACGTGGCCGCGATGGCCCATCGTGTGCTCCGGCAGCACCACCTTGAACATCAGGAAGGCCACCACCACGCCCATGGTCAGCGCCAGTTCGTTGCTGATGAAGGATTCGACGTCGTAGTGCATTAGATTGGCCGGCACCACCAGTGTGGCGGAGAACATGCCCATGCCGATGCCCACGCCGGACCAGC
This sequence comes from Duganella levis, assembly GCF_009857605.1. GTDB lineage: Bacteria > Pseudomonadota > Gammaproteobacteria > Burkholderiales > Burkholderiaceae_D > Rugamonas > Rugamonas levis. Next base: position 145,407 of record NZ_WWCT01000020.1, on the reverse strand, counting down.
GCGAACTGCTGGTCAGCCAGGCCGCCAGTGAAAACAGCGGCAGCGCGGCCAGCACCATCGGCCAGTAGCTGTCGGCCTTGGACACCATGAAGAATTCGGTGATGAAGGCCAGCGGCATGGCGATGATGAAGCCGATCGCCACCTGCTGCACCAGCGCGGTCGGGCGCGGTGACGACGACGCCAGCGCGCAGAAAATGGTCGCCATCAGAATGGCGTTGACGGTGGCCGGCCACGCCAGCCAGTACCACATGGCGGCCGTCACCAGCAGCGTGGCGCCGGCGCGGAAACCGCTGGCGACGATGATGGCGGGCGGCGTCTTGGGCGAATAGGCGCCGGGATCGCTGACCTGCTGGCGCTTCTGCTGCGCCAGGCCGTGATACAGCGCGGCGAAATCGGCCAGGTCGCCGGCGAAGCGCTGCAGCAGTTCCACCGCCGTGTCGAAGTCGATCTGCTGCGCGCGTTCCAGCTCGGGGCCGGCGGCCAGCTGCGCGCGCGCGGCGGTACTGTCGTCGGCCAGCTTGTTGCGCATCTGCGCCAGCCGGGCCGGCGTCAGTTCCTCGCTCATGGCCTGCGCCAGATGGGCGTACATCGGTTCCACCAGCGCCAGCACCGGGCCTGCGCCGGCTGCGCGCAGGCGGTCGCTCAGGCGATGCAAGGTGTAGAAGGTGGTCAGCGCCGTCATGAAGGCGGCATTGAAGGCATGCAGCTGGCGCGTTTGCGAGCGCGAATGACCGGCTTCAAAGAAGGCTGCGGCGCGGCCCGATTCCAGCGCGGCGATATCGGCGGCGAACTTCAGGTGGCTCAGCTCCGCGTCGGCCGGTGTGATACGGTGCTCCAGCACCTGGCGGCAAAAGCCGATGAAGCCGGCGTAGCGCGCCTGCACGGTGCGCATCACGGCGCCCGAGTGACGGCGCGGGAAGAATACGTCGTGCACCACCGCCGAGCAAATGATGCCGAGGCTAACCTCGGTCACGCGGGTGACGGCCAGCGTGAACACGCCGGACGGCGCATCGACCGACGGCACGGCGATCATCACGGCGGTGTAGCCGGCCAATACAAAACTGTACGACTGCTGGTTGCGGTGCATGGCGGCGCCGCCGGTGCACAGCGCCACCCACAGCGCCAGGCCGAGGAACAGCACCGGCGGCGATTGCGGGAACAGCGCCACCAGCGCCAGCGCGGCCGAACAGCCGACCAGCGTGCCGAGAAAACGGTGCAGGGCTTTTTCCAGCACCATGCCGCTGCTGGGCAGGGCCAGCACGATGGTGGTGGCGAGGGCGGTGTAAGGAGCATCCAGACCGAGGCGGAAGGCCAGCCACAGGGCCGAGAAGGAGGCCAGCATGGCCTTGGCGACGAACATCCAGCGCTGGCCATCGGTGCCGGCCCAGGCGCTGGTTTCGGCTTTGAGCCAGTTGAACGCTCTGCGCGCCGCGCTGTGGTCCGGAGAGGGCGAGGCGGCGGGAGAGGCGTTCATGTGGTCTGGAGATCTACTAGGTAATTGCTTCTAAATTATCGAGCTGCCGTTTCAGCAGGCCTTCCAACAGTTTCACTTCTTCCGCGCTATAGCCATCATAGGCGCGGGTGGTGGTGCTCCAGACTTCCGGCAGCACTTTCTCGGCCAGCGCACGGCCGGCGTCCGTCAGCGAGATCATCACGCAACGGCGATCGCCGGGCCGGTTGCCGCGCGTGATCAGGCCCTGGGCTTCCAGGTCATTGCAGACGCGCGTCAGGTTGGCCGGCTTTTCCATGCAAGCCTCACCCAGCGTGGACGCGGTCGAGGTCTCATTGTCCGAACCGTATAGCACCGCCAGCACCATGTAGCTGGCGTCTACCAGCTCATATTTGCGCAGTGCGGCGTTACTTAAATCTTTCATCCGTTTCTGGATGTGGTAAGTCATGCGCAACAGCCGCATCAACTCCTCAGGGAACTCCGGTATTCGGCCATGGATATTTTTAAGGCGCTTTTTAGTCGCTTCAAAACTACTCATTGCCACTCCTATGATATTTTTTTAGAAAGGACTGATTGTACTATTTAAAGTGTCAATCAAAAATCCAGTTTAATGCCTCCGCCGAGCGCCGACATCAATAAAGCGTAATTATCCAGCTGTTTGCTGGCCACTTGCGCCACCTGCTGCTGCTCGTTCAACAATGTCAGTTGAGCGTTGATCACGTTCAGCGTATCGGTCAGGCCGGCGCGGTAGGCCTGCTCGGACAGATGCTGCTGACGGCGTGCCGATTCCAGCGCGCGTTGCGCCAGTTTATCCTGCTCTTTGACCGATTCAATTTTCACCACCGCGTTGGCGACGTCCGACATGGCCTGGATTACGGTGGCGTTGTACTGCTCGACCGCGCCGTCGTACACGGCGGTCTGGTTACCCAGCTGGCTGCGCAGGCGGCCGCCTTCAAACACCGGCAGGCTGATGGCCGGGGTGATGCCGCGCATGCGCGAGCCGGCGTCGAGGAAGTGGCCAAAGCCCAGCGACTGCATGCCGACAAACGCCGCCAGGTTGATGTTCGGGTAAAAATCCTTCTTGGCGCCGTCGATGCGGGCGCCGGCCGCTTCCACGCGCCAGCGCTGCGCCACGATGTCGGGACGGCGGCCCACCAGTTCCGCCGGCAGTGTCGATGGCACGGTGGCGCCGTGGCCTTCCTTGAGGGCCAGCGTCGGCCGGGCGATCGTGTCACCGTCGCCCGGTCCTTTGCCGATCAGGGCCGCCAGCTGGTTGCGCAGCAGGGCAATGGCTTCGCCGTATTGCTCATGCTCGCGCCGGCCGGCCGGCAGCGTGGTCTCTATGCTCGTTACATCGATATCGCTGGCCAGACCGGCGGCCTTGCGGCGGCGCGTGATCTCCAGGATGCGCTGGCGCTGCGCCAGGTTGTCGGCCACGCTGTCCTGCAACGCGTACTCCAGCGACAGCTGGATGTAGCTGCGGACGATCGAGGTCTCCAGCGTCAGGCGCGCCATTTGCGACTCGGCGGCGGCCATGTGGACGTCGTCCAGCGCAGCGGCCAGCGCATCGCGATTGCGACCCCACAGATCCAGATCGTAGGAACCGGATAGCGTGGCTGTGTTCTTCCACGCGTAGTTCCCGGCCAGTGGCGCGGGGATCGTACTGTGCGCCGAGTACAACTCGCGGTCGGCCGAAGCCGAGGCGTCCACGCGCGGCAGCGTTGCGGCTTTGGCGACACCGGCCAGGGCTTCGGCCTGACGCACGCGGGCCAGCGTGGCGCGCAGATTCGGGTTGTCGCTCAGCGCGGCGTTCACCAGTTGATTCAGCTGCTCGTCGTGCAGCGCTTCCCACCAGCGCTCGTCCGGCCAGGCGATGTTTTCGCTGGCGGCGGCGATGGCCCGGCCCGGATTCAGTTCGGCGGGCTTGAGCTGGGTGGCTTGCGGCTTGATGTTACCCATGTCGGCGCAGCCGGCTAGTACGGCCAGCGCGCAGGCAAGCATGGGAACAGCAAAGCGGGACGAGAGCTGGTTCACGGTCGGATGCTTAGTGTTTTACAACCTGTTTGCGGGTCTGGGCGACGTCGAAGTCGGCTTCGGTTTCCAGCAGCGTGCCGTTTTTGCGTGCTTCCAGGTATTCGGCCTGCACTTCGGCGCGGGTTTTGCCCACAGGGGCTTCGGCCTTGGCGGTTTTGGCGACTGGCGCGGCCGGTGCCGCTGGTTCTTCGGCAAAGGCGTTGGTGACGGTGGTCGCGGTGGCGGCGATCGCAAAGGCGGCGGTAGCGGCGGCGCTCAGCAGGTGTTTGATGGTTGTGCTCATGATGTTCTCCGTTTTCGATAAATATAACTATAGAGATGAATATTACATTTGTAAAGTAAAAAATTCCTATGGGCACGATAGCGTTTATGCGCAGCCTTATGCGGTGCGGCGCACCGAACTGGGGCACGAACTGTGTTGTAATGTGATTTTTATGGCAAGGAGGCGATCATGGCTGACAGCACTTTGGACCCGGACAACATTCCCGCAGGCACCGACCGTGTATTAGGACGCGGCCACGGCACGCGCGCTTTGGGCCCGAGCGACAACTCCGACAGCGGCAGCGATGTGACCGGCGAACCGGATAGCGAACTCGATAGCGATACCGATGCCGAAGGCACCGGCGAGCGCGCCGGCGTCGGCATGGGCGAAGAGGGCAGTGATATCGGCTTCGACCGGGTCGAGACGATGCCCCTGGTGGACGGAGAATTCCACGAGGCCGTGCCGGAAGACGAAGATCTTGAGCGCGACGTGCCGCCGCAGCCGCCACGCGAAGAGCGCCGCGACTGGTCGCGCATCACCTGACTAGCTCATTAGGTAGCGACGCTCATCACGTCGCTCAGCCAGTCGACAAACACCCGCACGCGCGGCGACAGCTGGCGTTGTTGTGGGTACAGCACCGATACCGGCATCGGCCGCGGACGCCATTGCGCCAGCACTTCGCGCAAGGCGCCGCTGCGCAGTTGCTGGTCGAGGTGGTAGCGTGGCGCTTGCACCAGGCCGAGGTCGTGCGTGCAGCAGGCCGCATACGCCTCGGCGCTGGCAACCGACACGTTACCGGGCAGGGTGATGCTGCGCTCTTCGCCGTCGACGATGAAATCGAATGGGAACAGTTTGCCGGTGCTGGACGAGAAGAAGTTCACCGCGCGGTGGCCTTGCGTCTGCAGGTCGTCCAGCGTGAGCGGCGTGCCGTATTGTTCAAAATAAGCGGCGCTGCCGCAGGTGACCTGCTGCAGGCTGGCGACGCGCCGGCCCACCATGCTGGAGTCGCGCAACTCGCCTACCCGCAGCACGCAGTCGACGCCATCGCGCACCAGGTCGACCAGGCGGTCGCCCATGCCGATTTCCAGTTCCATCTCCGGATAGCGCGCGAAGAATTCCTTCAATCGCGGCAGCACATAATGCTGCGCCAGCGTCCCCTGTAAATCCACGCGCAGCTTGCCGCGCGGCGCCACGCCGCTGTTGCCGAAACCCGCCTCGGTTTCCTCCACGTCGGCCAGGATGCGCACGCAGCGCTGGTAATAAGCCTGGCCGTCCAGCGTGGTGCTGACGTGGCGCGTGGTCCGTTGCAACAAGCGCACACCCAGCCGCGCCTCCAGCTGCTTGATGGTGTAGGTGGCGGTGGCGGCGGGTATCTGCAAATCCTCCGCCGCCTTGCTGAAACTTTCCAGCTCGACGATGCGGGTGAAAATGCGCATGGCATTGAAACGGTCCATTTATTTATGCGACGACGAACCGGCCCACAAGTTGATGGCGCCTTCCTGTGCCTGCGCATCGATCTGCGCCAGCTCTTCCGCGCTGAAGGACAGGTTCTGCAGCGCCGCCACGTTCTCGCGGATTTGCGTGGCATTGCTGGCGCCGATCAGCGTCGAGGTGATGCGTTCGTCGCGCAGCACCCAGGCCAGCGCCATTTGCGCCAGCGTCTGGCCGCGCCGTTTGGCGATTTCGTTCAGGCCGCGCACGCGTTCCAGATTGGCTTCGCTCAGGTGCGACGGCAGCAGCGAACCGCCGCCGGGACGGTTGACGCGCGCATCGGCCGGCACGCCGTTCAGGTATTTGTCGCTGAGGATGCCCTGCGCCAGCGCGGTGAAGGTGATGCAGCCGATGCCTTCCTGGCCGAGCGTATCGAGCAGACCTTCGGTCTCGATCCAGCGGTTCAGCATATTGTAGGACGGCTGGTGGATCAGGCATGGTACCTTCCACTCCTTCAGCAGACGCGCAGCTTCGGCGGTCTTCTCGGCCGAGTAGGACGACACGCCCACATACAGCGCCTTGCCCTGCTGGACCGCATGCGCCAGCGCGCCCATGGTTTCTTCCAGCGGCGTGTCCGGGTCGAAGCGGTGCGAGTAGAAGATATCGACGTAATCGAGACCCATGCGGTGCAGCGACTGATCGAGGCTAGCTAGCACGTACTTGCGCGAACCGCCGCCCTGGCCGTAAGGGCCGGGCCACATATCCCAGCCGGCCTTGGTGGAGATGATCAGCTCATCGCGGTAAGGTTTGAAATCCTGCTTGAAGTGGTGGCCGAAATTGGCTTCGGCGGAGCCGTACGGCGGGCCGTAGTTGTTGGCCAGGTCGAAGTGGGTGATGCCGAGGTCAAACGCCGTGCGCAGCATTTCGCGCTGGGAGGCGAGGGTATTGGTGTCGCCAAAGTTGTGCCACAACCCGAGCGACATCGCCGGCAATTTCAGCCCGCTGCGGCCGCAGGTGCGGTACAGCATGTCATCGTAACGGTGCGGCGCGGCGAGATAGGTCATCGAAGGTCTCCGGGTTAGGTTGAGTCCAACGATTATAGTCGCGCCGCGACAACTTCACACCAGCCTGGTTACGCGCGCCAGGACGCACACCACTTCAGGCGGCGCATAATTGTGAGCGACGATTTCATAAGCCTCATCGGGTGAGAAGTAGAGAACGAAGCTAAACAAACGATTGCCACCCGGGAAGCCGTCTGTCGGGGCGAGGACAATTTCATGCCAGCGATACTCCCGCAGCATTGCAGTCCACGGGACGCAATCGTTCATCTGCTTAAGCTTCAGCAGAACACGCGTTGCTGACGCAGTGCCAAGATCCTTAACTGAGTCTAGAAATCGTCCGTCGCTTTCCACATCAAACTTTACCCTGCTCATTTCTGAGCTCGGCTATGATGCGGTCAAAGTCCTCAGGCGTTGCGGCCTTGAATGCGCGGGTCTCTAACAGCTTGCGATGGAGTTCCCAATCGATATCGTGCGCATGGATTGGACGGCGCTCAAAAACGGCGCCCTTCGGCGGCTTGCCGAGGTTGGGATCAATTTCGTGGTCAGGTAGCTTTTTCATGACGTCCTCCGTCTTGCGAAGATATCCTAGCACGCTGTCCAAGCTTTGTCGCCGCGCAAACCAAGGTTAAAAGCCACTGTCCAGCAGGAAGCCGGAGACATCCTTGACGAAGTGGCTGCTGTCAGCGGAGATCACCAGCGTGCGGGGTTTGATGAGTGGCCGGCTGTCGACCAGCACCAGTTTTCGCACGCGGTCTGGATAACGGGAGGCGTAGGCGATGGCCAGTTCGCTGCCTTGCGCATAGCCGAGTAAGTCGATCTGTTCGCGCTTCAGGTAACGGCGCAGTGCTTCGAGGTGATCGGCAGTCGGCTGGTCGCCGCTGGCCGGCACGTCGTACGCTACCAGCGTGAAGCTTTTCGACAGCTCGGCCGAAACGGTTTCCCATGATGGCGACAGCATCACCAGCAGCGGCCCTTCGCCGCTCACCTGGTAATGGGTGGGGATGCCGTTGAGGCTGACCTGATGGCTTCCCGGCAGCAGCGGCGAGATATACGCGCCGCGCGCAGCACCCCCGGCGGGTCCGGCATCGGTCTGCGCCGTGGCGGTTGTGACCAGCAGGGCGAGTGTGGCGGCCAGGCATTTACAGTGACTGAGCGTGTTCATCATGTTCTCCCCAAAAAAAAGCCCGCATCAAAGCGGGCTCTTCATTACGCTGCCGGAATCGCTCAGGCGAAGTTGGCGGCAGCGAAGTCCCAGTTGGCCAGCTTGAAGAAGGTTTCCAGGAATTTTGGACGCGCGTTGCGGTAGTCGATGTAGTAAGCGTGTTCCCACAGGTCGACGGTGATCAGCGCTTTGGCATCGGTGGTCAGCGGGGTAGCGGCGTTCGAGGTGTTGACGATGTCCAGCGAACCGTCGGCTTTTTTCACCAGCCAGGTCCAGCTCGAACCGAAGTTGCCAACGGCCGACTTGGTGAACTCTTCCTTGAACTTGTCGAACGAACCCCACTTGGCGTTGATGGCGTCAGCCAGCGCGCCGTCTGGTGCGCCTTTGCCGGTTGGGGTCAGGCTGTTCCAGAAGAAGGTGTGGTTCCATACCTGGGCCGAATTGTTGAAGATGCCGCCCGACGATTTCTTGACGATTTCTTCCAGCGACAGGTTTTCGAACTCGGTACCTTTGATCAGGTTGTTCAGGTTGGTGACATACGTTTGATGATGCTTACCGTAGTGGTATTCCAGCGTTTCTTGCGAGATGGCAGGCGCCAGGGCGTCGATGGCATATGGCAGAGGTGGCAGAGTATGTTCCATTGTTCTTCCTTTGGTGTGAGTTGGTTTTTGAAAACCGGGTATTTTTGGCGAAACGATCATTATTGTAAAGCGGTTACGCCGTCCCTGCTGAAATCACCCCGGATTCGTGTGGATACTTTACTTAGCGGCGGCGCGTGGTTTCGCGCACGATCAGCTCCAGCGGCGGCACTTCGCCGCGCGCTTCCTCGCCGTTGATGATGCGCAGCAAGGCCTGGGTGGCGATGCGGCCGATGTCGTACAGTGGTTGGCGGATGGTGGTCAGCGGCGGCGTGGTGTACGACGAGCCGGGCAAATCATCGAAGCCGACCAGCGAGATATCGTCCGGCACGCGGATGCCCTTGCGGTACAGGGCCAGCCGCGCACCATAGGCGCTCAGGTCATTGGCGGCAAACACGGCGGTAAATTGCTGATGCGTATCGAACAGGCGGTTCATGGCCAGCATGCCGCTGGCCTCGTGGTAATTGCCCTCGACGATCAGGTTCGGATCGACCGCGATCCCGGCTTCCTGCAAGGCGCGCTGATAGCCGGCCAGACGCTCGTTGGCGTCGATATTGTTGGCGGGGCCGGAAATGAAGGCGATCTCGCGGTGGCCCAGTTCGATCAGGTGGTGCACCGCCAGATAGGCGCCGTATTCATTGTCCATCTTGAAGCCGAGCGCGCTGCGGGTATGCAGCGCGCGGCCGGTGGAGACGATCGGCCGCTGGCCGGAAAACGCCAGCACCGCCTCGTCGCCGATGCGGCCCGACAGCAAGATGATGCCGTCAACCTTGCGCGCCAGCAGCAGGCGGATGCGGTCGGTTTCCTCTTCCGCATTCCAGTGACCGCTGACGATCACCGAGGCGTAGCCGGTGCCTTTCAGGCCGTCATCGACGCCGCGCAGTGTTTCGTCAAAGAATGGCGAGGAGATATCCTGCACCACGATGCCGATGGTCATCGAGCAGCCTTTTTTCAGGCCCTGTGCCATCTGGTTGGGGGCGAAATTCATCTGCGCGATGGCGGCCAGCACCGCCTGGCGCTTGTCGTCCGACACCTTGGCGGTGCCGTTCAGAATCCGGGAAACCGTACTGGGCGACACTCCCGCCTGGCGTGCAACATCCATCAAGGTTGATGGGCCGGAGGAGTGGGAAGTGTCTGCCAAAGTATTACCTGTCGATGTAGTTATGAAAACCTTTTCGCAGAAGGTTACCATAAATTCTCCACCTGTCAGGCAATTTGAATACTCCTGGCAGATTGACTTTCTGCAGGTGGCGGTATTTAATGAAAAAAGCGGCTTGAAATCGTTTTCATAACAACACGTGACATATAATTAAGCCGCCAGAGCTAGAACACAAGAGACAGAACGGGAAGAGACATGAAACGCGATTCATTTTCGCACCTCGCGCACGGCCCGCGCATCCTGGCCGACATTGGCGGCAGCAGCGCCAGCTTTGGATTGGAAACGGCGCCCAACCAGATTGAGGCAATCTGGATCGCCGAGTGCGCCGCCTATCCGACGTTGGGCGCGGCCATGGTGGCCTACCTGTCGCAGCCGGCCACGGTGGCGGCGGGCGGCTACCAGGCGCGTTTCGCCGGCATCGCTATCGCCAACCCGATCGACGGCGACTGGGTCACCATGACCAACCACCACTGGTCGTTCTCGATTGAGGCGGTGTGTTCGCAATTCAGTCTGAAATCGCTGGTGGTGGTGAACGACTTCACCGCGCTGGCCAGCGCCTTGCCCTACCTGGCGCCGGAGCACAAGCACCAGGTTGGCGGTGGCATCATCCGCAGTGGCGCCACCATCGGCCTGGTGGGGGCGGATGCGGGGCTGGGCGTGTCCGGCCTGGTGCCGGCCGGCGACCGCTGGATCGCCATCGATAGCGAGGGCGGCCACGCCACTTTCGCACCGATGAACGAGCGCGAGATCGATATCCTGCGCTATGCGCGGCGTTATCACGAGCATGTGTCGAGCGAGCGGCTGGTGTCCGGCATCGGGCTGGCGCTGGTGTACCGGGCGCTGTGCGAACGGGCGCGGGTTGAGCCGCAGAATCTGGGCACGGCCGAGATCATGGAGCGCGGCGTGCACCGGCTCGATCCGGTGTGCGAGGAGACCTTGCTGGCGTTCTGCGAGATGCTGGGCACGGTGGCCGGCAACGTCGCGCTGACCCTGGGCGCCAAAGGCGGTATCTACATCGGCGGCCGCACGGTGCTGAAGATGAGCGAGTTCTTCGAACGCTCAGGTTTCCGCGCACGCTTCGAGCAGAAGGGCCGCTTTTCCGATTACCTGGCGCATATCCCCACCTATGTCATCACCGAACAATACCCTGTGCTGATCGGCATGTCGGCGATGTTGTCCGCCGCCTAGCTGACGGAGTCGATGCCGATCTGTGCGCTGCCTTCGGCCAGGCGCACGGTGACGGTGCTGCTTGGTTTCAGTTGCGACGGTGCGCGCATGACGGTGCCTTTGTCGTCTGTGATGATGGCGTAGCCACGCTCCAGCGTGCGCTGGGGATTCAACAGTTCCAGTTGCGACGCCAATGCCGCCAGCGCATCGCGCTGCTGGCTGACGCGTGTCTGGATGCTGATCGCTGCCCGATGCTGCAAGCTGGTCAGTACCGAGCGCGCGGCCGTCACCTCCGGCCTGCGCGCGCCCAGACGGCCGCTCAAACGATCCAGCTGATGCCGCGCCTGCGACAGGGGGGCGCGGTTGGCGTGCGTCATTGCCGTGGCCAGCGCACGCAGCTTGTGGCGCTGCTGTTCGATCTGCGCGCTCGGGTTCAGCAGGCGGCGCGTGTAGCCGTCCAGCGTCTGCTCCGCATCGTTGACCGCGCGGCGCATGGCGCGGCGCAGATCGATCACGTCGGCCTTCAGCGAACCGATCCAGTCCGCGCGCGGCGTCACCGCCAGTTCCGCCGCTGCGGTCGGCGTGGCGGCGCGCAAGTCGGCGGCAAAATCGCAGATCGTAAAATCGGTCTCGTGGCCGACGCCGGAAATCACCGGCATGCGGCAATTGGCCACCGCGTACGCCACTTCCTCGTCATTGAACGACCACAAATCCTCGATACTGCCGCCGCCCCGGCACACAATCAGCACATCGCACTCGCCGCGCAGCGAGGCCGTATCGATGGCCGCCGCAATCTTCTCGGCCGCCAACTGGCCCTGCACCGGCGTTGGATACAGCACCACCTGCACATGCGGCGCGCGCCGTTTCAGCGCCGTCAGCACATCGCGCAGCGCCGCCGCCTGCGGGCTGGTGACGATGCCCACCGTGCGTGGAAACATCGGCAGCGCGCGCTTGCGGTCCGCATGGAACAGGCCGGCCGCATCGAGCTTTTCCTTCAGCCGCTGGAAGGCCTCGAACAGCGAACCGACACCGGCGCGGCGGATGCCTTCCACATTGATCTGGTAATCGCCGCGCGCGCCATACAACGTGACCAGCGCCCGCACCTCAACCTTGTCGCCCTCGCGCGGTATGAAATTGGCGTACTGCGCGCGGCCGCGAAACATCACCGCCCGCACTTGCGCGCCGTCATCCTTCAGCGTGAAGTACCAGTGGCCCGATGCCGCCTTGGTGAAGTTGGACACTTCACCGGAAATCCACGTCAGTGGAAAAGAGCGTTCCAGCAGCCGCGCCACCGCATGGTTCAGCGCGCTGACGGTGATGACCGGAGCGCCGGTCGGGGCGGAATCGTTACTGTCGTCGAGGTTCATAGATTTCAAAAAAGGAAACTATCCACACTATGTGCGTTTGGTCACACAGCGGTCACAGAGCATCTAAAGCGGTAGGTATTATAGATAAATGACTGATTTTAAAGGGTAAACATTTCTGCCGTATTTGCGTGCACAGAGGAAAAACCCTTATGGATCAAGCACTTTGCCATTACCCATGGTGGTTACACACAAAGTTATCCACAAAAGATGTGTGAAACTTCAGTGAGCGATAGCCTTTTTCTTGTTGTTGATTTTATCATGCTTAAAATTTGCGCACGGAAATTATATTGTGACGAATCAATGACTTAAGGTGGGCTATGCATGGTTTCACACACTTTTATCCACAGAATTTGTGCAAAACTCTGAAGTTGTCCCGGATTTGCGTGGGGAAGTGAATATCCCGAACGGATAGGTGACAGGCGTTTCCGGCCCATTGGACCTGCACCAAATGCCGTGCTAGATTTTTACGCATGGCAATAAAATTATTACAAATCAATGACTTGGATTTGTAACTTGCGCCTTGCTAACAATCTTATCCACATAAAATGTGCAGAAGTGCACAGTTGGCGGCGATAGTTGAAAGCGATTGATCGCTTTCCGGCCCGGACCGGTGGATAAGCCCGTTTTCGCCCCGAAAACAGGCCGAAAACAGCCTGCTGCCACATTTTTACTCAATGTAAAAAATTCCTTTGAAATCAACGACATTTCACGTTATGGGAAGGCTTGCGCACAATCTTTTCCACAGTTAATGTGAGGAAGTGCACAGGCTGTTTTACCGGCCAAAAGCATGCGTTATTTTTGCGCAGGATAAAAATATCCTTATAAATCAATTGCTTAGTCATAGTTGGTGTTCTTTGCTCACAACGTTGTCCACAGAATGTGGGCATAACTGTGATTAACTGTGCTTGCCTGCGTGATTTTTAAGCGTGGTAACTATTTCCTTGTGGATCAACCACTTAGGAAGTAAGCGATGGTCTTGCACACATCATTGTCCACAGAAAATGTTGAGAACTCCGCCAGACACTTGCTGAGTTTCGCCCAACACGATACATTGCGCCATTCAAGTATCGATTTTCTACACAGGAGTTCGTTTTGCTCGCCATATTCCAAGCTGCAGGTTGGCCTATCTGGTTACTGTTGATTGCTTCCATCGTCGCAACCGCCCTGATCATCGAACGCTTGCTGTATCTGCGCCGCAGCAAGATCCTGCCGAAGAAGCTGCTGGACGAGGTGGTGCAGGTCTACCGCAGCAACCACATCACCCCCGACATCATCGACAAGCTGGAAAAAAGTTCGCCGCTGGGCATCGTGCTGTCGTCGGCGCTGCGCAATGTGGACGCGCCGCGCGATGTGATGAAGGAATCCATCGAAGAGGCGGGCAGCGGCGTGGCGCACACGCTGGAGCGTTTCCTGACCACGCTGGGCACCATCGCCACGCTGGCGCCGCTGATGGGCCTGTTCGGTACGGTGGTCGGCATGATCGAGATCTTCGGTTCGCAGAACGCGGCCGGTTCCAATCCGGCGGCGCTGGCGCACGGCATCTCGGTGGCCTTGTACAACACCGGCTTCGGCCTGGCGATCGCGATGCCGACGCTGGTGTTCTACCGCCACTTCCGCGCGCTGGTGGACAGCTTCATCATCGACATGGAACAGCAGGCGGTGAAGTTTGTCGACATCGTTCACAGCAAGCGCAAGTAAGGACGGATCATGAACTTCCGCAAAGGCCAGCGCCGCGAGGATCCGGAGATCAACCTGATCCCGTTTATCGACGTGCTGCTGGTGATCCTGATTTTCCTGATGGTCAGCACAACCTACAGCAAGTTCACCGAATTGCAGATCACGCTGCCGACTGCCGACGCGCAGAAGGCCACCGACAAGCCGTTCGAGCTGAACGTGACGGTGGACGCCAAGGGCAACTACACCATCAACGGCGAGCCGGTCTCGTTCCGTGATGTGAACGGTTTTGCGCAGGCGATGCGCGAGGCGGCGGGCAAGGGCGGCGACGCCGGCAAATCGCCGGTGGTGATCGTCAATGCCGACCAGTTCGCCATGCACCAGATGGTCATCAACGTGATGGAAGCCGCGCGCATTGCCGGCTACGAAAAACTGACTTTTGCGGCGCAAACCGGTGGCGGCAAATAAGGTGTCGGCGCAGAAGGAATCTGGACTGGAGGCGACGCTGACCCGTAACTGGCTGCGGCGCGGGCCGCTGGCTTGTGCGTTGTGGCCGATGTCGCTGGTGTTTCGGGCGCTGAGCGGGCTGCGCATGGCGTTGTTTCGCGCTGGCGTGCTGAAGTCGTCGCGGTTGCCGGTGCCGGTGGTGGTGGTGGGGAACATCTACATCGGCGGCACGGGCAAAACGCCGCTGACGATCTGGCTGGTGCAGGCGCTGCAAGCGGCGGGCATGCGGCCGGGGGTGATTTCGCGTGGCTTTGGCAGTTCGGAAGAGGGCGCGCGCGAAGTAAGCGCAGCCTCGACGCCGGCGCAGGTGGGCGATGAACCCTTGCTGATCAAGCAGCGCACCGGTGCGCCGGTAATGGTGGGACGCGATCGTGCCGCCACCGGCCTGGCGCTGCTGGCCGCGCATCCCGATGTGAACATCCTGTTGACCGACGACGGCTTGCAGCACTACAAGCTGCAACGCGATGTGGAAATCATCCTGTTTGACGGCCGTGGGGCGGGCAATGGCTGGCTGCTGCCGGCCGGGCCGTTGCGCGAACCGGTCAGCCGCCGGCGCGACTTTACAGTCATTAACACGCCGCAGCTGACGGCTGGTTTGACCGCCGCAGTAGGCGCGGACCGCGCTCCGGTGCAGATGACGCTGGCCGGCGACGTCGCCGAGCAACTACGCGATCGCGCCCAGCGCCGCACCCTGTCCGAACTGGCGGCGGACGCCGGGCGTGACGGCCTGCGTATCGCCGCAGCGGCCGGCATCGGCAACCCGGCGCGCTTTTTCGGCATGCTGAAGGCCGCCGGCCTGCACGTCATTGAACTGCCACTCCCCGACCATCACGACTTCCAGGACCGTCCATTTGCCGCACTCAATGCCGACCTGATCTTGATGACGGAGAAGGATGCAGTAAAATGTGCGCAAATTGAAGAACTCAGAGACGATCCCCGCTTGTGGGTCGTCCCGGTAACAGCGCGCATCGACCGCGCGCTGGCCGACCAAATTGTGGAGAAATGTCGTGGACGCTCGATTGCTTGATATCCTGGTATGCCCGGTCTGCAAAGGCCCTCTGGAGTACGATAAAAAAGCCCAGGAAATGATTTGCAAAGGCGACCGCCTGGCTTATCCGATCCGTGACGGCATCCCCATCATGTGGGCCGACGAGGCGCGCACCTTGCAGGACAAGGCCGAATAAAGTGTCTTTCATCGTCATCATTCCGGCCCGCCTGGCCTCGACCCGGCTGCCGAACAAGCCGCTGGCCGACCTCGGCGGCAAGCCGATGGTGGTGCGCGTCGCCGAGCGCGCCCAGCAGTCCGGCGCCACGCGCATCATTGTCGCCACCGACCATCCCGACATCCAGGCCGCCTGTGAGCAGCACGGCGTGGAAGTGTGCATGACCCGCTCCGACCATCCGTCCGGCACCGACCGCATCGCCGAAGTGGCGCGCGCGCTCAACCTGCCGGCCGACGCCGTCATAGTCAACCTGCAAGGGGATGAACCGCTGATCGACCCGGCGCTGCTGCAAGCTGCCGCCGCCCGCATCGGCGCCGAGGTGCCGATGTCGACCTGCGCCCATCCGCTGCACGACGTTGCCGACGCCTTCAACCCCAATGTGGTGAAAGTAGTGCTGGACAAGGCTGGCCGGGCTTTGTATTTCTCGCGCGCGACCATACCGTGGAACCGCGACGCCTTTGCGCAGTCCAAGGAAACGCTGCCGACCGGTTACGTGCCGCTGCGTCACATCGGGCTGTACGCCTACCGCAACGACTTCCTGCAAGCCTACCCGGCGCTGCAAGTGTCGCCGCTGGAATCGATCGAAGCGCTGGAGCAGTTGCGCGTGTTGTGGCACGGTTATCCGATCGCCGTCCACGTGACCGATGCCGCCCCGGCGCCCGGAGTTGATACGCCGGAAGACCTGGAGCGCGTGCGTCAGTACTATTGATTTATATCAAAAGAACGTCAGCCGCCCGTCAGCTACCCCTGATATAACGACTGTAACTGTGCGATATTCATACGGTATATCGGCTCTAAATTGGCGTTCAAACTAAGTTTTGTGGTAAGTTTCGTACGATCCGATACTTACTAACCATACCCATATCTGTTTTTTAGGAATTTTTCATGCGTCTTATTCTTTTAGGAGCACCAGGTGCCGGCAAAGGCACTCAGGCTAACTTCATCAAAGAAAAATATAACATCCCGCAAATCTCCACCGGCGACATGCTGCGCGCGGCCATCAAGGCTGGCACGGAGCTGGGCCTGGCGGCCAAAAAGGTGATGGATACTGGTGGTCTGGTATCGGATGACATCATCATCGGCCTGGTCAAGGACCGTCTGACGCAGCCTGACTGCGCGCACGGCTACCTGTTCGACGGCTTCCCGCGCACCATCGCGCAGGCTGACGCCATGAAAGACAGTGGCGTCGCTGTGGACTACGTGCTGGAAATCGCCGTGCCGGACGAATCGATCATCGAGCGTATCGACGGCCGCCGTTGCCACCCAGGCTCGGGCCGCGTCTACCACGTCAAATTCAACCCGCCTAAAGTCGAAGGCAAGGACGATGTCACCGGCGAAGACCTGGTGCAACGTGACGACGACAAGGCGGAAGTGGTCAAGAAACGTCTGGACGTGTATCACAACCAGACCGAAGTGCTGCTGGGTTACTACAATGACTGGGCCCAATCGGGCCAGGCTGGCGCACCGAAATATCGCCGCATCGAGGGCGTCGGCCCCGTTGAGGAAATTCGCGATGCAGCGTTTGCCGCGCTGTCGAAATAAGCTGTAAAGTAGAGCGGACCGATGGTCCGCTTTTTTTCGCCAGTGCCATCCTGAATTTTTGAAGTTTTGCAGTTCGCACGTGAAGTGTGGTTTGTAGGCTTACTAAACAAAAATAAAGGGGACAATATGGCAGCCAGCTTATGGTTTGCAGTGGCCTGCGGCATTCTCGCCGTGGTGTATGGACTCTGGTCGCGCAGCTGGATTTTGCGACAGGATGCGGGCAATCCGCGCATGCAGGAAATCGCGCTGGCTATCCAGCAAGGCGCCGCCGCCTACCTGGCGCGCCAATATCGCACCATCGCCATCGTCGGCGTGGTGCTGCTCATCCTCCTGGGAGTTTTTCGAGACGTGAATACCGCGATCGGTTTCCTGATCGGCGCGGTGCTGTCCGGCGCCTGCGGCTTTATCGGCATGAACGTCTCGGTGCGCGCAAATGTGCGCACCGCGCAGGCGGCGACCAAGGGCATGAACGAGGCGCTTAACGTTGCCTTCAAGGGCGGCGCCATCACCGGCATGCTGGTGGTGGGACTGGGCTTGCTCGGCGTGGTGCTGTTCTATCTGTTTTTGGTGGCGGGCCTGACGCCTGGCTACGATCTGCACAAGATTATTGAGCCGTTGATCGGGCTGGCGTTTGGCGCGTCGCTGATTTCGATCTTTGCGCGACTGGGTGGCGGCATCTTTACCAAAGGCGCCGACGTCGGCGCCGATCTGGTTGGCAAGGTGGAGGCCGGGATTCCCGAGGACGATCCGCGCAACCCGGCGGTGATTGCCGATAACGTCGGCGATAACGTCGGCGATTGCGCCGGCATGGCGGCCGATCTGTTCGAAACCTATGTGGTGACCTTGATCGCCACCATGCTGCTCGGCGCGCTGCTGATGGGTTCGGCCGGGACCACGGCGGTGGTGTATCCGCTGCTGCTGGGAGCTGTGTCCATCATCGCCTCCATCATCGGCTGCTCGATGGTCAAGGCCAGGCCGGGCAAGAAGATCATGTCGGCGCTGTACACCGGACTGTGGTGGGCGGCCGGGCTGTCGCTGATCGGCTTCGTGGTGGTGACCTGGCAGTTATGGCCGGACGAGACCATGCGCATCCGGATGATTGGCTGCACCGTGGTCGGCATCGTGCTGACCGGGCTGATGGTCTACATCACCGAATATTACACCGGCACTGACTTCCACCCGGTCAAGCACATCGCCGAAGCCTCGACCACCGGCCACGGCACCAACATCATTGCCGGCCTGGGCGTGTCGATGAAGTCGACAGCGTGGCCGGTGCTGGCGGTGTGCGCGGCGATTCTGGTGTCTTACCAGCTGGGGCAGTTGTACGGGGTGGCGATTGCCGCCACGGCCATGTTGTCGATGGCCGGTATTGTGGTGGCGCTGGACGCCTACGGCCCGATCACCGATAACGCTGGCGGCATCGCCGAAATGGCGGGCATGCCGGAATCGGTGCGCGCGATTACCGATCCGCTGGATGCGGTCGGCAATACCACCAAGGCCGTCACCAAGGGTTATGCGATCGGCTCGGCCGGGCTGGCGGCGCTGGTGCTGTTTGCCGATTACACGCATGCGCTGGAGTCGGCCGGACGCGCGATTACGTTCGATCTGTCGAATCCGATGGTGATCGTCGGCCTGATCATCGGCGGCCTGATTCCGTATCTGTTCGGCGCCATGGCGATGGAAGCGGTGGGGCGCGCGGCCGGCGCGGTGGTGGTGGAAGTGCGCCGCCAGTTCCGCGACATCAAGGGCATCATGGAAGGCACGGCCAAGCCGGAGTACGACAAGGCGGTCGATATGCTGACCGCGTCGGCGATCAAGGAAATGATCGTGCCGTCGCTGCTGCCGGTGGTGGTGCCAATCCTGGTCGGCATGCTGCTGGGTTCGGCCGCATTGGGCGGCATGCTGATGGGGACCATCGTCACCGGCCTGTTCGTGGCGATTTCCATGACCACCGGCGGCGGCGCCTGGGACAACGCCAAGAAATACATCGAAGACGGCCACCACGGCGGCAAGGGGTCGGATGCGCACAAGGCAGCCGTGACCGGCGACACGGTCGGCGACCCGTACAAGGACACGGCTGGGCCGGCGGTCAATCCGCTGATCAAGATCATCAATATCGTGGCCTTGCTGCTGGTGCCGCTGTTGCCGGCGTCCGGCTGGCTGGCGGTGTCGGTCCCGGCGCCGATACCGGTGATTGTGCCGGCGCCGAACGAGATGCCGGCACCACCGCCACCAGCGCCTCAGTAACGTTACGAATTGTTTCCGTGCCTTCCCTCCAATCGTGCGTCTGCTAATAATAGAGGCAGGAGGGAAGACCATGAGCCTCATCAAACCAGCGGTACTGACCGCCGCATTCCTGCTCGGCATGCTGGTGTGCGAAGTCGCGTGGGCTGACCCAGCTAGCGACGAGTACGCCAAACTGCCGGTCTGCACGCTGAACGCCGACGGCACCAAGCTGGCCGTCGAGCCGTGCCGCACCGCACCGGCCCAGAAACCGATGCCGCGCCGTCCCGTTCCGCAAACCATCGAACGCATGCCGCAGGCCCAGCGCGTGCAGTCGCTGGCGATGCCGGCTGTCTCGCCCTCGCCCTCGGGGCCGAGCTCGACCGCGCCTTCCCGTGCCGTCGTGCCCACCACCAGTTGTGACGCGGCTGGCTGCTTCGGCGCCAATGGCGTGCGTTATAACAACGTCGGCAAGGGCGTGATGGGGCCGTCAGGCAAGGCGTGCACCCGTGCGGGTGGTGCTATTCAATGTTAGAAAAGTATGCTTAAAAGCAACCTAAATTGTTTTTGAGATATTTTGATCTTTTCTGCTTGCATTCTGATAGAATGACTGCAATGCAACTGAAATTGATGCGCTTCAATGAGAGCGCTTCCACTGATTCGACCCGCCACGTCCCGGTCGAATTATCGTCGGCCCCAAAATCGCCGGCAGTTACCTAACACTACCCGTCATTTACTGGAGCTGCGTCTATGCGCATCAAATCTATTCTGCTGTCCCTGTCCGCCATCGTCGCCCTGAGTGCAGGCGTTGCCAATGCGTCGACCAACCTGATCACCAACGGCGATTTCAGCCAGACCACCAACGGCAACAACAACCAGGTCGGCTACAAAGCGGGTGTGGCTGACGAAACCATGCTGACCGGCTGGACCAGCTACAACGGCAACAACGGCGGCTACAACTTCGTGCTGAACAACACCCAGGCGACCACCGACCAATCGGTCAAGTGGCTGAAAAGCAGTTTCACCCCGCTGACCAACGGCGGGAACTTCTTCGCATCCGACCCGGTCTACCACCCAGGCGTACTGTCGCAGACCGTCGGCGGCCTGACCAGTGGCGACAAATACACGCTGACCTTCAACTACGCGCTGGCCCAGCAAGTTGGCTTTACTGGCGCCAACACCAGCTACTGGAACGTATTGTTCGGCGACGCAGTGACCGTGAAGCAGATTGAAACCAACAAGGTTTCGGCTGGTACCGTGTCGCAAAGCACCCAGTCGCTGAGCATCGCCGACGGCGGCTTCAGCGGCTGGCAGAGCGCCAGCATGACCTTCACCGCGAAAAGCGCCAGCCAGGTGCTGTCGTTCTTCGCAGAAGGCACCGCGCCGGGCGCGCCACCGTTCATGTTGCTGGACAACGTCTCGCTGGCCGCTGCTGTACCTGAGCCGTCGACCTGGGGCATGCTGCTGGGCGGTCTGGGCCTGATGGGTTTCATGGCGCGCCGTCGCGCCGCCAACCGCGCCTGATCATGCCGTCACCGGCGCGCCCTGATGGGGGTGCCGGCCCTGCGCCATGCACCTTTCCCTGCACGAATTTGCCGCTGCCGTCCTGCGCCTCAGCCTTTGGCTGGTGCTGCTGACGGCAGTTTTCGTTCCGCTGGAACGCTGGTTTGGTGCGCAGCACGCGTCACGCCCGCGCCCGCGCCGCGAATTCTTCCACAATATCGTCTATTACGTCATCAGCAGCCTGGTGCCGATCGTCGTGCTGAGCGTGCCGACGGCGCTGCTGGCGGTCGCCGCCCAGCACCTGGTGCCGGACGCGCTGACATCGGCGCTGCAGACGCTGCCGCTGTGGGCGCGGCTGGTGCTGGTGTTCGTCGTCGGCGAAACCGGTTTCTACTGGGGTCACCGGCTTAGCCATGAATTGCCGTGGCTGTGGCGCTTCCATGCGCTACATCACAGCACTGAGCACATGAGCTTCCTCGCCAACACCCGCACCCATCCAGTCGATATGGTGGTGACGCGGCTGTTCGGCCTGGTTCCGCTGTATCTGCTGGGCTTGGCTGGTCCGAACGTGGCGGGCAGCGGCGCGCCGGTATTGTTACTGCTCGTCGGCATGGTGTGGGGTTTCTTCATCCATTCCAACCTGCGCTGGCGGCTCGGCCCGCTGGAGTGGCTGGTGGTGACGCCGGCTTTCCACCACTGGCACCACAGCCGTCACGACCATATCAACCGCAACTACGCGTCCACGCTGCCGGTCCTCGACCGGTTGTTTGGCAGCCACTACCTGCCGCGCCACTGGCCAGCCGAGTACGGCACGGACACGCCGCAGGCGCCCACCCTGAGCGGCCAACTGCTCGATCCATTGCTTCCAGCTAAAAAATAACCTTGCATGCTCCCGCGCGCCATCGGTGCGCTACAATGCTTACGTTTACGTAAACGTCAAATGGAATGGGAGACAGGCATGCAAATTCAAGATAGCGTATTCATCATCACCGGCGGCGCTTCGGGACTGGGTGCAGCCACAGCGCGCATGGTGGTAGCACAGGGCGGCAAAGTGGTGCTGGCCGACGTGCAGGCCGAAACCGGCCAGACGCTGGCGGCCGAGTTGGGCGGCATATTCGTCAAGTGCGACGTCACCTCGGAGGCTGACGGCCAGGCCGTGGTCGCGGCGGCAGTGGCGCAAGGCACGCTGCGCGGCATCGTCAACTGCGCCGGCGTTGCACCGGCCGCCAAGACCGTCGGCAAGGAAGGCCCGCATCCGCTGGAACTGTTCCAGCGCGTCATTTCCATCAACCTGATCGGTACCTTCAACATGGCGCGGCTGGCGGCAGACGCCATGAGCAAGAACGCGCCGCAAGCCACTGGCGAACGCGGCGTCATCATCAACACCGCCTCGGTGGCGGCGTTTGACGGTCAGATCGGCCAGGCTGCTTACGCCTCATCCAAAGCCGCCGTCGCCGGCCTGACCTTGCCGATGGCGCGTGACCTGTCGCGTAACGGCATTCGCGTGATGACCATCGCGCCGGGTATTTTCGAAACGCCAATGTTGATGGGCATGCCGCAGGAAGTGCAGGACGCGCTGGGCGCCATGGTGCCGTTCCCGCCGCGTCTCGGCAAGCCGGATGAGTATGCGTTGCTGGCTAAAGCCATCATCGAGAACCCTATGCTGAACGGTGAAACCATCCGTCTCGACGGCGCGATCCGCATGCAGCCAAAGTAGTACACAAATAAAACGATCTAAACGATTTCGTGTAGGATGCAACGTGATAGTGCGCGCGGCGCAGGCCGCGCGCTTTCATTTTGGAGAGTCCATGAACCGTATGAAGATCCTGGCGCTGAGCGTCGCAATGATCGGCGCACTCCACGCGCCAGCCCACGCCCAACGCGCCACGACCGCTGCCAAGACCGATGCTGCGCCGGAAATCGCCACCGGCTACGCTGACAAGGTCGGCAAGTCCTCACAAAAATTCATGGTGGCTGCAGCCAATCCGCTGGCCACGCAAGCCGGTTATCAGGTGCTGAAGCAGTGCGGCGCTGCGATCGACGCCGCCATCGCCGTGCAGCTGGTATTAACGCTGGTGGAGCCGCAATCGTCCGGCATCGGCGGTGGTTCGTTCATGGTCTACGCCGACGGCAAACACGTGCAATCCTACGACGGCCGCGAAACCGCGCCAGCCGCTGCGGACGAACATCTGTTCCAGGACAAGGACGGCAAGCCGCTGTCGCGTGAAGCCGGCATCGTCGGCGGCCGCTCGGTGGGGGCGCCGGGCGTGCTGCGCATGCTGGAGCTGGCGCACAAACAGCACGGCAAGCTGCCGTGGAAAACGCTGTTCCAGCCGGCCATCCAGCTGGCGGAGAACGGCTTTGCAGTCAGCCCGCGCTTGAACGCGCTGATCTCGCACGACCGATTCCTGGCGCGCGATCCGGTGGCGCGCGCTTACTTCTTCGACGCCGACGGCAAGCCGCGCGCGGTCGGCTATATCCTGAAGAATCCCGAACTGGCGCGCACGCTGCGCGAAATCGCCGATGGCGGCGCGGACGCTTTCTACAAAGGCCGCATCGCCAACGACATCGCCGCCAAGGTGGCCGCGCATCCGACCAATCCGGGCAAGCTCACCGCCGCCGATATCGCCGGCTACCAGGCCAAGGAACGCGCGCCGATCTGCAGCGACTACAAGCAATGGACGGTGTGTGGCGCGCCGCCGCCATCGTCCGGCGGTATCGCCATTGCACAGATGCTGGGCATACTGTCGTACAAGGACATCAGCCCTTACAAGCCGGTCAATGGGCAGTTGACGGCGGAGGGCATTCACCTGTTCACGGAAGCAGGCCGGCTGGCGTTTGCCGACCGTAACCGCTACGTGGCCGATACCGACTTCATTCCGCTGCCCGGCAAAGGTGTCAGCGCCATGCTGGACAAGGGCTACCTGAAACAGCGCGCATCGCTGATCGGCCAGCAGTCGATGGGCACCGCGCCATACGGCACGCCGGCCACCATGCAAGTAGCATGGGGCACCGACAACGCGATCCAGACGCCTTCGACGTCGCACTTTGTGGCGGTGGACCAGTTTGGCGGCGCGCTGTCGATGACGACGTCGGTGGAAGACGCTTTCGGTTCGCGCCAGATGGTCGATGGCTTCATCCTGAATAACCAGCTGACCGACTTCTCCTTCGATTCGCAGGATGCGGACGGCCCGATCGCCAATCGCGTGCAGGCGGGCAAACGGCCGCGCAGCGCGATGTCGCCGACGCTGGTGTTCGAGAAGGGCACGCAGAAGCTGGTGCTGGCCACCGGTTCGCCGGGCGGTTCGGCCATCATCAACTACGTGGCCAAGGTGTTGGTCGGTACGCTGGACTGGGGGCTGGATGTGCAGCAGGCGATCAGTCTGCCCAACATCGGCAGCCGCAATGGACCGACCGAGCTGGAAGCAGGGCGCGTCAGCCGTGCGGTGGTGGCTGAGCTGAAGGCACGTGGCCACGATATCCGCGAATATGACCAGAACTCTGGCTTGCAGGGCATTCAGCGTCGTACCGTCAACGGCAAGCAGGAGTGGTTCGGCGGCGCCGATCCGCGTCGTGAAGGTGTGGTGCTGGGCGACTGATCTGGCGCAAACAATCATTATTTGATAAATAAGATTAAGTTTTAATTAAGTAGACTTGGAACCGTCTGCAACCCTGCATCGACGGTGCCAAGATGAAGTTCCTCCCACTGCTGTTTCTGGCGGAAGCGCTGCTGTTGCAGTGGCTTGGCGGCGCCTATGCCAGCGGCTTTGGTGGCCACCCTGACGAGGCGGCGCATTTCGTCTCGTCGGTGATGGTGCATGATTTCCTGGTCCATCCCGGCGCCGGCCAGCCGATGGCGTTTGCGCAGCAGTTCTATCTTCACTATCCCAAAGTCGCTATCGGTAACTGGCCGCCGCTACTGCATGGACTGCTGGCGGTTTGGTATTTGCTGTTTGGCGTCTCGCGCGCGTCGGCGCTGGTGTTGATGGCGGTGTTTGCCGCCGCCACCGCAGGGCTGATGGCGGCTGCGGCGTGGCGCTTGCTGTCGCCGGTGGCGGGCGTGTTTGCCGGTGCGGTGTATCTGGCGCTGCCGCTGGTGCAGGAGTCCAGTGCGGTCGTCATGACCGAGCATCTGGTGACGCTGCTGATCCTGGTCAGCACGCTGGCGTTTGCGCGGTTCGCGCGCCGCCGCACGACGGTTGATGCGCTACTGTTCGGCGGCCTGGCCTCGGCGGCGATACTCACGCGCGGCAGCGCATGGGCGTTGGCCGTGGTGCCGCCGATTGTGATTGGGCTGACAGGGGAGTGGCGTCTGCTGACCAACTGGCGGCTTTGGCTGGCGGCGCTGATGGTCGGCGCACTGTGCGTGCCCTGGTACGTGGCCACGCGCGGCATGTCGCCCAACGCCATGGTCGGCATCGACGCCACCGCACCCGCCGCGTTCTTCCAACAGGCCATGGCCTACTTCCCGCTAGCCGCACTGCGCGCCACCGGCCCCGCGCTAACGCTACTGGCCGCGCTGGGCGTGTGGCACACCATGCTGTGCCGCCAGCCATCGCCACGCCCGGCGGAGTGGCCGGCGCTGGCTGCGATGGCGATTGGCGTGCTGCTGATCCAGTGCGTGGTCCCTGCCGGCATCGAGCAGCGCTACATGCTGCAACTGCTGCCGGCACTGGTGTTGTTTGCCGCCGCCGGCCTGCACTGGCTGGCGACGCTCGGCGCACCGGCCATCGCCTGGAGCGCCGCCACCATCATCGTCCTGCTGACGATGTTCCATCTGCCCGACACCATGCGCAACAGCGGCTACGACCAAATCGCCGCCGATCTGGCCAGCCAGCCCACGCCAACGCTGCTACTTATCTCGGACGCCCGCGGCGAAGGCAGCATGGTCGCCGCCATCGCGCTGCGCGACCGCCGTCCGCACTCGCTGGCCCTGCGCGGCAGCAAACTGCTGGTCAGTGAAGACTGGCTAGGCCGCGCCAGCCACCCGCGCTTCGCCACCGATGACGCCATGCGCGCCATGCTGGATGCCATCCCCGTCAACGCCGTCGTGATCGATCACACGATCGAATCCAATCAGGCACGCCCCTACCACCAGCAAATCGAACAACTGCTCCAAGCCGATCCCGAACACTGGCAACGCCGCGCCAGCTACGACATCACCCGCTACGGCCAGCAGCACCCGCACGCCGTCGACGTCTACCTGCGCCGTCCGCGCGACAGCAACACCACGCAAACCGTCAACCTGGCCTACCTCGGCCAGCTCATGCAACGCCAATGAAAGGGGACACGCCATGCAAGCCGACACCCTGTCGCCCAGCCTGACGCGGCAACCTGGCCGCTTCCGCGACTACCTCGCCATCGCCCGCTTCGACCACAGCACGAAACACATCTTCATCCTGCCCGGCGTCATGTTGGCCTACCTGCTGCGCGGCGTGCACACTACCCAACTAGGTCTGGACCTGCTCTTCGGCCTGGTGACCGCCATCGCCATCGCCTCCGCCAACTACTGCATCAACGAATGGCTGGACAGCGCCTTCGACCGCCACCACCCAACCAAATCCCAGCGCCCCTCGGTGCAACGCGAACTCAAAGGCAAATGGGTCTTCCTCGAATGGCTGGTGTTCCTCGGCGCCGGCCTGTTATGCGCCTCGCGTTCCAGCGCCACCTTGACGCTGGTGGCGGTGTTGTTCGCACTACAGGGCGTGGTGTACAACGTCCAGCCGCTGCGGACCAAGGACAAAGCCTATCTAGACGTGCTGTCCGAATCCGTCAACAACCCACTGCGCCTGCTGATCGGCTGGATCATCATCGATCCGACCTCGCTGCCGCCATCGTCGGTGATCCTGGCCTACTGGTTCGGCGGCGCTTTCCTGATGGCCGCCAAGCGCTATTCCGAATACCGCGAAATCACCGCCACCCACGGCCGCGCGCTGCTGGTGCGTTACCGCGCCAGCTTCGCCGGCTATAGTGAAACCTCGCTCAACGTCTCGTGCTTCACCTACGGCCTGCTGTCGAACTTCTTCCTGGCCGTATTCCTGATCAAATACCGCATCGAGTACCTGCTACTGATGCCCTTCATCACCGCGCTGTTCGCGCAGTACCTGGCGCTGGCCATGCAGGCCGGATCGTCGGCGCAGGCGCCGGAGAAGCTGTTCCGCGAACGTGGCCTGATCCTGATCGTCGCCGCAGTCGCTATCAGCTTCGGCGTCGCCACCTTTATCGACATCCCGGCTTTCGAATGGCTAGCCGGACAACGCTTCATCGGCCTGCCGTAGCATGGACTGGAACGCAGTCACACTGGCTGTATTCGACGTCGACGGCACGCTGTACAACCAGCGGCGCCTGCGCCTGAAGATGGCTTACGAACTGCTGCTGCACGCGCTGCGCAGTCGCAGCCTGCGCACACCGCGCCTGCTGGCAGCCTACCGCCGCTTGCGCGAGCAACTGGCCGACGACGAAGTTCAGGACTTTGAGCAGGTGCTGCTGATGCAAACGGCCGGCCGTTGCAGACTGCCGCCGGCCACCGTGGCGGCGCTGGCCACCGAATGGCTGGAACAACGCCCACTGCGGCACATCGCTGCCTGCCGCTACGACGGCCTGCCGGAGCTGTTCCAGCGCCTGCGCGCACGCGGCAAGCGTATCGCCATCCTGTCCGACTACCCGGCGCAGGCCAAATTGCAAGCCACCGGGCTGGCGGCCGATATCATCGTTTGCGCCGGCGATGTCGGCGTCCTCAAACCTCATCCGCGCGGCTTGCAGCTGGCAATGGCGCTGGCCGGCGCCGCCCCAGCGTCCACCGTGATGATTGGGGATCGTCCGGAACGCGACGGCGCCGCCGCCCGCCGTAGCGGCGCCCATGCGCTGATCAAGTCGCGCCGCCCGTTGCCGGGCTGGCAAACCTTTGCCACATACCGTGACCCGCTGTTCACCGTGCAGCTATGAAAACCGCGTAGACCCTGATAACCTTGCAAGATGGGACTACAAAAGAAAACAGGCTTGATCCTTTCCGGCGGCGGCGCGCGGGCTGCCTACCAGGTCGGCGTGCTGCAAGCGATTTCAGAGATTCTATGGGAAGAGGGCTGGCCTCCGGCCCGTAATCCTTTTGATATCATCTGCGGCACCTCGGCCGGCGCCATCAACGCCACCGCCCTGGCTTGTCGCGCCGATAACTTCGGCGAAGGCGTGCAAAAGCTGCTCGACGTCTGGCAGCATATCGAAGTCGAACAGGTGTACCGTGCCGATTCACTGGGTGTGATCCGTTCCGGTGCGCGCTGGCTGTCGCTGTTGTCGTTCGGCTGGCTGCTGCGCAAATGGCGCGCCGCGCCGCCGGCGTCCCTGCTGGACAATACGCCGCTGGTCGGCCTGCTGCACCGCATGCTCGACCTGCCGCGTCTCGACAGCGTGCTGTCCGAGGGCCTGTTGCACGCGCTGGCCGTCACCGCCTCGTCCTACACCGCCGGCAATCACCTGACCTTTTACCAGACCGCCGCCGACATCGCGCCGTGGATCCGCATGCAGCGCGTGGCCTTGCAAGACCAGATCGGCGTCGAGCACTTGCTGGCATCGTCGGCGATCCCGTTCATCTTCCCGGCCACGCCGCTGTACATGGGCGGCCACCGCGAATACTGCGGTGACGGTTCGATGCGCCAGCTGGCGCCGATCTCGCCGGCCATCCATCTCGGCGCCAGCAAGGTGCTGGTGGTGGGCGCCGGCCGCCTGACCGAACCGGCGCGTAGCGCCGCCGAAAAGAACGCCGCCCGCTATCCGAGTCTGGCGCAGATCGCCGGCCACGCCATGTCGTCGATCTTCCTCGACGGCCTGGCGGTCGATATCGAGCGGCTGGAACGCATCAACAAAACCCTGGCGATGCTGCCGCCCGAGCTGCTGGAAAAGACCCCGCTCAAACCGGTCAAGCTGCTGGTGATCGCGCCGTCCGAACGGCTGGACGATATCGCCACCCGCCACATCGGCAGCCTGCCGGCGCCGATCCGCACCATGTTGTCCAGCATCGGCGCCACCGAAGCGCGCGGCGCGGCGCTGGCGTCCTACCTGTTGTTTGAGTCTACCTATACCTGTGAGTTGATACGCCTCGGCCAGCGCGACACCTTTGCGCGCAAGAGCGACGTGCTGGCCTTCTTCGAATCCTGATTGCATGTCGAGTTTTAAACGTCTTTGCTGCTGCCTGCTACTGCCGGCCTTGATGCTGTGGGAAGCCACGGCATGGGCCGGCGCGCCGCCGCGCACCTTGCGTTTCGAGCAGCTCAGCGTGGAACATGGCCTGGCGCAGGAAACGGTGCTGGCCATCGCCCAGGACCGGCAAGGCTTCATGTGGCTCGGCACCCAGGCCGGCCTGACGCGCTTCGACGGCTACCGCACCATCACCTACAAGAGTGCCGTCTCCGATCCGCGCAGCCTGGTCGACAACTGGGTGCGCGTGCTGCACCTCGATCCCACCGGCCAGCTGTGGATCGGCACCGACGGCGGGCTGGATCGCTACGATTCCGCTACCCGCACCTTCACCCACTTTCTGCCGCGCGAATCGCCGCAGCGCGGCAACGGCAACCGTCACGTGCGCGCGATTGCCGATGATGGCGCCGGCGGCCTGTGGGTGGCCAGCGCCGACGGCCTGCATCACTTCGACCCGACTACCAGGCGCTTCACCAGCTGGCACCACGATCCGGCGGATGCCGGCAGCCTGTCCAACGACCACGTGGCGGCGCTGGCGCGCGATGCCGCCGGCCGCCTGTGGGTGGGCACTGCATCGGGGCTGGACATGCTGTCGCCCGGCGCTACGCGCTTCCAGCACTACGACGTCGACGCCAGCGGCGACAGCAAATTCAACTCGGTGACGGCGCTCCAGGTGGACAACGCGCAGACGCTGTGGGTCGGCACGCAGGGTGGGCTGGAACAATGGCGGCTGCTGGCCGCCGAACCGCAGCGCCGCCGCCTCGGCGCGCGCGAGGGGCTGAATGCTGGCGTCAGCGTCACCTCGCTGTACCAGGATGCCGAGGCCAATCTGTGGATAGGGTCACTGGCCGATGGCCTGTTCCGTTGGCTGCCGGCGGAAGAGCGCATGGTGCCGTACCGTCACCAGATCGGCGATCCGCACAGCGTGGCGGACAACCAGATTTCCGCGCTGTTCCGCGACCGCGTGGGGACCATGTGGGTCGGCACCTGGAATGATGGCGTCAGCCGCGTCGACATGGGCAGCGGCGGTTTCGCGCGTATCGTGCGCCAGGCGGAACAGCCCAACTCCCTGTCCGACAACAAGGTGCGCGCCATCCTGTCCGATGGTCACGGCAAGCTGTGGCTGGGCAGCAGCGGCGGTTTGAATCTGTATGACCCGGTCAGCGGCGAGAGCAAGGTCTGGCGCCATGATCCCAAGCGCGCCAACAGCATCAGCGACGACCAGGTCACCGCGCTGTGGCGCGAGAAGAATGGCAACCTGTGGCTGGGCGGTCCGGCCGGCATCAACCACCTCAATCTGACCACCGGCTCGATCCGCGCCGTCTCCTTCGTGCGCGGCGATCCATCCAGCGACACTATCCGCAACATCGTCCAGGACCGCAGCGGCATGTTGTGGATCGCCTCGCGCGGCGGCTTGCACCGGCTCGACCCGCAAACGCTGGAAGTACGCACCTACCGCCACGATCCGGCTGACAGCAGCAGCCTGTCGGACAATGTGGTGCGGCCTATCCTGGAGGACCGCAAGGGCCAGCTGTGGGTCGGCACCTTCAACGGCCTCGATCTGCTGGACCGCAAGAACGGCGTCTTCCGCCACTTCCGCCGCGACCCCGCCGATCCGTATAGCCTCAGTCACGACGAGGTGCACTTCCTGTATGAAGACCCGCGCGGCACCATCTGGGTCGGCACGGCGGCGGGCCTGAACCGGATGGAGGTGACGGCCGATGGCGGCATTCGATTCCGCCGCTACCTGCGGCAGGACGGCATCGCCGACGACGCCATCGCCTCGATCCTGCCGGATGAAGCGGGCAACCTGTGGATGAGTACTAACAGCGGCCTGTCGCGCCTCAATATCGAAACGGGACTGGTGCGCAATTACAGCGGCGCCGATGGCACCATCGAAGGCGCGTACTTCGACGGCGCTGCGCTGCGCACGCCGGACGGCACGCTGTACTTCGGCGGCTTTAATGGCATCACTGCGTTCTCGCCGACCGACGTGCGCGAGAACAGCGTGGCGCCGACGGTGGCGATTACCGATTTCCAGATCTTTAACAAGTCGATCAAGCCGGGGCAGGGCGATCACCCGGACGTGCTGAAGACCGCGATTGAACACACCAGCGCCGTCACGCTGCCGGAATCCGATTCCGTGTTCTCGCTGGAGTTCGCCGCGTTGCACTACGCGGCGCCGCAGCGCAACCGCTTCGCCTACCAACTGCGAGGCTTTGACGAAGACTGGGTAGTCACCGACTCCACCAAGCGCTTCGCCACCTACACCAACCTGGACCCCGGCAAGTACCTGTTCCGCGTCAAGGCGGCCAACAAGGACGGCATCTGGAACGACAACGCGGCCACGCTGGAGATCACCATCCGGCCGCCGTTCTGGAAGACCTGGTGGTTCCGCACGCTGCTGGTGTGGCTGGGACTCGGCGCGGCGTATGCCGCCTACCATGCGCGCGTGCGCAGCCTGCAGCATCAGCAATTGCGGCTGGAGCAGCTGGTAGGATCGCGCACGGCGGAGGTGGAGCACAAGAACCAGCAGCTGCAGCAGCAGAAGCACGAACTGGAACGGCGCCGGCTGGAGGCGGAAGCGCAGCGCGCCGAGGCCGAGCAGCGCCGGATCGATACCGAGCTTCAGAAGGAAGAAGTAGAGCAGGCTCACCGCAATATCTCGGTGCTGAGCGAACTGGGACGCGAGATGAGCGCCTCGCTCGACATGGAAACCACCATGCAGACGCTGTACCGCCACGTCAATCACCTGATGCATGCCCCGATCTTCGGCATCGGCTTTGTGCGCGAGGGCGACGGAGTGATCGACTTCCCGTTTGCGATCGAAGGCGGCGTGCGCACTTACCCGTACCAACGTCGGCTGGACCAGCCCAACCAGCTGGCGGTATGGTGCCTGACCCAGCGCAAGCCGATCCTGATCAACGACTTCCAGAACGAGTACCGCGACTACATGGACGAATCGGGCCTGGCGACGTTGACGCCATGCGTGCGCGAAGACGGCGAACCAGCCGCGCCGGCGCATTCGATGATGTACGCGCCGCTGATCGTCGGCGATAAGGTGGTCGGTCTGCTCAGCGTGCAAAGCACGGAGCGCAACAGCTATCACCGCGTCCACATGGACATGCTGCAAACGCTGGCGTCGCACGCCGCCGCCGGCCTGGAAAACGCGCGCGCCTACCAGCAACTGGAAGAAACGCTGCAAACGCTGCGCCACACGCGCGACCAACTGATGGCGCAGGAACGCCAGGTGCGGCTGCATACCGAGGAGCTGGCGCTGGCCAACCGCGCCTTGCAGGACAACGAGGAACGCCTGCGCTACGCCAAGCAGAAGGCGGAAGACGCCACCCGCCAGAAGTCCGAATTCCTGGCCAATATGAGCCACGAGATGCGCACGCCGCTGGCCGGCGTAATCGGCATGCTGGGCTTCGCGCTGCGCGACGCCAGCCTGGCCGCCGGCACCCGCGAGCAGATCCTGCGCGGCCAGGCCAATGCGCAGTCGCTGCTGTCCATCATCAACGACCTGCTGGATTTCTCCAAGATCGAGGCGGGCAAGCTGACCATCGAGAATATCGATTTTTCGTTGTCGTCGGCGGTGGAAAATGTGGTCAGCCTGTTTGAGGAACAGGCGGCTGCGCACAGCGTCGGTTTCCGCCTGACGTTTGGCGACGACCTGCCGCAGTTCGTTGTGGGCGATCCGACGCGCTTGCGGCAGGTGCTGGTCAACCTGGTTGGCAACGCCTTTAAATTCACGCAGCAAGGCATGGTGGCCATGCACGTGGAGCGGGTGCCGGACGATGGCACGGATAACCGTATCCGCTTCAGCGTCGCCGACACCGGCATCGGCATCGAAGCCGATGCGATACCGCGCCTGTTCCAGCAGTTCGAGCAGGCCGACGCTTCGACCACGCGCCGCTACGGCGGCACCGGCCTGGGACTGGCGATCTGCCGCCAACTGGTGGAGCTGATGGGCGGCAGCATCAACGCCGTCAGCACGCCGGGGCAGGGCAGCACCTTCATGTTTGAAGTGCCGCTGCCGAATGGCGTAGCGCCGCCGGTGGTGCCGCATGTGCCGCGCGAACCGCACAGCCATCAGCTGAAAGTGCTGTGCGCGGAAGACTTCCCGACCAACCAGATCATCATCCGCATGATGCTGGAAGACCTGGGCCACAAGGTGGACATCGCCGCCAACGGCGCGCTGGCGGTCAAGGCCTGTTCGCTGACGCGCTACGACCTGATTTTGATGGACGGCCGCATGCCGGAGATGGATGGCGCCAGCGCCACGCGCCTGATCCGTTCCGGCGGCCCGGACACCGCGCCGGTGCGCGACCAGGAACTGATGATCATCGCGCTGACCGCCAACGCCAGCGAGGAAGACCGCAGCCGCTATCTGGCCTCCGGCATGGACGACTTCCTCACCAAGCCGATTGACGAAGACAAGCTGCACTTCCAGTTAAGCCGGGCGATAGAACGCCAGTTACAGCGTGGCTTCCAGCTGCCGCGCATGCAACCGCGCCGTCCCTTGCATCCGGCCGCCGGCACGCCGGAGCTGGATGCGATGTTCGGCGTGGCGCCGGCTTCGCTGGAGACCTCGCGCGTTGCACAGCACAGCGGGGGGGCTAGCGATCTGAAAGCGCGGATGCGCAGCGCCTTCAACCAGGATGCGCCGCTGCGGCTGGCGGACCTGGAAGAGGCGCTGATGCAGCGCGACAGTGAAACCGCCAGTCGTCTGCTGCACGGCATGAAGGGCAGCGCCGGCTACCTGGAAGAGCAGGAGCTGCAAGCGCTGTGCGGTGATCTGGAACAGGAGGCGGACCATGGCAACTGGGAGCAGGTGGAGTCGGCCATGCCGCATCTGCGCCATTTGCTGGCGCAAGCGCGTGCGGCTGGCGCGCCATAGAGTGTATCTTCAAGCTTATTGACGATTATTGATGTAATATCATCACAAACGACCCGAGGAGCCACATGAAAGTTCTGGTAGTTGACGATGATGTCGTCTCACGCATGGTGCTGATGCACCTGATCGATAGCTGCGGCAGTTTCGATATCGTTGAAGCGGAGGACGGCGCCGACGCATGGCAGCAGCTGGAAGACGGCCTGCGTCCAGCCATCTGCTTCTGCGACCTGCGCATGCCTCGCCTGTCGGGTATCGAGTTGCTACAGCGGGTAAAGGGGCATGCTGAATTGAACAGCATGCCGTTCGTGCTGGTCACCTCGGCCAACGACAAGGAAACCGTGCTGGAAGCTACGCGCGCTGGCGCTGCCGGCTACATCGTCAAGCCGTTCCAGGCGGAGCAGGTACGCGTGCATCTGGCGGGTTTTCTCGACCAGGCGGCCAGCGGCTACGAACACCTGGCCGAGACGCCGGCCGACACCTTGCGCCGGCTGGGCATCAATGGCGAGCGCCTGATTGTGTATCTCACCGGTTTCCAGAACCAGTTGACGGCCGCCGCCACTGACCTCGAAGTGGCGCTGGCCAAGGGCGATCAGCAAGACGCAAAGGTGCGCCTCGACCGTTTGCACGCCGGCTGCGTCACGCTAGGCCTGCACGGCGCGGCGGCGTCGCTGAAGAGTTTTACGGCGGAGCGCCTGTCCAACGAAGAGGTACAGGCGGTGTTGTCGGACGTGGTGCGCGCCGTGATCCACCAGGCCGGTTTGGTGCGTCAGGAAGCCAGCTGACAATTTAATACTTGATGTTGAGATAGTTTAAGTTTAAAGTATCTGCGTTGCAGTGGATACCTGTCGACTTCCAACTTCAAGGCGATCATGAATCAACCTCCCGCAGCCAGCGCCTACACCGACCATTTTGCCCGCGACCATTTGCCGCCGCGCGAACTGTGGCCGGAATTACGTTTCGACCTCCCCGAGTTACAGTATCCTGCCCGCCTCAATTGCGTGGCGATGCTGTTGGATGAAGGTGCGCGCGCACATCCGGAACGCATTGCCATTCGCGGCGCGCAGGAGGCGTGGAGTTACGCCCAGTTGCAACAGCAGGTTGACCGCATCGCCCACGTGCTGCGCGACCCGATGCAGCTAGAGGCGGGCAACCGCGTGCTGCTGCGCGGCGCCAATTGTCCGTTGATGGCGGCCTGCCTGTTGGCGGTTCTGAAAGCGGGCCTGATCGCCGTGCCGACCATGCCGCTGTTGCGCGCGCGCGAACTGGGCGCCATCGCCAACAAGGCGGAAGTCAATGCCGTGCTGTGTGCCGACAGCTTGCGCGTGGAGTTGGAAGCGGCCGACTTGCCGGCCGAAGCGCGCGCGAAAACGCTGTGGTTCGGCAGCGCCGACAACGCCGCGCTGGAGGCGCTGATGGCAACCCAGCCGGCGCAGTTTGATGCGGTAGATACGGCGGCCGACGATGTCTGCCTGATCAGCTTCACCTCCGGCACCACCGGCATCCCCAAAGGTACGATGCACTTCCATCGCGACGTGATGGTGATTTGCGACTGCTTCCCGCGTTCGGTGCTGCACTCGCAGCGCAGCGACATCTTCGTCGGTACGCCGCCGCTGGCCTTTACCTTCGGCCTTGGCGGCCTGCTGCTGTTTCCGTTACGGGTTGGCGCCACGGCGGTGCTGCTGGAGAAGCTGACGCCGGAAACTCTGCTGAAAGCCATAGAGACGTATCGCGCAACCGTGTGTTTTACTGCTCCCACTTTTTACCGGCAGATGGCGGCGCTGGCGCAGCAATTCGATCTCGCCAGTTTGCAGAAAAGCGTATCGGCCGGCGAAGCACTGCCGCTGGCCACGCGCGAAAGCTGGCGCCAGGCCACGGGCTTGAATATGATCGACGGCATCGGCGCGACGGAGCTGCTGCACATCTTTATCTCCGCCTCGGGCGACCAGATACGGCCAGGCGCTACCGGCAAACCGGTGCCGGGCTATCAGGCGTGCATCCTGGACTTGCAGGGCAATCCGGTGGGGCCGGGCGTGATCGGCCGGCTGGCGGTGAAAGGCCCGACCGGCTGCCGCTACCTGGCCGACGAACGGCAGCGTGACTATGTGCTGAACGGTTGGAACCTGACCGGCGACGCCTACGAGATGGACGCCGATGGTTATTTCTACTACCGCTCCCGCACCGATGACATGATCATCTCGGCCGGCTACAACATCGCCGGGCCGGAAGTGGAGGAGATATTGTTGCGTCATCCTGCCGTGGCGGAGTGCTGCGTGATCGGCAAGGCCGACCAGGAACGCGGGCAGATCGTGGAAGCGCACGTGGTGCTGCGCGCCGGCCATGCGGAATCGCCGGCGCTGGCGGCGCAGTTACAGGAATTCGTGAAGGAGCAGATCGCGCCGTATAAATATCCGCGCTCGATCCAGTTCCTCAATTCCTTGCCGCGTACGGAAACCGGCAAGCTGCAACGCTTCAAACTGCGTGGAATCTCATGAACATATTGTGCATAGGCGGCGGCCCGGCAGGCCTGTATTTCGCGCTGCTGATGAAGAAGCAGAATCCCTCCCACCGGATCACGGTGGTGGAGCGCAATCGTCCCTACGATACATTCGGCTGGGGCGTGGTCTTTTCCGACCAGACGCTGGGCAATCTGGCCGAAGCGGATGCACCGACTGCGCAGGCCATTGAAGCATCGTTTAATCATTGGGATGATATCGATGTCTTCTTCAAGGGCGAGAAGGTGACGTCGGGCGGGCATGGCTTCTGCGGCATCGGCCGCAAGCATTTGCTGAATATTCTGCAGCATCGCTGCGAAGAGTTGGGCGTGTCGCTGGTGTTTGAAACCGAGGTGACGGATGAGCAGCAATACGATGCGGACCTGATCATCGCTTCCGATGGGTTGAACAGCCGGATTCGCACGCGGCATGTGGAGAGCTTCCAGCCGCAGATCGAACAGCGTCACTGCCGCTTTGTGTGGATGGGCACGCGCAAGAAGTTCGATGCTTTCACGTTTGCTTTCAGACAGACGGAGCATGGCTGGTTTCAGGCGCATATCTATCAGTACGACGCCGATACGTCGACCTTTATCATTGAAACGCCGGAGACGGTGTGGCGCGCTTCTGGCCTGGCGGAGATGAGCCAGGAAGAGTCCATCGCTTTCTGCGAGCGTCTGTTTGCCGACCAGCTGGATGGCCACAAGCTGATGACCAATGCGGCGCATTTGCGCGGCTCGGCGATGTGGATCACGTTCCCGCGCATCGTCTGCGGGCGTTGGGTGCATTGGAACGGCGCGGTGCCGGTGGTGTTGATGGGCGACGCTGCGCACACGGCGCATTATTCGATCGGCTCCGGCACCAAGCTGGCGCTGGAAGACGCGATCGAGCTTGCGCGCTGTTTCGCCTCGCAGCCGGACATGGCGTCTGCGCTGGCGGCGTATGAAAAACTGCGCGCGGTGGAGGTGCTCAAGCTGCAAAACGCGGCACGCAATTCGATGGAGTGGTTTGAGAACGTGGACCGCTACACGGCGATGGAAGCGCCACAGTTTGCGTACTCGATGCTGACGCGCAGCCAGCGCCTGTCGCATGAAAACCTGCGCCTGCGCGACGCCGCCTACGTAGCTGACTACGAACGCTGGTTCGCGCAACGCGCTGCCGCGCAAGCCGGGCAGGCCACGGCCATCGCAACCGGCACCGCACCTCCAATGTTCACACCCTACAAAGTCCGCGACCTCATACTGAAGAACCGCATCCTGGTCTCACCTATGGCGCAATACAGCGCGGTACACGGCATGGTCGGCGACTACCATCTCGCCCACCTCGGCGCGCGCGCGCTGGGCGGAGCGGCGCTGGTGTTTGCCGAAATGACCTGCGTCTCCGCCGACGCCCGCATCACGCCATACTGTCCCGGCCTGTACACGCAAGAACACACGCAAGCCTGGAAGCGCATCGTCGACTTCGTCCACCAGCACACCGACGCCGCGATTGCCGTGCAACTCGGTCACGCCGGCGCCAAAGGCTCCACGCGCGCCATGTGGGACGGCATCGACCAGCCGCTGGACAAGGATAACTGGCCGCTGGTATCCGCCTCGCCGCAGCAATACCTGCAAGGCATATCGCAAACCGCCCACGAAATGACGACGGAAGACATGGACCGCATCCAGGCCGACTTCGTGCGCGCCACGCTGGCCGCCGACGAAGCAGGCTTCGACTGGCTGGAATTGCACTGCGCGCATGGCTACCTGCTGTCCTCCTTCATCTCGCCACTGACTAACCAGCGCAGCGACGATTACGGCGGCAGTCTGGAAAACCGCTGCCGCTATCCGCTGCGCGTATTCGCCGCGATGCGCGCCGCATGGCCGCAGCATAAGCCGATGAGCGTGCGCATCTCCGCCCACGACTGGGTGGAAGGCGGCATCACGCCCGACGACGCAGTGCAGATCGCGCGCCTGTTCAAAGCAGCCGGCGCGGACATGATCGACTGCTCCTCCGGCCAAGTGAGCAAACAAGAAAAACCGGTATATGGCCGCATGTTCCAGACCCCGTTCGCGGACCGCATCCGCAACGAGGCCGGCATCGGCGCCATCGCCGTCGGATCGATATACGAAGCCGATCACGCCAACAGCATCATCGCCGCCGGCCGCGCCGACTTGTGCGCGGTGGGCCGTCCACACCTCGCCAATCCGGCATGGACGCTGACGGAAGCGGCGCGCATCGGCTATAAAACAATCGCATGGCCTAAGCAGTACCTGGCGGGCAAACAACAATTGGAAAGAAATCATGGAAGATGAAGAACAGCTGGACCTCGCCAGTCGATTGACGAGCGACCATCACCAGTCGCTCAAACTGTGGCTGCGCATGTTGTCGTGCACCGTCAAGATCGAGAACGAAATCCGCAGCCGCCTGCGCGCGACCTTCGGCATCACGCTGCCGCGCTTCGACCTGATGGCGCAGCTGGAGCGCTACCCGCAAGGCTTGCGCATGGGCGAACTGTCCAAGCGCATGATGGTCACCGGCGGTAACGTCACCGGCATCACCGACCAGCTGGAGCAGGAAAAGCTGGTGGTGCGCGTGCCCGATCCCAAGGACGGCCGCGCCTACAGCGTCAAGCTCACGCCGGCCGGCCGCAAGGCCTTCGCCACCATGGCGGCGGTGCATGAAGACTGGATCGCCGAACTGCTGCAAGACGTTTCCGGCGCCGACAAGACAACGCTGATCGACCTGCTGTCGGACATGAAGCAGAAGCTGAGGACCGAGCCATGAAATATCGCCCAGGCGAACCGCAACAGCTGCCCGGCAACCGCGCCGCGCTGGCCGGCTACCAGGCCAGCCACTTCCAGTTTGAAGTCAGCTGCGGCGTAGCCACGTTGACGCTGAATCGTCCCGAGCGCAAAAATCCGCTGACGTTTGAATCCTACGCCGAGCTGCGCGATCTGTTTCGCGCGCTGACCTATGCGGATGACGTCAAAGCTGTAGTGCTCACCGGCGCCGGCGACAACTTCTGCTCCGGCGGCGACGTGCATGACATCATCGGCCCGCTGACCAAGCTGGATATGCCCGGCATGCTGGCCTTCACGCGCATGACCGGCGATCTGGTAAAAGCCATGCGCCACTGCCCGCAGCCGATCATCGCCGCAGTGGACGGCATCTGCGCCGGCGCCGGCGCCATTCTCGCGCTGGCGTCGGACATCCGCCTCGGCACGGCGCGCAGCAAGACCGCTTTCCTGTTCACGCGCGTGGGCCTGGCCGGCGCCGACATGGGCGCGTGCTCACTGCTGCCGCGCGTGATCGGTCAAGGCCGAGCGGCGGAGCTGCTGTACACCGGCCGTTCGATGTCCGGCGCTGAGGCGGAACGCTGGGGCTTTTTCAACAGCGTGCAGGAGCCGGAAGCCTTGCTGGATGCGGCGCGCGCCTTCGCGCAAGGCCTGGCCGATGGTCCCACATTCGCGCATGGCATGACCAAGAAAATGCTGCATCAGGAATGGAATATGGGCGTGGACGAAGCGATCGAGGCGGAAGCGCAGGCGCAGGCCATCTGCATGGCCACCAACGATTTCCATCGCGCGTACCACGCGTTCGTGGCCAAGCAAAAACCGCAATTCGAGGGCGACTGATGAGCGACAAGAACTACCTGGCGTGGCCTTTCCTGGAACCGCGCCATGCGGCGCTGGAGCAGGCGCTGGACGCATGGGCCACGCGGCACATCGTCGGCGTACATGCGGAGGACGTCGATGAAGCCTGCCGTCATCTGGTGCGCCAGCTGGGCGAGGGCGGCTGGCTGCGTCACGCCATCGGCGGCACGGCACACGGCGGCGTCAGCGACAGCATCGACACGCGCGCCGTTTGCCTGATCCGCGAAACGCTGGCGCGCCATAACGGCCTGGCGGATTTTGCGTTTGCCATGCAGGGACTGGGCTCCGGCGCCATCAGCCTGTTTGGCAGCGAGGCCAATCGCGCTGACTACCTGCCGCGCGTGGCGCGAGGCGAAGCGATAGCGGCGTTTGCGTTGTCCGAACCGCAGGCCGGTTCCGACGTCGCCGCCATGCAGTGCACAGCGACGCTGAACGGTGACCACTATGTGCTCAACGGTGAGAAGACCTGGATCTCCAACGGCGGCATCGCCGATTTCTACGTGGTGTTTGCGCGCACCGGCGAACAGCCCGGCGCGCGCGGCATCAGCGCCTTCATCGTCGATGCCGATACACCGGGGCTGACGATCGCGGAGCGCATCAACGTGATCGCCCCGCATCCGCTGGCGCGCTTGCAGTTCAGCGATTGTTGCGTCCCTGCCGGCAAGCGGCTGGGCGAGGCAGGGCAGGGCTTCAAGGTGGCGATGGCCACGCTGGATGTATTCCGCACCTCGGTGGCCGCGGCGGCGTTGGGCTTTGCGCGCCGTGCGCTGGACGAGGCGCTGCAACGCGCCACGCAGCGGCAGATGTTCGGCCAGGTGCTGGCCGACTTCCAGCTGACGCAAGCCAAGCTGGCCGAGATGGCAACCGGTATCGACACCTCGGCCTTGCTGACCTACCGCGCGGCCTGGCAGCGTGACCAAGGCCAGAAAGTCACCAAGGAAGCGGCCATGGCCAAGCTGCACGCCACCGAAACCGCGCAGCAGGTGATCGACGCCGCGCTGCAAATGTTCGGCGGCCTCGGTGTGGTCAGCGGCCAGACGGTGGAAACCCTGTACCGCGAAATCCGCGCGCTGCGCATCTACGAAGGCGCGACCGAAGTGCAGCAACTGATCATCGCGCGCGAACTGCTGAAGGAGGCATGATGGAGATACTGCAACCGCCAGGCTGGGCGCGTCCGCGCGGCTATTCGAACGGCGTGGCCGCCAGCGGCCGCCTGGTGTGCGTCAGCGGCATGATCGGCTGGGATGCCGAGGGCGTGTTCCACACCGACGATTTCGCTGGCCAGGTCCGGCAGGCGCTGCTCAACATCGTCGCCGTGCTGAAGGAGGCCGGCGCCGGGCCAGAGCATATCGTGCGCATGACGTGGTACGTGGTAGACAAGGACGAATACGTGGCGGCCTACAAGGAGGTCGGCGCCGCCTACCGCGAGATTATCGGCGCCCACTACCCGGCCATGACGGCGGTGCAGGTCGCCGCGCTGGTCGAGGACCGGGCGCGGGTGGAGATTGAGGTGACGGCGGTGATTACAAATTGAGATAAACGTTGCAGAGGTTCGTGCGTGTCTTATTGACCATGCGCGAGCTTGGCCGGCATTGAAGGAATTCGCAATTGCGGCACAACAAAATTTTTCACGACATACAAGGAGCCGGCAGCGGATAGATGACCATAGTCCACCAGCAGAAGATCGCCGGAGGGCTGGACACGCGCTTCGCAAGCGTTACCCTTGCACAATGCGTCTATCAGCGAGATATAGGTTACGACGGCTCGCGCCGGGCTTTGTTTCATCAAGCTATTGGTCCGTATGATTTGCTGGTCCAGCGCGGCGTCAACGATAGACAATGAGCTCTCGTTCCAGTGACGGTTGGCAACTACCGCTGGCAGGGACGGCTGCCATTGCGGCACTGGACCGACCAGGACAATTTGGCTTACGCCAATACTCTTGAGCTTGATTGCCAAGGCTTCCCAGTCCTTTTTTTCATGCTCTTTTTGCTGTGCGAGGACCACTACCGCAGGATGGAGTGCGGCGATACTATCGATCGCCAGCCGGTTGGCGTGTTCGCATGCTGCCCCATAAGGGCCCTTGAGCGCAGTGTCGTTCAGGATGCTGGGCCGGCAGCCCGATGCCGTT
This sequence comes from Duganella levis, assembly GCF_009857605.1. GTDB lineage: Bacteria > Pseudomonadota > Gammaproteobacteria > Burkholderiales > Burkholderiaceae_D > Rugamonas > Rugamonas levis. The sequence goes on along the minus strand of NZ_WWCT01000020.1, from coordinate 103,665 downwards.
ACTTGATAGAAAGGCGTTCCCGCCGGTAAAGCTTGGCGAAGGCCATATGACAAGGCCTCTGCGTGCGAGTCGCCCCACAGGAAGACACCACCATCCCCGCTTTTGGTGACACAGCGTGGGTCAAGGTTCATGTTGCCACGATGGGTGAGCGCATCGGTGACATTGCATTTATCGATCCAGTGGGTGGTACGAAGGTTGTCTTTTTTTAGCGCGTACTCGGCGACGAACTGGGCGCGGTCCGAAATGCTGACGGCCCGCACCGGCGTGATTGCACCATGACTAGCCATGATGGCCAGGCCGAGGCCGCATAGTGTCGCGGCACCGCCAAACCACGCGCGCGACCAGTTCTTTTGTGTCTTTTTGCGGACGCGCTGCTCTATGAAACTATAGGATAACTGGGCGCATACCACCGAAGTGGCTATCCCCAGTAATTGGTAGCGAAGTTCCGACAGCATTCCGGAGTAAGCGAGCATTACCACGACCGGCCAATGCCAAAGATATAGGGAATACGATATGTTCCCGAACCACTGCATGAGCTTGTTGCTGGTGATCGCCGAAGTCTGGCGGTTGGCGCAGATAAGGAGTGTCGCTCCGGCGACTGGCAGCAGGCCCAGATAGCCCGGCCATAGCGCGCTTTCGGAGATCAGGGCATAGGTGGCGATGATCATCGTCACGCCCACCGCTTCCAGCACTCGGGCGCGCGGTGGCGTCAGCGTCAGCGGGAACAGCAGTGCCAGACCGCCCGCCATCATTTCCCAGGCGCGCGTCGGCAGCAAGAAGAAGGCAGCGTCTGGCGACCGGGACGATGCATAGCAGGCCAGGACGTAACCAAGCACAGTACCGGCTAACAGTATCCAGCGCAACGGCTTGAGCCCGAAGACGCGCTTTAGCAGCAGTAGGCACAACGGATACAGTAGATAGAACTGCCACTCGACCGACAACGACCAGGTGTGCAACAGCCATTTCTCATGTGCGCCAGCGGCAAAGTAGCCTGATTCCTTCCAGTACACCATATTTGAAACAAAGCCGACGCTGGCGGCGACATGCTTGCCCAGTGCGTCGTAGTCGGATGGGAGGAATACGAACCAACCTACTACCAGAAGCAGCGCACAGGGCGCCAGCAATGCGGGAATGATGCGACGGCCGCGGGCAAGGTAGAACTGCGGGACGCTGAAATTATTGTCAGCAAGTCCACGGTAGATGATTGAAGTCATCAAATAACCAGAGATGACAAAGAATACATCCACGCCGGCAAAACCACCCGGGAGCCAGGCGGGATTAAAGTGGAAGGCTATCACCGCCAAGACAGCGATTGCCCTTAATCCATTAATGTCCTGCCTGAAGTTCATGCGACCAGCCTTATTTGCATCGGAAACAACTGATTATGCCTTCAGGAAGCAAGTTTTGGCAATCAGATAGGTATATTTCTGTTAATAGCAGTTGAAAATTGATACGGTTTTACCCGGCATTTTAAGCGCCTGAACATCGCTGTGCAGGTGCGGCAGACGCTGTGAAATATTGTTGAGATAGGGGAGAGGGCGCGCGCGTTGGCCCGGACGGCGAGCGAAATGGGACGCGTTGGCGCCCTGCGTCAGACCGCTATGCCGGCGCTGGTGGCAAGCTCGCCGGCAGCGATATATCAGGCGGCAGGTTTGGGCGGTGCGCTGTCAGCCAGCGCGCTGATGAGGCGGCGGCGCTTTTCCATCGGCATCGGGATAGTGGACTGAATGTGCAAGGCGACATGGGTTGGCTTCAGGGACTTTGCCATTTCCGGCACGTTCAGGTCTTCTTCCGAGCTGGTCCAGTAGGAGCAGGTCAGCTCAGGTTCAACCAGCACATGATAGTTCGCTGCCTTGCCGACAGTTTCGCAGAATACGCCGTACAGGATGTATTCCGATACTGCTTTTTTCTTCGACAGCGTGGTGCGCCAGTCTTCGCCGGAGATTTTTTCGATCTGCTGCTGCAACGCCAGGATGGCGTCGCGCTTCCAGACAATGAAATGGCCGATGTAGTTGTATTTGGTATCGTCGAACTGCGCGACGCCTAGCAGAGACAAGGCGTTCCGGTGCCATAGCAGATGCTCGTGCATGTCAGGCGTCAGCGGCCGGCGGGCCAGCTTGATGCTGTCGCTGGAAACCAGGTCGGTCATCTTCATTGGACGGAACAGCACGTTATCGCTGTCGATGAACATATAATAGTCGCTGTCCGCCAGTTCCGGCGCCGACAGCTTCACCAGTTGCTGCACCAGCCAGCCAGTCACGCGGCCGACGCCGGGGCGGTACCACTGTTCGCGAGTGCGGATGTCGACCAGGCCGGGAATATAAATGCGCTTTGGGAAGGGGATTTTGTAGAAGCCGTGGCGGTGCAGCAACTCTTCCTTGGAGATCAGGATGCGATTCGCCGAGCGCAGTGGCGCAAATAATGCGATGTCCGACTTTGGCACGATTAAAAAATGCTTGAAGGGCACCTGCAGGAACTGGTCCATGCTACGGCAAAGATCGACCGCCAGATCGTAGTCGTTGCGGTAGGACGGTGTGATAACGGTCAACTGCGATTCTGCCATGTGAATATCACTTCCTTACAGTTATTGAGGCGCTTGGCTGATGGCCATAACTTGCATATCTTCTCATACAATGGTTGAATCATCAATGTTGAAGGCGGGTGGGGCCGCACCGGAGGACTTTATTGACCGGACGGTGCATTTTATATATTCTTTCCCGGCTTTTTTACCCGGCCGCTGCGGCGCGCCTTGACATCTGCCGTAACTGCGGCGCCTCACATTGGGTCCTATGAAGAATACGAAATTAAGAAAAATAGCGGCGCTGGCGATCTCCTTGCTGCCAGGGTCGGCATTGCGGGTCGGCGCCTACCGCTTGGTGTTAGGGTACAGTTTTGGTCCGGGCGTGCGCTTGGGCTGGGGCGTGATGATCGCAGTCGATAGCTTTCGCGCCGGCAGTCAGGTGACCGTGCGCCGCAATACAACCTTCATGGGGCCGATCCGTGTGGAGCTGGGGGACCGGACCTTCATCGGCCGCCTGAACAAGATTGAGTGCGGCGACAGTGCCGCCGATCCCAAGCAGGCGCATATGCAGTACGCGCGGGCGTTCATTACCGGTCAGGACAGCTTGGTCAACGAGGGCCATTTATTTGATGTGCTCGGGCGAATTCAAATCGGCGACGGCACTTGGGTGGCCGGTTTCGCCTCGCAGTTCCTGACCCATGGCGCGGGCACTATGGACCGCGACATCATTATCGGTTCCCATTCCTTCCTCGGCTCAGCAGTGCGGTTCGCGCCGGGCAGCGGCGTCGGCGACCGCGTGATGGTCGGCATGGGGGCGGTGGTTACCAAGCGCATCACCGAGAATGACGTGGTGGTGGCCGGTCTGCCAGCCAAGGTCATCAAGGAGCGCACAGAGGACGACGGCTACGTGTTCAATAAAGTGTGGGAATCTTGAGCGGAATCGTGCGTCAATACAGACCCAGGTGAAGGACAGCGAATAGTCTGACTTGCATAAAATACCATGTTTTGTTATTTTGTACAGATTGTTCAAACGGAGGCACAGATGTTCATTAAAAAACTCATTCCAGCATTGGGCTTGGCGGCCATGACGGCATTCGGCACCTCTGCGCAAGCGGCGGGCTCGGCCAGCGGCACGGTGTATTTCGATTGGTCCGCCCTGACTGCGACGTTGCAACACGATACCATCGGTTTTTCTGGTTGGACCTATGCGAGCGATGGCACCGCCTTGATGGGCGGCGGGAGTGACGTGCAAAATTCTTCCGCGCCCGATCTGCTGGCCAGCATCGGCAGCGCCAAGGCGAGCACCCAGTCGGGCAAGGTGTCGGTCGAGACCGGCGCTGGCGGTGCCAGTCAGGTTCGTCAGCAAATGACCGCCACCTTCCAACTGGCCGCTAACCAGCATTTGCTGTATTCAGTCGGCTATACGATGGTGTTGCAGAAGAATGTCGCGGGGGAGCGGGTGGACGTGGGCGCCGGCTTTATTGTCGACAGCGCCGTTGGCGGCTATACCATTTCGAAAACCAGCTCGACGCTAGACTGGAAGGTCCCGGTGGGTACCGGCAGTGAATCGAACGTCCTTGAGCTCGACCTGGAGAATACGTCCGACCGGCCCCTGAGCTTTACCGTCAGAGGATGGCTGGGTGCGGCGGACAGCAGTCCTGCCATCACCAGCTCGGTGCCCGAGCCGTCGTCTTACGCCCTGCTGCTGCTGGGACTGGCCGTGACCGGCATTGCTGTGCGCCGCCGCTCGGTCTGAATGTTCGCGTGGGGCGAGTTTTCATTCATCGGCATCCCTGTGCCGGCGCATGAACCTCACCATCACTACCGGTTCGCAATGAATAGAATCATGTTTGCGACATACTGCTGAGCTGTACTTTTAGGCTGGCTTAGTCGCAGGCTTGTGTCCGCCCGGAAGAGGCGTGTTGCATTGCAACACGCCTCTGATAAGTTGTGGTATTGTGTTTTGTGGTAAAAATATCCATTGATTTGATTGGGTGGCATGATGTTGAACGGCAAGTTTGAACTGGTAATCGGAATTCCCACCTTTCGTCGTCCGGCGCAGTTGCGCGCCTTGCTCGATAGTTTGCTTTCTGAGTTGCAAGAGCATCCGGCGCTAGTGATTGTCGCCGACAATGAATGCGGGAAAGACGCGCCGCAGGTGATCGAACAGTTCAAACTCAGCTGGCCTTCGGTGCGTTGCATTCCAGTGGCCGCCCGCGGGGTCACGCAGGTACGGAATACCCTGATTGCCCAGGCGGGGCAAGAGGCGCCGGGTTGGCGCTGGCTTATTATGCTCGATGACGACGGCTTGGCGACGCCTGGCTGGCTGGGGCGATTGCTCGCCACCGGGGAGCAATACCAGGCGCATCTCGTTGGTGGCCCGGTGCAGGGTGAACTGCCGAGCGGCTCCGGCTGGCTGGCCCGCAACAGTGTATTCGCCGCGCGCGGACGGTGGGCGACCGGCCTGGTCTCCACCTTGAACACCACCCAGAACCTGGCCATCTCGCGGCGCGTGCTGGCCCTGGTGCCCACCCCACTGTTTCGTAATGAATATGGCGCATCCGGCGGGGAGGACTACGATTTGTTCCGGCGGGTGGCGCACGCCGGCGGACGCTTCGCATGGTGTGACGAGGCGATCATTATGGAGCCGGCGCCGGCTGACCGGCTCACCGTCTCGGCGCTGCTCTATCGCTACCACTCAACCGGGATGTACATGGCGGTGATCGACCGTTCCTATGATGGCGCCAAGCAGGTTGGCTGGCTGGCAGTCAAAGGCCTGCTGGGTACCTGCGCCCGTCTTGCGTTCGCGGCCGTCACCTTGCGTACCAATGCCGCCGCGCATTTAATACTCATGACCGCCCACTACCTGGGGCGTTTTGCAGGCCTACTTGGGGTGCGCTCGTCGCGTTATGTAGCGCCGACCAATCCTGAAGCTTGAGCTTTTACACATGACTAACCTTTACTCGTCGCATCAAACCTATCGGCCCGACATTGACGGCCTGCGCGCGTTGGCCGTATTGCCCGTCGTCCTGTTTCACTTCGGTTTTCCGGGGTTTTTCGGCGGTTTTATCGGCGTCGATGTCTTTTTCGTTATTTCCGGTTACCTGATTACCGGCATCCTGGCGCGGGAACTGCGCCAAGGTAATTTTTCCATCGTGCGCTTTTATCGGCGCCGCGCTATCCGTATCTTCCCCGCGCTGTTTGTCATGCTGGCGGCGACCACAGTGCTGGCGTTGTTCAGCATGCTGCCGGAGGAGCTGAAGAGCTTCGGGCATTCGCTGTTGGCTACCTCGACCTTTTTATCGAATATTCTGTTCTACAACGAAAGCGGCTATTTCTCGGCCGATGCCCATACCAAGGTGCTGCTGCACACCTGGTCGCTGGCGGTGGAAGAGCAGTTCTACCTGTTCTGGCCGCTCGTGCTGGCGCTGCTGCATGCGCGCGCCAAATCCAGCGTGGGGTGGATCGCCGGCATTATCACCGTAGCCTCGCTGTTATTTTCGATATGGTGGCTTAGTGTCGATCCATCAGGCGCGTTCTATCTGATTCCTTCGCGTGCTTGGGAGTTGATGATAGGCGCCTTGTTGGCGGTGGCGCCGGCGCTCCCCGCGCGCCATCGGCTGCTGCGCGAGTTCCTTGCTGCCGCAGGCGTGCTGGCGATACTGATTGGTGTGAAGTTTTACAACGAGCGCGTACCGTTTCCAGGCGTTGCCGCGCTGTTGCCTTGCCTGGGCGCCGCCGCCATCATCGCGGCTGGCACGGCCGGCACCACGCTGGCGGGCCGGGTGTTATCGTGGCGGCCGGTCGTGTTTATCGGTCAGATATCATTCTCGCTCTACCTGTGGCACTGGCCGGTCGTGGTGTTCACCCAGATCGGCCTGATGCGCGAAATCACCTGGCCAATTCGCATTGCGCAAGTGCTGCTGTCGTTATTGCTGGCGGTCCTTTCGTGGCGCTACGTGGAGCAGCCTGTTCGTGTTGGCACCAACGGCTACAGTGACAAGAAAGTGTTTGGCGGTGCGTTTGCGGCCATGGCGGCGACGCTGATATTGGGCGTTACCTTCACTGTTAGCGGCGGGCTGCCCGCACGCTATAACGAGCAGCAGCTGGCGGTCGCCAAGTTTGAGAGTTACCACGGCGACCAGCTCTATCGCGGGGGCACGTGCTTTATTGTCGATGGCCAGGGGCGGTTCGATCCCCAGCTTTGCCTTGGGCAAAACCAGCAGCAGCTGAAGTCGCTGCTGGTGATTGGCGATAGCCATGCCGCTCAATTGTGGCCAGGGTTACATCAAGTCGCCACGGACTATAACGTGCTGCAGGCCACAAAAACCGGCTGCCGTCCATCGCTGAGTGGGAAAGCCATCGAACAGCAGTCTTCGTGCGAGCAATTTTTCCGGTCAATATTGACGTCATGGTTGCCTGCGCATCCCGTTCAGCTGTTGATACTTGCTGGGCGTTGGGCGCCAGAAGATTTACCCGACCTCACGGCAACGATTGCCCTGGCGAAGCGCTATGCGCAAACGGTCATGGTAGTCGGGCCAATTCCACAGTACGCCAGCAGCCTGCCGCGCGTGCTGGTGCGTAATGAAGGCCATCCTGACCGTATCGCCAGCAGCGTTGTTAATGGCCCCTTCATACTCGATCCGCAAATGCGGGGTCTGGTGACGGCGGCCGGAGCACATTATTTCTCGCTGATCGACAATCTTTGCCATGGTCGGGCATGCCGTACCTTGGCGGCGGCCGGCGTGCCGATGCAATTCGACTATGGCCACCTCACCGAGCAAGGGTCGGTGGTAGTGGCGTCCATGCTGCTCAATCCCGCTCAGTCGGTAGCCAAGTCCGCTGTAGTGGGCATGCGGTAGCTACTTCAAGATTGGTTGCCGTGGCCATGGCCGCGACCGTAATTGAGGCTTATTAGGAGACTGTCCAATAGGCAGCAGTAAAAGAAATCTCTATCGAAAGGATATCCCTTGCATTTATTGTCATTGACGGTTCCGTTTTATAACGAATCGGAAGCCATAGTGCACTTTTTCGCGAATGTAATTCCCGCACTGGAAGCAATTCCCAACATGCGGTTCGAAATCGTTTGCGTCAACGATGGCAGCCGCGACGACACGCTGCAGCAGCTGGTGGCGGTTTCCGAGCGTGATCCCCGCGTGCGCGTGATTGATTTGACGCGTAACTTTGGCAAAGAGGCGGCGTTATCCGCCGCGATTGATGAGGCCCGCGGTGATGTGATCGTGCCGTTCGACGCCGATTTGCAGGACCCGCCAGAGATGATTTCCCTTCTGGTCGATAAATGGCGCGAGGGTTACGACGTGGTGCTGGCGAAACGCGCCAATCGCGATTCTGATTCCGGCTTGAAGCGCTGGACCGCTGCCATGTTCTACCGCATGCATAACGCCGTGTCTGAAGTGAAAATTCCGCAAAACGTCGGCGATTTTCGCTTGATGTCGCGTGAAGTGGTTGACGCCCTCAAGCTACTGCCGGAAACCAGACGTTTCATGAAGGGGCTATTTGCCTGGGTCGGTTACCGCACCACCGTGGTGGAGTATGCACGGGTGGAGCGGGTGGCTGGCGAGACCAAGTTCTCGGGGTGGAAGTTATGGAACTTCGCATTGGAGGGGTTTACCAGTTTCAGTACCTTGCCACTGCGGGTCTGGACTTATCTGGGGTCTGCGGTCGCTGTGTTTGCCCTGCTGCGGGCGTTCTACCTGGTGGTTCGCACCTTGGTGGAGGGGGTTGACGTGCCGGGTTATGCGTCGTTGGCCACCGCCGTGTTGCTGCTGGGTGGAGTACAGCTGATTGGCATCGGGGTATTGGGCGAGTATGTCGGCCGTATTTATTTTGAATCGAAGAAGCGGCCGGTCTATCTGATTCGACGTCGGCATGAAGCAGGTCAGGAACATGCCTGATCGCCGCAGCGTCATCCGGTTTGTCACCTATGCGATGGTGGGCGCCGTGGGGACTTTGGCCCAGTATGTCGTTCTGGCGAGTTTCGTGTCACTGCATTGGGCCAAGCCGGTGACCGCATCGGTGATTGGTGCTTTGGTTGGCGCAGTCATCAATTACCTGTTAAATGCACGCTTCACATTCGGTAGCACAGCGCATTCTTCTGCGCTGCCCAAGTTCGCCGCGACCGCAATATTCGGAGCGGCCGTGAATGGACTGTTGATGAAAGTGCTCATCGACTTCGCCAACGTTAATTACCTGGTAGCGCAAGTGATTGCGAGTGCTGCCGTGCTGGCGATCACCTATTCCCTTAATTTGGTTTGGACGTTTCGCCGCAGTAATGTCGATGCGAAAGCCTGACGCGACAGAAACACGGCGAAACCAGACGCCGCTGCGTTCCCATTACCATAGCTTAAAGCCACACCGGGAGGCTGGCTCGATGTTTCAGAAGCTAATGCAGCAACATTATTACCTTCTTTTTGAAAGTGAAAAATGCTTTTTTTTAATTTGAACCAGTTCAAATTCAGGTATTTGTTTATATTTTGTTCTGCAATAATTATCATTGCATTTTTTCCATTGCTGGCTTTCGGTGTTCGAAGTGGGCATGATCTTCCCACACACCTTTCGTGGTTTCTTTCTGTAAGAGACATATTTTCGTCCGGTTTTTCCTATCCTCGTTGGCTGAGCGATCAAATGGACGGAATGGGGGCGCCGACATTTTATTTTTATCCTCCATTTTCTACTTTTTTTTCTGTTTTAGTGGACTTGCTTTTTTTGGGGAAATTACCTCCGGATCGGGTGATTGGAATTTCTGCATTTTTCATGTCGGTTTTATCTGCGGCGGCATTTTTTGTCTGGGCCAGAAATTATACTGATAAAAAAATCGCGATTTTAGTTTCAACTTTTTATGCAGTCGCCCCATACCATTTGCTTTGTAATTTTTATACGAGAGCAGCTATAGCAGAATATGCTGCGTATATTTGGATACCATTGATTTTTTGCGGAATTCTTAAAGTATTAACTTCAGATAAGAAAAAATGGGTGCTGATCTTGGCACTGTCAGTAGCCGGGATATTTCTTACCCATTTGCTTACCGCAATGCTAGTAGGGCCCATTGCCTTTGTGTATTCTCTACTGGTGGCGTTTAGTGAAAATAAAGTTTCAAAATTAGATCCTAAAAAAATATTCCTTCTGGTGTTTTCGTCGGCGATCGGCATAGGCATGTCAGCCCTGTATTTTGTGCCTGCGCTAAGCTTGTTTGATCAGATTGATTCATCGATGTTGTTTCAGGTCGCCATTGAGCAGACTGCTTTATTTTCTGAGTTTAGCTTGGCTAATTTTGCTAAATTCGAAATGGTGCTTTCATTAATCGTCATTATATACCTGTCATTTTCAATATATTGTTTAATCGAGTGCAAGATGAGCTCGGCTAGGATAACCAAAGCATCTGGCTACTTTGCCGTGTTTTGGCTGTTAGTCGCAGCGTTAGCTACTGCTGCCATGGCGGGGAAAATGATGTTCTTATTTCAAGAGCCATCTCCGCTGAGGAAAATTCAGTTTTTATGGCGTATCTTGAGTGTTGTTGAGTTTTCAGCGATCACACTATTTTTAGTTGTAATCAGCAATTTGCAATCCAGTGCCGCCAGAAGCCGGATAGTCCTTTTGGGAGTTTTGATATTTGCATCATTTTTCCTTTTGCAAAACTTCTCTTCTTACAAGTTCATAAAAAAAGAAAAAAACGATCGGACGGAATTGTTTGGAAAGGAGATGGTCAAGTATCGGCTCAGCCCGACTGAATACTTCCCAGCAGGCACAACACTTTCATCAGAGCCGGGGGCAATCGCACATCGCTTGGGAGCACACCTCGAGACTGCCTTTATCGGACAAGTGGAGTCGGGTGATGCAAAAATCATAACGGCAACAAGATCAGGCGCAAAATTCCTGATCAAAGTCGATGCGCGAGAAAAGTCAATTGTTTCGATTCACCAGTTTTATTTTCCAGGTTGGAATGCAGTAGACGAAAAAAATACTGTTCTTCCAGTGCTTCCTGTAACTGCTGACAAGCTGGTTGGATTTGAGGTTTTACCGGGAGTGCATCAAATTTCCATTGAAAGAACTACGACAAATGCAGAAGCAAAAGGGAACTGGATTAGCATCATAAGTTTCACTTTGTTCATTTTATTGGCGGTTTATTTTACTGTTCAATTTCAGAAAAAAAGGAAGATAGCTTAGTGGGCTGGCGGCCATGTCGCACCGCCACAACGCGTGATGCAACGGATCATGAAGGCCACATAGGGGCGGCGATTGGGGGAGGGCAATAGATGTTAGTTGCGCGCCGAACTGACCTGCTCGATTTGACTCTTTGCCATTCCGAGGCGAACGCTGCTACGGATATTAGGGCTCAGGCTGAGCCCGATTGACGGTGGAGATTGCAACTTTTTCGACGCTTAGCCGCTGGTCCAGCCTCATATGTAAAGAAAGTCTTGCTTCTTGCGTGCCTTTGAAGCAGGAAATAGTGGGGCGGCTGACGGCGGATGGTCCCCCCGACTGGAATCGAACCAGTATCCCACGCTTAGGAGGCATGTGCACTATCCATTGTGCTACGGGGAGACGCGGCGCAATTATAGCCGTGCGAGCCAAGAATTGGTAATGGATGGGCGTTCTATCGGTACAATACTGGCTTCATCCATCTAATCGTTGCCGTTTCGCCCTTTCGGCGCAGCGCGCGAGCACCCTGAGTTCATTAAGCTTATTTATGGCAGTCATTTCCCTCTCTTCCGCACAACTCGCCTTCGGCCACGTCGCGCTGCTCGATCATGCAGAATTTTCTCTTGAAACTGGCGAACGCGTCGGTCTGATCGGTCGTAACGGCACCGGCAAATCGTCGCTGCTGAAAATCATTTCCGGCCGCATCAAGCTGGACGACGGCCTGCTGGTCATGCAGCAAAACCTGAACATCGTCTATGTCGAGCAGGAGCCGGTGTTCGAGGCGGAGATGTCGGTGCATGACGCGGTGGCGTCTGGCTTGGGCGAGTTCCCGGCGCTGTTGAAGGAATATGAGGCGCTGACCGGCCAGTTCGGCCAGGGCGACGACGACGCCCTGATGGAGCGCATGCACGACATCCAGGTGCTACTGGATGCCGGCGACGCCTGGAACGTGAGCAACAAGGTCGAAACCGTGCTGGATAAGCTGAATCTGTCCGGCAACCTGCTGATGAAGCAGCTGTCGGGCGGGATGCAGAAGCGCGTGGCGCTGGCGCGCGCGCTGGTGTCGGCCCCCGACGTGTTGTTGCTCGATGAACCGACCAATCACCTGGACTTCAGCTCCATCATGTGGCTGGAAGGCCTGCTGCGCGACTTCAAGGGTAGCGTGCTGTTCATTACCCACGATCGCTCCTTCCTCGACAATGTCGCTACGCGTATCATCGAACTGGACCGTGGCCGCCTGCTGTCCTTCCCCGGTAACTTCACCACCTACCAGGCCCGCAAGGCCGAGCTGCTGGAAAACGAGGAAGTGGAAAACGCCAAGTTCGACAAGGTGCTGGCGCAGGAGGAGATCTGGATCCGCAAAGGCGTCAAGGCGCGCCGCGTGCGCGACGAGGGCCGGGTGCGCCGGCTGGAAGCGCTGCGCCTGCAACGCGCCGCGCGCCGCGAGCAGCAGGGCCAGGTCAAGCTGGAAGTGTCGTCCGCCGACCGCTCCGGCAAGATCGTCGCCGAGCTGGAGAACATCAGCAAGGTGTACGGCGACCGCACCATCGTGCGCAGCTTCACCGGCACCATCCTGCGTGGCGACAAGGTTGGCCTGATCGGCGCCAACGGCGCCGGCAAGACCACACTGCTGAAAATGATTCTGGGCGAACTGACACCGGACTCCGGCGTCGCCAAACTGGGCACCAAATTACAGGTCGCATACTTCGACCAGATGCGCGCCCAGCTCAACGATGAGGCCAGCCTGATGGACACCATCGCGCCGGGCAGCGACTGGGTCGAGATCAACGGCCAGCGCAAACATGTGATGAGCTATCTGAACGACTTCCTGTTTGCGCCGGAACGCGCCCGCTCGCCGGTCAAATCGCTGTCCGGTGGTGAGCGCAACCGCCTGCTGCTGGCGCGCCTGTTCGCCAAGCCGTCCAACTGTCTGGTGCTCGATGAACCAACCAATGACCTGGACATCGAAACGCTGGAACTGCTGGAAGAGCTGCTGGAAGATTACGCCGGCACCGTGTTCCTGGTCAGTCACGACCGTACCTTCCTGGACAACGTGGTGACCCAGGTGATCGTGGCCGAAGGCGATGGCAACTGGCGCGAGTTCGTCGGCGGCTACAGCGACTGGGAGCGGGTGCGCGATACCGTGGCGACGCCGGTAAAAGCTGCCGCCAAACCGGCGGCCAAGGCCGAGCCGGCGCCTGTGGCGGCACCGGCCGCCAAGGTCAGGAAGCTCAGCTTCAAGGAACAGCGCGAGCTCGACGAGTTGCCGAAATTGATCGCCGCGCTTGAAGATGAGCAGACCGCGCTGACGTTGCAGTTGTCCGACCCTGACTTCTACAAGAAAAACGCGGCCGAGGCCAAGCGCGTCAACCAGCGGGTCGAGGAAATTGAGGTCGAATTGCTGGCCGCGCTGGAGCGCTGGGAGTTGATTGAAGGCCGTAGCCAGGGCTGAGCCGAATGCGCTTTGGCAATTGTTGCATTGAATCTACAACCCCGCCCCCGGTGCCCGCGTTCTGTTGCACACCCAAGGCAATAGTTTGTTGTTTCAGTGCTATTATTGGCAATTGCGCATAGTTGTGCTGGAGGTCATTGTTGCGTGCGGAGCCTTCTGCGTGTATCGATGGTGATAATGTGTGCCAGAAGCGCGAGTTGCTGGTAAGATTGTAAAATATGGCTTGCTTGTCAACTCTTGATAACGAAAGAATAATTTGAGTTTCTTTCCTGCGATGCTGGTGATGCCAGTAAAAAAACGCGTGCGGACGCCGCGCCGAACCCATTCTGCGCTGACGCTGGCGATCAGCGTCATGTATGCTGCGCCTGCGGCGGCCGCCATCAGCGACACCATTCAACCGTATGTTTCGGTGGCGTTGATTCATGACGATAATTTGCTGCGTCTGGATGATGGTCAGAGCATCGATGGCCAACGCTCTGACAACTACCGGCAGAGCATCGCAGGTTTGCAATTTGATGTTCCCTATGGGTTGCAGGAATTTACCGGCGATGCGCACGTGACACGGGTCGCATTCAGTCACTTTAATGAGTATGACTACACCGGTAAGGATGCGCGCGGCGAATGGGCCTGGAAGCTGGGCACGCATTTGTTCGGGCACCTTGGGGGCGTGTACTCTGAATCGTTGACGCCGTTCTCCGAGCAGAGCAGCATCGACCGCAATATGCGCCTGCAGCGCAAGGAGTATGTCGACGGTACCTGGCTGTTTCATCCGAGCTGGCAGATGCGTGGAAGTTTCGTCCGCCAGCAATTTCGGTATGGACTGGCTTCGCAGCAATACAACAACCGCGATGAGGATACGGCCACATTGGGTGTGGACTATCTGGTTGCCACGGGCAGCCGTATCGGGGTGCAGCTGGGGCATCTTAAGGGTAGTTATCCGGACGGTACGCTGCTGGGTTTCCTGATCAGCGATGGCTACAAGCAGAACGACGCCAAGATTAATATTTTCTGGCAGTACAGCGCGATCACTCAGGTCCAGATATTGGCGGGGCGGGCGAAACGCACGCACGAGGTGTTTGGCGAACGCGATCAGAGCGGCGCCAATGGCCGCGTGAACGCCTATTGGACGCCGGTTGCCAAAGTCAAGCTGACGGGCAGCGCATGGCGCGAGTTTTCCGCAGTGGAGGGCAGTACCATCAATAGTTCACTGAACAAGGGAGTTAGCGCGGAGGCGACGTGGCAGGCCACCAGCAAGCTGGGCGTTAATGGCCTGTTGCGCCGCGAGAAACGCGATTTCGGCACCGTCAGCGGTGTCGCGGTGGTGTCCGCCCCCAACGATACCTTGCGCACGGCCAATCTGTCCGTGACTTACACTCCGCTGCCGAGTACCCAGATCGTCGCCGGTATCGCCCATAGTGCGCGGAGCGGCAACTTTGCTGTGGGTTCCGGCAATTACAAATCCAATAGCGTTTCTCTGAGCGCGCAAATCGCATTCTGATTCTATGACGGCTACTGATTTGCCCTTGTTGTCATTCTTCCAGCGTGTGCTGGACCCGCTGATCATCATGGGGATGCTGTATCTGAGCTCCATGTTGTTGGGCGAACCCTTTACCGGCTATGCGCTGGTGCTGACGGTGGTGGCCTTCTTTATTTCCTCCTCGGTCTACGAGCATATTGATCCGTATGGTGCCTGGCGCGGCGGCCGCCTGATGGCGTCGGCTTGGAACGTGGTGCTGGGCTGGGCGGTGACGGCGACCATCCTGATACTGCTGGCCTCGTTGTCCGGCTTCACCACCCATTATGCCAAGCAGGTGGTGCTGGTATGGTTTGTCTCGACTCCGGTGGTGCTGGTGGTCAGCCACCTGGTGGCGCGCCGCCTGCTGGCCGATCCCGAGCGCGACATCAACGAAGTGCGCTCAGCCGTCATCATCGGCGCCAACCAGGCCAGTCAGCGCTTTGCGGAAACGGTCGAAGACCACCGCCATCTGTTCATGCGCGTGCACGGTTATTTCGATGACCGCGCACAGGACCGTTGGCCGGCCGACCTGCGTCAGCCGATGCTGGGCAAGGTGCCGGATGTGTTTGACTATGTGCGCAAGCATCACATCCGCATGGTGTTCATCAGTCAGCCGATCTCGGCCGACCCGCGCGTGGTCAATCTGATCGATCAACTGCAGGACACCACGGCCTCGGTGTATTTTCTGCCTAACATCTATGTGTTCGATCTGATGCAGGCACGCTTCGACAATATTGGCGGCATGCCGGTGATCGCCATCTGCGAATCACCGTTTACCGGCTTTAACGCCTTTGTCAAGCGCGCCAGCGACATCGTGCTGGCGGCCAGCATCTCGCTGCTGCTGTTGCCGATCATGGCGGTGATCGGTCTGATGGTGAAGCTGAGTTCGCGTGGTCCGATGATCTTCCGCCAGCGCCGCTATGGCCTGCACGGCGAGGAAATCATTGTCTACAAATTCCGCTCGATGACGGTGGCGGAAGACGGCGAGCGGGTGGTGCAAGCCAAGAAAAACGACCAGCGCGTGACGCGTATCGGTGGTTTCTTGCGGCGTAGTTCGCTGGACGAATTGCCACAATTCATCAATGTGCTGCAGGGGCGGATGAGCATCGTCGGCCCGCGCCCGCATGCGGTGGCGCATAACGAGCAGTATCGCAAACTGATCAAAGGCTATATGCTGAGACACAAGGTCAAGCCCGGCATTACCGGCCTGGCCCAGGTCAACGGTTTGCGCGGAGAGACGGAGACGCTTGACAAAATGCAGGCGCGGGTGGAATGTGATCTCGATTACTTGCGCAACTGGTCGTTGTGGCTCGATATCTGGATTATCCTGCGGACCGTGGCCGTGGTGCTGAAGCGGGAAAATGCGCATTAAGTTCAACTTAAAATACTGGCGCACTGCTGCACTCATTGGGTAATATGCAATTTGTTGTGTCATAATGCTCACGATAATGATGCACTGCATCAGACCGCAGCGGTGCTGCTCTCAAGCTAAAGGATTTATGGTGACACCTATCAAAATGTTGAACGGGCAGGGCGTAAGAATCACCGTTGGCATGCTGCTCCTGTCGTTGCTGGCTGCCTGCGGTCCCAAGCAAAAGAGTGAGCCGGGCCAAGCGATGGCCAGTGTGAATGGCGAGGAAATTACCGCTATGCAACTGGCGGAGGAAATGCAACGCGCCAACGTGCCGGCCGCTCAACAGGCCGCCGCCAAAAAGCAATTGCTGGAGTCCTTGATCGACCGCCAGGTGTTGCAGAACGCCGCCGTAGCCGACAAGGCTGACCGCGATCCGAAAGTGGTGCAAGCGATCGAGCGTGCCAAGGCGCAGATCATCGCCCAGGCCTATCTGCAGAAAAAGGTGGGAACGCCGTCGCCGCCAACCAAGGCTGAGGTGGCCGATTACTATCATAAGCATCCGGAATTTTTCGCGCAGCGCAAGCAGATCGCCATGAACCAGCTGGTCTTTGCCAGCGCCGACATGAGCGACAAAGCCAAGGCTGTCATCGATAACGCCAAGTCGTTGGACGAGGTGGCCGCTTGGTTCAAGGACAACAACGTCAAGTTCGCCCCCGCGCAAATCACCCGCGCCACCACCGACCTGCCGCCCGATCTGAGCAGCCGCCTGCTGAGTATGAAAGCGGGCCAGCTGTTCCTGATCAAGGAAGGTGAGCGCAGTCTGCTGAACACGGTGGCTGACGTCAAGGATGCGCCGGTGACGCTGGAGACCGCAGGGCCACAGATCGAGCAGTACCTGATGAACAGCAAATCCAAGGAGGCGGCTACTGCGGAAATTGCCCGCCTGCGCGCCGCCGCCAAGATCGACTACCTGAACAAGGAAGTCGCCGGCGAACCGAAACCCGCGCCGGCGGCGGCCGCGCCGGCGGCGTCCAGCGACCAGTCTGTGGCCAAGGGTGTTGCCGGCTTGAAGTAAGCCGGCTGATACCGTATTTTTATATTAACAATAGGATGCAACCTTTATGAAACGACAGGTCTTTTGGCTACTGGCCGCGCTGATGATGTGGCTGTCCGCAGGCGCTCAGGCAGCAGAAATCCCCCTCGGTTCGGGCGACGTGGTAAAGATTTCGGTATTTGGCAATCCCGATCTGGCGGTGGAAACCCGCGTCAGCGAATCTGGCTTCATCACTTTCCCGCTGATCGGTCAGGTCCAGGTGGCCGGCCAGTCCGTGGCGTCCGCTGAAAAAAACATCGCCAGCAGCCTGGAAAAGGGTGGCTTCGTCAAATCGCCGCAGGTCAACCTGATCGTGACAGTGTTGTCTAGCCAGCAGGTGTCGGTGCTGGGGCAGGTCAACCGCCCAGGGCGCTTCCCGCTGGACGCCACACGCACCGTGCTGGATTTCCTGGCACTGGCCGGCGGCGTGACTGTTGACGGCAGCGACGAAGTGATCCTGATCCGCAAGCGCGATGGCCAGACCACCAAGGAAGTGATCGATGTGCCGGGGATGATGCGCAATGGCGACATGAACCGCGACTTCAGCCTGATCGGCGGCGACGTCATCTTCGTCGAGCGCGCGCCCAAGTTCTACATCTACGGCGAAGTGCAGCGGCCGGGCGCGTTCCGCCTGGAACGTGGCATGACGGTGCAGCAGGCCCTGTCGGCAGGCGGCGGCCTGTCGTTGCGCGGTACCGAGCGCGGCCTTACCATCAAACGCCGCGCGGCAGATGGCACGACGCAAACGCTCAAGCCGAAATCGGATGACGTGGTGCAAGCCGATGACGTGATCAATGTCAAAGAGAGCCTGTTCTAATCGCCACCGAGTTGGTCAACATGAAAGTACGACTATGAATTTTGCACAATTTTTTCTGATACTGCGTGCCCGCCAGCGCATTATTTGGATCACCTTGGTGACGGTGGTGGCGGTGACGGCGGTGGTCAGTCTGCTGATCCCAAAGACGTACAAGGCGACGGCTTCCGTTCTGCTCAATTACAAGGGCGTTGATCCCGTCACCGGACTGACGCTGCCCGGGCAGCTGTTGCCGGGGTATATGGCGACCCAGATCGATATCATCAGCAGCAAGAACGTGGCGCTGCGCGTGGTCGATGCGCTCAAGCTGGCGGACAATCCGGCCGTGGTACAACAATTCAACGACGCCAATGGCGGCGGCAATGTCCGTGACTGGCTGGCGTCGCTGCTGCTGCGCAAGCTGGAGATCGTGCCGTCCAAGGAGTCGAGTGTGGTAGAGATCAGCTTTGGCGGCGCCGATCCGCAATTTGTCTCGGCGGTCGCCAATGCCTTCGCCGATGAATACCAGAAGATCAGCGTACAACTGCGCGTCGAGCCAATGCGCAAGGCCTCGGCCTATTTCGACGGCCAGACCAAGCAGCTGCGTGATGCGCTGGAAGCGGCGCAGAGCCGTCTGTCCAAGTATCAACAGGAACACGGCATTGTCAGCATCGACAACCGCCTGGACGTTGAGTCGAATCGCCTGAATGACCTGTCGACCCAACTGGTGGTGGCGCAGGGCCTGGCCACCGAGGCCAAGTCGCGCCAAGAGATGGCACTGAGCCCGAATGGCGCGGCCTCGCCGGATGTGGCCTCCAATCCGCTGATTCAGAATCTCAAGTCTAGCCTGGGCGTGGCGGAAGCCAAGTTCGCCGATGTCTCGCAGCGGCTGTCGCAGAACCACCCGCAATACATCGCCGCCAAGGCCGAGCTGGACAAGCTGCGCGAAGACTTGCGTACCCAGCAGGCACTCATCGGTAGCAGCGTTGGCAACAATGCGCAGATCATGAAGCAACGCGAAGGCGCCATCCGCGCTGCCACCGCTGAGCAAAAAGCCAAGGTGCTGGAACTGAACCGCACCCGCGATGAAATGGGTGTGCTGATGAAGGATGTCGAGAGCGCCCAGCGGGCATTCGACGCCACCTCGCTCCGTTCGGCGCAGACCAAGATCGAAGGGCAGTCGGAGCAGAGCGATATCTCGGTGCTGAATCCAGCCACGCCGCCGACCGCGCCGTCGCAGCCGAAGCCGCTGCTGAACGTGCTGCTGTCGATATTCTTCGGCTCCCTGCTGGGGGTGGGGCTGGGCTTCTGCGCCGAACTGTTCGACCGCCGCGTGCGTTCCGAGCGCGACCTGGTGGAAGCGCTGCAAATTCCGGTACTGGGCGCGATTACCTGGAACCCGCCGAAACGCCGTCGTTTCGGCAAACTGAAACCGCTTGCCCGCCTGGGCACGAACTAAGATGGAAACCACTATGAATCCAACGGCACTCAGCGGCGCGACCGTACCGGCGACGCCGGCACGTGGCGGGCGTGACTCCAGTATCGGCGGCCTGCTGCTCGAATCGGGCAAGATTACGCCGGAAAATGCCGAGCGCGTGCTGCGCACCCAGAAGGAACTGGGCATCCGCTTCGGCGAGGCGGCGATCCGTCTCGGTCTGATCACTGAAGAGGACATCCAGCAAGTGCTGGCGCGCCAGTTCGACTATGCCTATCTGCAACGCGGTGCTGGCAGTTTCTCGGATAAGCTGATCGCGGCCTACCAGCCGTTCGGTCCGCAAGTCGAAACGCTGCGCGCCATCCGTAGTCAGCTGATGCTGCGCTGGTTCGCCCGCGGCCGCAAGTCGCTGGCGATCGTCAGCATCAACCCGGAAGATGGCGCCAGTCTGTTTGCCGCCAACTTGGCGGTGGTGTTCTCGCAGTTGGGCGAACAGACCCTGCTGGTGGACGCCAACCTGCGCGCGCCGCAACAGCAGGCCATGTTTGGCCTGCAAGGCCGCAAGGGCTTGTCCGATGCCTTGGCGGGCCGGGCCGGCTTTGACGCCATTGAGAAAATCGATTCGTTCATCGACCTGTCAGTGTTGAGCGCCGGCACTCTGCCGCCGAACCCGCAGGAGATGCTGAGCCGTACGTCGTTTGGCCAGCTCAGTGAACAACTGGCCGCATCTTACGATGTGGTGTTGTATGACGTGGCTGCCGCTGTGCATGGCGCGGACGCGATCGCTGTCGCTGCCCGTATCGGTGGCGTGGTGCTGGTGGCGCGCAACAACCAGACCGCCCTTGAAGATCTGGCGGCGTTCACTGAACAGCTGATCAGCCATGGCGTGGAAGTCTTGGGCACCGTGTTGAATGATCTCTGATATGGCGGCGAATCTCTCTCTGCAATGGGCGGAGCGGTGGCGGCGCGTGAGGCAGCATGACCGCCTGACGTTGCCGCTGCTGGTGATTTTCGCCGGCATTATTGCCATGTATGGCCCCACTACCGTGGAGTTATTCCATGGCGTATGGAGCACCGACCGCAACGCCCATGGCCCGATCGTGCTGGCAGTGGGATTGTGGTTTTTGTATTTCAAAGGCCGTTCCGCCCTGCAACAGCAGATGCCGGTGCAGCCGGCACCGTTGCTTGGCTGGCTGACCCTGTCGCTCGGCTTAGCGCTGTTCGTGCTGGGCCGCTCGCAGTCGTTCTATTTACTGGAAGTCGGCTCTTTCATTCCCGTGCTCCTGGGCACGGTACTGCTGCTATGCGGCAAAAACATCGCCCGCCACCTGTGGTTCGGTTTTGTGTTTCTGATTTTTATGGTGCCGCTGCCGACGACGATCGTTGACACACTGACCCAGCCACTGAAGATCGCGGTTTCCTACAGCGCTGAAAATCTGCTGTATTTCTTCGATTACCCGGTCGCGCGTGCCGGCGTCATCCTCACCATCGGCCAGTACCAGCTGCTAGTCGCAGATGCCTGCTCCGGCCTGAATTCGCTGTTTACGCTCGAAGCGCTGGGTCTGCTGTATCTGAACGTGATGCGTCATGAATCGGCGGTGCGCAATTGCGTGCTGGCATTACTGATCGTGCCGATCTCGTTCGCCTCCAATGTGACGCGGGTGATTGTGCTGTCGCTGATCACCTATCACCTCGGCGACGCGGCCGGCCAGGGCTTCCTGCACGGTTTCTCCGGCATGGTGTTGTTCCTGACGGCGTTGATGCTCATCATCAGCCTGGACACTTTTTTGCGCTGGATCACGGCGTCGTGGCCGCGCTGGCGCGGCCGTTCTGTTGTGGAGCAAACGCCATGAAACTCAGCAAGCCGCTTGGGCTCAGTATTGTCATCAGCCTCCTGATGGCCGGCAGCAACGTCACCGCGTGGGCGGTCAAGCCGCGCCAGACCATGGAGCAGACCACGTCGCTGGAGCAGCAGGTACCGCTGGCGTTTGGCGCATGGAAGGCGCTGCCCACGGGCTACCAGCAAATGGCGCTGGCAGTGTCCGCTGACGGCCAGCGCAGCGAAGAGCAGCCCTACGACCAGGTGGTGATGCGGACCTATCGCAACGACCAGGGCGAATTCGTCATGCTGGCGCTGGCTTATGCCAATCAGCAGCAGCAGGAGATCAAGATTCACCGGCCGGAAATCTGCTATCAGGCGCAGGGTTATCGCGCCGGTGATAAGCAGGAACTGGATTTGCCGCTGGTGGATGGCAAAGGCATCCCGGGCCAGCGTTTCTTCATGTCCAGCGGCAATCGCCAGGAGGCGGTCAGTTACTGGATACGGATCGGCAATGACTATCCCCAGAGTGGCATCGGCGCGCGCGTCAGCATTCTGGAGCACGGCCTGCATGGCAAGATTCCAGACGCCATCCTGGTGCGTGTGTCGAGTATTGTCCCTGCCCAGGCCGATGCCGCCGCTGCCTATCAGCGGCAGGAGCGCTTCCTCGCCGACCTGGTGCATGCTATGCCAGCCTCGGCAGCGCGTCTGTTGGTGGCTGCACCCTAGTGCGCCGATGCCCCGGCGGGTTCTGATTTCTAATTTAAGGGCAACGTAGATGAAAGTTTTATGGATCGCGCGGGAGATCCCGTTTCCGGCCGACAGTGGCGATCGGATATATACCGGGCAAATGGTTCGTGCCTTTGGTGACGCCAACGGCGAGGTCACGTTCGTCGGCATCGCCGATCAGCAAACCGGCCCCGCGCCGGTGGACGGCCCGGTACACTGGGACAGTGTGGCCTGCCAGCGCAACGGTCTGTTGCGCTCGCTGTTGAGCACCTGGCCCCTGGTGGCGGCGGTGCACGCCACCGCCGCCTATCGCGCCCGTCTCGACCAGTTGTTTACACAGAAGTGGGACGCGATCGTGTTTGACCACTACGCCTCCGGCTGGGCGTTGCAGCGCTTCCTGGCGACGCCGCAGGGCCGGTCGCCGCAACGCCCGGTGATCGCCTACCTGGCGCACAACCATGAGGAATTGGTGTTGCGCGCCATCGCCGCCGGCTCGGACGCCTCGCTGCTGCGCCGCCTCGGCTTCTGGCAAAACTACTACAAAGTACGGGCCATGGAGCGCTACATGGTCAACCACGTGGACCTGGTCACCGCCATCACCCAGGAAGACGCCGACAGTTTTTCGGCCCAGCGGCCCGGCTTGCGTACCATCGTGCTGACACCCGGCTACAACGGCGTGGTCAGCCCGGTGCGCGCCATCACTAGCCAGATTCCGCGCCACGTCATCATGGTCGGTTCCTTCCAGTGGGCCGCGAAACAGGAAAACCTGCGCCAGTTCCTGCGCATTGCCGACCCGGTGTTTGCCCGCAATGGCATTGTGTTCGACGTGGTCGGCAGCGTGCCGGAGGCGCTGCGCAACGAGTTGACGCCGCATCTGAAGGCGACCGTCCTGCACGGCTTTGTGCAAGATCCTGGTCCCTTGTTCGATGCTGCCCGCATCGCCCTGGTGCCGGAAGCGATCGGCGGTGGCTTCAAGCTGAAGTTCCTCGATTACCTGTTCCGCCGCATGCCGGTGGCGACGCTGGCGGACGCGGCGGCGGGCCTGCCTGCCGAACTGCGCGCCGCCATGATTCAGAGCGACACGCTGGCCGAACTGGCCGACACAGTAGTGGCGCAGATCGATGCCGTCGACCAGCTCGACGGCATGCAGCAGCGCGCCTTTGAGGTCGCTGGCAGCTTGTTCCAATGGCGCGACCGTGGCGAGGGCTTGCGCACCGCCATGTTCAACTGAGTTTCATGATCATTAATGAGGCTGGGGTCCTGCGGTGAGCACGCTCGCCGCAGGACCCCGGTTCCATCAGTCTTGCATAGGCTGCAGCTTTCCGGCGTGCTTTCCTGGCGCAGCTTTGTATTCCCAAATGGTTCGCTCCGGATAGGCGGCCTTCAGGACTGCCAACGGCGTTTCGCGACAATTTGCAAAGATGACGTCTTTCGCAGCGGCCTGTCGTGGCTCACCAATATCAACGCCGTTGCGAGCGATTCCATAAGCCGCCAGCTTGGCATAAACCCCACTGGATTCATCTACTTCTTTAGCGCATACGAGCGCATTGGTCATGCCACTGTTCTTGGCAAGCTCATAAATATCGAAGCGGCTCAATGTGATGGCCCGCATCTCAAACACCAAAAAGGCCGAGATGGTGGCAGCGTAGACGACGGAAACGGCGAGGGCGCCAGTGTAAAGATTGCGCCACAGCGCCGAGAAACGCGGCAATGCTGCGCCGATGGTGACCACTGCCAGCGGCCAAAAGTCAAAATAATAGCGCGGCCCCAGGCGGTGGCCAGGGTGCAAGGGGTAGAACACAAACAACAGCACGCCAATCGGCAGAATGATATCGGACGCGGCAAGGGTCTTGGTTCGCCACATTTTCCATATTGCCGAGATCCATAGCAGCAAGATCACGGGGCTGGTAAAGAGCGCGAGTTCCGGAAGGCTCAACAGTGTATGGCGCAATCCCTCCTTGATCGACGGCAAATCGAAATACAGGTGATCGACGGTGCGTCCGGCATACCAATAGACCGGCATGGTTGGGTGTCCGGTGATGGCGTATTGGTAGGCCAGCAAGCCAGCCAGGAATGGGATCCCGCCCAGGCCTATGCAAACGACGCGGGTAATCAGTTTTCCTGCGCGAACTTGATCGATGGCGACAGCGACGACGACAGCGACCGCCGCCACATTGCGCGTCAGCCCGAGCAAGCCGATGCACATGCCGAGCGCGATCAGCAGCCCAAGCCGCTGCGACTGCCTGGCGTGATAAGAGACCAGCATCGTTACCGCGCCCATAGCCGCCGCAGAGGTATGCGAGAACAGTGAGCCGCCGTTGAACAAGGTAAACGGCGTCAAGACGAAGAACAATACCGCTATCCAGGCGGCTTCACGATTGGCACGCACCTTGACGAGTTCGAACACTGCATACGCGGCGATGGCGGTACATACGCCATTCGCCAGGCGCCCGGTGGGCAACGAGCCGCCGAAGAGCGCCAGGATCAGCGGCCAACCAGGGGGGTATTGCGCCACCCACTTGGCGTCCTTGATCCAGATGTAGGTCGTGGTTTCAGCGGCCCCTAGCGGTGGCGGGGTATTCCAGAGCCGCAACGCCTTAAGTGTGTCGGCCTGAAACAGGTAGGCGTACTCGTCGCCCGACCATGCATAGCTAGCGAACGAAAACCAGCCGATGACTGCGCATATGGCTATGCTTAGCAATAACAGTGCAGGCACGGAGAACTTTCGTTCTTGCGGCAAGCGAGGGGGACCCGCAAGCAACAGCACCACGGCCAGGCCTATGCCTGACAGGCTAAGGGTCATGAAACTTTGGAAGCGAGGCCGTGTATTGCCGAAGAAAACGCTGGCGCCGTCCCAGACATGAAAGAATATGATACTGAGGATCGCAAAGGCGGCGATCGCTATGAGCGTATTCCGGTACGACGGATGTCGATCAAGACCTGAGGCGATCCGGTTGCGCATCATCAGTCCTGATGCGGAGCGCGGTGCGACAGGTAGGCAAGGCGGCGTACTTCTCTACGGCCATGCACTACCGTATCCAGAATCAATCCCGCAAAGACGCATAAGCCCGCGAGGATGGTCAAACCGGTAACGAGCACTGCGGTTGGCAAGCGTGGTACCAAGCCAGTTTCAAAATACGTGATGCCGAGAGGAATCGCCAGCACTATGCTCAAAATGAACAACAGGATCGCGAGCATGCCGAAG
Source organism: Duganella levis (assembly GCF_009857605.1). Taxonomy (GTDB): domain Bacteria; phylum Pseudomonadota; class Gammaproteobacteria; order Burkholderiales; family Burkholderiaceae_D; genus Rugamonas; species Rugamonas levis. The sequence goes on along the minus strand of NZ_WWCT01000020.1, from coordinate 78,588 downwards.
AACAGCATCGGCCGTTCAACACGGTAAAGCTTGATCATTGTCATCAGGATGCGCCATCCATCCCGATAGGTCGACAGCTTGGACACGGAACCTTCCGGACGCTCGCTGTATTTGGTTTCGTATTCGCTGACCGGCATTTTCAATTCCAGCGAATGCACACTCATCTCGGTTTCTATTTCAAAACCGGACGTCAGTGCAGGGAAGCTCTTGGCGTAACGACGCGAGAAAATCCGGTATCCCGACAGAATATCCTTGAAGGTATTGCCGAACATTTGCGCCAATAGTGTGGTCAGCATTTTATTGCCGAATTGATGGCCGCTGCGGTAGGCCAGATCCGAGGTATGCTTGCGTGAGCCGACGACCATGTCCAGCTCTTCGTTGACCAGCAACGCAATCATGTCGCGTGCAGCGGCTGCATCGTAAGTCGCGTCGCCATCGGTCAGGACGTAGACATCCGCATCCACATCCGCCAGCATGCGCCGGACAACGTTCCCCTTGCCCTGTTGGTGCTCGCTGCGTACGATGGCGCCAGCCGCGCGCGCTACTTCGATGGTGCGATCTTTGCTATTGTTGTCGTACACATAAATTTTTGCCTCTGGCAGCGCTGCGGCAAAGTCCTTGACGGTTTGCGCAATAGCAACTTCTTCGTTGTAGCACGGGATAATAACAGCGATCTTCAGCGGCATTTGTTTAGTTCTCCAAGTTTAACTGTGGACAGATTGTGAAGTAGAATATTACCGGCAGTGCAAAACCACCAACACTAAGGGAGTAGTTTAATCGTGAATTTTATAAAGATATTGGGAGCTCGTTATTCCAAGGTTATTCGCTTTGCGATAATCGGCGTACTTGCATTCTTTGTTGATTGGTTGGTGATGAAATTTTTCATAGATAGGCAAACTCATTTTCTGGTCGCCCGGCTGCTGAGTTTTCTAGTGGCAGTTTCATTTACATTTGTCTTAAATAAATACTGGACTTTTCGCAATGCTGAGCCAGCACCGATTCTGGTTCAGTTTTTCCAGTTTTTTGCCGCCAATTCTGTAGGTGGTTTAGTTAATTACACCGTCTCAACCAGTTCCTACTTTTTCCTTCTTAATTCCAATCCCCGTTTTATATGGCTCTCCCTGGTCTTTGGCAGCGCCGCTGGCTTTGTCTTTAACTTCGTCATGTCGAGCCGGTATGTTTTCCGCAACCGCTAGAGCCGCTGCTGAACCTCACGACCATTTCCACTTTGCAACTATATGTAAAACTTGACTAAGTTGGCAGTTTATCATCGCCAGTGCATAAGATCAATTGAAAGCAAGCACGATAAGTGCTGCGTGCACGACGCCCCCTCCTTGTGTGCGCCAGCTTGTGTGGTCGGACGGGCTGCGTAAAAGTTTCGATGGTGTGATTGGAATTGCATAGCCGATAGCCAGTTGACGACTACTTAAATTGCTGCTTTGAAAGCTCATAGTGGCTAAATACGTGCAAATTATTACCGCCGGATAAAACATTCTAAATTGCTACCAAGCCTAATGAGCCTTCTGGTTTTTTAAATCCACGTACCATTTTTCGCATTGCTGTGGCTGGACGTGGACATTTTCCTAATCGTAATGTGCTAAAGTAAAATTGCTCCAAAAGACGAGGCGTTGCTTGTGTTGTGATTACTCAACCATCCGGTCAGAAGATTATTGCTGAATGGAATCTTGGTGGTAGAATTGTTCTAGTCGGCAATATTTGGGCCAGCGGTGCAATTTTTATCACCGTCTCTGGCCCTGATTGTGTTTTTGCCCAGCTCTTGCGGCGCGGTACCGAATAGTATCAACTCCTCCCATCTCAGTCTAAAGGAAACACTATGAATCCCTCTTTGAAATTTCGTACCCGGCTGCTGGGTGGCATGATTGCCCAGGCGGCGGTTGTGACTGCGATGTTCACCACGCCGGTGTTCGCGGCCAGTTGGACCGCCAACTACAACATGTCGCTGGATGTGCCGACGGCAAAGGCCACCAGCACCTGTACGCTGGTTCCGGCCGGTGCCCCGGTCACCCAGGTGGCGCTATATCAGACGTTTATCGATTCCTTTAACACTCTTGATCTGAGCCTGCCCAACGGCTGGTCGCCGAATCACGACGGTGGCTACGACGAAGCCAGCAAGAAATTCCTCGGCTACGACTGGCCGGTCAAGCGTACTTTATCGGGAAATGCCGAGCAGGAAGTGTATGTCGATCCAGGCTACGCTGGTACTCTCGGCAAGCCGTTAGGACTGAATCCGTTCGCCCCGGTCAAGGGCGTGCTACACATTATCGCCCAGAAGACGCCGCCGGAGTTACTGCAGTATGTGGGGAATCTGCCGTACACCTCGGGCATGCTGAGCAGTCGCAAGATGCTGGTCCAACGCTATGGCTACTTTGAAATGAACGCCAAACTCCCAGTCGGGCAAGGTACATGGCCCGCCTTCTGGCTGCTCAACGCCGATCGCAAGTGGCCGCCTGAGATCGACATCATGGAGGCGCCGTCCAATCTGACAGCCACTGGCCAGGTCAGCGCCGGCGTGCACTGGGTGGATGCCACCGGCGCGGCGCGCTCCTCGGGTTGCCGCCCAACCACTAAGGTCAGCGATGACTTCCATCTGTATGGCGCGCTGTGGACGGCCGACCGCATTGTTTATTATATCGACCGCAAACCGGTCGGTCAGATTATTACTCCGTTGGGCGTGAATGGCTTCATGTACATGTTGGTAAATCTGGCCATCGGCGGTACCTGGCCAGGCAATGCTGACGCCACGACGCCGATCCCTGCCGATATGCAGGTGGATTGGGTGGCGGCATACACCGCTGGTTATACCGCTTGCACAGTATTGGCTAATGGTGTCAAGCAGTGTCCCGCGAAGTAATGCACTGAGCGACCGCTGAGGCGGACAGGAAAAAAATGACGGCCCGATCGTAAGCGCGATTGGGCCGTGTTTTTGTGCGGTGCGCGAAGGGAATGATGCATAATGCAAGTCTTTTGACGCCTAGTTGATTACTTGCGCCGCGACAGCGGCAGTACGAGACGGAACCATGCCTATTTCTTCCCTCAGCGCTGCGCGCGACCAACTGCCCCATGCTGACGGCCGTATTCACCAGCTTGATGGCCTCCGTGGCTTATTGGCGTTCTTCGTGGCACTGTTCCACCTGCTGGCGGCTCTGCCTGAGTTGTCGTCTTTCGTGCTTGGCGCGGCGCCGATTTTTCTTCAGGGTTGGTATGCCGTTGACGTGTTTTTTGTGATGAGTGGTTTCGTCATGCTGCATGTGTATGGCAGGACCTTTCGCGATGGCGTGACGCTGCCGTCTTTTCTAAGCTTTATGTGGGCGAGGGTTGCGCGTCTGTATCCAGTCCATTTGTTTGCCATGCTGGCGACGCTGGTGCTGATGGTGCCCATGCTGCGTCATAATCAGGGGGAGTTCCTTGCCTGGACGGGGCGCTACAGTTTGGGCACTTTTATCGGCTCGCTGTTGATGGTGCAGAGCCCATGGGTCGCTTACCGCAGCTGGAATTTTCCGGCTTGGTCGATCAGCGCCGAATGGCATGCTTATTTGTTGTTCCCGCTCTTGGTGTTGTTGTTGCGCAAATGCAGCATGCGATTATCCTGGGGATTGATCGGGATAGGAGCGGTGATTCCGCTGCTGTTGTACCTGTCGCCCTACGAAGTCGACCAATATCCTACCAATGGCGCGGTGGTGCTGATGAGAGTGTTGCCGTTGTTTGTCGTCGGCATGGCCTTGCATCTGGTGTGGTCGCATCTGCGGCACCTGCCTGCGGCGTTGGCGGCGGCTGTGGTGGTGGCAACGCTGGTTCTGTTGAGTATTCCGGCTGCCGCGCCATATGCTGTGCTGCTGGTGCCGTTGCTGGTGCTATCGGCGCTCTGCACGCCTTGGCTCCAGCGCTGGCTGTCCCGTGCGTCACTATTATGGCTCGGCAAAATATCTTACAGTCTGTATATGACCCATGCGCTGGTCGCCCTGTTGCTCAGCGTAGGGTTGAGGCATTTACACCGATGGCAGGGAGCGGATTTCTTGCTGGGTGTGGCGGCCTCACTGCTGATCTGGCTAATGGGGGCGCTGCTTTCACTTGGGGTGGGATGGGCGACCTGGAAATGGGTAGAGGTGCCGGGGCGGAGCTATTTGATGCGCTACCAAGGGATGTTTGCAAAACGATTCCCAGCGACGCCTCACGAGTCATCGCGTTGAACTGGATGTAAAAAAAAATTAAATTTCGTGCAGTGCACCATGTGATTTTGCAAGTCCTGGTGTAGAATTTATGGTATCAAAAATAATAATATTTATGCAATCAAACTTGGCAGCCTACCAATGACAGTAATTACAGCAGAAACCCAGGTCCTGATTGTTGTGCCGACGCTCAATGAAGAGGTCATGATCGAGCGCGTGCTGACGACGCTGATCGATGGCAGAGCCCCTTCGCCGCAGCGCACCTTCGTGGTGGCCGACGGTGGCAGCACCGATGCCACGCGCGCCATCGTTGGCCGCCTGGCGGCCGCGCGCGGCGACATCATCCTGATGGATAATCCCCAGCGTCGCCAGAGCGCCGGCATCAATCTGGCACTGGCCAGCCACGGCGGCCAGGCGGAGGTGCTGATCCGCTGCGATGCCCACGCCGAATACCCACCTCAATTTGTCGACAAACTGCTGTCCTCGCTGGTCACTAGCCAGGCCGAGGCGGTCGTAATTCCGATGGATTCCAGCGGTGACAATTGCACCCAGCGGGCAGTGGCGTGGGTCTCCGACACGCCGCTGGGCTCGGGCGGCTCGGCCCATCGCGGCGGCCGCGCCAGCGGCTTTGTCGACCACGGCCATCATGCGGCCTTTCTGGTGTCGAGCTTCCGTCGGGCGGGCGGCTACGATGAGAGTTTTTCCCACAACGAAGACGCCGAGCTGGATTGCCGCCAGCGCGCCTACGGTAGCCGGATTTTTCTGGATGCCGATATCCGCATCGGCTACGCGCCGCGCGACAGTTTGAGTGGCCTGTGGCGCCAGTATTTTAATTATGGCAAAGGCCGCTCGCGGACCATTCGCCGCCATCCAGGGTCGGTGCGAGCGCGCCAGTTCGCCGTGCCGGCGCATCTGGCCTTCTGCATGCTGGCGTTGCTGGTGAGCCCCTGGTTCCCGTATCTGCTGGCCTGGCCGGCGCTGTATCTGAGCATCCTCGCCGCTGGTTCGGTGGTGATCGCTAGCCGCCGTGGTTCCGTGTGCGGCCTGCTGGCCGGGCCGGCTGCGTTCGTCATGCATACATCGTGGGCGCTTGGCTTGTTCTGGGGGATGCTGACGGTCAACCAGCCGCGCTGGACGCCGCACGATGTGGCCGCAGCGGGCGGTACACCACCGCAGGACAGCCGCGCCGCGTGACGCCGGACGTTTGCGCCGATCACCTGTTTCGCTCACATGAGCTTTGATATATTGGGATTGAATGTAATGAAATACAAGACTTGCGTCATCTTTGGTGGAACCGGCTTCATTGGCAGCCATCTGGCCCTGCACTTGCTCGAGACCGGCCAGGCCGAGCGTATCGTGCTGGCCGACATTGCACCGCCGCGCGCTGACTTTTCGTTCGATGCCACGGCGGTGCAATACTTGGAAATTGATGTGCGCAAACCAATCCTGGCGGCCGTCATGCCTGCCGAGGTCGACCTGATCGTCAATCTGGCCGCGGTGCACCGGGAGCCTGGGCACGCGCCGCACGAATATTACGAAACCAACCTGCTGGGCGCGGAAAACGTCTGTGCCTGGGCCGAGCAGATCGGCTGCAACAACCTCATTTTCACCAGCAGCATCGCACCGTATGGCCCAACCGAGTCGGTCAAGACCGAGCAGTCGATCCCGGTGCCGATGAGCCCATACGGCGGCTCCAAGCTGGCTGCGGAAAAAATTCATTTGCGCTGGCAACATGGCGCGCCTGGCCGCCGGCTGGTGATCGTGCGTCCCGGCGTGGTCTTCGGCCCAGGCGAGCGCGGCAACGTCACGCGTCTGGTGCAGGCCACCATGCGCCGCTATTTCCTTTACATGGGCAACCGGGCTACGCGCAAGGCCGGTGGCTATGTCAAGGAGCTGGTGATCACCATGCTGTGGGCGCTGGAACGTCTGCCTGCCGATGGCGGTCACACGCTGTACAACTTCACCATGCAAAAGCCGCCGAGCATCGAAGAATACGTGCACACGGTGTGCGATGTCGCCGCTGTCAAACGGGTGGTGCCGTCGATTCCGTATCCGCTGCTGCTGGGCATTTCCTACGTGATCGAAGCGGTGGCGCGGCCACTGGGCATCAAGCAGCCGGTCAGTCCGGTACGTATTCGCAAGCTGGTTCGTTCGAACAATATCGAACCGGCGCTGCTGCTCAGCGAGCAGTACCCATACCGCTACACGCTGCAGTCGGCCATGTCGGACTGGCGGCATGACCGGCCGGACGAATGGCGTTAATCGGTGCGCTGGGAACCGGACGTATCGGTGTCATTAATTTGAGGGAGTGGCAATGCAGGCTAAGCTGATGGGAGCCAATAGGTATGGCTGGCAATTCTACATGGTGGTTTTGCTGGTGATCTGCCTGATTCAGTTCAGTGGGGTCTGGATTTATCCTGCCATCAAATTTGGTATGGCAGCCGGCATGACGGAAGACCGGCCAATTCACGTGATATATCAGCGCATGGTGTGGGTGCTGCTGATCTATGCGTTTATCCGGGTCGCCCAGCGTGGTTTGGGGGCGTTGGCAGTCTCCTTGCGCGCTTTCATGCCGTTTTTGCTGATGGGGCTGGTCGCCGCAGTTTTCGGTTACAGTCCGATCGACTCGATGCGTATGCTGATTATGTGGTGTCTGATGGCCGCCGCTGCGGGGATTCTCGGCGACAACCTGCCGCGGGAAAAGGCCGAACGGCTGTTGCTCTGGAGTGGCTCGGTTATTTTGGTCTTATGTATTGTGCTGGCGCTGGCAGTGCCTGATGTGGGGACCATGGCCTATGGTGGCGATCCGGTGTGGCGCGGCTTATTCACCAATAAAAACGAGTTTGGCTGGTTTGCGTCGCTGATGCTGCTGATGGCCGTGATGTTGCGCCGCCCCAGCGGCAACCGTCTGTCAACGGTGCTGGCCTTGCTGGCGCTGGTGTGCCTGCTGGGGTCCGACTCTAAAGGCGGGTTGGCGGCTGCGCTAGCCGCCTTGGCCTACATCTTTTTGTTGCGCTGGCTTATTCCGAAGGTGACGCCTGGTTTCGGCATTGCCTTGGTGCTGGTCGTGATGGTGGTCGGATTAGTGGTGTTTACGTTGGGCTACGTGCCTTTAGTGGAGTTGTTGGGACGGGACGCTACCCTGACTGGTCGTACCACGATCTGGCAAACATATTTTGCTTCGATGTCGGCCCACCCATGGCTGGGCTCAGGCCCGGGTGCATATACGGTTCAATCGCCGCTGACTGCCATGCTGGCCAGCCGGCTGGAGAGCTTTGGCGTGATCTATACGCCGCACAGCAGTTACCTCGGCGTGTTTGGTGACACCGGTTTATTCGGTCTGGTCATCTTTATCGGCATGCTCATCCACTTGGCCCTGGTTGAGCCGTTCTACCGGACGAACCGCATGTACTTGCTGAGCGGCAGCCTGTGTTTCCTGATTGCCGCCAGCGGCGTGGTGGAAACGCACAATACCTACACGCCGGGGCCGGGCTGGTTCCTGTTAATCCTGGTGCGCACGCTGGCCATCCGCGAGCGCGCCAACGCTGCCGGCGGCGAGCGGCGCGAGACGGCGGTGCCGTCGGGGCGCAGCACGGGCACCTATCGTTACGCACAACCGCTGCCGCGGCCCTAAGATAAAACAGGCCGCATTCGCGCCGTCGTCAAAGAAAGTTATAAGCCCATGTCTGAACCTGTTTTCAACGGCCTGAGTGTCGGCCTGTGCACCTACAAGCGGCGCGATTCGCTGGTGCGCTGTCTCGACCATATCGCCATCGCCGCGCGCGCCTTGCCGGCGCCGCCCAGCGTGATCGTGGTCGACAACGATGGCGACGACGCCAGCGTCGGCGCCGCCGTGCAGGCGTTCTCCGAGCGCTCCGGCTTGCCGGTGCACTACCGCATCGAAAAAACGCCGGGCATCTCGGCGGCGCGCAACGCCGTGTTCGATACCGCCAGCCAGCTCGGTGTGCGCTTCGTTGCCATGATCGACGACGACGAATGGCCATCGCCGGATTGGCTGCAGGAACTGCTCAAGGCTCAGCACGACAACAACGCGGTGGTGGTGGGGGCGCCGGTGCGTCCGGTATTCCCCGACAACGCCGCCCGCCTGAAAAAATATGCGCGCTACTGGTCGGTGGACAAGCAATTCCTGAACGGTAAGCCATTCGTGTTTTGCACCTGTAACTTCCTGATCGACATGCAGGCCTTGCGCAATGAGCCGCGTCCGCTGTTTGACGAGGAGTTCGGCCTGTCCGGCGGCGGCGACACAGTGTTCTTCCGCAAGCTGTTCTTCGGCGGCCATGACATGGCCTGGTCCGACGCTGCCTGGATCAACGAGGAAGTGCCGGCATCGCGCGCCTCGTTCAAATGGATGCGTCAGCGCCGCTACCGCGTCGGCAACCATGCGGTGCGATGGGAAAGTCTGGACGGCGGGGCGCTGAAATCGGTGGCCAAGAGTCTCGGGCTGACGCTGCGGCTGGCGATCTATCCGCTGTTCCGGCGGGAGCCGGAGTCGGCGTTGGTCGGCTGGCTGCTGGAATACGACAAGGTGCGCGGCCGCTGGGCGGCGCACTTCGGCGGCGTGTTCGTCGAATATGCGCGTCCGGCGCAGCCGGGCGAAAAGGTTTGCCGATGACGATGGTGGTGCGGAAGGGCGCAGCGTGAGCGCGGTAATGCGTGTGGTGCACCAGTTAGAGGCGCGTTTTCGGGTACTGACCTTCGCCCGCACCATGGTGCCGACGATGGGAGCGCTGGCGCTGCAATTTGTGACGTTTGCGATTACCGCGCGTGGCCTGGGCGTTGAGCAGTTCGGCCGCTACACGGCGTTGCTGGCCATCGTCGGCATAGGTGTCGAATTGACCGGCTTGGGCGGGGCTGACCTGCTGGTACGCGCGGTGTCGCGCGATCGCACGGCATTCCCCCGCTATTACGGCAACATGCTGCTGCTGGGGGCGTTGACGACGCCGATAGTGGTCGCGCTCGGCGTCGCGGTCGCGGTGGGCGCCATGCAGACCACGGTGGGCTGGCTGCCGCTGATCACCGCTCTGCTGGCGGAGATCGTCATCGCGCGCATGTCCGCGTCGCTGGAGCTGGTGATGGTCGCGCATGGCCATACCGTACGTGCCGGCTGGGTGCGGATGACCACCGTGGTGGTGCGCTTGCTGCTGGCTGTGGCATATTTCATGCTTTTCGGTTGGCATGAGCTGGATAGCTGGATTGCCGTGGTGTGCGCGCAGTCGCTGGTATTGACGGCGGTGTACGTAGGGATCGGCGCGCGCCTGTACGGCCGCCCGGTGTGGCAGTTGCTGCAGCATGAAATGGGCGGCGGCTTATCGTTTTGCATCACCCAGACGGCGCGTTCGGCGCAGAGTAATCTGGACCGGATGGTATTGAGCCGTTATGCCGACGACGCCACTCTCGGCCTGTATGGCGCGGCATCGCGCTTCATGCAGTTGGGGATGTTCCCGTTGCAGGTCGTGACGCGGATTATTTATCCGAATTACTTTGTGCACGGCAAAGAGGGAATCGCCGCCAGCCGTCGCTACGCGATCCGTATGACGCCGCTGCTGTTTGGCGTGGGCGTGTTGTCCGGTGGCGCGGTGGCCCTGGCCGCCTTGCTGGCGCCCTATGCGCTGGGCAAAGGCTATGAAGGCTCGACCGCAGTGACGCTGGGGCTGGCGTGCGCGCTGCCCTTCATGGCGCTCCAATATCCGGCTGCCGATGCGCTGACCGGCGCTGGGCGGCAGTCCTTGCGGGCGCTGATCTACAGCCTGTCTGCGGTCGGTTTCGGTTTTGTATTGTTGGGCGGCGCTTATCTGGGCGGCATCCGTGGTGTGGTGCTGGCATTCTTGCTGGGACATCTGCTACTGGCATTAATCTTTTGGGCCGTGGCGCTCTTGTGCCGCGATTCCCAGCCGGCGCAGCGCTGAGCCTGTGGTTTTGAAATTTATATTGGAGCTTTCATGAAAATTACCGTTATTGGCACTGGCTATGTGGGCCTGGTGACCGGCACCTGTCTGGCGGAAGTCGGCAATGAAGTATTGTGCCTGGACCTGGATGCCAGCAAGATCGCCATTCTCAATGGCGGCGGCATTCCGATCCATGAGCCGGGTCTGCTGGAGATGGTCAAGCGCAATGTCGCGGCCGGCCGTCTGAAATTCACCACCGACATTGAACAAAGCGTGGCCTTCGGCCAGGTGCAGTTCATCGCGGTCGGCACGCCGCCGGACGAAGACGGTTCGGCCGACCTGAAATATGTGCTGGCCGCCGCCCGCAACATCGGCAAGCACATGAACGAATACAAGGTGGTGGTCGACAAGTCGACCGTGCCGGTCGGCACCGCCGACAAGGTGGCCGCCGTGTTGCAGGAAGAACTGAGCGCGCGCGGCGTCGACACCACCTTTGCCGTGGTGTCCAATCCCGAGTTCCTGAAAGAGGGCGCGGCGGTGGAAGACTTCATGCGCCCGGACCGCATCGTGATCGGCACCGAAGATCCGAAAGCCGTGACCATCATGCGCGAACTGTATGCGCAGTTCAACCGCAATCACGACCGCATCGTGGTGATGGACCTGCGCTCGGCCGAGCTGACCAAGTACGCCGCCAACGCCATGCTGGCCACCCGCATCTCGTTCATGAACGAACTGGCGCTGCTGGCCGACAAAATGGGCGCCGACATCGAGCAGGTGCGGCTGGGCATCGGCTCCGATCCGCGCATCGGCTTCCACTTCCTGTATCCGGGCTGCGGCTACGGCGGCTCGTGCTTCCCCAAAGACGTGCAGGCGCTGATCAAGACCGCCGCCGAGAACGACATCAAGCTGAAGGTGCTGACTTCGGTCGAGGACGCCAATGAGGCGCAGAAGCAGGTGCTGCTGACCAAGATCAAGGCCCGCTTCGGCAGCGAACTGCAAGGCAAGAACTTCGCCGTGTGGGGCCTGGCCTTCAAGCCCAACACCGACGACATGCGCGCCGCCTCCAGCCGCACCTTGATCGAAGGCCTGTGGGAACTGGGCGCCACCGTCACCGCCTACGATCCGGTGGCGATGGACGAGAGCCGCCGCATTTACGGCGACGACGCGCGCCTGACTTATGCAGAAAACCACATGAGTACGCTGGACGGCGCCGATGCGCTGGTCATCGTCACCGAGTGGAAGGAGTTCCGCGTGCCGCAGTTCGAAGAGATCAAGGCCCGGCTGAAGTCGCCCGTGATCTTCGACGGCCGCAATTTATATGTGCCTGCGCAGGTGCGCAGCCACGGTCTGGAATATTTCGCCATCGGTCGCCGTTAAACCACCCACATTGAAAAACGAGGAAACCACGATGAAAGCAATGATACTGGCAGCAGGCAAGGGTACCCGCGTACGTCCACTGACCTACGATTTGCCGAAACCGATGATCCCCATCCTGGGCAAGCCGGTGATGGCTTACATCATCGAGCATCTGGAAAAATACGGCGTCAAGGAGATCATGGTCAACGTCTCCTACCTGCACGAGAAAATCGAGGAGTACTTTGGCGAAGGCCACCAGTACGATGTGCAGATCGGCTATTCGTTCGAGGGCTACACCACCGACAGCGGCGAAGTGGTGCCGCAGCCGATCGGCTCGGCTGGCGGCATGAAGAAGATCCAGGAATTCGGCGGCTTCTTCGACGACACCACCATCGTGCTGTGCGGTGACGCCGTGATCAACCTCGATATCAAGTCGGCGCTGTTCGAACACCGCCGCAAGGGCGCCAAGGCGTCGATCATCTGCCGCGAAGTACCGCGCGACAAGGTCTCCAGCTATGGCGTGGTGGTCAGCGACAAGGAAGGCCGCATCACTGCCTTCCAGGAAAAACCGAAAGTGGAAGATGCGCTGTCAAACTTCGTCAGCACCGGCATCTACATCTTCGAGCCGGAAATCCTCGACCTGATCCCGAGCGGCGAAGTGTTCGACATCGGCTCCGACCTGTTCCCGCTGCTGGTGGAAAAAGGCATTCCGTTCTATGCCCAGAACCGCAGCTTCAGCTGGATCGACATCGGCAGTGTCAAGGATTACTGGGAAGTGTCGCAAAGCGTGATGATGGGCGAAGTGGCCCACATGGACGTACCCGGCATTCAGCTGGCCGACGGCATCTGGTCGGGCCTCAACACCAGCATCGACTGGGAAGGCACCACCATCGAAGGCCCGGTGTATATTGGTTCCGGCTGCAAGATCGAGGCCGGCGTCACTATCATCGGCCCGACCTGGATCGGCCATGGCAGCCACATTTGCAAGGGCTCGACCGTGGTGCGCAGCGTACTGTTCGAGTACACACGCGTGTTACCTAATGTAAGTCTAGAGGAAATGATTGTTTTCAAAGATTACAGTGTCAACCGCGGCGGCGAGATGCGCCATATTTCCGAGTACGTAGAAGGGGAATGGGGCAATGCGCGTGACCGGCGCACCAAGCGTCGCCCGGCCGTTGAACAAGAACCTGCTGTTGTAAATGCAGCATAAAAATTAAAGGTAGTAAGCATGAAAATTTATCCAGTGATTCTGTCCGGCGGGGCCGGCACGCGTTTGTGGCCGCTGTCGCGCGCCGTGCTGCCGAAGCAGCTGTTGCCGCTGGTGTCGGAAAAAACCATGTTGCAGGAAACCGCATTGCGCGTGGCGGGCTGGCCTGGCATGCAGGCGCCGCTGGTGGTGTGCGGTAATGAGCACCGCTTCCTGGTGGCAGAACAACTGCGTGAAATCGGCCAGAAGCCGCTGGGCATCATGCTGGAATCGGTGGGCCGCAACACCGCGCCGGCAGTTGCCGCCGCCGCCCACTTCCTGGCCGCACTGGACCCGGAAGCCGTGATGCTGGTGCTGCCGGCCGATCACGTGATCAATGATGTCGCGGCGTTCCAGGTTGCCGTGCTGCGCGCGGTGGCGCAAGTCGGGCAGGGTGCGCTGGCCACGTTCGGCATCGTGCCGACCGCACCGGAAACCGGTTACGGCTACATCCGTCGCGGCAGTGCAGTGGCGGGGGCTGACGGCCTGTATCAGGTGGCCAGCTTCGTCGAGAAACCGGACGCCGTCAAGGCTGCCGAGTTCGTGGCATCGGGCGACTATTTCTGGAACAGCGGCATGTTCCTGTTCAGCGCCGCCAACTACCTGAAGGAATTGCAGGAATTCCAGCCAGCCATGGCCGGCGCGGTCAGCGCTGCGTTTACCAAGGCGTATCGCGACCTTGATTTCTGCCGCCTGAACGAAGAGGAATTCGCTGCCAGCCCATCGGATTCGATTGATTATGCAGTAATGGAACATACCAAGCAGGCCGTGGTGGTGCCGTCCGACATCGGCTGGAGCGACGTCGGCTCGTGGTCGGCGCTGCACGATGTGCTGCCGTCGGACGCCAACGGCAACGTCACCCGTGGCGACGTCTACCTGGACGGCGTACAGAACTCGCTGGTGCGCGCCGAAGGCCGTATCGTGGCGCTGGTTGGCGTCAAGGATCTGGTGGTGGTGGAAACCGCCGATGCCGTGCTGGTGGCGCACAAGGACCAGGTCCAGCGCGTCAAGCAGATCGTCGACCATCTGAAGGCCAGCGACCGCACCGAGCATATGTACCATACCCGCGTCTACCGTCCATGGGGCAGCTACGAGGGCATCGACCTCGGCGAGCGCTACCAGGTCAAGCGCATCACCGTCAATCCGGGGGGCAAGCTGTCGCTGCAAATGCATCATCACCGCGCCGAGCACTGGGTGGTGGTCAGCGGCACCGCCAGCGTCACCTGCGGCGACAAGGTGACTCTGCTGACCGAGAACGAATCGGTCTACATCCCGATCGGCACTACCCACCGCCTGGAAAATCCGGGCAAGCTGCCGCTGCACCTGATTGAAGTGCAGTCCGGTAGTTACCTGGGCGAGGACGACATCGTGCGTTTCGAGGATGTCTACTCGCGCGCATAAGCCGTACCGTGTCAGCCGGCAGCGCCAGCGCGGCGCTGCCTTGCTGGTGCTGCTGACCATGCTGCTGCTGAGCGTGGCGGCGGTGTTTGTCGGGAGTTTCCGCAGCAATGCCGTGGCCCGCGACGGGCAGGCGCTGCAAGTGATGGGCGAGGCGCGGGAAGCCTTGACCGGTTATGCGGTGCTGCATGGCCGGCTGCCGCGTCCGTCCGCCATGCCCACCTCCGGACTGGAAAATCCGACGCCCTGTGCCAGCGAACAGCAATGCACCGGCTATCTGCCGTGGGCCACGCTGGGTTTGCCACCAACGTACGCGCGTGGCAAACCGCTGCGTTACAGCGTCACTCCCGCGTTCGCCGCACCGACCACGGTGATGCGTCGCGCTATTCCGACCAAGACTATCTCCACCCGTCAGGGGGGACGTTTGCTGTATGTTGAGGGCAGTGCGCCATGTACGCTCGTGGTGCCATGCAGTCCGGCGGTCATTATTGCTGCTGGTAAATATCAAGGCGCTGGCGGTACTGATCAACAGTCTAATGATGTTGCGGTTGCACATTTCATCCAGCGGCCCGGCAGTGACCGTGAATTGGAGGCTGGCGGCGCCTTCGATGATCTGCTGGTCTGGTTGTCATACGACAGGTTGGTGCGGCGCGCAAGCAACACTGGGGCACTGGAGGGGAGTCGTTAATCTACCACAGTTTGGTGTAATTTTTGCATCATAATTATTTAAATTGCACTGTTTTCTACCCTGGAATAGTATTTTTTTGGCATAAAAGTGCACTTGAGAGGTGCAAATTTCATCAGGCGGAAAAACTTGCTAAGAGGAAAATGAATATTTCATTCTGACTAACAAAAATGAAAACATCGTGATATGATTTGTCTGTCTTAAGTTTTCCACCAATCTGTTTTGTGTGTAACCGCATTCCTACGTAAAAGGATTCATATGAAGATTAAATCTATTCTGGCTGCTGCTGCTCTGACTATCGTCGCAAGCTCCGCCTTCGCCACCAATACTGTTGTTACCCTGGTGCAAGATCCAGTTAATGCAGCGAAATACACCGGCGGCTTCAACATCAGCCACACTTCGGCATTCACCGACACCTTCACGTTCTCGCCTTCGTTTCAGAGCTCGACCGTTTCCACGGTGCTGACCTCGATCGGTTTCGACAAAGTCACCAACATCGACTTCACGTCGGTCAAGCTGAACGGCGTAGCGCTGAGCATCACTAACGGTGTGGTAGACGTTGCCCAAACGCTGACCCAGCTGAATCTGACTGGCCCACTGACCCTGGTTGTCAGCGGCAAGGCTGGTGTTGCAAACACCCCTAACTTCAACGCTAGCTACTCGGGCACCATCAACGTGACCGCTGTACCTGAGCCAGAAACCTTCGCCATGCTGGGCGCTGGCTTGGCGCTGGTGGGCTTCGCAGCTCGTCGTCGCAAGGCTGCCAATCAAGCATAATATCGCTGGTGCCGCTCTGCGGTGTTGCAAAAAATCGCGCCCTGAGGGCGCGATTTTTTTTTGTATGGGCTGCACTTGTGGTCTGCCCCGGCGCTAGCGCCGGGGAGAAGGATCACCGGTGCGTGGTGGTATATTGCCTTTCATGTCAACTTCTCGCGAGTTTGTCGCCACTTAGCGACAAACTCATCAGTCTTTTAAATTTGTAAAACATGCCGTTTGGAAATGTAAAATTAACACTTCCGTGCCCCACGGCGGAATGTTATAGCTGTGTTCTCAGCGCTAGCACATAACGCGAGGAAAATTTGTTAAATCGCCATTTTTTATGGGTCCGCACCGTTACAAAATATCTAAGCTATTTTCCATGCGCTTAGTTATTATTTTTATACGGGCAATCTATATCCCGGGCGTCGTGTCTTGGTGTTGACCTAGAAGAGGCAAATCATGAAAAAAATGTTACAGGCAGTAGCGGTTTCAGCGACGATGATGCTGACGGTGGCAGGTGCATCGGCAGCCACTACCGTGACCTTGACGGGAGCTGGTAGTTCGTATACCGGTGGTTTTAACGTCACCCACAGCAGTGCTGGCAGCTTTACAGACGAGTTTATTATCTCGCCTGAATTCCCCAGCACGACGGTGTCCGCAGTACTGAGTACTATCGGCTTCGAGCCTAGTCAGTACATTACGTTCAGCTCGGTAAAGCTCAATGGTATTGCATTAACGTTGAGCAACCTTAATCCCGGCGTGCTGGCTTACACACCATCTGAATTCGCGCTGAGTGGTCCAATCACGCTCACCGTGGTTGGTTCGTCGGGTGGCAACGCTTCTTACTCTGGCACGATCAACCTGACCGTGGTGCCTGAGCCGGAAGGCTATGCCCTGATGTTGGCGGGGCTGGGCGTAGTGGGTTATATCAGCCGCCGCAAACGGCATGCCAAGCTCGCTGCCTGACATGAGTTGCAGCATATCAATTGGGGCGCCGGTTAACCGGCGCTTTTTCATTTTATAATCAGGCCAATCACTATTCACTAAAGGCCTGCTTTGCGTTCATTCTCTAGTTTGTTGGCCATGGTCGCGCTGCTGGCTGCCAACACCGTCGGCGCTGCGGCGCTGGCGCCATCCCAGCTGGGTCTGGTCGTCAACGACGACGAACCGAACAGTGTTGCCATCGCCGAGTTGTATCGCGTGGCGCATCAGATTCCCGCTGCCAACATTGCCCACGTGCGCATTCCCAATCGCCCTCGCAAGATCAGTGCCGCGATGTTTGGAGATTTGAAGAAAGAGATCGACCGCCAACTGCCGGCCGACGTGCGCGCCACGCTGATGGTGTGGACCGCGCCGTACGCGGTGGAGTGCAACTCGATCACCTCGGCCTACACCAACGGCTTTGATGCCGAGCAGTGCGTCAAGACCTGCGGCCCCGGCAAGGAAAGCCCGTTTTTTGACAAGGCGCCGGCGGCGCCATTATCGCTGCCGACTAACGCCGGCCGCATCAGCATGCTGCTGCCGACAGATTCGGTCGAGCAGGCCAGGGCGCTGATCGCGCGTGGCACGGTGCGCTACATGACGCCGCCACCATCCACTGCTTATTACCTGGTGACCAGTGAAGTGGCGCGCAATTCGCGCGTGCAGTTCTTCCCGCCCAATGGCAAGGTGAGCGCCAAAAACCTGAACGTACGTCAGCTGAAGCAGGATGCGCTGGACGGCGCGCAGGACATCATCATCTACCAGACCGGCATGGCGCGCGTGGCCAAGCTTGATACCCTGCGTTTCATGCCCGGCGCGCTGGCGGACCACCTGACCTCGACCGGCGGCGACCTGCTGGGCGATTATCAGATGAGCAGCCTGCAATGGCTGACGGCGGGCGCCACCGCCAGCTACGGTACCGTCACCGAACCGTGCAACTACTGGCAGAAATTCCCCAATCCGGTGCTATTGCTGAAGAACTACATCAGCGGCATCACCGCCATCGAAGCCTACTGGAGCAGTGTGGCCTGGCCGGCGCAGGGCGTGTTCATCGGCGATCCGCTGGCAGCGCCGTACAAGCAGGGCGACTGACGCCTAGCGCGCGATGCGCTTGAAGTCGCGCAGGCGGAATCCCATCAGCAGCAGCGCGCCGAAGTACACCGCCGCGCAGACGCAGATCAGCAGCATCAGCGCGCCGAAGCGCAGCCAGGCGTGATGCTGCAAGCCCAGCCAGTCAATCTGCTGTGAGCCCAGCCAGGCGGCGCCGGCCATCAGTACACAGGCCACGGCCAGCTTGAAGCAGAAGGCAGGCCAGCCCGGCAGTGGGCGGTAAATATTGCGCCGGCGCAGACCGGCGTACAGGAAGCCGGCATTCAGGCAAGCGCCAAGGCCGATTGACAGTGCCAGCCCGGCCACTTGCAGGTAGGGCACAAACAGCCAGTTCATCAGCTGCGTGGCGATCAGCACGCCGATGGCGATGCGCACCGGCGTACGGATGTCTTGTTGCGCGTAAAACGCCGGCGCCAGGATCTTGACCAGGATGATGCCCAGCAGACCGGCGCAGTAGGCGATCAGCGGCCGTGCCGACTGCGTGGCCGCCTCGTCGGTAAAGGCGCCGTAATGGAACAGGGTGGCGATCATCGGCTCGGCCAGTACCGCCATGCCCACCGCCGCCGGCAGCGCCAGCAGGAAGGTCAGGCGCAGGCCCCAGTCCAGCAGTTCGGTATATTCGCGCGGGTCGTTGTCGGCCTGCGCCTTGGACAGGCTGGGCAGCAGGATCGTGCCCAGCGCCACGCCCAGCAGGGCGGTCGGGAATTCCATCAGCCGGTCGGCATATGACAGCCACGAAATGCTGCCCTCCACCAGGCGCGAGGCGATGCTGGTGTTGATCATCAGGCTGATCTGCGCGGCCGAGACGGCGAACACCGCCGGTCCCATCTTCTTCAGCACGCGGCGCACGCCGGGGTCGCCCATGCCTGCGAGCGGATTCCACGACAGCGTGGGCAGCATGCCGATCTTGACCAGCGCCGGAATCTGGATCGCCGCCTGCAGCACGCCGCCGACAAACACGGCAATGGCCATCGCATAGATCGGCTTTTCCAGATGTTGTTGCAGGAACAGCGACGCCAGGATCGAGGCAATATTCAGCAACACCGGCGTGAAGGCCGGGATCTTGAACTCGCGCCACGTGTTGAGTACGCCGCCGGCCAGCGCCACAAAGGCCATGAACGCGATGTAGGGGAACATCAGGCGCGTCATCCACACGGCGGCGTCGAACTCTTCCAGCCCGCTGGCAATCAGGTAGATGAATACCGGCGCGGCGATGATGCCAAGGATGGTGACGATCAGCGTGGCCCAGACCAGGGTGTTGCCGACATGGTCGACCAGCTGTTTGCTGGCCTGTTGCCCCTGCTTGTTCTTGTATTCCGATAGAATCGGCACGAAGGCTTGCGAGAACGCGCCCTCGGCAAACAGGCGGCGCAGCAGGTTGGGAATCCGGAAGGCGACGATGTAGGCATCGGTCATGCCGCCGGCGCCAAAGGCGCGGGCAATCAGGGTTTCACGCAGGAGGCCGGTAATCCGGGACAGCATTGTCATGCTGGAAATGGCGGAGAGGGTGCGGAGTAAGTTCATGGGACGTGATTATAGTTGCTCCTGCTGGTAAACATCGCTATAATCACAGGCTGTACAAAATTCTGTTGCGCAGACATTAATGTTTGGCAAGCAGTAGTTTGACTCACACGGTTCGCTCTGATGGCAACCTTGGACGCACCTGTTTGCCAAACATTAACGTTTGCAAACGCATCATTTACCTGTTTAGGAAATTTCATGGCAAATACCGCACAAGCGCGCAAACGCGCTCGTCAAGCAGTTAAGCAAAACGCTCACAACTCGTCGCAACGTTCGACCCTGCGCACCGCTATCAAAGCAGTGCGTAAAGCGATCCAAGCTGGCGACAAAGCAGCTGCAACGACCATCTTCCAATCGTCGGTTTCGACCATCGACAGCATCGCTGACAAGAAGATCATTCACAAAAACAAGGCAGCTCGCCATAAGAGCCGTCTGGCAGCTGCCCTGAAAGCACTGTCCGCTTAATTTCGTTCGCGAAGTTTAGCAACAGCCCGCTCCGGTTCGTCCGGCGCGGGCTTTGTCGTTTGTGCCCCGTCACACGGGGCTTGGATCAGCTGCGCAGATCCT
The DNA here is from genome assembly GCF_009857605.1 of Duganella levis. Lineage (GTDB taxonomy): Bacteria > Pseudomonadota > Gammaproteobacteria > Burkholderiales > Burkholderiaceae_D > Rugamonas > Rugamonas levis. The sequence continues at coordinate 58,872 of NZ_WWCT01000020.1, read as the reverse complement.
GCGGCGCCACTGCCATCCACTCGCCCGGCATCAGTGGATGCGTGGCCAGCGAAATCCCGCCGATCGCCGTGCGCACCAGTCGCAGCGTCGGCAATCCCACTGCCGCCGTCATGCGCCGCACCTGGCGGTTCTTGCCCTCCTGTAGCGTAATCGCCAGCCAGCTGGTCGGCTGATCGGCGCGCTGTCGGATCGGCGGATTGCGCGGCCACAGCCACTCCGGTTCGGCAATGCGCACCGCCTTGCACGGCTGCGTCACAAAATCGCCCAGGTCGAGCGGCGCCTGCAGCTTCGCCAGCGCCGCCGCATCGGCCATGCCTTCCACCTGCACCAGATAAGTCTTGCCCTCCTTGTGATCCGGATGCGCAATCGCGTGCTGCAGCTTGCCGTCGTCGGTCAGCAGCATCAGGCCTTCGCTGTCGTAGTCGAGCCGGCCGGCGGGGTAGATGTTGGGAATGGTCAAATGGTCGGCCAGCGTGGCCTTGCCGTCCTGCGCCGAAAACTGGCACAGCACTTGAAAAGGTTTGTTAAATAGAATCAGGGGCATTATCGAAAACTGAAATTGGTGTAGGCTTGAAAACCATGGCGCCTCACTACGTACTGGGGCATAATGTAAAACAGGCGTCTTATATCTTATAGAAGACTAGTATTTCCCCTCGGAGAACCACGCATGTCCCAACATATCCAAGTACCGGCGGACGGCCAGAAAATTACCGTCAACGCGGATTTTTCCCTGAATGTACCAGATAACCCGATCATTCCCTATATCGTTGGCGACGGCACTGGCCGCGACGTCACGCCGGTGATGCTGAAGGTGGTCGATGCGGCAGTGGCCAAGTCCTACGGCGGCCGCCGCCAGATCAAGTGGATGGAGGTGTTCGCGGGCGAAAAGTCGACCCAGGTCTACGGTCCCGACGTCTGGCTGCCGGAAGAAACCGTGGCGGCCGTCAAGGACTACGTGGTCTCGATCAAGGGCCCGCTAACCACGCCGGTGGGCGGCGGCATCCGCTCGCTCAACGTGGCGCTGCGCCAGCAGCTGGACCTGTATGTCTGCCTGCGTCCGGTGCGTTATTTTACCGGCGTGCCGTCGCCACTGAAAGAGCCGGAAAAAACCAATATGGCGATCTTCCGCGAGAACTCGGAAGACATCTACGCCGGCATCGAATTCGAGCAGGGCTCGGAAGGCGCCAAGCGCCTGATCGATTTCCTGGTCAAGGAACTGGGCGTCAACAAGATCCGCTTCCCTGAGACCTCCGGCCTGGGCATCAAGCCGGTGTCGGTGGAGGGCACCGAGCGCCTGATGCGCAAGGCGATCCAGTACGCCATCGACCACGACAAGCCATCGGTGACGATTGTGCACAAGGGCAACATCATGAAGTACACCGAAGGCGGCTTCCGCGACTGGGCTTATGCGCTGGCGCAGAAGGAGTTCGGCGCCGAGCTGATCGACGGCGGCCCGTGGTGCAAGTTCAAGAATCCGAAGACCGGCCGCGACATCCTGATCAAGGATTCGATCGCCGACGCCTTCCTGCAGCAGATCCTGCTGCGTCCGGCCGAGTACAGCGTGATCGCCACCCTGAACCTGAACGGCGACTACATGTCGGACGCGCTGGCGGCGCAAGTGGGCGGCATCGGCATTGCGCCGGGCGCCAATATGTCGGACTCGGTGGCGATGTTTGAAGCCACCCACGGCACCTCGCCGAAATACGCCGGCAAGGATTATGTGAATCCTGGCTCGCTGATCCTGTCGGCGGAAATGATGCTGCGCCACATGGGCTGGACCGAAGCGGCCGACCTGATCATCAAGGCCATGGGCAAGGCCATCACCTCCAAGCACGTCACCTACGACTTCGCGCGTTTGATGGAAAACGCGGTGCAGGTCTCGTGTTCCGGCTTTGGCGATGTCGTGATCGAGCAGATGGAATAAAAAAAGCGGCCTCGGCCGCTTTTTCTTTTTGCGCGGTTAGCGCATGCAGAGTTGCAACGCCGTCTTCCAGTCCGGCAGATGGCAGAAGCGCGCCATCAGTCGCTCGGACGACATCACCGAGTACTGTGGCCGCTTGGCCGGAGTAGGGTAGTCGGCGGTGGTGATCGGCAGCACATTGCACGACAAGCCAGCCTCTTCGATGATGGCCTGGGTGAACTCATGCCAGGTGGTCTGGCCTTGCGCGCTCAGGTGGTAGATGCCGCTGTTCTGGTCCCACCACGCAGTGCCGCCGGCGTGCGCCTGCGACAGCACCTGCGCCGTGGTATCGGCGATGGTGCGGCTCCAGGTCGGCGCGCCGTGCTGATCGGCCACCACGCGCAGTTCGTCGCGTTCCTTGGCCAGGCGCAGCATGGTCAGCAGGAAGTTCTTGCCGCGCATGCCGTACACCCAACTGGTGCGGAAGATCAGGTGCGGAATGCCGGCTGCGGCAATCGCCTGCTCGCCGGCCAGCTTGCTGGCGCCGTAGACGTTCAGCGGGGCGACCGCATCGTCTTCCCCCCGCGCGGACGGCTGCGAACCGTCGAACACGTAGTCGGTCGAATAGTGCACCAGCGCCGCGCCGAGCTTCTTGGCTTCTTCCGCCATCACGCCGGGCGCTTCGGCGTTGATGCGGTAGGCCAGCTCCGGTTCGCTCTCGGCCTTGTCCACCGCCGTGTAGGCGGCCGGATTGACGATCAGCTGCGGCTTGACGCTGCGGATCACCTCGCGCACCTGGTCCAGGTTGGACAGGTCCATGACGTTGCGGTCCACCGCCACCACGTCGCCCACGCCCTGCAGGCTGCGCGCCAGCTCGTAACCGACCTGGCCGGTGCTGCCAGTCAGCAGCACTTTCATGCGAACACCTCGGCATTGGCAAGCAGCGAAGCCGCCTGGTCCTTGCCAGACAGCAGCGGCGCCGTTTCCAGCGCCGGCCATTCGATGCCGATCGCCGGGTCGTTCCACAGGATGGCGCGCTCATGCTCAGGCGCCCAGTAGTCGGTGGTCTTGTACAGGAACTCGGCGGCGTCGGAGGTCACCACGAAGCCGTGCGCGAAACCGGGCGGTATCCACACCTGGCGCTTGTTCTCGGCCGACAGTTCAATGCCGAACCACTGGCCGAAGGTCGGCGAGCTCTTGCGGATATCGACAACGACATCAAACACCGAACCGGCGGTGGCGCGCACCAGCTTGCCCTGGGCCTGCTGGATTTGATAGTGCAGGCCGCGCAGCACGCCTTTGGACGAGCGCGAGTGGTTGTCCTGCACGAATTCACCGGTATAGCCGGTCAGCTCGCCAAAGCGCCTGGCGTTGAAACTCTCAAAGAAAAAACCACGGTCATCGCCAAATACCTTCGGCTCCAGCACCAGCAAGCCTTCCAGCGGCGTCTTAATCACATTCATCGTTGTACCACCTTAGGTCATTACCGTAGTAGATATTATTGCCCAGGATCAGTGCCGATGGCGAGTCGCCGACGAACTCCATGTCGATGATGGAGGCCAGCGCCCGGCCATCCGGCGACGGCGGCGCGGCATAGTTGATGTTGACGCGTTTGTGGTCCAAAAAATACAGATCGCGGTCCGGTACGGCACAATGAACAACGGCCCGGACGAAATAAATCGACCGGGCCGTAGGGCTGTTCTCCGGAGTGCGGAGTGCAGGAGGCTGAAATTAGCCAGCCTGGATATTGGAAGCTTGCTTGCCTTTAGGGCCTTGCGTGACTTCGAACTGAACTTTTTGACCTTCTTTCAAGGTCTTAAAACCGTTCATGTTGATTGCGGAGAAGTGAGCGAACAAATCTTCACCGCCGTCATCTGGAGTGATGAAGCCAAAGCCTTTGGAATCATTGAACCACTTAACAGTACCAGTTGCCATAAAAAGAACTTTCTAAATTAAAACTAGATCACACGAGCCATAAAAGCAAGAAGCTTCCTGCCCCTCTCCTCACGCCCACTTCTTATCAACGTGTACATTTCTGCACGAAGCCGATAACGCATTGTTAGCGGACCAATTTTGAATGTCAAGCAGATTTGTATGCATTTTGCTACTTTTCCAACGATTGGTGGAAACGCAACTCTTGATTTTGCGGAATAGGACGCCATCTGCGTCAAGTTCAGAAAGCGCGTAAGATGGAAAACAATTGGATATGTGCAGCGAAATGCACATTGCATCAACCCCGAAAGCATTAGAATATAAGCGTATGGCAACCAAGCATGACACCGAAACCCTCTTGGAGCGGCAAACGCTGAAGCCGCCACCGTTGTACCAGGTGGCGCTGCTCAATGACGACTACACACCGATGGAGTTCGTGGTGGCCGTGATTCAGGAGTATTTCAATAAAGACCGTGAAACAGCCACGCAAATAATGCTCAGTGTTCACCGCTACGGCAAAGGAGTGTGCGGCGTGTTCTCTAAAGATATAGCCTGTACCAAAGTGGAGTTTGTTTTAACGCATGCGCGCAAGGCAGGCCACCCCCTGCAGTGCGTGATGGAGGAAGTATGATTGCGCAGGAATTGGAAGTAAGTTTGCATATGGCGTTTGTCGAAGCCCGACAGGCGCGCCACGAATTCATCACGGTGGAGCACTTGCTGCTGGCCTTGCTAGACAACCCTTCGGCTGCCGAAGTGTTGCGCGCATGCGCCGTCAACATTGAAGATCTGCGCAAAACGCTGACCAATTTTATTGGTGACAACACCCCGACCGTGCCCGGCACGGGCGAGGTCGATACCCAGCCGACGCTCGGTTTCCAGCGCGTAATCCAGCGCGCCATCATGCACGTCCAGTCGGCGTCGAATGGCAAGAAGGAAGTGACCGGCGCCAACGTGCTGGTCGCCATCTTCGGTGAAAAAGACTCGCACGCGGTGTACTACCTGCACCAGCAGGGCGTGACCCGCCTCGACGTGGTCAATTTCATCTCGCACGGCGTGCGCAAGGATCAGCAGTCCGACACCGCCAAGGCGTCGGAAGGCGTGGAAGAGGGCGCCCCGGCCGGCGAAGGCCAAAGCAAGGAAAGCCCGCTCGACCAGTTCACCCAGAACCTCAATAAATCGGCTGCCGATGGCAAGATCGATCCGCTGATCGGCCGCGAAGACGAAGTGGATCGCGTGATCCAGATCCTGTGCCGTCGCCGCAAGAACAATCCGTTGCTGGTGGGCGAAGCCGGGGTCGGCAAGACCGCCATCGCCGAGGGCCTGGCCTACCGCATCACCCAGGGCGACGTGCCGGAAATTCTGACGAATGCCGTGGTGTATTCGCTGGACATGGGCGCGCTGCTGGCCGGCACCAAGTACCGCGGTGACTTTGAACAGCGCCTGAAGTCGGTCCTCAAGCAATTGAAGGACAATCCGAACGGCATCCTGTTCATCGACGAAATCCACACCATCATCGGCGCCGGCTCGGCTTCGGGCGGCACGCTGGACGCGTCCAACCTGCTGAAACCGGCATTGGCCAACGGCCAGCTGAAGTGCATCGGCGCGACCACCTACACGGAATTCCGTGGCGTGTTCGAGAAGGATCACGCGCTGAGCCGCCGCTTCCAGAAGGTGGACGTCAATGAACCGACCGTCGAGCAGACCGTGCAGATCCTGCGCGGCCTGAAGTCGCGCTTCGAAGAGCACCATGGCGTGAAATATTCGTCGTCGGCGCTGTCGACTGCGGCGGAACTGGCGGCCCGCTTCATCAACGACCGTCACCTGCCAGACAAGGCCATCGACGTCATCGACGAAGCCGGTGCAGCACAACGCATCCTGCCGAAATCGAAGCAGAAGAAAACCATCGGCAAGACCGAGATCGAGGACATCATCTCCAAGATCGCCCGTATCCCGCCGCAGACCGTCAATCAGGACGACCGCAGCAAGCTGCAAACCATCGACCGCGATCTGCGCAACGTGGTGTTCGGCCAGGATCCGGCGATCGAGGCGTTGGCGTCGGCGATCAAGATGGCGCGCGCCGGCCTGGGCAAGACCGACAAGCCGATCGGTTCTTTCCTGTTCTCCGGTCCTACCGGCGTCGGCAAGACCGAGGTGGCGAAACAGCTGGCCTTCATCCTGGGCGTCGAGCTGGTGCGCTTCGACATGTCGGAGTACATGGAGCGTCATGCCGTGTCGCGCCTGATCGGTGCGCCGCCGGGTTACGTTGGTTTCGACCAGGGCGGCCTGCTGACCGAAGCCATCACCAAGAAACCGCACACGGTGCTGTTGCTGGATGAGATTGAAAAAGCCCATCCGGACATCTTCAACATCCTGCTGCAGGTGATGGACCATGGCACGCTGACCGACAACAACGGACGCAAGGCCGACTTCCGCAACGTGATCATCATCATGACCACCAATGCGGGCGCCGAGAGTTTGCAGAAGTCGTCGATCGGTTTCACCAACACCAAGCAGGCTGGCGACGAAATGGGCGACATCAAGCGCATGTTCACGCCGGAGTTCCGCAACCGTCTGGATGCGATCATCAGCTTCCGCGCGCTGGACGAGGAAATCATCCTGCGCGTGGTCGACAAGTTCCTGATGCAGCTGGAAGAGCAGCTGCACGAGAAGAAAGTTGAAGCGATCTTCACCGAGAAGCTGCGGACTTTCCTCGCGAAGAAAGGTTTCGACCCGCTGATGGGTGCGCGTCCGATGTCGCGCCTGATCCAGGACATGATCCGCAAGGCGCTGGCCGACGAACTGCTGTTCGGTCGCCTGGTCACTGGCGGCAAGGTGACCGTGGATCTGGACGAGAAGGACAACGTCAAGCTGGAGTTCCCGGAACCGCCGGATGCAGCGCCAGCGCCGCCACCGGAAACCGTCGAAGTTGAGTAAGCAAAAAGCCCGCTACCAAGCGGGCTTTTTTTCACCCCGCGCCGCAGCGCAGTGCGGGTTGCGCAGGTGCCGCATACGTCTGATCCAGATCAAAATCGCTGCACCCGCCAGGCGCAAGATAGCCGAAGTTGGAACGCTATCAATACGTCGGCGGAGGATGCCATGATCGATTATTTCGGCCATCTGGCCGTGCTGGACGGATTGCGCGCACAGCTCAAGGCCGCCACCTACAGCGCCGCCGCCGAGCAAAAAGCCCAAGCCCGAGCGCTTGACGCCCTCCACAACGACAGCGACCTGGCCATGCTGGGCGCGCTGACCGACCACCTGCTGGCCCATGCCTCCAGCGACGACAGCGAACTCACCATGCTGCAAGACGCCGCCGACCTGTGGCGCGACGGCCTCGCCATCTACAGCGACGTCAGCACCGCCCGCGCCGGCCTGGAATCCGCGCTGACCAACCCCGCCGCACCCGACGCGGTCGACAAATTCAACCAGGCCAACGCGCTGCTTAACGGCCTGGAACACCGCACCACGGAACTGATCACTGCCGCCATGGCCTTGCCGGCGCAAATGTCGCCGCCACGCTACGTGGCCCGCCACCCGCGCCAGGCAGACAGTAAAACACCGGACTGGAACTGGGGCGACCTGTTCCTCGCGCGCCGCACCGACGCCTTCGTCCGCAACCTGACCGCCGCCGCCGGCAAGGACAGCGGCGCACTGGCCTTCGCCTTTGGCGCGCTGGCCGGCTATGGCGGCAACGTCGCCGGCAGCGCCTGGCAGTCACGCACGGTGGGCGGTCCGCGCCGCGCCCATCCGTACCGCGACCGCCTGGCCAAGTACGCCGCCGGCGCCTGGCTGCGCGACACCCATGCCGGCCTGCCATCGCTGAAGAAGCTGGCACAGCAGCTGCGCTGGGGCGCGCCGTCCCTGCCGCCGCAACTGCCGCCAGCCATAGCCCAGCTGCTGACCGACACCTTGTCCGCCACCTACGACACGCGCATCACCGCGCCGCTGCCGGAGCTGCAAACCGGCTACCAGCGCCTGCTGCGCCATCTGGAACTGCTGGCGGTGTTCGAAATGCCGCCGCTGCCCGCGCCGCTCAGCGTGCAGCTGGAAATCCGCAAGGCCAGCAATCCGACAGCGTTTGCCGCGCTGGACACCGGCGTCAAACCCACCAACATCGGCGTGCCACCGGGCGGCGGCATCTCCAAGTCCGACAGCGAAGAGACCAAGAGCAAGACCTGCTGGGCGGGCTTGCTGGCGGTGTTGATCGTCATCGGCATCGTCATTTTGTGCATCATTACGTTGGGTCAGGCCTGCGGTGCCAGCGCCCCGAAAAAAGATCCCAGCTTCCCCGATCCGCAGCCCGGCACCAACGGCCAGGCGCTGACCGCGTTCTCCGCCACCGATCAGGCGGTCCACATCTGCGACGTGCTGGAGCAACTGCAACTCTACATGTGGCAAAGCTTTTCCGATGCGGCCGACTACCTCGCCGTGTTCGGCATCATCTACCCGAACCAGCTGCAACTGCGGCAACCGGTACACGCGCAGTTCACCAGCGCGCCGGCGGCGGCGCCGTTCCCGCACCGCGCCAGCGCCCAGCCCAACGCCGGCTACGAATCCGCACCCACCACGCCGATCGAACACGCCGCCGCCGGCGCGCCACCGTTTGTGCCGCCGGCTACGCCCGCTAACTACGTCACGGCCGCGGTCCGCTTCGCCTTGCCGCTGTGGACGCAGATGGCGCGCGGCGACGACGACAGTCCGAATCTCGACATGGATGCCGACCGCGACAATCACCACCCGTGCTGGGACATCGCCGCCGGTTCCATCAACGACGACCCGGTGCCGGAAGTATTGCTGGCGTATCCGCAAACCGTCGCCTGAGGAGCCGCCATGGACCATGACGACATCGACACCTCCCATCCCTGGCTGGTGATCCCGTATTTCAACGGCGACGAAGGCCGCAGTGCGCAGCGGCCGCTGAGCAAGGTCACGCCGCCGGTGACCAGCTGGCTGTGTCCATTCATCCAGGTGCAGGGCGTCAACTACAGCACGCCGCCGGGGACTTACTTGCCGGACGAACCACTGGAAATCACCATCAAGGTCGACAATCGCGGCGTGCCCAATGTGTCGGTCAAGCTGCAGGTGTACTGGGCCGATCCCGCCACCGGCTTCGTCAATCCGCAACTGATCTTCACCACCAGGTGGCCGGCGGCGGGGCGCGATGTCACCGGGCCCACGCTTTTTCCAAAGATGATCTGGACGCCGCAGCAGGCCATCATCCCGCCGCATTTCTGCCTGCTGGCGCACGTCAGTTGCACGCCGCCGGAACTTGATCCCGGTCCGCTGGCGCCGTCGCCGATGACCGACCGTCACTGGGCGCAATACAATCTGCAATCGGCCATGGTCAACACGGCGGGCAGTCACAGCTTCGTGTTCTGGGCCGGCAATCCGGCGCCGGAGGCGGGCGCCTACGCGGTCAATGCGCGGCCGCTGGCGGAAGACGCGTTGCGCCGGCTGGCCCGCGTGATGCGCGCCGAGCCGGTGCCGGCCAGGCCGCAGCAGCTGGCGCTGCACCGCGCCACAGAAGAAGGTAACCGGCAAGCGGCCAGCCTGGTGCTGGAACTGGAACGCGGCGAACGCAAGGCGCTGGTGCTCAGCGCGCGGGAGCTCAAGCTGGCGCCGCACCAGTTCACGGCGGTGGAAGTGGTGCAGACCCGCGTCGGCCACGAGCGCGAGGACGAAGCCACTGGCAGCCTCGGTGTGGTGCTGTTCGGCTATTCCGATGAAAGACGCTGCCGATAATCTTCCACGGCGAAACAAGCTGTGCCAGAATGGCCGATCCGTATCGACCACTCTGACACCGCGCCATGAACCTGTCTCGTCCACTTGCCCAGATGTTGTTGTCCGCCGGCCTGCTGTCCGCCGCCGCTGTTGCCACCGCCGCCGACGCCTACTACCGCTATCCCGCCATCCGTGGCGAGGCCGTCATCTTCACCGCCGAAGGCGACCTGTGGAAGACCTCGGCGCACGGCGGCCAGGCCCAGCGCCTGACCACGCACCCGTCGGCCGAGACCAACGCCGCCATCTCGCGTGACGGCCAGTGGGTGGCCTTCTCGGCCTCGTACGAAGGCGCACAGGAAGCCTATGTGATGCCGCTGGCGGGCGGCCTGCCCAAGCGCCTGACCTTTGAAAACGGCGCCGTCACGGTGCTGGGCTGGACCGCGCAAGGCGAAGTGCTGGTCAGCATGGCGGGCGGCACCGGGCCGAGCCGCAATTTCGTCATCGCCGCCGTCAAGCCGAACGACCTGGAGCGCCGCATTTTCCCGCTGGCCGACGCCAACGACGCCGTGCTGGCCGACGACGGCAAGACGCTGTACTTCACCCGCAACGGCCTGGCGCTCACCAACGACAACGTCAAGCTGTATCGCGGCGGCGCCTACGCGCAGCTGTGGCGCTACGACGTCAGCGGCAGCAGCGAAGCGGTGCAACTGCTGGCCTCGGACAGCGGCAACAACAAGCGCCCGATGTGGTGGCAGGGCCGGGTCTACTTCATCAGCGACCGTGGCGGCTCGGACAATCTGTGGAGCATGGCCGCCGACGGCAGCGATCCGCGTCCGCTGACCCAGCACACCGACTGGGACGTGCGCAACGCCGCCATGGGCGACGGCCGCATCGTCTACCAGCTGGGCGCCGACCTGCACGTGCTGGACCTGACCGCCAGCAAGGATGAAAAACTGGCGATCGACCTGGTGTCGGACTTCGACCAGCAGCGCACCCGCCAGATCCGCTCGCCGCTGGAAACCCTGACCAACGTGCAAATCGCCGGCAAGTTCGAACGCATCGTGCTGACCGCGCGCGGCCGCGTCAGCGTGGCCGGCACCGGCGCCCAGCGCCGCGTCGAGATCGCGATACCGGAAGGCGCGCGCGCCCGTGACGCCGTCTTCAGCCACGACGACAAAGCCGTCTACGCCATCGTCGACACCACCGGCGAAAACGAAATCTGGAAATTCGCCGCCGACGGTTCCGGCAAGGGGGAGCAGTTGACTCGCGACGGCACCAACCACCGCTGGAAGCTGTACCCGTCGCCGGACGGCCGCTGGCTGGGCCACACCGACAAGAAGGGCCGCTTCTGGGTGCTGGACCTGGCCACCAAGACCAACACCATCATCGACGATGCCGGCAAGACCGGCGCCGGCGATTACGAGGAAATCCTGTGGTCGCCGGACAGCAAGAATCTGGCGCTGGTGCGCGCCGGCAGCACCGAGCAGCGCGACCAGATCGGCCTGTACAACCTCGATGCGAAGACGCTGAATTTCGTCACCAGCGACCGCTACACCTCGCGTTCGCCGGTGTTCTCGCCGGATGGCAAATGGTTGTACTTCCTGTCGGCGCGCAACTTCACGCTGGCCAACGGCTCGCCGTGGGGCGATCGCAACATGGGGCCGGTGTTCGACAAGCGTACCGGCATCTACGCACTGGCGCTGCAACCGGACAACCGCTTCCCGTTCAAGCCGGACGATGAGCTGAGCAAGCCGGCCGACAAACCGGCCGAAGGCGCGACCGAGCAGGCGGCGGAGAAAGCCGCTGAAAAAGCCGCCGAAAAAGTCGTCGCCAAAACCGCTGTCGCCAAGCCGTCCGGCAAAGCGCTGCCGGCCATCGTCTACGCCGGCCTGGCCGAGCGCCTGTACGAAGTGCCGCTGGCAGCGGGCAATTATCGCGGCCTGCAAATCGACGACAAGCGCCTGTACTTCATCGACGCCGACGGCGCCGAAGGCAAGGCCGCGCTGAAAACGCTGGCCATCGCCAGCAACGAGCCGAAGCCGGAAGTGTTTGCGGCCGGCGTGCGCGAGTTCGACCTGTCGACCGACAAGAAGCACGTCTACTACCGCACGCTGGCCGCCACCGGTCCGGGCGACATGCTGGTGGTGGAGGCGGGCGCCAAGGCGCCGGCGGATGTCAGCAAGGCCAAGGTCAAGGTGGATGACTGGACCTTCGTCTCCAATCCGCGCCTGGAGTGGAAGCAGATGTTCAACGACGCCTGGCGCATGCATCGCGACTTCCTGTACGACGTCAAGATGCGCGGGGCAGACTGGCCTGCGGTACGCGCCAAGTACGCGCCGCTGGTGGACCGCGTGACCGACCGCGCGGAACTCAACGACGTGCTGGGCATGATGATCAGCGAAGTCGGCGCGCTGCACTCGCAGATCGCGCCGGGCGACATCCGCCGCTCGACGCCGGAAGGCACGCCGGCCGGCCTGGGCGCGCTGCTGACGCGCACAGCAGACGGCTACCGCGTCGACCATATCTACGCCAGCGAACCGGAACTGCCGACGCAACGCGGCCCGCTGGCGCAAGCCGGCGTCGATGTGAAGGAGGGCGACATCATCACCGCCGTCAACGGCAAGCCGGTGCTGGAAGCGCGCGACATCGCCGACCTGCTGCTCAACCAGGCCGACAAGCAGGTGCTGTTGCAGGTAAAGCGCAAGAACGACACGCGCCAGGTGATCGTGCTGCCGGTGAATATGACCAAGCAGTTCGCGCTGCGTTACAGCGACTGGGAACAATCGCGCGCGCGCCAGGTGGACGCTGACTCCAGGGGCCGCATCGGCTACCTGCATCTGCGCGCCATGGGAGCCAACGACATCGCCGCCTTCGCGCGCGACTTCTACGCCAACGTCAACCGCGAAGGCCTGATCATCGACGTCCGCCGCAACAACGGCGGCAATATCGATAGCTGGATCATCGAGAAGCTGCTGCGCAAGGCGTGGGCCTTCTGGGCGCCGCCGGGCGTGGCGCCGTCGCCGAATATGCAGAACACCTTCCGCGGCCACCTGGTGGTGCTGGTGGATGAATACACGTATTCGGACGGCGAGACCTTCGCGGCCGGTATCAAGGCGCTGGGACTGGGGCCGCTGGTCGGCAAGCGCACCGCCGGCGCCGGCGTCTGGCTGAGCGATAACAATCGCCTCAGCGACAACGGCATGGCGCGCGTGGCCGAGATGGGCCAGTTCAATTCGCAGGACGGCCAGTGGCTGATCGAAGGCGTGGGCGTGACGCCGGACGTGTTGGTGGACAATCCGCCGCACGCCACCTATCAGGGCCAGGACCGCCAGCTGGAAGTGGCGCTGCAACTGCTGGATAAAAAGCTGAAGGAGCAGCCGGTCAAGCCCTACAACCCGCAGGTGATACCGGGGCGGACTGTCCAGAAGTGAACACCGGCTTGGCCGCTGTGCCGGCGATAGCGTTCATTTCCGCACACCGCGCCCGCCGCCAGCGCATTAATTCATGTGGCACGGAGTTTGCAATCTGAATCCGCAAACTCACAATAAACGGGACACACATGGACTTTCGCATCGGCTGGCGCACATTGATACAGGAACCGGCATACACGCTGGCGGTCATGCTCGGATTGAGCGCGGGACTCGCGGCGTGCCTGCTGCTGCTTGGCTTCGTGCGCTACTCGCTGGAGTACGATGCCTTCGTGCCGGACGTCGACAACATCTACGTCGTTCGCCACCGCTTCAATGTCGATCCCACCGAACCGCTATACGACCTGGCGCCGATGTTCCTGCGGAACGCGGCGCTGAAGCTGCCCGGCGTGATCGACGCCACCAGCTACATTCCAGCGCGCGAGGAAGTGATGCCGATCGCCGTCCGCATCGACCGCAAGATGCTGCGCGTGCGCGCGCTGGTGGTGCTGCCGGGCTTTGAACGCATACTGGGCCTGCGCGCGTTGTACGGTGACTTGCCCGGTGCGCTGGAACGGCCAGACCGCATCGTGCTGACCGAGGCGACGGCGCTGCGCTACTTCGGCAGCGCCGACGTGGTTGGGCGCATCGTCCACATGGAAGGCAAGCCGCAGCAGGTGGGCGCCGTCGTCGCCACGCCGCCGTCGAATACCACCATTCCATTCGAGATGCTGTTCGGCGTGAACTCCACCTTCGCCGAAGAGGTTCGCCACGAGATGGTGACCGGAGAGCACGGATGGATCGGCAAGATACTGATTCGCGTCCGTCCTGGCACTTCCATCGCCGCGCTGACCGATAGCCTGCAACAGGTGGTGGATCACACGCCGAGCGTGCAAAGCTTCCCTGCCGAGGTGATGGCGCGCCTGGGCAAGCGCAAGACCATGGACATCTCGCTGTCGCCACTGCGGGGCGCCTATTTCACCCAGAACCTGCGCAGCACCATCGCGGTGGTGGGCGACCGTGGCGATCCGGTGGTGATTGCCGGACTGGCCGCCATCGCCGTGCTGATACTGGTGCTGGCGGCGATCAACTACGTCAACCTGGCCACGGTGCGGGTGCTGCGGCGCCAGCGCGAGGTGGCGATGCGCAAGGTGCTGGGCGCCGGCTTGCCGCAACTGCTGTTGCAGTTTATGCTGGAGTCGCTGCTGGTATCGATGCTGGCGACCATACTGGGACTGTTGCTGGCCTGGCTGGCGTTGCCGATGTTTTCAGAACTGGTCAACCGGCAGCTGGACAATATGTTCACGGCGTCGAACATCGTGGCGGCCTTCGGCATCGGCGCCTTGCTGGGCGTGGTGAGCGCGGTCTATCCTGCTGTGATTGCGCTGCGCGTGCATCCGACGCAGGTGCTGGCTGGCCGTCCCGGCACCGAGTCCGGCACCAGCATGCGCTTGCGGCGCGTGCTGACGGTGATACAGATTTCGGCGGCCATGGCCTTGGCCGGCGTCAGCATCGCCATCGCCTGGCAAACCCATTACGCATTGACTTCATCGCCGGGCTTCGATCCGGAGCCGCTGCTGGTGGTGGACATGCCGGAGCGCGTCAAGGATAGCGCGACGGCGCGCGGATTCTATACCGCACTGTCGGCGCAGGCCGGCGTGGACGGCGTCGTCATTTCGGATGATCCGGTCGGACGCCTGGACTGGAGCTGGTCGCGCGACCTGCAACGGCCTGGCGGCCAGGCTGCGACCATGGAGATGAAATCGGTCAGCACCAATTTCTTCGAGCAGTTGCACATCCAGCCTGTAGCGGGGCGCTTGTTCCAGCGTAGCGTGGATACCGATGACGACGTGGTGCCGGTGGTGATCAACGCCATCGCCGCGCGCGCACTCGGCTTCGCGTCGCCGCAGGCGGCAGTCGGAGAAACGGTCTTGTTCACGGGCTTCGACAACAAGACGATCCGCAAGACCATCGTCGGCATCGCACCTGAATTGCGTTTCCACTCGCTGCGCGAAGCACCACGTCCCACCGCCTACGAATTGCGCACCGCCGGTGCTTCGCTGACCGCGCGCGTGCATGGCCCGCTGGCCGACGTTGAACGCGCGGTGCGCGAACTGTGGCCACGCTACTTCCCCGAATCGCTATTGCGCATGCACCGCGCCGGCGAGGTGCTGGCCGTGAACTACGCCGAGGACGCGCGCATGGCCAAGCTGCTGGCCAGCGCCACCTGCCTGGCGCTGATCATCGCCGGCGTCGGCACCTATGTTTTGTCCGCGAACACGGTGCAGCGCCGCGCCAGGGAAATCGTCCTGCGCAAACTGCACGGCGCGCGGCGCGGCGACATCGGCTTGCTGGTGTTGCGCGAAATCGGCACGCTGATACTGATTGCTGCCGCAATCGGCCTGCCGCTGGCGGCGATTGCGATCCAGCGCTATCTGGCCGGCTATGTCGAACGTGCGCCGGTGGGCTACTGGACCTTGCTGTTCGCACTGGCGTTGACGCTGCTGATCGCGCTCAGCGCCATCAGCCGCCACGCCTGGCTCGCCATGCGCCTGTCGCCGGTGGAAGCGTTGCGCAGTTAGTGAATTTGGCGGTGTCGTACAATGGCGCCAAATGATAAATATAACGACAAGCTTACAACCATCTTCCCGTATCCGCCGCCGCCAGGCACTGGCCCTTGTATTGCTGGTGGTGTGCGGCGTCATCAACTACCTGGACCGCGCCACGCTGGCCGTGGCCAACGAATATATCCGCGCCGACCTGGGGCTGTCGCTGGGCCAAATGGGCTTGCTGCTGTCGGCCTTCTCGTGGAGCTACGCCTTGTGCCAGCTGCCGGTTGGCGCCCTGGTGGACCGGATCGGGCCGCGCTGGCTGCTCGGCATCGGGCTGGTGGTGTGGTCGGTGGCGCAGGCGGCCGGCGGGCTGGCATCCACCTTCGGCTGGTTCGTCATCGCCCGCATTGCGCTGGGCATCGGCGAGGCGCCGCAATTTCCGTCGGCGGCGCGGGTGGTCAGCAACTGGTTCCCGGTACGCGCGCGCGGCACGCCGACAGGCATCTTCAATTCCGCATCGCCGCTGGGCGTGGCGCTGGCGCCTTTGTGCCTGCCGCCGCTGATCGCCGCGACCAGCTGGCACTGGGCCTTCTTCGTGACCGGAGCGATGGGACTCATGGCGGCAGTGGTCTGGCTGACGTTGTACCGCGATCCCGTTCACCAGCAAATGAGCGCGGAGGAATGTGCTTATCTTGAAGTGGCCGCATCGCGCGACGCTGCTGCTAAACCCGTGGCTACTTCCTGGCTGGCGCTATTCCGCTATCGCACCACGTGGGGCATGATGCTCGGCTTCTTTGGTTCTGTATATCTGAATTGGGTTTATCTCACTTGGCTGCCGGGCTACCTGCGCGCGGAGCGGCATATGGCGTTTGCCCATGTCGGCATTGCCGCCGCCATTCCGTTCATGTGCGGCTTTGCCGGCGCGCTGATCGCCGGTTGGGCTTCTGATCGCGTGGCACAGCGCGCGGCATCGCCGCTGCTCGGCCGCCGCAACGCCGTGGTGGTGTCCACGCTGGGCATGGTGGCGTTCACGATTCCGGCGGCGCTGGTGGAGAGTAATGTGGTGGCGGTGGCGTGCATCTCCATCGTCATTTTCCTGGCCAATGCTTCATCGGCTTGCGCCTGGTCGCTGGCAACGGTGGCGGCGCCGCCGAGCCGCATTGCGTCGCTGTGCGCGTTGCAAAACTTCGGTGGCTTCCTCGGTGGCGCATTGGCTCCGGTGTTGACCGGCTATATCGCGCAGTCCTGGTCCTTTGTGCCGGCGTTGCTGACCGGCGCCGGCATCGCCTTCCTCGGCGCCATGTCGTACCGCTACCTGGTGGTGCGGCCAATTCCGGAACTATAGGCTAGTCAACGCCTTGAACTGCGCGGCGCGGCGGCGCGAGACTTCCACTTGCAACTGGTCGCGCAGCGTCAGA
Source organism: Duganella levis (assembly GCF_009857605.1). Lineage (GTDB taxonomy): Bacteria > Pseudomonadota > Gammaproteobacteria > Burkholderiales > Burkholderiaceae_D > Rugamonas > Rugamonas levis. Next base: position 41,942 of record NZ_WWCT01000020.1, on the reverse strand, counting down.
TCCAGTCCGCCCGCTTCGTTAGGCTCGACCTGTTCAATGAAATCGAGGTTGACGATGTGGCGGCGGCTGGCGCGGAAAAAGCGCTCGGGATCGAGTTTTTCTTCCAGCTGATTGAGTGAGCGCAGCATCAGCGGCTGCTGGTGTTCGAAGTACACGCGGGTGTAGTTGCCGTCCGATTCAAACAGGCGGATGTCCTGCACCGGCACGAACCAGCATCGCTCGCCGTCCTTGATGAACAGCTTGCGCGCCGTCGATGGCGCCAGCGCGGCAGCGGTGATGCGTTGATGGCGCAGCGCGCAGCGCTGCAAGGCCGCCGCCATGCGCGTCGCCTGGATCGGTTTCTGCAGATAATCCAGCGCGTTCACCTCAAACGCCTGCAAGGCATACTGGTCGAAGGCGGTGGTGAAGATCACCTCCGGCGTTTCCTCCAGCGCCGCCAGCATGTCGAAGCCGGAGCCGCCAGGCATCTGCACGTCGAGGAAAATGAGGTCCGGCTTGAGCATGGCGATCTGCTGCAAGCCATCGGCGGCGTTGACCGCTTCGCCCACAATCTCCACATCGGGATGCGCCGCCAGCAGGCGTCGCAGTTCGGCGCGCGCAAGGCGCTCGTCGTCAATCAGCAATGCCCGCATCAGGCAGCCTCCGGTAAAGTCATGGTGGCGCGTACCCAGCCACTGTTTTCGGATAAATCCAGTTGCGCGTTGTCGCCCAATGCCAGCAACAGGCGCTTGCGCGTGTTGACCAGTCCCACTTTGGTGGAATTCGCAAACGGTACAATCGCGCCAAGGTTGGCGATTTCAATATGCACCGCGCCGTTGTCCATGCGCTGCGCGCGGATGCGGATCTCGCTGCCGGTGGGGCTGGCCTCGACGCCGTACTTGACCGCGTTCTCCACCAGCGTTTGCAGCGCCATCGGCGGAATGCGCACCTGATCCAGCCCGATGCCGATGTCCACGCTTACGCGCATGCGTTCTTCAAAGCGGATCTTCTCGATGGCCAGGTAAGCCTGCACCGCCTCCATCTCCGCCGCCAGCGGCACCGTTTCGTGATGGCCCGATTGCAGCGCGTAGCGCATCACGCTGGCCAACTGGTCGATCATCATGGCGGCGGCATCGGCGTCTTCGTAAATCAGCGCGCGCACGCTGTTCATGCTGTTGAAGAAGAAGTGCGGATTGACCTGCGCCTGCAAGGCGCGCAGCTCCGCATCCTTGGCGGCGACTTCCAGCCGCAGCGCCTCCGACTCCGCGCGGTTGGCGCGCCGCAGTGAGATCACCGCCATGTAGAAGATATTCCACACCAGGTAGATCGCCCACCATGACAGCAGGGCGGACGGCACCCAGCCAAAACCGCGCGCCACGACGTTGGACTGGAACACCAGGTAGCCGACGTACTGCACACAGGTGTGGATGGTGCCAAGCACCAGCACCGCGACCCCCACCCGTTTCCAGCTGGTGCGCTGGCCGTTGCGCATGCGCCGTTTCAGTAGGCGATGCCACAGATCGGTAATCAGCACGCCGCTGACCGCACCCCAGACCATGACCCACATCAGGCCCGGCATTCGCCACGCGCCGAACGTGAAGGACATCAGCGGCAGGAAGCCCCAGCCGGCCAGTTGGAAGATCCAATACCAGTTCAGGCGCGCGATCAGCGGACGTGTATCGTTCATGATGCTTAGTTCAGGAAGTTATCGATGCGATCATACATCCAAGCCGGATCGTCGTACATGATGAAGTGGCGGGCGTTATCCGCCATTTCCACGCGCACGCCGGGCAGCTTGGCGTATTGTGTCGTGTAGACCGCCGTGATGGCTTCCTTCGGCGCATAGTTTTTATAGGCGACCCAGGTGCCCATCACCAGCGTTGGCGCCTTGATGCGGCTGACGTCGTCGCGCAGATCGGCCGCCATCATTTCCGCCATGCTGTCGATGACGGTGTCCTTGTCCGACTGCTTGCTGGTGGCGAGCACGCGGTCGATGTCTTCCTGCTTGGTGATCATGCTTTGCAGCGTACGTAGTTGGCCGGCCTTGAAGGTTTCGGCGTCCTGCGTTTTCATATTGGCGCGCATGCCTTCCGCCTGCTGCTTAAGTTGTTCTCGGGTGATGGTTGGCACTTGCGTCGCTCCCAATGCCGGCAGCGAGTCGACGATGACCAGCCGGCCCACCTGGTCCGGATGATCGGCCGCCAGCTTCATGCCGACATAACCGCCCAGGCTATGGCCCATGACGACCGGGTGATCGAACTTGTTGTTGGCGATGTAGGCGCTCAATTGCTGTTCAACGGCCGGCAGCAGCGGCTCCTTGATGGCCGGCTGGCCTGCGAAACCGGCCAGCGTCAGCACGTGGCATTGGTGCTTGCCGTTGCCGCAGTAGTGCGCCACCGTGCCATCCCAAACGCTGCCGGGCGAACCCAGGCCTGGAATCAGGATGATGGGCGCGCCGGTACCGGTGACGTCTACTTTAAAGGCGGGATGGTCGGCGGCAGCGGCTTGGCCGAGGATCATGGTGGCGGCGACGGCGGCGATGGTCTTGAGCAGCATGGTGTTCTCCGTTGGTGAGTAAGTGAGAACCATGCTATCGCCCAGCCATTGCGGCGGCGACCACTACTTGATGAACGGTTTTTGCGGCATGATGAACGGTCACGCGCCGCCTTCAGCCTTCAGCTTGCGCCACAGCGTGGTGCGGCTGATGCCGAGATACTCCGCCGCTGCATCGCGCCGTCCGCCGAAGCGGGCCAGCACGGCGGTGACGCTGTCGGCTGACATCGCGGCCGGCAGCGATTGCGTTGTGGCGTGGCGCACCGCCAGCTCGGGAGCGACGCTAAAGATAAAGGAAGGCGTCAACGCCTGCAACGGCTCGGCGGCGAGGAACAGCGCCAGGCGCTCGGTCAGATTGCGCAACTCGCGCACATTGCCGGGCCAGTCGTAACGCTGCAACAGCGGCGCGCACGCTGTCATCTCCGCGTGCAGATTGGGATGCGGCCGCGCACCCAGCGACGCCAGCGCATTCTTCAGCGACCACTCGGCCAGCGACATCACATCCTCCGGCCGCGCGCGCAACGGCGGCAACGTCAGGCGCAGCACCGCCAGCCGGTAGAACAGGTCGGCGCGGAAGCGGCCTTCGCGCACGCGCTGCTCAAGGTCGCAATGGGTGGCGCTGATGATGCGCACATTGACAGGTATCGGCCGCGTGCCACCCACGCGCACGACCTCGCGCTCCTCCAGCACGCGCAGCAAACGCGTTTGCAGCGTCAACGGCATCTCGCCGATCTCGTCGAGGAACAGTGTGCCGCGATTGGCCGCTTCAAACAAGCCCGCATGGCCACCGCGCCGCGCGCCGGTGAACGCGCCTTCCTCGTGGCCGAACAGCTCCGACTCCAGCAGCGATTCCGCAATTGCGCCGCAGTTGACCGCCACGAACGGCCGGTTCTGCCCCAGCGTGCGCGGCGCCTCGCGGTGCATGGCCTGCGCCACCAGTTCCTTGCCGCAGCCGGTTTCGCCCTGTATCAGCACCGTGGCCGGCGACTTCGCATACAGCACCACCGACTGCCGCACCGTCTCCATCGCCGCAGAATCGCCGCGCAGATCGTTGATGCCATGCCTGGCGCGCAGCGTGTCCGTCACCACGGCGCTGCGCGCGCGGTTGCGGTTGGACTCCAGCTGCGTCAGCCGCGCCATCTCCAACGCATCGTCGAAGGCGTGACGAATCGAGGCGGCGGAGTAGACGAAGACGCCGGTCAGTCCCGCTTCCTCGGCCAGGTCGGTGATGCGTCCCGCGCCGACAATCGCCTTGATGCCGGCCGCCTTGAGGTCATTGACCTGCGCGCGCGCGTCTTCCTCGGTCACGTAGGTGCGTTGCGCCACGTCGAAACCGAAGGTAGTGGAAAACTCGGCCAGCTCCGCCAACCGCTCCTGATAGGTGATGATGCCGATGCTGTCCGATACACGCCGTGCCCGCGCCAGCGCTTGCATTACATCGAAGCCGCTGAATTTGGCGATCACCACCGGCACCGACAGCCGGCCTTTCAGATACGCCGCGTTGGAGCCGGCCGAGATGATGGCGTCGCAGCGCTCCGTCGCCAGCCGTTCGCGGATATGTTTGGCCGCTTCCTCGAAGCCCAGGTTGATCGGCTCAATGGTCGCCAGGTTGTCGTATTCCAGCGTGATGTCGCGGAACAGGTCAGACAGGCGCGATACGGAAACCGTCCAGATAACCGGCTTGTCGTTGACGTCGAAGGGCAGGGGCGTGGAATGTCGCATGTTTCAATTATAGTTCAAACTTGTTTCGTTGTTTCATTTTGAAACATGGCGTTGTGCGTAAGTGATTGATTTATATAAGTTGACGCTCTGGCACACCCCTTGCAATAGAGAGCGGAACTTCAACGCAATATCGAAAGGTCACAACATGAGTCACTACTCCGCAGGCGCCGCGTTCCGCCAAGCCGTCAAGGAAGAATCCCCATTGCAGGTGGTCGGCGCCATCAACGCCAACCATGCATTGCTGGCCAAGCGCGCCGGCTTCAAGGCGATTTACCTGTCCGGCGGCGGCGTGGCTGCGGGTTCGCTCGGCCTGCCGGACCTGGGCATCTCGAATCTGGACGACGTGCTGACCGACGTGCGCCGCATCACCGACGTCTGCGACCTGCCGCTGCTGGTCGATTCGGACACCGGCTTCGGCGCCTCCGCCTTCAATGTCGCCCGCACCGTCAAATCGCTGATCAAGTTCGGCGCCGCCGGCACCCACATCGAAGACCAGGTTGGCGCCAAGCGCTGCGGCCATCGTCCGGGCAAGGAAATCGTCAGCAAGGATGAGATGGTCGACCGCATCAAGGCCGCCGTCGACGCCCGCACCGACGACCAATTCGTCATCATGGCGCGCACCGATGCGCTGGCGGTGGAAGGCCTGGACGCCGCCATCGAACGCGCGGTCGCCTGCGTGGAAGCAGGCGCCGACATGATCTTCCCTGAAGCGATGATTTCGCTCGATATGTACAAGCAGTTTGCGGCCGCCGTCAAAGTGCCGGTGCTGGCCAACATCACGGAATTCGGTTCGACGCCGCTGTTCACCGTCGATGAATTGCGCAGCGCCGACGTGGGCTTGGTGCTGTATCCGCTGTCCGCCTTCCGCGCCATGAACAAGGCAGCGGAAAACGTCTACGGCGCGATCCGCCGCGACGGCACGCAGCAGAACGTATTGGACACCATGCAGACCCGCGCCGAACTGTATGACCGCATCAACTATCATGAATTCGAACAGAAGCTGGACGCGCTGTTCGCCGCACAGAAGAAATAAGAGGAGACACGAAAATGACCGAAGCCACCACCTTCAAACCAAAAAAATCCGTCGCCCTGTCGGGTGTCGCCGCCGGTAATACCGCGCTGTGCTCCGTCGGCAAAACCGGCAATGACCTGCACTATCGCGGCTACGACATCCTGGACGTCGCCACCACCTGCGAGTTTGAAGAAATCGCCTACCTGCTGGTGCATGGCAAGCTGCCGGCCGAGTCAGAACTGCGCGGTTACAAGGCCAAACTGCGCTCGTTGCGCGGCCTGCCGCAAGCGGTGAAGTCGGCGCTGGAAGCCCTGCCGGCATCGGCGCATCCGATGGACGTGATGCGCACCGGTGTCTCGGTGCTGGGCTGCACGCTGCCGGAAAAAGATGACCATAACGTGCCCGGCGCGCGCGATATCGCCGACCGCCTGATGGCGTCCTTCGGTTCCATGCTGCTGTACTGGTACCACTACAGCCATAACGGCAAGCGCATCGAAGTGGAAACCGACGACGACTCCATCGGCGGCCATTTCCTGCACCTGCTGCACGGCCACAAGCCGCAGGAGTCGTGGGTGCGCGCAATGCACACTTCGCTGATCCTGTATGCGGAACATGAATTCAACGCCTCCACCTTCACCAGCCGCGTGATCGCCGGCACGGGTTCGGACATCCATTCGGCCATTACCGGCGCCATCGGTGCGCTGCGCGGTCCGAAGCACGGCGGCGCCAACGAAGTGGCCTTCGAAATCCAGAAGCGCTATGAAAATCCGGATGAAGCGGAAGCCGACATCCGCAACCGCGTCGCCAACAAGGAAGTGGTGATCGGCTTCGGCCACCCGGTGTACACAGTCTCCGATCCGCGCAATGTGGTGATCAAGGACGTGGCGCGCCAGTTGTCCGAGGAAGCCGGCTCCACCAAAATGTACGACATCGCCGAGCGCCTTGAATCGGTGATGTGGGAAATCAAAAAGATGTTCCCGAACCTGGACTGGTTCTCGGCCGTGTCGTACCACATGATGGGCGTGCCGACCGCGATGTTCACGCCGCTGTTCGTCATCTCGCGCACCTCCGGCTGGTCGGCGCATATCATCGAGCAGCGCATCGACAACAAGATCATCCGCCCAAGCGCCAACTACGTTGGCCCTGAAGACCTGAAATTCGTCCCGATCAAGGACCGCAAATAATCATGAATACCGCATTCCGCAAGCCCTTGCCGGGCACCCAGCTAGACTACTTCGACGCGCGCGCCGCAGTCGATGCGATCCAGCCAGGCGCCTGGGCCAAACTGCCATACACCTCGCGCGTACTGGCGGAAAATCTGGTGCGCCGCTGTGATCCGGCCACGCTCAACGCTTCGCTGTCGCAGCTGATCGAACGCAAGCGCGACCTCGACTTCCCATGGTTCCCGGCCCGTGTGGTGTGCCACGACATTCTGGGCCAGACCGCGCTGGTCGACCTGGCTGGCCTGCGCGACGCGATTGCGCTGCAAGGCGGCGATCCGGCCTTGGTCAATCCAGTGGTGCCGACGCAGCTGGTGGTCGATCACTCGCTGGCGGTGGAGTGTGGCGGTTTCGATCCAGATGCGTTCAACAAGAACCGCGCCATTGAAGACCGCCGCAACGAAGACCGCTTCGATTTCATCAACTGGACCAAGAAGGCGTTCAAGAACGTTGACGTGATCCCGCCGGGGAACGGCATCCTGCACCAGATTAATCTGGAGCGCATGTCGCCGGTGATTCAGTCGGTGGATGGCGTGGCCTTCCCGGATACGCTGGTCGGCACTGACTCGCACACGCCGATGGTCGATGCGCTGGGCGTGATCGCCATCGGCGTCGGCGGCCTGGAAGCGGAAAGCGTGATGCTGGGCCGTGCCTCGTGGATGCGTCTTCCGGACATCATCGGCGTTGAACTGAGCGGCAAGCCGCAGCCGGGCATCACCGCCACCGACATCGTGCTGGCGCTGACGGAATTCCTGCGCAAGCAAAAGGTGGTGTCGTCGTATCTGGAGTTCTACGGCGAAGGCGCTGCGCACCTGACGCTGGGCGACCGCGCCACCATCTCCAACATGGCGCCGGAATACGGCTCGACCGCAGCGATGTTCTACATCGACGAGCAAACCATCAAGTACCTCAAGCTGACCGGCCGCGAAGACGAAACGGTCAAGCTGGTGGAGACCTACGCCAAAGAGACCGGCCTGTGGGGCGATGCTCTGGTGGGCGCAGAATATGAACGCGTGCTGAAGTTCGATCTGTCCAGCGTAGTGCGCAATATCGCCGGCCCGTCGAATCCGCACAGCCGCGTGCCCACGTCCGAGCTGGCCGCGCGCGGCATCAGCGGCGTGGTGGAAAATGAACCGGGCTTGATGCCGGACGGCGCCTGCATTATCGCCGCCATCACCAGCTGCACCAACACCAATAACCCGCGCAATATGATCGCCGCCGGTCTGCTGGCGCGCAACGCCAACGCGCGCGGCCTGACGCGCAAGCCGTGGGTGAAATCCTCGCTGGCGCCGGGTTCCAAGACCGTTACGCTGTACCTCGAAGAAGCCGGCCTGCTGCCGGAGCTGGAACAGCTGGGCTTTGGCGTGGTGGCGTATGCCTGCACCTCGTGCAACGGCATGTCCGGCGCACTCGATCCAGTGATCCAGAAAGAGGTAGTGGAGCGCGACCTGTACGCCACTGCCGTCCTGTCGGGCAACCGCAATTTCGACGGCCGCATCCACCCGTATGCGAAGCAGGCTTTCCTGGCTTCGCCACCGCTGGTGGTTGCTTACGCCATCGCCGGCACCATCCGCTTCGACATCGAAAAGGATGTGCTGGGCCATGACGCCAACGGCCAGCCGGTCACGCTGAAAGACATCTGGCCGTCGGACGAAGAGATCGATGCCATCGTCGCCAGCGCGGTCAAGCCGGAGCAGTTCCGCAAGGTCTACATTCCGATGTTCGCCAAACAGGCGGATGACGGCATTTCGGTCAGCCCGCTGTACGACTGGCGTCCGCAGACCACCTACATCCGCCGCCCGCCATACTGGGAAGGCGCGCTGGCGGGTGAGCGCTCGCTGAGCGGCATGCGTCCGTTGGCGGTCCTCGGCGATAACATCACTACCGACCACCTGTCGCCGTCCAACGCGATCATGATGGATTCGGCTGCCGGGGAATACCTGCACAAAATGGGCTTGCCGGAAGAGGACTTCAACTCCTACGCCACCCACCGCGGCGATCACCTGACCGCGCAACGCGCCACCTTCGCCAACCCAACGCTGAAGAACGAGATGGTGCGCGATGCCGACGGCAAGGTCAAAGCCGGTTCACTGGCGCGCGTGGAACCGGATGGCCAGGTGCTGCGCATGTGGGAAGCGATTGAGACCTATATGGAGCGCAAGCAGCCGCTGATTATCATCGCCGGCGCTGACTACGGCCAGGGCTCGTCGCGCGACTGGGCGGCCAAGGGCGTGCGTCTGGCTGGCGTGGAAGCGATTGTTGCCGAAGGCTTCGAGCGCATTCACCGCACCAATCTTGTCGGCATGGGTGTGCTGCCGCTGGAGTTCCAGCATGGCGTGAACCGCATCACACTGGGCCTCGACGGCACAGAGACCTTTGACGTGATCGGCGAACGCAAGCCACGCGCCACGTTGACGCTGGTGATCCATCGCCTTAACGGTGCGCGCATGGACGTGCCGGTGACCTGCCGTCTCGACACGGCGGAAGAAGTGTCCATCTACGAAGCCGGCGGCGTGCTGCAACGCTTTGCGCAGGACTTCCTGGAATCCGCAAAGGCTGCATGATGACGCACAAACCTCAAATCAAAATCGCCGCCACCTATATGCGTGGCGGCACCAGCAAGGGCGTGTTCTTCCGCTTGCAGGATCTGCCGGAAGCGGCGCAGCAGCCGGGCACCGCGCGCGACCAGCTGCTGCTGCGCGTGATCGGTAGCCCGGACCCATACGGCAAGCAAATTGACGGCATGGGCGGCGCCACTTCCAGCACCAGCAAAACCGTGATCCTGTCGAAGAGCGCGCGGCCCGAGCATGATGTCGACTATCTGTTCGGTCAGGTCTCCATCGACAAGGCCTTTGTGGACTGGAGCGGCAATTGCGGCAACCTGTCGGCGGCGGTCGGCGCGTTCGCCATCAGCGGCGGGCTGGTTGATCCGGCCCGCGTGCCGCGCGATGGCGTGGCTGTAGTGCGCGTATGGCAGGCCAACATCGGCAAGACCATCATCGCCCACATCCCAGTGACCAATGGCGAGGTGCAGGAAACCGGCGACTTCGAACTGGATGGCGTGACATTCCCTGCCGCCGAAGTGCAGCTGGAGTTCATGGACCCGGCGGCGGAAGAAGAGGGCGCTGGCGGTTCGATGTTCCCGACCGGCCAGCTGGTGGACGATCTGGACGTCCCCGGCGTCGGCACGCTGAAAGCGACCATGATCAACGCCGGCATCCCGACCATCTTCATCAACGCCGATGCCGTGGGCTACACCGGTACCGAACTGCAGGACGCCATTAACGGCGATGCGAAAGCGCTGGCGATGTTCGAAACCATCCGCGCATACGGCGCGCTGCGCATGGGGCTCATCAAAGACCTGAGCGAAGCGGCCACGCGCCAGCACACGCCGAAGGTGGCGTTTGTGGCGCCGCCTGCCGCCTACGTTTCCTCCAGCGGCAAACCGGTGGCGGCGGACGATATCGACCTGCTGGTGCGCGCGCTCTCGATGGGCAAGCTGCATCACGCCATGATGGGCACCGCAGCGGTGGCGATCGGCACGGCGGCGGCGATTCCCGGCACGCTGGTCAACCTGGCGGCTGGCGGCGGCGAACGCAAGGCGGTGCGCTTCGGCCATCCATCCGGCACCTTGCGTGTCGGCGCGGAGGCCGTACAGCAGAACGGAGAATGGAGCGTGAAAAAAGCGGTAATGAGCCGCAGCGCGCGCGTACTGATGGAAGGCTGGGTACGCGTACCCGCTTGAACAGTCACACCTTGGAGGAGACATGAAGTACGCTGATTTTTATCAGCGCTCTATCGCCACGCCTGAAGCGTTCTGGCATGACGAAGCTGCGCTCATCGACTGGAACACGCCGTTTTCGCAAGTGCTGGATTATTCGCAACCACCGTTCGCCCGCTGGTTCGTCGGCGGCAAGACCAACCTGTGTTACAACGCGGTGGACCGTTGGTGCTTGCCGGGCGGGCAGGGCGACAAGCCTGCATTGATCGCTATCTCCACCGAAACCAATACGGAGCGCAGCTACTCCTTCAATCAACTGCACGTGGAAGTCCAGCGCTGGGCGGCGATGATGCAATCGCTCGGCGTGCGCAAGGGCGACCGCGTGTTGATCTACATGCCGATGATCGCCGAAGCGGCGTTTGCGATGCTGGCCTGCGCCCGCATCGGCGCGGTGCACTCGGTGGTGTTCGGCGGCTTTGCCGCCAACAGCCTGGCCAGCCGCATCGATGACGCCCGGCCGGTGCTGATCGTCTCCGCCGATGCCGGCTCGCGCAACGGCAAACCGATTCCCTACAAACCGCTGCTGGACGAAGCGATTGCGCTGTCGACCGCCAAGCCTGCGCGCGTGCTGCTGGTGGATCGTGGCCTGGCGACGATGCAGCGGGTGGAAGGCCGCGATGTCGATTACGCCGCGCTGTGCGCTTCGCATTTGTCCGCGCAGGTGCCGGTGACGTGGCTGGAGTCGAACGAGCCTTCATACATCCTGTACACCTCCGGCACCACCGGCAAGCCGAAAGGCGTGCAGCGCGACGTCGGCGGCTACGCGGTGGCGCTGGCGGCGTCGATGAAGCACAACTTCTGCGGCAAGGCCGGCGAAACCTTCTTCGCCACTTCGGATATCGGCTGGGTGGTGGGCCACTCGTACATCGTCTACGGGCCGCTGATCGCCGGTATGGCGACCATCATGTACGAAGGGCTGCCGGTCTGTCCCGATCCCGGAATCTGGTGGAGCATCGTCGAGAAGTACAAGGTCACGCGCATGTTCTCCGCACCGACGGCGGTGCGGGTACTGCGCAAGCAGCCGCCCGAATTCATGCGCAAGCACGACCTGTCGTCGCTGAAAGCGCTGTACCTGGCCGGCGAGCCGCTGGATGAAACCACCTCCAGCTGGATCGCTACCGAACTCGGTGTACCGATCATCGACAACTACTGGCAGACCGAAACCGGCTGGCCGATCCTGTCGATCGCCAAAGGGATAGAGGACTCGCCGACGCGCCTGGGTAGTCCGGGTGTCGCCATGTACGGTTATCAGGTCCGCTTGGTCAACGAGACCACCGGCACCGAATGCAGCGCCGGCGAAAAAGGCGTGGTGATGATCGAAGGCCCGCTGCCGCCGGGCTGCATGCAGACCGTGTACGGCGACGACCAGCGCTTTGTCGATACCTACTGGTCCGAGGTTAATGGCCGCATGATGTATTCCACCTTCGACTGGGGGCTGCGCGATGCGGACGGCTACTACTTCATCCTGGGCCGCACCGATGACGTGATCAACGTCGCCGGCCATCGCCTCGGCACGCGCGAAATCGAGGAATCGATCAGCAGCCATCCGAATGTATCCGAAGTGGCGGTGGTCGGTGTGGCGGATAAGATAAAAGGGCAGGTGGCCGTCGCCTTCGCGATTTTGAAAGACGCAAGTGCAGCAACCACCGAGCAGGATGTGATGTCGGTGGTGGACCGCCAGCTTGGCGCAGTGGCGCGGCCGGCGCATGTTTACTTCGTTACGCAACTGCCCAAGACCCGCTCGGGCAAATTGCTGCGCCGCTCCATACAAGCCATTTGCGAAGGACGCAATCCCGGCGACCTGACTTCGATCGAAGATCCATCGTCACTTCAGCAGATTCAACGCGCGTTGTTGTAAGCACCCGGTAAGGCTGCTCTTCTATTCTGTGTATAAGCTCGAATAGAAGAGCATCAATAACGGAGACACACAATGCAAGACGATTTGGTTCAACAGCTTAAACGCGACCCCAATTATCACGAGTTGGTCAAGACGCGTTCCCGCTTCGGCTGGTGGCTTACCGCCGCCATGATGGTGGTCTACTACGGCTACATCCTGCTGATCGCGTTCGACAAAGAATTCCTGGCAGCGAAAACCGGCGATGGCGTCATGACCTGGGGCATGCCGATTGGCCTGTTCGTCATCGTCTTCACGGTACTGATCACCGGCGTCTACGTCCGCCGTGCCAACAACAAATACGACCAACTGACCCAAGCCATCCACGCAAAGGTGAAAGCATGAGCACCTTGAAACGTTTGATGGCGCCAGCGCTGCTGGCAACCTGCGGCATCGCCTTGGCCGCTGGCGGAGACCTGGGCCAGGCCGAGCGCCAGCCTACCAACTGGACCGCGATCATCATGTTCGCCGGCTTCGTGCTGTTTACGCTGTTCATCACCAAGTGGGCCGCGAAGAAAACCCGCTCGGCGTCCGACTTCTACACCGCCGGCGGCGGCATCACCGGTTTCCAGAACGGTCTGGCGATCGCTGGCGATTTTATGTCGGCGGCGTCCTTCCTCGGCATTTCCGCATCGGTGTTCCTGAACGGTTACGATGGCCTGATCTACGCCATCGGCTTCCTGGTCGGCTGGCCGGTCATCACCTTCCTGATGGCGGAGCGCCTGCGTAACCTGGGCCGCTTCACCTTCGCCGACGTCGCCGCCTACCGCTTCAAGCAGGCGCCGATCCGCATCTTCTCGGCTTCCGGCACGCTGGTGGTGGTGGCCTTCTACCTGATCGCGCAGATGGTCGGCGCCGGCCAACTGATTAAACTGCTGTTCGGTCTCGAATACTGGATCGCCGTGGTGCTGGTTGGTACGTTGATGATGATTTACGTGCTGTTCGGCGGCATGACCGCCACCACCTGGGTGCAGATCATCAAAGCGGTGATGCTGCTGGGCGGCGCCAGCTTCATGGCGTTTGCCGTGCTGGCGCAGTTCCATTTCAGCCCAGAGGCGCTGTTCGCCAAAGCGGTGGAAGTGCACTCCAAGAAGGACGCCATCATGGGTCCGGGCACCTTCATCAAGGACCCTGTCTCGGCGATCTCGTTCGGCATGGCGCTGATGTTCGGCACCGCCGGTCTGCCGCACATTCTGATGCGCTTCTTCACTGTGCCTAGCGCGAAGGAAGCACGCAAGTCGGTATTCTGGGCTACCACCTGGATCGCTTACTTCTACATCCTGACCTTCATCATCGGTTTCGGCGCCATCGTTTTGGTCAGCACCAACCCGGAATTCAAGGATGCAGCGGGCAAGCTCCTGGGCGGTAACAACATGGCTGCGGTGCACCTGGCCAAAGCAGTAGGCGGCAACGTCTTCCTGGGCTTCATCTCGGCAGTGGCCTTCGCCACCATCCTGGCTGTGGTAGCAGGCCTGACGCTGTCCGGCGCATCGGCTGTGTCGCATGACCTGTACGCTACCGTCATCAAAAAGGGCCAGGCCAGCGGCGCCAGCGAACTGAAAGTGTCGAAGATCACCACCATCGCACTGGGCATCATCGCCGTGGTGCTGGGTATCGCGTTCGAAAAGCAGAACATCGCCTTCATGGTATCGCTGGCGTTTGCGATTGCGGCATCGGCCAACTTCCCGGTGCTGTTCATGTCCGTGCTGTGGAAGAACTGCACCACGCGCGGCGCCACCATCGGCGGCTTTATCGGCCTGACGCTGGCGCTGGTGATGACCGTGCTGTCCAAGTCCGTGTGGGTCGATGTGCTGGGCAACGCGCATGAACTGTTCCCATATGCGTCGCCGGCCATCTTCTCGATGCCGGCCGGCTTCCTCGGCATCTGGCTGTTCTCGGTGCTGGACAAGAGCGACCGCGCGCGCATCGACCGCGCCGGCTACGAAGCGCAGCAGATGCGCTCCGAAACCGGTATCGGCGCTGCCGGAGCCGCCGCGCATTGATATAAGCATCACTTTGCAGTAAAGATAACGCCCGGTCCGACCGGGCGTTGTCGTTTTTAGAGGCACAGCACAAGTACATTCATAGCGATAGCCAGTAATGTGGTTTATTATCTGCCGACGATGCTTTCTGACGCCACCGATGCCACCGATGACCAGCGCGTCCTGCGCGAAGAACAACTGCGCCGCATGCTGCTGGAGCAGAAGGCCATATTTGATAACGCATCGGTAGGTATCCTGTTCAGCAAATCGCAGGTCATGATGCGCTGTAACGCGCGCATGGCCGAGATGTTTGGCTACGCGCCGGGCGAGATGGAGGGGCAGCACTCGTCCATCGTGTTCCCATCCCCGGAGGCCTACGAGACCTTCGGCCGCGAAGCGACGCCGTTGCTGAGCAGCGGCCAGCCATTCGAGAAATCCGCCTGGCAGTTCAAACGCAAGGATGGCAGCCTGTTCTGGTGCCGCGTGCGCGCCAACGCGGTCGACTTTGAACATCGCGGCAGCGGCACCATCTGGATCCTGGAAGACGTAACGAACTCGCTGCAAACGCAGCTGGAGGTCGAGGCCATCATGACCAACGCCTCGATGAGCATCCTGTTCACCAAGAACCGCATCATCACCCGCTACAACCGCGGCTTTGCCGAGATGTTCGGCTACGACGAGCACTCGGGCCTGACGCTGCCGGGCCGCGCCCTGTATCCCTCGCAGGAGGCCTACGACAAGCTGGGCGCCGAAGCCTATCCCTTCCTCTCCATCGGCAAGCCGTTCCAGACCGAGATCGAAATGCGCCGCGCCGATGGCAGCAACCTGTGGGCACAGCTGATCGGCTACGTGGTCAATCCTGACGATCCGTCGCAAGGCACGATCTGGGTGATCGAAGACCGCACCGAGCAAAAGCGCGCCGAGGAAGCGCTGCGCAACGCGCTGCTGGAAAACCAGGCCATCCTGGACAGCGCGGTGCTGGGCATCTCGGTGGTGGAGGGCGGCTTCAATCTGCGCTGCAACCGCAAGATGGAAGAACTGTTCGGCTACGGGCCGGGCGAGATGAATCATCTGAGCGTGCAGGCCTTCTACGCCGACAAGGACGCGTGGGAGCAGGCGCGCGCGGCGACGGTACGCGACTTCCGCAGCGGCCAGGTCAACGTCTCCGAGTATGAGCTGGTGCGCAAGGATGGCAGCACGTTCTGGGCGCGCCTGTCCGGCCGTCCGTTCGACCTGGCGGAGAACAGTGGGCGCTCGGTGTGGCTGGTGGACGATATCACCGCGCGGCGCGAGGCGGCGGAAGCGGTGGCCCGCGCGCGCGACGAGCTGGAACTGCGGGTGCAGGAACGGACCGCCGAACTGGCCGGCGCCAACGCGCAATTGCAGGGCGAGATCATCGAACGCCGCCAGGCCGAGGCGCGCGTGCACCACATGGCGTATCACGACAGCCTGACCGGCCTGCCGAATCGCGCCTTGCTGTCGGACCGGCTGGACCGCGCCATGCTGGCGGCACAGCGCTTCGACCGCAAGCTGGCGGTGATGTTCATCGATCTCGACCGCTTCAAGACCATCAATGATTCGCTCGGCCATATGACCGGGGACCAGCTGCTGAAGGAAGTGGCCAGCCGCTTGTGCCGCGCAGTGCGCGCCAGCGATACCGTGGCGCGGCTGGGCGGCGATGAATTCGTGGTGCTGGTGCCGGGTATCCGCACCTCGGAGGAAGCAGGGCAGGTGGCCGAGAAGATTATCGAGGCGCTGGCCGAGAGCTTCCCGCTGGAGGGCCGCAACCTGCACATCACGCCGTCGATCGGCATCAGCGTGTATCCGGACGACGGCGGCGATGTGGAGACGCTGATGCGCAGCGCCGACGGCGCCATGTACCACGCCAAGGCCAGCGGCCGTAACAACTACCAGTTCTTCAAAGAGGCGATGAACCTGACGGCGGCGCGCCACTTCGAGCTGGAGACCAGTCTGCGCGGCGCCCTGGCGGCCGACGAATTCGAGTTGTACTTCCAGCCCATCATGGACATCGGCACGCGCCGCCTGCATGCGATGGAAGTGCTGCTGCGCTGGCGGCGCGGCGGCAAGGATGGCGAGCTGGTTATGCCGGACCAGTTCATTCCCATCATCGAGGAAAACGGCATGATCGTGCCGATCGGCGAGTGGGTGATACGCCAGGCCTGCAAGCAAAGCATGCTGTGGCAAAGCCAGGGCATGACGCCGGTGCCGCTGGCGGTCAACCTGTCAGCGCGCCAGTTCATGCATCGCGGCCTGGTGGAGTCGATCCGCGCCATCCTCGACGACACCGGCATCGACCCGGCGTTGATCGAGTTTGAAATCACCGAAACGGCGCTGATGCAGCATGGCGAGCAGACGCTGGAAATCCTCGGCCACATCAACGCCATGGGCATCCGCCTGTCGATCGACGACTTCGGCACTGGCTATTCGTCGCTGGCTTACCTGAAGCGCTTCCCGGTCAAGAAGATCAAGATCGACCGCGCCTTCATCAAGGACCTGGAGCAGAGCGCGGAAGACCGCGCCATCGTGGCGGCGATCATCGCGCTGTCGAACAGCTTGCAGCTGTCGGTGGTGGCGGAGGGCGTGGAGACGGAAGGGCAGTATGCGCTATTGCAGCGCCACGGCTGCCAGTTCGCCCAGGGCTATTTGTTCTCGCAGCCGGTGCCGCACGTTACGGCCCAGTTGCTGCTGCCGCGCTGCTAGCCAGAATCAGGCGAAGGTGGCGATCACCGGCGTGTGATCCGACGGCTGGTCCCATTTGCGTGGTACGCGATCGATCACGCAGGCGGTGCAGCGCTGCTTCAATGCGTCCGACAGCAGCAGGTGGTCGATGCGCAGGCCTTTGTTCAGGCGGAAGCCGAGGCCACGATAGTCCCACCAGCTGTACGACTTATCCGCTTGCTCGAACATGCGGAAGGCGTCGGTCAGGCCGAGGTCCAGCAGGCGCTTGAGCTGCGCGCGCTCTTCCGGCGACACATGCACCATGCCTTCCCACGCGGCCGGGTCGTGGACGTCGCGGTCTTCTGGCGCGATGTTGTAGTCGCCCAGCACCGCCAGTTGCGGATGCTGTGCGGATTCTTCCTTGATCCAGTCGTGGAAGGCGTTCAGCCAGGCCATTTTGTATTCGAACTTGTCCGAGCCGACCGCCTGGCCGTTGGGCACGTAGGCGCAGACCACGCGCACGCCGTCGATGGTGCCGGCGATGATGCGCTGCTGTGGATCGTCGAATTTCGGATTGTTCTTGACGATGTCGTGGATCGGCAATTTGGAGATGATGGCCACGCCGTTATAGGTTTTTTGGCCGGTATAGGCCACGTGGTAGCCGGCCGCCTCGATTGCCGCCAGCGGAAACTTGTCGTCCGTCAATTTTGTTTCCTGGATAGCTAGCACATCCGTAGGATTTTCCTCTAGCCATTTCATAACGTGCGGCAGTCTTACGTTCAAAGAGTTAACATTCCAAGTAGCTAATTTCATGTAGTTGTACTTTCTAGCAAGTTCATGTGGCTTGCATCTTACAGCATCGAGATTTAACAGAACGATTATCACTTTGCAAACTTGTATGAAAAAACATGAAAAACCCTTCCTTTAATGGTGTGGCAGGGCCTAAAATGTTGCAAAATATGTGAAATCAAAAAAAAATTGCCAAGACTGTCTCGTCGTTGTCAAAATAGAACTGGAAACCAAGACAAAATAAGCAAAATAGAAATATACTAGTACAAATTGAGTGGAAAACTTGTGTTTCCCGTTAGCAACTAAAACAGCGTAATTTATGTATTTTCTGTGTTGTGGTGACGCAAGAAATGATACTATACGGAAATTACTTGTGGTTTTTATAGTGAATGGCGCGTGGCGCATTTACAAAGGAATGAAAAAATGCGAACTGCATTTGAGGCATGGGCACAGCGCGATGGCCATATTGTACGCCGTCGGGAAGACAAGCCAGATGAGTATCTGGTCTTTGAAACACAGCGCCGCTGGGTAATCTGGCAAGCGGCGCTGGAACATGGCAAACCGCCAGGCGGCCGCAAGACCGCTGCGCAGAAGGAAGCTGCCGCCGCTGAAAAGCGTGCTGCGGTTGCCGTGCAACGTCCAGCGGAAATCAACCCTGACGAAGCGGCCGTGCGCAATCAGGTGCTGAACGAGGTGCTGGATGCCTTCTCGACGCTGGGCGGCGAGCGCGGCATGGACGACATCCTGAAAGTGGTGCAGGGTCTGAAGAAGAAGCAGCAGGAACAGGCCGATGCGCCGGTGGCGTCCAAGGTAATGGATCGCCACAACGCCTGAAGTAAAGGCCAGAGCTGGAAGGCGTAAAGTGCAAGGCTTTACGCCGTTTGATCAAGCGACTGAAACCGCCGGCGGGCTGCTACACTGGTCTATATCGATATTCCAGAGACAGACCATGTATCTCCGCCCCGCTGCAGCGGTCGCATTGTTCGCCTCATTGGCGGGCTGCGCTTCCCTGACCGAATCCACCGACCAAAACGTGCTGGTGCAAACCGTGCTCGATCACCGCGAGATCGCGGGTGTCGGCTGCGTGCTGTACAACGACGTGGGCAAATGGTTTGTCACCACGCCGGCGCGCGTGACGCTGCGCAAAAGCGCCGGACCGCTGCGCATCGACTGCGAGAAGACGGGCAAGGGCTGGGCCTACGAGAAGGTGGATTCCAAGGCCGACGCCAATATCTGGGGCAACCTGGTGCTGACGGCCGGTGTGGGCCTGTATGTGGACCGTAATACGGGCGCAGGCTACGACTATCCGTCGATACTGACGGTGGTCATGCGCCCGGCCCAGGACAAGGAAGACGGGCCAGCGCCGGCAGCCGGCGTGACCCTGTTCTAACTTAAACTCGATTGATCAGGAAGTTCGACAGCAGCGGCACTGGCCGGCCGGTTGCGCCTTTCGCGCCGCCCGATTTCCATGCGGTGCCGGCGATGTCCAGATGCGCCCAGGTGTACTTGCGGGTGAAGTTCTCCAGGAACGCCGCCGCAGTGCACGACGCGCCGCCCGGCGTGCCGATGTTGGCCAGGTCGGCGAAGTTGGACTTCAGCTGCTCGTTGTACTCTTCGCCGATCGGCAGGCGCCATGCGGTGTCGCCGGCGTTTTTACCGGCGGCCATGATCTCGTCGGCCAGCTTGTTGTGGACCTCGTCGTCACGCGTGAACAGGCCGCTCTTATGGTGGCCCAGGGCGACGATGCAGGCGCCGGTCAGCGTGGCGATGTCGATCACGGCGGCCGGGTTGAAGCGCTCGGCGTAGGTCAGCGCGTCGCACAGCACCAGGCGGCCTTCGGCGTCGGTGTTCAGGATTTCGATGGTCAGACCGTTCATCGAGGTGACGATGTCGCCCGGCTTGGTGGCGCGGCCCGACGGCATGTTCTCGCACGACGCGATCACACCGATCACGTTCAGCTTCAGGTTCATTTCACCGATGGCGCGGAAGGTGCCCAGCACCGAAGCGGCGCCGCCCATGTCGTATTTCATCTCGTCCATGCCAGGACCGGCCTTCAGCGAAATGCCGCCGGTGTCGAAGGTGATGCCTTTACCGACCAGCACCACTGGCGCATCCTTGGCCTTGCCGCCCATGTGCTTGAGGATGATGAACTTCGGCGGCTGCTCGCTGCCGTTGGTCACCGACAGGAAGCTGTTCATCTTCAGCGCTTCCAGCTGTTTGCGGTCCAGCACTTCCACGTCGAACTTGTAGTCCTTGCCCAGTTTCTTGGCGGTGTTGGCCAGGTAGGTCGGGGTGCAGACGTTGGCCGACAGGTTGCCCAGTTCCTTGGTCAGGTCCATGCCGTTGGCGATGGCCACGGCCTGCGCGAGCGCGATCTTGGTATCGGCGTTGCTCGGCACGGCCAAAGCGATTTTCTTGACGCCGGCCGGCGCCGGATCTTTCTTGCTCTTCTGGCCATCGGTGCGGAAGATCGACTCGTGGGCGCTCTGCACCACGCAGCGGATCGCCCAATTGACGTCACGCTCTTTCACTTCAGTGGCTGGCAGTGCGATAATAGCGTCGCTCGTGCCCAGGGTGGAGAATACCTTCAGTGCCGCAACCACGCCGCCGGCAAAGCTTTTTTCGCTGACGGTTTCGTCGCTGCCCAGGCCCACCAGCAGCACGCGTTCGGCGCTGGCGCCTTTAACGCCGCGCAGCAGCAGGGTGGTGCCGGCTTTGCCGGTAATGTCGCCGGACTTGAGCGCGGCCGTGATTTCACCGGCGCCGTCCAGCGCCTTGGCAGCTTGCGACAGCTTTTTGTTCTCGAAGACCGCGACAGCGATCACGCCGGCTTTGGCCGTAGCGATGGTGTTTTTTGTGTCGAATGCTTTTATGCTAAAGTCCATTTGATTCTCCGTGTCGTGTACGTACTTAAAACTTGTGGTCCCGTATAGCGTATATATGGGCCAAACTACCGAATTATAATCTTCAATGATCTTTCAACGCGCCCTACGACGAGAAATGGCCAGTGCTGCCGGGGCCACCTTCACAGTGCTGTTCAGTATCAGCGTCACCTGGACCCTGATCGGGGTGCTCGGCAAAGCCGCTGGCGGCAAGGCCGCATCGGGTGACGTCATCGCGTTGATCGCTTTCGCCGTGCTGAATTATCTGCCAACTCTCGTTATCCTCACCAGCTTTATTTCAGTGCTGATGGTGGTCACGCGGACCTACCGCGATTCCGAAATGGTGGTGTGGTTTGCCTCGGGTATGAGCCTGCTGCGCTGGATACGGCCGGTGCTCACTTTCGGCCTGCCACTGGTGCTGATCACCGCCGGCCTGAGTTTCGTCGCCACCCCGTGGGCCAAGCAGAAAAGCCTGGAGTACGTGGAGCGCTTTGAAAAGCGCGAAGATCTGCAAAAAGTCTCGCCGGGCCAGTTCAAGGAATCGGCCGCCGCCAACCGCATCTTCTTCGTGGAAGGCGTGGCCGGCAAATCGGCCGTGGTGCAAAACGTGTTCGTCAACACCACCGACGCCCGTGGCGATGCGGTCATCGTCGCGCGCGAAGGCGTGATCAACACCGGGCCGAAAGGCGAGCGCTATCTGGTGCTGAAGAACGGCCGCCGTTATCAGGGCACGCCGGGCAAGGCCGACTTCCAGACCATGGAGTTCGACAGCTACAGCATGCGCGTGACGCAGCAGACGCAGGACCTGGAATCCGATCACGAAGCAGTCGCCCTGCCGACCATGGACCTGCTGAAGCAAACCGGCAGCGTGGCGCGCGCGGAGCTGTTGTGGCGCATCGCCCAGCCGCTCACCTGCCTGGTGCTGATTCTGCTGGCGGTGCCGCTGGGTTTCGTCAATCCGCGCGCGGGCAGCTCGGCCAATCTGATTATCGCGCTGCTGGTGTTCTTCAGCTATAGCAACTTCGTCAAACTGGTGGAGGCCAGCGTCAAGCAGGGCAAGGGCAGCTTCGGGATGTCATGGTGGCCGCTGCACCTGGCGGCGGTGCTGGTCGTGTGCGGCCTGTTCGCCTGGCGACTGAACCTGAACCACCGCTACCATCCGCTGGCGCTGTTGGCCGCGTACAAGCGTTCGCGTAACAAGAAAGACTGATTCGCATGAAAATCCTGCAACGCTATTTCGCGGTCTCGATACTGCAAGCGGTGGCCTTTGTGCTGGTGGCGTTTTTGGCGCTGCAAGCGTTCATGGACCTGACCGGCGAACTGCCTTCGGTGGGCAAGAACGGCTATGCGATCCAGTACGCCTTCCTGTATGTGCTGGCGCAGCTGCCCAGCCATGTGTATGAAGTGATGCCGCTGGCGGCGCTGATCGGCACCATCTACACCATGGCGCAGTTTGCGGCCACGTCGGAATTCACCATCATGCGCGCGTCCAGCATGTCGACCGGTATGGTGGCGTGGATGCTGGTCAAGATCGGCCTGGTGCTGGTGATTATCACCTTCATTTTCGGCGAGTTGATTACGCCGCGCACCGCGCCGATCGCCGAGAAGATTCGCCTGAGTGCGCGCGGCGCCGCCATCTCGACCGAATTCCGCTCCGGCTTGTGGACCAAGGATATCGTCAAGGCCGAGGGCATGACCGGCGAGGTCACTGGCTCGCGCTTCTTCAACGTGCGCCAGGTGAAGCCGGACGGCACGCTGATCGGCGTCAAGCTGTACGAATTCGACACCAACTTCCGCCTGCGCTCCATCACACTGGCGAATACCGGCACCTTCCAGGGCAATAACAAGTGGCTGCTGAGCGGTGTCACGGAAAACCTGTTCACCAATCCGCAACTGCTCAAGCCGGGCGCGGAGGCCAACCTGGAGAACAACTTCGCGCAGGAGTCGGGCATGATCGAGACCCGCCACAGCGCGACCAAGGATCTGCTGTCGGAGATCACCCCGAGGATTCTGGCGGTGGCCGGCTCCGATCCGGACCGCATGTCGGCCTCCGAGCTGGCGGTGTACACCCGCCACCTGCAGGAGAACAAGCAGGAGACCGAGCGCTTCAAGATCGCGTTCTGGAAAAAGCTGTTCGACCCGCTGACCATCTTCGTGCTGATGGCGCTGGCCCTGCCGTTCGGCTACCTGCACACGCGTAGCGGTGGCGTGAGCCTGAAAATCTTCGTCGGGATTATGATCGGCGTCAGCTTCCAGCTGGTGAATGCGCTGTTCTCGCACCTGGGTGTGCTGAGCACCTGGCCGGCGATTGTGACGGCGATTGCGCCGAGTATCTTGTTTCTGCTGCTGGCGCTGGGCGCCTTGTGGTGGGTGGAGCGGCACTGATGACCCAACGCGCACTGATTTTATTTGCCCATGGCGCCCGCGCCGAATCGTGGGCGGCGCCGTTCGAACGCTTGCGCGACCTGACGCAGGCGCGCGAGCCGGGTGTTCGCGTGCAGCTGGCGTATCTGGAACTGATGTCGCCGCGCTTGCCGGATGTGGCGGCGGCGCTGATTGCCGACGGCATTGTCGACATCACCGTGGTGCCGGTATTCCTGGGCCAGGGCGGCCATGTGCTGCGCGACCTGCCGCTGATGATCGACGAGCTGCGCATCGCCTATCCGCAAGCCGCCATCAAGGTGGTGGAGGCGGCTGGCGAGAATGCGGCGGTGCTCAACGCGCTGTCGGATTACTGCGTCGGCGCGCTGTCCTAATTTACGCGTCGCCAGACTGACAGCGGAATCTGCCCGTCCGGCCGCGCCGGGACGCGGTAGCTCAGTTCATCCCCTTTCAATTCGTAGCGGCGTTCCTGCCGCGTACCTTCCCAATTTGAAAACGCCGCGCTCTCGATGATGAAGGTCAGCGTGCGCGAAGGCTCGTCGATCGCCATGCGACCGAAGTGCGTGCTCGATCCTTCGACGGCGGCGCGGAACTCCTGTTCGGTGCCGCTCTTTTTGTCGCCGCTGGCGAAGCGCGGGCGGCCCTGCTGGTAGATCTGCACCGTGTAGCGGCCTTCGCTATCGATCATCATTAAGCCGCTCGGGGCCTCGCCGTAATCGTGCAAGCGGGCGCCGTCGGGCAGCAGGCGGTCAGCGGCCACCAGCGCCCAGGTGCCGGCCAGCGGGAACGGCTGGGCGGCCATCGCGGCTTGGTGCGCGGGTACCCACATCATCAGGCAAAACAGGCGGTTCAAGATTTTCATCGCATCTTCCTTTCAAATAAAGACACGATAGCCGTGAAGGCGGCTGCGCAAAATTAGCAAAAGCCGTGCGCAATATGTGCATAATTGCACAATGAACCAACCTAACTGGGACGACCTGCGCTTCTTCCTTGCCCTTCACGATGCCGGCACGCTGTCCGGCGCTGCGCGGGCGGCGGGCGTGGAGCACACTACCGTGGCCCGGCGCATCGACGCGCTGGAGGCGGCGCTTGCCGTCAAACTGTTCGACCGCTTCCCCAAGGGCTGGTCGCTGACGGCGGCCGGCAAGGCGCTGGTGCCGCATGCGCGCAATATGGAAGACGGCTTGCATGGCTTGCTGCGCGTGGCCGGCGGCACGGCGGAATTGAGCGGCAAGGTACGGGTCTCGGCGCCGCCGGCGGTGACGGCGTGGGTGCTGGCGCCGGGACTGCAACAGGCTTTACATCGCTTGCCGGGCATTGAACTGGATCTGCGCGCCGAGTTGAAGGTGACGGATCTGATGCGGCGCGAGTCGGATATCGCCATCCGCTACAACCGCCCGACCTCGCCGGGGCTGGCGGTGCGCAGCCTGGCTACGGTGACCTATCGCTTATGCGCCAGCGAGGCTTATCTGGCGGAGCGCGCGCCGGAGCAGTGGGAGTTCCTCGGCTACGATGAGCTGTTGCAGCACACGCCGCAGCACCAGTGGCTGGAGAAGGTGCGCGGCACGCGGCGCTACTGCATGCGCTCCAATGACCTGGGCACGTTGTACCAGGCCACGCTGGCAGGTGGCGGCGTGGCGGTGCTGCCGGATTATTTTCCCTTGTCGCCGCTGGTGCAGATCGAAGCGCCGACGTGCGCGGTCAAGCGCAAGCTGTGGATCGTCATGCACGAAGACGTGCGCCGCGCAGCGCCAGTGCGCGCCGTCGCCGACGAGATCATCGCGCTGCTGTCTACGCGTTGAAGGTGGCTGCGTTAAGTCAGGTGCCGCAGTTGATTTTCCACGGTACGCCAAAGCGGTCGGTGACGATAGCGTAGCAGGGCGACCAGAATGTTTTCTGTGGCGCGAGGATGACATGGCCGCCTGTTTGCAGGGCGTTGAAACAGGCGTGGACCTTGTCTTCCGCATTTACGCCAAGCAGCACATAAAAGCCGCTCGGCCGTTCATACCTGCTGGCATCGACATCCGCCCCAGCCAGCTCCACGCCATCGATGCTGATATTTGCGTGGACAATTTTGTCGGCATGCGACGCCGACACCGCCGGTACAGGCGAGTCCTTCACCTTAAGCATGGTCCCGATTTTGCCGCCAAGGTGCTCCGCATAAAAAGCAAACGCTTCCTCGCATTGGCCATTGAAATCGATATGAAATGACAGGCTCATAGCTGGTGGCATTGTTAACTGGTTACGGGAATTTAGCACACCCTATCCGGCAGCGCAAACGGCGCGGGTGGTGAGGACGTGGTCGATCAGGCCGTACTCCCTGGCTTGGGCGGCCGACATGTAGTTGTCGCGGTCGGAGTCTTTCTCGACTTGCGCCAGCGTTTGGCCGCTGCGCTCGGCCAGCAGGGTGTTGAGACGGTGGCGTTGGTAGGTCACTTCGCGGGCCTGGATTTCGATGTCGGAGGCGACGCCTTGCGAGCCGCCGTGCGGCTGGTGGATCATGATGCGGGCGTTGGGCAGCGCGTAGCGTTTGCCGATGGCGCCAGCCGCCAGCAGGAACGATCCCATGCTGGCTGCAAAGCCCGTGCACAGCGTCGACACCTCCGGCTGGATGAACTGCATGGTGTCGTAAATCGCCATGCCGGCATACACCGAGCCGCCGGGGGAGTTGATGTACAGTGAGATGTCCTTTTCGGGATTGTCGGATTCGAGAAACAGCAGCTGCGCGACGATCAGGTTGGCCGATTGCTCGGTCACTTCGCCCACCAGGAAGATCACGCGTTCTTTCAGCAGGCAGGAGTAGATGTCGAAGGCGCGTTCGCCACGACTGGTGTGCTCGATTACGGTTGGGATGAGTGTCATGATGATCCTTTCGCGGTAAAGTGGAGTTGATGTCCGCTTGACGCTTGAGGAAGTGGCCGGCGTGATGGCAAAAATAAATATCGCTGGCCTGTCACAGTTGGCCGTCGTCCAGCGTCAAGCGGCATACTCACTGCAAAAGGAGAACCACCATGATGGACAGCGACGGCGCCATGTTCGAGCAACTGCGTCCACGCCTGAAGGCAATCAGCGCGCGCATTGTCGGCAGCGAGGCGGAGGCCGAGGATGTGGTGCAGGATTGTTTTCTGAAGTGGCATGGCGCGCAGCAGGGTGCTGTGGTGACGCCGGCCGCTTGGCTGACCACCGTGGTGCAGCATCAGTCGATTGACCGTCTGCGCAAGCGTCTTCGCGATGCCATGGCGGCGCATACGGCGCTGGAGCTGACGCCCGAGACGCAGCCAGCGTCGCCGGAAGACGTCTTGCTGCGCCGCGCGGAACTGGGCGAGGCGCTGGCGCGTCTGCTGTCACGCTTGTCGCCACAGGAGCGCCTGTCGCTGGTGCTGCACGAAGTCTTTGAATGCGATCACGCCGACATCGCATCGGCCTTGGGTACCAAGGCGGTGAATACGCGCCAATACCTGGCCCGTGCGCGCAAGCGTCTGCGCGCGGAGAACGAGGAGCCGACGCCGGAAGAGAAATTGAGCAAGGAGCTAGTCAGGCGTTTTCAGCTCGCCATCAACGGCATGGATGCGCCGCTGGTGGTGACACTGCTCACGGACATGCAGCCCGAAGCTCGCCGCCTGGGCGCCTGCGCCAATGACGCCTGCTACAGCCTTGCACTGGCCGCCTAGCCATCAGCGCAACACAGCGATGTACTAGTAGCAACACCCGAGTTGCTTGTGGTAAAGTCAAAATCTTGCAATAAACTCGGGGTGACGCATGGCCGTTTTATTGGGAGTCGCAATTGTGCTGGCCGGTATCTTCGGCGGCTTCGTGCTGGAAGGCGGCCATCTCGGCCCGCTGTATCAGCCGTATGAATTGCTGATGATTGCCGGCGGCGCGCTGGGGGCGTTCGTCATCTCCAACGACGCCAAGGCGATGCGCGCCACCGTCGCCGCCATTCCCACTTTGTTCCAGGGCCCGAAGCAGACCAACGCGCTGTACCTCGACCTGCTGTCCCTGTTGTACGACATTCTCGGCAAAATCCGCAAGGAAGGGCTGATGTCGGTGGAGTCGGATATCGACAATCCGGAACAGAGCGCGCTGTTCGTCAAATTCCCTTCCATCCTGGCTGATCACCACCTCACCGAGTTCATTACCGATTACCTGCGGCTGATGGTGTCCGGGAATATGGACCCGTTCCAGATCGAGAACCTGATGGACAACGAAATCGAAGTCCATCACCAGGACGGCGAAATCCCGATCCACGCGATTACCAAGCTGGCGTATGGCGTCTTCGGCCCGATCGCCAGTCTGCTGGAACGCAAGCTGCAGGAGTCGACCAAGATTTATCAGTGCGTGAAGGTGACGCTGATCGCAAGCCTGAACGGCTACGCGCCGACGCTGGCGGTGGAGTTTGGCCGCAAACTCATCTCCGCCGTGCAGCGGCCTTCGTTCGCCGAAATGGAGAGCCATTTCAAGCAGCAGAAATCCAGGTAGCGCCACGCTATATGCTTTACCTAACAGAGGGAATGCGAAATAGCTCCTAGACTGTAATTTCACAGACATAGGAGCTCGCCAGATGACTATTCGCAGCCTTCTTTCCTCCGCCCTGATCGGCGCCGTCGCCAGTGCGCGCTCCATGACGCCGATGGCGACCCTCGCAGCGGCGCGTCTCGCGCACCGCAAGACCAGCGGTGAACTGTTCCTGCTGGATCGTCCGCTGTTCAAATACGGCGCGCTGGCGATGGGCGCCGGCGAACTGTTTGGCGACAAAATGAAGACCGCGCCGGATCGCACGGTGTTCCTCGGCCTGACGGCGCGCGTGGCGAGTGCCGGCATTGCCGGTTCCGCGCTGGCGCCGAAGGGCAAGGAGGCGGCTGGCGCTGCGGTGGCAGTGGCAACCGCTGTGCCGCTGGCTTACCTGACGCTAGCCGCCCGCAAGCGCGCCATGGCCAGTATCGGCCAGACCCGCAGCGGCTTGATTGAGGATGCGTTGATTGTGGCGGCAGGCATTGCAGTCGTCGCGTGGGCGACGCGTTCAAAGTCCAACTGACGTTGCGCGCTTATTTGCGCGGGACGATTTTGACTTCGTAAATTTTTGGCCACAGTTTGCCGGTGACGAACAGGCGCTTTTTGTCGGCATCGTAGGCGATGCCGTTCATGACGTTTTCGGCGTTCGGGCCTTTGCCGGCATCGGGATACAGTTTGCTGAAGTCGATCCAGCCGGTGATCTTGCCGGTGTTCTGGTCGATGCGGGCGATGGTGTTGGTGTGCCAGATGTTGGCGAAGATTTCGCCGTCCACCACTTCCAGTTCGTTCAGCTGGTTGACGGCGATGCCGTCCGCCGTCACCTTGACGCGCCGCACTTCGAGGAAGGTCTTGGGATCGAGGAAGCGCAGCGTGGCGCTGCCGTCGCTCATCACCAGTTCCTTGCCGTTCTGCGCCAGACCCCAGCCTTCGCCGGGATAGGCGAACTGGCTCTTCAGTTCAAACGTCTTCAGGTCGAACACGAAGCCGGTCTGCGTCTGCCAGGTCAGGCCGACCAGCGTATCGCCCCATACCGTCAGGCCCTCACCGAAATACTGCGGCGGGATGTCCTTGCTCTGCAAGACCTTGCCGCTGGCCAGGTCCACTTTGCGGATCGACGATTTGCCGTTCAGGCCCGTGCTCTCGTACAGGAAGCCGTCGCGATACAGCAGGCCTTCGGTGAAGGCTTGCGTATCGTGCGGATAGCTGCGCACCACCTTGAAATCGTAGGTGGGCAGCGCCGCATAGGACGCGGCGGCAGGCAGCAGGGAGGCGAGAAGGAGGGCTTGAGCGTAAATCTTTTTCACTATGCAGTCACCGAATTTTGTAGTTCAACCATGGCGTCCAGCGTGGTGCCGGGAGCATCCAGCTCCGCTTGCACGCAGGCGCGCGCTTCGGGCGCGTGCACCAGGTTGACAGCCTGCTGGCGCGCGCGCTCCGCCGCAGCAGTATCGCCGCAGCCGGTCAGCAAGTCCAGTACCAAGGCTACTTCGGTGATGTAGTTGAAAACGTCGGCCAGCAGCTCGGCCATGCCTTCGTGCGTCAGCACGTTGATATGGCTCTTTTGCTCATTCAGATGGGTAGCGGCCGCCGCCAGGTGCTGCTCCGGGTCCGGCAGGTAGCGGCGCGCCAGCGTGTAGTCGCCGCACACCATCAGCGCCGGCAGCGCAATGTGGGCGGTTTGCTGCGCCAGCGCGTCCGGCAGTTGCTGGAACAGGTGATAGGTGTTTTGCAAGTCGCCCAGCTTGTCGTTGATGACGCTGATGTCGTTGAAGGTGCCAACGTCGGTGGGGGCGGCTAGCAATTGGGCAGTGAGGCGGTCGCGTTCCGCTACCAGCGCCTGGCGCGCGGGCAGGTATTCTTCTGCAAGCCTGGCCCACGCGGCCAGCACGTACGACAGTCGCAGCGAGGTGGTTTCCGCATCGTTGGCGGTGGCGTCGAACAGCCAGGTGTAGTCCTGCAGAGCGGCTTCAAATTGGCCGGTGTCGTGGGCGTTCCAGGCGCGTTCCAGTCGTTGAACAATGTCCATTACTACCTCTTGTGGTGTGAGTGGACATTTTAATACCGAACGCGGGAAGTCAGGCGCGGAGTTGGGCGGCTATTGGGCCGCTACTCTCTGTATTAAGCCGCTGGTGCGGGCGAGGGCGCATCGCTTCGCCGATCATCACCAGCACCGGGCCGTGCGGCGTGCCGAGACCTTGCGTCAGCTGGGCGATGTCGATGCGGTGAATCTGCTGGTCGGCACGGCTGACGTTTTCGATTACCACCACCGGCTTGTCCGGCGCGTGGCCGTGGGCCAGCAGGCGCTCGGCGGTGGCGATGGCTTCGCGGCCGCCCATGTACTGCACCAGCGTGTCGGTTTCCGGAATGGCGTCGTGGTCCGCGTGTTCTGGCGCGGTGGATGAGGTGAAAAAGGCCACGCTGCGCGCCACACCGCGTTTGGTCAGCGGCTGCCGGGTGGCTGCTGCTGCGGCCAGCGCGGTGGTGATGCCGGGGACGATGTCGGCTTCGATGCCGGCTTCCTCCAGCGCGCGCAGCTCTTCGTCGGCGCGGCCGAACAGCATCGGGTCGCCGCCTTTGAGGCGCACCACCAGCCCGGCGCGCTGCGCGGCATCCACCAGTTGCTGGTTGATGACCTGCTGCGCCACCGAGCGTTGGCCGCTGCGTTTGCCGACCGGGATCTTCTCCGCTTGCGGGCACAGTTCCAGCATCTCGGGCGTCACCAGCGCGTCGTGCAGCACGATGTCGGCTTGCGCCAGCAGGCGCGCGCCGCGCACGGTGATGAGATCCTGGGCGCCGGGCCCCGCGCCGATGAGATAGACCTTGCCGGGCATGGTGCTTACAGGCGGATCATGCCGGCGGCGACGGTCTGGTGCGTCACTTCATCGATCAGGATGAAGGCGCCGGTGGCGCGGATGTCGCTGTAGGCGTCGGCCGCCAACGGCTGCTGCACCGCCAGTTCGATGGTGGCGATGTCGTTCAGCTTCAGGCCTTCGGCGGGATGGCGCTGCTGGGTGTTGATGTCCAGCAGCGATTCAATCGCCTTGACCTTGGCCGACGTCTGCTTGGTGCCGTGCTTGATCCAGTACTTGCGGCGCGCGTCCAGCGGTTCGTCGGACATCCAGCATACATCTGCCTTCAACTGTTTCAGCTGCGTGGCCGGACGATCGGCGCTGGCCAGCAGGTCGCCGCGCGAAATGTCCAGGTATTCGTCCAGCAGCAGCGTGACCGACTGGCCCACCACCGCCGATTGGTGCGAACCTTCCAGCGTGACGATGTCCTTGACGGTCGCGCTCTGGCCGGACGGCTGCACCACCAGCTTGTCGCCCACCGATACCTTGCCGGCTTCGATGCGGCCCATGTAGCCGCGGAAGTCGTTGGCTTCGTGGCCGTTGTGGCGCGCCACCAGCTGCACCGGGAAGCGGAACGGCGCATCGTGCGATTCGTCGTACACCGACAGCGATTCCAGCAGCTCGATCAAGGTCGGGCCTTGATACCAGTCCAGCTTCTCGGTGCGGTCAACCACGTTTTCGCCGCTCAGCGCAGACAGCGGAATCGGCGTGATGTCCTTCAGGCCCAGCGACGCGGCAAACTCGCCGTACGCCTTGACGATGCGGTTGTAGATGTCCTGGTCGTAGTTCACCAGGTCCATCTTGTTGACGGCGACGATCACGTGCTCGATTTGCAGCAGGTGCGCAATGGTCGAGTGGCGCTTGGTCTGGATCAGCAGATCGACGCCGCCATCTTCGCGCAGCTTCACTTTGGAGACGTCCACCAGGATGATCACGGCATCGGCGGTCGAAGCGCCGGTCACCATGTTGCGGGTGTACTGCTCGTGGCCCGGCGTGTCGGCGATGATGAATTTGCGCTTCGGCGTGGCGAAGTAGCGGTAGGCCACGTCGATGGTGATGCCTTGTTCGCGTTCGGCTTCCAGGCCGTCGGTCAGCAGCGACAGGTCGACGGCGTCGCCGACGGTGCGTTTGTGCTTGGAGCGCGACATGGCGTCCAGCTGGTCGGCGAAGATGCCTTTGCTGTCGAACAGCAGGCGGCCGATCAGCGTGGATTTACCGTCATCGACGGAACCGGCGGTGATAAAACGCAGCAGGCTTTGTTCGTTGGTATTGGTGGTCATTAGAAGTATCCTGCTTTTTTACGGATTTCCATCGAAGCTTCGGACGTCTGGTCGTCCATGCGGGTGGCGCCGCGTTCGGTCACTTGCGTGATCGCGGTTTCAGCGATGATCTGCTCCAGCGTCACCGCGTCCGAGGACACAGGGCAGGTGCAGGAGATATCGCCGACGGTACGGAAACGCACCACTTGTTTTTCGACGGTCTCGCCTTCGCGTGGCGGCGTCAGGTCGGTCAGCGGCACCAGCAGGCCGTTGCGCGGAATGACTTCACGCTCGTGGGCGAAGTAGATCGGCGGCAGTTCCAGTTTTTCGCGGGCGATGTACTGCCACACATCCAGCTCGGTCCAATTCGAGATCGGGAACACGCGCATGTTTTCGCCTGGATGGACGCGGGTGTTATACAGGTCCCACAGTTCCGGGCGTTGCGACTTTGGATCCCACTGGCCGAATTCGTCGCGGAAGGAGAAGATGCGTTCCTTGGCGCGGGCCTTCTCTTCGTCGCGGCGGGCGCCGCCGATGCAGGCGTCGAAGCCATGTTCGGCGATGGTTTCTAGCAGCGTCACGGCTTGCGCGGCGTTGCGCGAATCGGTTTGCGGATTACGCAGACGCACGGTGCCCTTGCGGATCGATTCTTCGACCGAACCGACGATCAGGCGTTCGCCCAGTTCAGCCACGCGCTTGTCGCGGAAGGTGATCACTTCCGGGAAGTTATGGCCGGTGTCGACGTGCACCAGCGGGAACGGGAATTTGCCAGGGCGGAAAGCCTTTTCGGCGATACGCAGCAGGACCACCGAGTCTTTACCGCCCGAGAACAGCAGGGCAGGGTTGCTGCATTCGGCCGCGACTTCGCGCATGATGTGGATCGCTTCGGATTCCAAAGCATCGAGGTGGCGCGCATTCACGTGCACATTGTTTTCTACTAAAGCGTTCATTGGATCTCTTTCAAAGCATCTTATGCTGCGACAGATTTAATGCGTATCAGTTTGCCGTCAACGACGTGCAGGCCGCATTCTTTCGATTCCGGGTTTTCCCACCACCAGCGGCCGGCGCGGACATCTTCGCCCGGCTGGATGGCGCGGGTACACGGTTCGCAGCCGATCGACGGGTAGCCCTGGTCGTGCAGCGCGTTGTACGGCACGCCGTTGTCGCGGATGTACTGCCAGACGTCTTCCTCGGACCAATCGGCCAGCGGATTAAACTTGGTCATGAAGTGGCCCGGATCATCCTCTTCCACCATCAGCGAACCGCGCGTGGCGGCTTGGGCGCGGCGCTGGCCGGTAACCCAGGCTTTCTTGCCCAGCAGCGCGCGGCCCAGCGGCTCGACCTTGCGGATGCGGCAGCACTCCTTGCGCATCTCGACGCTGTCGTAGAAGGCGTTCAGGCCATTCTGCGCGACGTAGGCGTCGACCGCTTCGGTTTGCGGCTTGTACACCGCGATCTCGTAGCCGTAGTGTTCTTTCACCTTGTCCAGCATGGCCAGCGTTTCCTTGTGCAGGCGGCCGGTTTCCAGCGAGAAGATGCCGATGTCGTACTGGCCCTTCAGGATCAAATCGGTCAACACCATGTCTTCGGCCGCCAGCGACGAGGCGAAAACGGCCGGGGAAAAATCGCTGGCGATGCGGGACAGCGTGGAGCGCGTGTCCGCAATCAGCTTGCTCAGGTCACTCATTTTAATTCCAATCAAATACCGGCGCCGTCGTTGTTGGCTGCCGCCGCGACATTCGGCACAGGGCGTGCGTGGCGGCGGAACAGCGGCACCTTCTGGTCTACCGAAGCCTGATAGGTTTCGGAGAAGTCGGACAGGCCTTTCAGCGCATCGTGGACGTCGCGGTCCGAGCGCACCGAGTAGGCGTCAAAGCCGACCCGCTGCATCGAGAACAGCTGGTCGCGCAGCACGTCGCCGACGGCGCGCAGTTCGCCGGTCCAGCCCAGGCGGGTGCGCAGGTTGTAGGCGATTGAGTAGCCGCGGCCATCGGTGAATTTCGGGAAGTCGACGGCGATCAGCGGGAACTGGTCCAGCAGGTCTTTCAGCGTTTCCGCACGTTCGTCGGAGGCGATCCAGACGGCGATCTCGCCGGCGGCGGTACGCGCCGCCAGCACTTCGCGCTGCACCAGCCACAGGCTCAGTGGCACGATGAATTTGCCGGCCGGGACGCTGACCGTGGCCGGATCGTGCACTGGCGCGCCGTCCACCGGTTCGGCCAGGCGCAGCACCTGCCAGTCGTCTTCGACCACTTCGCGGCCCTTGATAATCAAATTCTTAGACATATTCATCCTCTCCTACCAGGCGGCCGCCTTTTTCAGCGATCGGCGTGGCGTACACAAATTCCTTGAACGGCGCCACGCCCAGGCGCTGCGCACAGTCGGCAAACGATTCATCTTCAAAGCGCTCGCGCAGATATACCTTCAGCAGGCGGTCGATCACTTCCGGCATTTGCAGCGCGGAGAACGACGGGCCGATGATCTTGCCAATGGCGGCGTTGTTGCCTTGCGCGCCGCCGATCGACACTTGATACCATTCGCTGCCGTCTTTATCCACGCCCAGCACGCCGATGCTGCCGACGTGGTGGTGGCCGCAGGCGTTGATGCAGCCGGAGATATTCAGTTCGATCTCGCCAATATCGTGCTGGAAGTCGAGGTTCTCGAAGCGCTCAGAAATGGCGGCGGCGATCGGCAGCGACTTGGCGTTGGCCAGCGAGCAGAAGTCGCCTCCCGGGCAGCAGATCATGTCGGTCAGCAGGCCGATATTCGGCGTCGCCAGGCCGTGCGCCTTGGCTTCCTGCCACAGCGCGAACAACTGCGACTGCTCGACGTCGGCCAGCACCACGTTCTGTTCGTGGGTGACGCGCAGTTCGGCAAAGCTGTAACGGTCCGCCAGGTCGGCCATGAAGTCCATCTGTTCGGCGGTGGCGTCGCCCGGCGGCACGCCGGTTTTCTTCAGCGACAGCACCACGGCGGCGTAACCCGGCTGCTTGTGCGGTTTGACGTTGCGGTTGACCCAGTTGGCGAAGGCCTTGTTGCCGGCTTGCGCGGCCACCACGTCGGAATCGTCCAGCTGCTTGTAGGCCGGCGGCTGGAAGTAGTCGATCACGCGCTGCATCTCTTCGATGGTCAGCGTTTCCGGGCCGTCCTTTAGGTCTACCCATTCTGCTTCCACCTGGCGGGTGAATTCTTCCACGCCCAGTGCTTTCAGCAGGATCTTGATACGCGCCTTGTACTTGTTGTCGCGGCGGCCGTGCTGGTTATACACGCGCATCACGGCTTCGGTGTAGGTCAGCAGGTGCTGCCATGGCAGGAAGTCGCG
This sequence comes from Duganella levis, assembly GCF_009857605.1. Taxonomy (GTDB): domain Bacteria; phylum Pseudomonadota; class Gammaproteobacteria; order Burkholderiales; family Burkholderiaceae_D; genus Rugamonas; species Rugamonas levis. The sequence continues at coordinate 7,125 of NZ_WWCT01000020.1, read as the reverse complement.
GATCACGCTGCCGATGATCGGCGTGCGGCCCATGCCGCCACCGGCCATGAACTTGAAGCCGATCTCGCCGGCCTCGTTGCGCACCACGGTCAGGCCGATGTCGTGGATGGCGATCGCGGCGCGGTCTTCGACGGCGCCGTTGATCGCGACCTTGAATTTACGCGGCAGGGCGATGAATTCCGGGTGGAAGGTCGACCACTGGCGCAGCACTTCGGCGTACGGACGCGGATCGATGATCTCGTCAGCGGCAACGCCGGCATACGGATCGGAGGTGGTGTTGCGGATGCAGTTGCCCGAGGTCTGGATGGCGTGCATCTCCACCGAGGCCAGGTCGGTCAGGATATCCGGGGTCTGTTCCAGCTCCACCCAGTTGAACTGGATGTTCTGGCGGGTGGTGAAGTGACCGTAGCCGCGGTCGTACTTGCGGGCGATGTGGGCAAACATGCGCATTTGCTTCGATGCCAGCAGGCCGTAGGGCACGGCAATCCGCAGCATGTAGGCGTGGCGCTGCATGTACAGGCCGTTTTGCAGGCGCAGCGGCACGAATTCTGCCTCGGTCAGCTCATCGGCCAGGCGACGGCGTACCTGGTCGCGATACTGGGCGATGCGCTCTCGGACGATGAGATGGTCGTATTGGTCGTATTGATACATGAATATTCTTCCTGGATAGTCGCTGATTCCCCAAACTAGCGCTAATAGTAATAAACTTCGTCTTTATTCCATACGACTTAGTCTTTATTTGCTTATATAAGGATTGGGCATAAGCATGGACGCTAATAATTTTAAGATGGGCCAGGACCTGCAATGAACCTTCATCAATTGCGCTTTGTGCGCGAAGCAGTACGCCAGAACTACAATTTGACCGATGCCGCCAAGGCGCTGTTCACCTCGCAACCGGGTGTCTCCAAAGCGATCATCGAGCTGGAAGAGGAGTTGGGGGTCGACATCTTTACCCGTCACGGCAAGCGGATCCGCGGCCTGACCGAGCCGGGCCGGCTGGTATTACAGTCGGTGGAACTGATTATGCAGGAAATCGATAGCCTGAAGCGCATCGGCAAGGAATACGCGGCGCAGGACAGCGGCAGCTTCACCATCGCCACCACCCACACCCAGGCGCGCTACATTTTGCCGAAGGTGGTGCAGGCCTTCATGGTCAAGTTTCCCAAGGTGCGATTGTCTTTATTGCAAGGCAATCCGCAGCAGATCGCCGAGATGGTGCAGCGCGACCAGGCCGACCTGTGCATCGCCACCGAATCGATCGCCGGCGTGACCGGACTGGTAACCTTGCCATGTTATCAATGGGAGCACGTGGTGGTGGTGTCGCCCGACCATCCGCTGCTGCGCATCAAGCAGCCGACGCTGGAAGAGATCGCGGCTTTCCCGATCATCACGTATGATGGCGCCTTTGCCGGCCGCAGCAAGATCGACCACGCGTTTTCCCTGCGCGGCCTGAAGCTGGACGTGCTGCTGGAAGCCATCGACGCCGACGTCATCAAGACTTATGTGGAGTTGGGCATGGGGATTGGTATCATAGCGGGTATGGCGTTTGACGCCGAGCGCGACAAGAACCTGCGCGCGATCCCGGTCGGCCACCTGTTCGGCATGAACGTGTCGCGGGTGGCGGTCAAGCAGGGCGCCTACCTGCGCAGCTATATTTACACCTTTATTGAACTGCTGGCGCCTACGCTCAACCGCAAGTTGATCGAACAGGCCATGAGCGGTGAAAAAGAGAACTACGAACTATAAAGAAAGCATCAACATGATTACCAACCAGTTGACACAATATTACGCCGTCAACGCGGACAACTACGATCAGGTCTACGCGCAGGAAGAGCGCTTTGACGACCTGGATGATCTGCAAGAGATGGTGGCCGAGCTGTTCACCGGCCACAAGGTGCTGGAACTGGCCTGCGGCACCGCGTACTGGACCGACCTGATCGCGGAAACCGCTGAGTCGGTCTACGCCACCGATATTTCGCAGGAAATGCTGGACCTGGCGGAAACCCGCGGCCTGGACGAGGATGTCGTTACCTTCGGCCAGATGGACGCCTTCGACCTGCCGGACGGCCTGGAAGGCCAGTACACCGCCGTGTTCGCCGCCGGCCTGTGGGCCCATCTGCCGCGTGAAGACTACGATAAATTCCTGAAGATGCTGCGCGCCAAGCTGGGCAAGGACGTGCTGCTGGTGCTGCTGGACGAATCGTATGTCGATGGCAATTCGATGGTGATCGCCCGCACCGATGCGGAAGGCAACACCTACCAGATCCTGACCGCCGACGACGGCCAGCGCTACGAGATCCTGAAGAACTACCTGACCGACAGCACGCTGCGCAAACGCTTCACCAACCATGCGAAGCAGTTCCGCATCGAGCGCTTGCAATATTACTATTTGTTGAGCTGCCGCCTGAAGTAAGCTCAGGAATAAATTAAAGCCGCCTTAAGCGGCTTTTTTTTCGTCTACTGATGTTGGAATACAACAAATTAGCGTTGTCACATTGTTGAAGTAATTGATAGGCATGATTGCCGCCGTGGAATCAATAACGCAGTTTTTCTTCAACCTCAAGTAGAGAACATCAAGTGAAAAAACTTACTCTGGCAGCAATGATCATCGGCGGCTTCGCAGCGCAAGCCCAAGCTCAATCGAACGTGACGATCTACGGCCTGGTGGACGCCGGTATCGTGAGCGAGCGCGGTGGCGCAGCTGGCAACGTGACCAAAGTTACCAGCGGCATCGGCGGCCAATCCCGTCTGGGCTTCCGCGGTACCGAAGACCTGGGCAACGGCCTGTCGGCTATCTTCCAACTGGAAACCGGCTTCAAAGCCGATGATGGCACCCTGGACAGCACCAACACCATCTTCAACCGTCAAGCCTTCGTTGGCCTGAAAAGCAAAGAAGCCGGCCAACTGACCATCGGTCGTCAGTACACCCCACTGTACCTGGCACAAAGCCAGGTCGCTGACCCATTCGGCGCAGGCTATGCCGGCACCATCAAAAACCTGTTCCCATCGGCCGGCGCCAACACCCGCGTCAGCAACGCGCTGGTGTACTCGACCCCAACCACCGGCGGCTTCAGCGCCGACGCACTGTACTCGCTGGGCGAGCAACAAGGCAGCGCCACCGCCGGCCGTCAGTTCGGCTTTGGCCTGAACTACGCCCAAGGCCCGCTGAACGCGCGCCTGGTGTACAACAACAAGAACAACGATACCGCCGCCACCCTGACCACCGCAGCCAAGCTGCAGGACACCGGCCGCAACACGATGTTCGCCGCCAACTACGACTTCCAGGTTGTCAAGGCCTTCTTCGCCTACGGCGCCGACAAAGGCGTCAACAGCGCCGTGCTGCCAAACAGCGCCAATCCGTACAACTACACCGTGGCGCCGAAGAACAGCACCGACAGCAACGAATTCCTGATCGGCGCGCAGATCCCAGTGGGTTCGGGCAGCATCATGGCTTCGTACATCCGCAAGAACGACAAGACCACGGCTAACCAGGATGCTGATCAGTGGGCCCTGGGTTACCTGTACAACCTGTCGAAGCGTACCGGCGTGTACCTGGCTTATGCCAAGATCAAGAACAAAAACGGCGCTGGCTACACCGTGGGTAACAACAACGAAGCTGGTAGCGGCGACAAAGCCTTCAACGCCGGCATCCGTCACGCGTTCTAAGCTGGTGTAGGCAGTTCCGGCGGCGGCAGCGGCAGGCGGATCATGATCCGCGTGCCGCCGTCGCTGGCGATGGCGATATCGCCATGCAGTGCCCAGACGCGTTCGCGCATCCCGATCAGGCCGAAGGACGTTGCTTTGTCCATGTCCTTTTCGGCGATGCCGCGGCCGTCATCATGAATCATCACATGCAGCGTCCCATCGTTGCGATACAGTGACAGTATCACCTCGCCGGCCTCGGCGTGACGGGCGATATTGGTCAGCGCTTCCTGCACGATGCGGAAGATAGCCGTACTGTAGGCATCATCGAGTATCAAATCCTCTTCCGAAGCGTCCAGCGTGCAGGCAATGTTATTGCGCTCGACGAATTCCTGGCGCAGGCTTTCCAGCGCAAAATACAACCCTCCCTCATCCAGCGCGCGCGGCCGCAGATTGCTGGCGATGCGGCGCAATGACGCGATTGCCGACATCAATAGCTCATCCATGCCGGCCTGTAGTTTGCGGGCGTTGGGATTATGGCTGCTGTGTTTTTGCAGCAGCGCCAGGTCGCCGCGCAGCGTCGCCAGTAGCTGGCCGAGATCGTCATGCAGCTCGCGCGCGATGTGCTTGCGTTCTTCTTCACGGATGGTTTGGAGCGCGGCCGATAGCTCGCGCAACTGCGAATAGGATTGCTCCAGCTGCTGCTGGACTTGGCCGCGTGCGGCCTGCAGTGGGGTTTCAGCGGTCTGGCCGAGGCGCCAGCTCAAGCGCGCGCCGAGAACCAGCGCGGACAGGATCAACAGGGAAGAAGCGGCTCGGCACATGGATGACTCCCTGCGGCCAAAGGACCGCGTGGAGTCACGCTAAAGCATAAACCGATGAGGGGATTTGATTTACATCTGTTTGAACAGATGCAGGAAGCTGCGGCTGACTTCCAGCTTGTCGGAACGACCCTTGATCATCACCAGGTGGCGGCCGCGGATGTCGCGCGTGACGCCTTCGATGGCGTTGACGTTGACCAGCGTGGCGCGGTGGATTTGCCAGAACAGCGCCGGGTCCAGCTCGTCGGCGAGGTCGCGCACCGGCTTGCGGATCAGCGCTTCGTATTTCTCGGTCTGCACGCAGGTGTATTTCTCGTCCGAGCGGAAGAACAGGATTTCCTCGACCGGAATCATGCGCAGGTCCTGGCCGATGCTGGCCTGGATCCATTGCAGGTGGGCCGGCTTGGGCGAGGCGATCTTCTCGGTCAGCTGGGCCAGCATGGCGGTGACGCTGGCGTTGATGTCGGCGCCGGCGACCGCGCCCGTCGCCACCTGTTTGCTCAGGCGGCCCTTGAGGCGGTCGACCGTCACTTGCAGGCGCTCTGGCTCAGGCGGTTTCAGCACGTAATCGATGGCGCCGCGCTCGAAGGCTTCGACGGCATAGGCATCGTAGGCGGTAACGAAGACGATGTTGCTCTTGTTGCCGATTGCGGCAGCCGCTTCCATGCCGGTCTTGCCCGGCATGCGGATATCGAGGAAGGTGAAGTCCGGCTTGAGCTGGTCGACCAGTTCGATCGCCTCGTCACCGTTCTTGGCCTCGCCAATAATGTCGAGCTCAGGCCAAACCTGGCCCAGGCGCATGCGCAATTGGTCGCGCATTAAACGTTCGTCATCTGCAATGATTGCTGTAGGCATGGTGCGGGTGTGGGTTGTTAGTTAAATTATTATTCAACGAATTGCGTTAATAAGCAATCATGGTGTTTTTTTAGCCAACTGGTATGGCACTTCGATGGTGACGATCACGCCGCTGGGGCTGTTGGCGGCGATCAGCAGTTGGCCTTGTTCGCCGTGCAGCAGTTTCAGGCGTTCGCGGATATTTGACAGGCCAAGGCCGGTGCCATCGCTGGGCTTGGCGCCAAAGCCGAGGCCGTTGTCGGCGACGATCACGCGCAGCTTGTTGTGGGCGACGTCGGCGCGCACCTTCAGCGTGCCGCCTTCCGGCTTGCCTTCCAGGCCGTGCTTGATGGCGTTTTCCACCATCGACTGCAACATCATTGGCGGGAAGGCGGCGGTGCGCAGGCCGTCGGGGATGTCGAAATCGACCGTCAGGCGCTCTTCCATTCGCATTTTCAGCAGATTGAGGTAAGCCTCGACCATGTCGGCTTCGCGGCCCAGGTTGGTGATCAGTGCGCTGTCGCGGATTTGCGGCAGCACCGCGCGCAGGTATTTGATCAGGCTGCGCTGCATGGCCGAGGCGCGTGGCGGGTCGGTCTCGATGAGGTACTCGACCGAGGCCAGTGTATTAAACAGGAAGTGCGGCTCGACCTGGGCTTGCATCATTTGCATCTTTGCTTCGCTCAGCTGGCGCTGCATGGATTCGCGCTCGGCGGCGGCATTGGCCGACTGGCTTTCCTGTTCGGCGCGCTTTTTGCTGCCCATCAGCGCCTTGGTACCGAACAGGGCCAGCACCAGCAGCGTAATAAAGCTCTTGAACCAGGTGGAGGCCTGGCCGTGATAGCGGGCCACTTTCTGCTCGGCGGCGTCGTCCACGGCTACTTCAATAGCGTTGGACAATTCCTCGCCAATTTGCGGCGGAAGCTCGATGTGGACTTCCTCGCCCGGCAGCGACGGCAGGGCAGGGACGGAGGCAGCGCCGTTCTTGTTGCCTTTGGATGGTTTGGCTGGTGCTTCGGGCGCGGCTGGTGCTTCGGGCGTCTCGGCCGTTTCCGGTGTGGCTGGGGTTTCCGGGGTTTCCGGTGTCTCTGGCGTGGCGACTGGCGTGTGTTCGCCGTTGTCATCGGTATTCTTGTTGCGGATCTTGCCGCGTGGGTTGAAGTGAATGCCGTTGTCGTCGATCAGGATATTGGTATCGCTGCCTTTGCGCTTGGCGCTGCGGGAATGCTCTTCTTCCTGAATCGGGTTCGACGAAAACAGTTCGTCCTGCAGGATGGAGCCGGCAATCAGCATCAGGATGGCAAACACCAGGAACTTCCACCACGACAGCTGGGTCACCCAGGTGGCGGTGGCGTCGAAGCCGCGGTGCAGCCAGGTGCCGGCGGTCTTCAGGGTGTCTTGCACTTTAGGCGTAGGAAACATGAACGGCTTTCGCTCTTAACATGATGCAAGTGTAACCAGCCATGCCCGGACACGCCATGCGATTGCGACAGTCTGCAAAAAATGGCGACTGGACGGTATTTGCAGAGCAGGCACTTGCCAAAGTGAATTCGGCTTGCTATAGTTCTCCTCCTCGCAAAACGGCGCATGTAAATGCAGCGTGTAGCGAGAAAAGAAGAGAAAAAGTAGAGCTTGACGAAATATTCGAAACGCTTCATAATCTTGCCTCTTCGCTGATGAACAAAACGCTTCTTCAGCTGTAACACAGAATGATCTTTAAAAATTTACAGTCGATAAATGTGGGCGTTTGATGCTGCAACAAAAAGCATTAAATGCTCAACAAAGAAATATTCAGTAGAAATACTGTCAGTATTTTTGAGAAGAGCGA